>JANJXG010000047.1 GCA_024709145.1 Bacteroidales bacterium | reverse complement strand
CTGTTTTTCGGTTTTCAGGCTGCCGTTTTTGAAGCGTTCAAACAATTGGGTCAGGAGCGACTTCAATTCATCTTTCTTGCCGAAACCGATGGTATAGCCCGACCTGCTGTCGCGGATGATTCCGGCTACATCACTCTCTTCCGGACACAAGGCCAGAATTGGCCTGCCGGCTGCCATGTATTCAAACACCTTGCCGGTGAGGATGTAGGAAGCGTTTTCGATCCTGTTGATGCTCAGTAGCAGGATACCGGCCGATTGTTGCAGGGCAGCAAGGCGGTTATGGGGAACATAATCCTCCAGCAGGAGGTGGTTGCCAAGCTTGTTTCTTTCGATGTCGGCCAGGATGCCTGCATCGCATTTTCCTACAAAACGCAGCTGCAAGGCTTTCGAAAACGCCTGGTTTTCCCTTGTAAGCTCGGCCAATGCCTCCCAGAGCTCGGGTGGATTCTGGTCGGGAAGAAACATACCTGAATAGAAAATGCTGAAAAACTCACTTTTGACGGGCTCTGAAGGCGGAAAATCCGTATGATCGAAACCGTTGGTTACTACCGATATGGGTGTGGTGGTGCGTGCTTCAAAATCCTTTTTCATCGTTTCGCCCACCGTTACGATGTGGTCGGCTTCATCAAGGCAGGCTTGCTCCAGCCTGAAGTGTTTCCTTTTGGCCGGGCCACTCAGCTGCAGCTTATCGAAATAATAAATGCCCGTCCAGGGGTCTCTGAAGTCAGCCAGCCAGGGTAAACGGCTCTTTTTCTTCAGTGATTTGGCTATCAGGTGCAACGAATGGGGCGGGCCTGTGGAAACAATCAGGTCAACAGGTTTTTTGCTGAGGTAAGCTGACAGAAATTTCACCGAAGGCCTGACCCAGAATGCCCTGGCATCAGGAATGAAAAGATTGCCCCTGATCCAGACGGAGAGTTTTTCGGCCGTTGAACTGCTGCCTGATGGCCCTTCCTTCAGAAATCCATGTTGAAATTTGGCATCTTTCTTCTTTCCTGTCAATAGCTTATAAAACTGATAGGGCTCAAAGATGGGGCTTCTGATGATTTCTGTCTCCGGGGGTATGTCGGCAAGCAAGCTTTCGTCGTAGGTTGGGATTTCGGGATTGAGCGGGGTGTAAACCACCGGCTCCCAGCCAAACTCACGCAGATATTTCACAAATTTGAGCCAGCGTTGCACGCCTGCTCCACCCGAAGGTGGCCAGTAATAAGTGATGATCAGCACCCGTTTCATGCCCGGGCTGCTGCTTTCCTGCCTTTTATTTCCACGTAAATCCAGCCAGCCACCAGCAACAGAAGCAAGGCAGAGGCCAGCAGCGAAACTTTCTCGCCTACCACCCAAACCTTTGGCTCAAAGCGCATCTCCACCTGGCTTTCACCTGCTGGAACCCGAAGGGCACGCAGCGTATAATTGGCACGGATGAGGGCTTGTTCTTGTCCGTTCACAAAAGCTTTCCAACCTTTGGTGTACCAGATCTCGCTGAACACCACCAGCTGTTCCTGTGATAACCGGATGTCGTAAACCAGCTTGTTGGGCTGATAGTCGCGGAGCTCAATACGGGCGTTTCCGGGGCCGGCTGTCGGAAGGCCGGCAAGCAGCGGCTCAAACTCTTTGTTAACAACGGCTGTGGTCCGGAGGTCGTGGCCGGCAAGTGCGTCAATTTCATTGTTGGGATTTTCGGCCCAGCTGATGTTGTTCACGGCCCAGGCATTGCCAAAGGCATCCCTGTTGGGAATGGGGGGCGATTGTGGGTTGAAAATGATGTACCTTGTGTTGAGCATATTGAGTACCTGACTCCTGCCAAGCTGTTCCTGAATGGATTCGAGGGTCATGTTTTCCTGCATCACCTTTGACAAGCCGGCAATCTCGGGCTGAATGTAGTGTTCGATCATATCCTGATACCGCTGAAGTTTTGCACCATGATAGCCACCGATCGAATGGTGGAAGTAGGAAGTGCTGGCATCGTTGAAAGTGCTGTTGGTGAGATCGAGCACCCTGAATTCAGCTGTGTTGTCCTGAAGAATTTCCTTGTTGGCCACATTGGCTGTGAAAGGAAATTCAACCTTACGCTGTGAAACGAAATTTTTGTCGTTAAGGTAGCGTGTGTTGATGCTCACCATATCGGCAAGCAACAGCAGGGTGAGCAGGGCGGTAAGCCAGTTTGCTTTGATTTTTTGTTTTCCAAAGGCATACACCGCAGCTGCTGCGAGTGTGACAAAGAAAAAGCTTCGCAAAGCATCTTTCCTGAAAATGCTCATCCTCACTTCTTCGAGCTGACTGACAAAAAGGTCGATCTGTCCTGAGTCGGCAGGGTTTTGCTGTTTCAATCGGCTGAATTGTTCCACTTCAAACTGACTCAGGAAGTTAAAAAACAAGTCAGGGAGCAGGTAAAACAAAAGGCTGAGACCACCGGTAAGTCCAAAGGCGGTATAAAACCATTTGCCCCTGGATCTTAGCCAGTCGGGTGATTGATAGAGTTGGTAGAGTCCTAAAAACCCAAGCACCGGAATGGTAAGCTCAGCAATGACAAGGGTCATCGAAACAGCCCTGAATTTGTCGTATCCGGGGATGTAATCAAGGAAGAAGTCGGTAAAAGGCATGAAGTTTTTACCCCAACCGAGCATGACCGAAAGTAGGGTTCCGGCCAACAGGACCCATTTATATTTTCCTTTGACAAAGAAAATGCCAAGCACAAACAAAAACATGGTGATGGCTCCGGCATAAACCGGACCTGAGGTTCCCGGCTGATCGCCCCAATAGGCATTTTGCTGCGCCAGGGCTTGTTTGTAGCCTTTGTCGGCCTGCTCAAGTGCCGGATGGTTCTGGCCAATCACGGCCGAACCCCCGCCTTTGGCATTGGGGATGAGCAGCGACCATGTTTCGCCCACGCCATACGACCAATGGGTGATGTAGCTGCGGTCGAGGCCTTTGGTTTGGTCGCTCACGTCTTTGGTGAGGATGGGTTTGCCACGCATACTCTCCTTGCCGTATTCCCAGGTTGCATAAAGATTGGTTCCGTGGGTGAGTGTTGCCAGGATGGCTGCCAGCAGCAGAACAGCGGATGCCCGCGTAAACTGCGGCAGGGTTTTAAAACGGATGGCATCAGCCAGCTGTGCCAATCCCAGAATGACAATCAGCAGCAGCAGGTAATAGGTGATTTGCAGGTGGTTGGCCTCCAGCTGCAAAGCCAGGGCGATGGCCGTAAGCAGCCCTCCTTTGATAAAAGCGCCGCGGTAGGTGAGAATGATACCTGCCAGCACCGGAGCCATGAGCCCGATGGCATTGGCCTTCGAGGAATGTCCTGCCCCAAGAATGATGAAAAAATAGGATGAGAAACCAAAAGCCAGCGCTCCCGCCATGCTGAGCCAGGGATCGACACGCAAAACCAGTAACAGGATGTAAAAGCCGAGAAAATACATGAAAACCGTTCCGGCAGGATAGGGCATGCCAAAGGTGATGGCTTTTTTAACATACCTCATCAGGTTGCCGCCGTAAACAACGGAGATCTGCCATGCCGGCATGCCGCCAAACATCGAATTGGTCCACAGGGCTTCCTCTCCGGTCTTTTCCCTGAAGTCGCTGATCTCCTTCGACATACCTTTCCACATGGTGATATCATGCTGGTCGAGTCGCTTTCCTTCGAGCATCGGATTGAGGTAGGCCCAGGTCACGACAATAAATACCAGCACAGCGGTGGCAAAGGGAAATACTTTTCGCCAGATAGTCAATGCGTTGCTCATGTGCTATTCTTTTTTGGGTTCTTTAATATCTTCAAATTCAATGTACTCACCAATCTCAGGGTCTATTTTCGGCTTGTCCTGTTGATTCATCCTTACCTTGGTCTCACCGGCTGATTGCCCAGGAGGATTGGGCTGACCAAAAGGCTGCTGCATATTGCCGGCCATTTTGCGGATGAAACGGGTCAGCAACCAGGGTAAAAGGTATCTCAGGATAAGTCGCAAGGCGTAAAATGCGAAGATGATCCAGAAAACGATCATGAAAAAATTCTCCATAAAAATCCATTTGGGTTGATCAAAGATCAGCGGCGAAGATAAAAAGAATCAGCGCTGATTGCGACGCTTTTTGGTTTTTTAAAGGTTTATTGCTGCCTGTCATCCGGTGTGGAGTGATGACTTCGGAAACATTTGTCAGGCATGGTTCCGCTGGATTTGTGCTGCCATTGAGGCATCAAACGCTGTTATTATCTTCTCTTGCTTTTTCGGTTGTTAAGGCTGGTTAACAAAAAAAACAGAAGGCAATGTAGGAACATCACCTTCTGCTAAACCTTTAATATAAAGCGGCTAATATAAAAAACTATCTTTCGTCAGATACGGTTAATCTTTTTCTGCCTTTGGCACGACGCGCCTTAATCACCTTGCGGCCATTAGCTGTTGCCATTCTTTCGCGGAAACCGTGTTTGTTTCTGCGTTTTCTGTTTGAGGGTTGAAAAGTACGTTTCATCTTGCCTATTTTTTGGGAGTGCAAAGGTAGATATTAATTTTATATCTGCAAACCTTTCGGTGAATTTTTTATCATTTTGTGTCGCTGCGCCGGTTTTTTATGGCTTTCAGCCGGATATTTTAAATTTTATGCGTCAAAAAAACCGGTGAAACAGAGGGAAAGCTTTGCTTGATTCCCTGAATTTCACCGGAGGAATTTATCGTTGCCGTTCAACAACCGGGTTGTGGTCTATGACACTTTTACCGGTGCGTTTTTCAGTGTTTCAACAAGGTACTGCCAGAATAGGTCTACCGTGGCGATGTTTACCTTTTCATCGGGTGAATGCGGGTGTCTGATGGTGGGTCCGAAACTGATCATGTCCCAGTTTGGATAGGCAGCACCGAGAATGCCGCATTCGAGTCCTGCATGGATCACTTTTACTTCGGGTGTTTTGCCAAACTTTTGCAGGTAAACTTCCTTCATCGTTTTAAGGATGGGTGAGTTGACATTGGGTTTCCAGCCCGGATATTCGCCATGGGAATATGCATCGGCACCGGCTTTGATAAACACGTCCCTGATCTGTCCTGCCAAAACAGCTTTGCTGGCATCCACCGATGAGCGCTGCAGGGCAGCCAGCACGATGGTATTGTCTTTGGATTTCACGATGGCCAGGTTGTTGGAGGTTTCAACCACACCGGGCATATCGGCGCTCATGGCAATGACACCATTGGGGCATTTGGCAACAGCTTCAAAGAGTCCGGCTTGTGTTTTGGCATCAAGTACGGTCGCCGGCATGGAGGCAGCAGTTGCCGTAACGGTGAGTCCCCCATCAGCTTCGCGGTATGTGTCCAATGCCAGTGCAGCAAACTCTGAGACAAAGGCTTCGAATGAGGCACTGTTTTCTTCCGGCACCACCACTGTGGCAAAGGATTCGCGCGGAATGGCATTGCGAAGGCTGCCTCCTTCGATGGAGGCCAGCATGAGACCATATTTGGTGGCTGCCACATGCAATAACCCGTTCATGATTTTGTTGGCATTGCCTCTTCCCAGGTTGATGTCGAGTCCCGAATGACCGCCTTTAAGTCCCTTAACAGCAATCTGATATGCTGCATAGCCGGGCTCAACAGCCACAGGCTCGTAGGTGAAGGTGCCAGTGGTGTCAACACCGCCGGCGCAGCCCACATAGAGTTCACCCTCGTCTTCCGAGTCCATATTGAGGAGGATATCGCCCTGTAAAAGCCCTGGCTTGAGCTCATTGGCTCCGGTCATGCCGGTTTCTTCGTCAATGGTAAAGAGCGCTTCAATGGGTCCGTGTTCCAGGTCGGTGGCTTCCAGCACGGTCATGGCTGCGGCCGCTCCGATGCCGTTGTCAGATCCGAGTGTGGTGCCTTTGGCTTTCACCCAGCCGTCTTCGATATAGGTTTGGATAGGATCGGTTTCAAAATCGTGGTCAGTTCCTGAATTCTTCTGAGGAACCATATCCAGGTGCGACTGAAGAACAATGCCCATCCGGTCTTCAAAGCCTGGTGTTGCCGGCTTGCGGATGATTACGTTGCCAACTTCATCCACAATGGTTTCAAGACCGAGCTTTTCGCCGAATTCTTTTGTAAAGGCAATAATCTTTTCCTCTTTCTTCGAAGGTCGTGGAATTTGGGTGAGGCTGTAGAAATTTTTCCACAGGCCTTTGGGTTCAAGATCGAGAATTGAACTCATGGTATTATCTTTTTGATGTTAAAACTGAATGAATTTAAAGCGCTAAAATTAGTTTAATTTTTCTTTCAGGGCTTGTGAATCTTTGTTAATGGCCTGATAAAGGTCTGATTTTACCTGTTATGTATACCCGAACGAGTATGATTCCTGTGGGTTTGATGCCGCCGAGGCATGACGGCACATCAACATAAGTCATTTTCTGTGTACGGTTAAAGGGGAGAGGCTTAACCTGGACGAATGTTCGCTTTCGCTGACGGCACACCTGTTCAAAAAATTTCGGAAGGAAAATCCATGGAACAAAAACAGCCGCCTTTGGGGCAGCTGTTTGAGTAAAATATTGAAAATGATTATTTTTTATTGGGAAGATCGAGGCCAAAGCCTTTGTTTTTGTCAACGGCTTTGAGCACGAGGGATAAAATCATGGCCAGTACACCAAAACCGGCAAAGATCAATTCGGGAACGGTATAATCGTATTTTACACTTTCGCCTGCTGCAATGGCATCGGCAACACCGGGATTGGCTGCACTCAGGGCCCATCCGATGAGAATAGGAACTGCAAGCAGACCAATATTTTGAATCCAGAAGATTAAGCCGTAAGCTGAACCAAGAAAACGGTCTTCAACAATTTTGGGCACCGATGGCCACATGGAGGCCGGTACGAGTGAAAATGCCAGTCCAAGAACCACGATGGTAGCATAAGCCACCAGGTTGGTGAATGCTTCAGCGGGTACGAGCGCAAAAATCAGGTGCGAAACAGTGAGCAGGATGGCGCCATACAGCATCATGGTGGCGCCCAATCCTTTTTTGTCGAGGAATGCTCCAATGAAAGGTGTCAGTACCATGGCGCCAATGGGGAAATAGGAAAACATAGCGGCAGCGTCCTTGATGCTGATGTCCAGTTTGGAAGCAAGCATATCGGTAGCAAATTTCTGGAACGGGAATATGGCTGAATAGAAAAGGACGCATAGACCGGCAATGGCCAGAAATCCGGGATTCTTTAAAATGAGCCAGATGTCACTGATACGGAAAGCTTCTTCGGGTTCGGAAGTGGCATCGGCACCAATCTCTTTGTCGAGGCGGGCATCCATGAAAGTATAAACCAGAAAAGTGAGCAGACCGATCACCAGAAATGCTACACCCCAGAGGATTGAATTAGAAACACCTCCACTCTCAGCGAAGATGGGCGAAAGTCTGAAGACAGCAAAAACTCCCAGACGGGCTGTTGCCATTTCAAGTCCCATGGCCAGGGCGAGTTCCCTGCCTTTGAACCACTTAACGATGGCTTTCGATACGGTGATACCGGCCATTTCAACACCCACCCCGAAAATAGCAAAGCCAAAAAAGGCCAGCTTCGCTGTGGCAGGAACGGTGGTCCAGAACGAATCGAGGGTGGCTGCCAAACCTGAGGCAGCAAAACCTTCGGTGAGGGCATAATACTTAATCGAAGCACCTGCCACCATCGAAATACCGGCTGTTAAAATCGTGAAACGAATGCCCATCTTATCCAGGATAATACCGGAGAAAATCAGGAAGAAGGCAAAAACATTCAGAAAAAACTCCGATCCGCCAAGCATCCCGAAGGTTTCGGGCGACCATCCGTAGCTCCTTTCGAGCAAACTCTGGAGCGGCGCTGCCACGTCAACAAAGAAATAGGCAAAAAACATGGTGATTGAGATCAGTGCCAATGCAATCCAACGGGCAGTGGCAGATTCTCTCAGGGAGGTTTTGATTTTTTCCATAAATCAGTTTTTAATGGTTTAACAAGCGGCTAAAGTAGCAAAAAAGTATGCTTAGGCAGGGATAAAAAAAATCACCGCAAATCAAGGGACAAACAGGACTTATTCCGGATCTGATTTTTTAGATCAACGGCATCAGAATATATCTGTTTAATAAAGGTGTACGAGGTATTTTGTCTCGAAATACGGTTCTTCAAACCAATTAGAAATGGGGTAGGTTTGTTTGATCCAGCGTTTTGGTAACAAATCAAGCTCGGTTTTCAGATCGCCGCCTTTGAGGTAGAGTATTCCGTTCGGACGCAGGTTTTGGCTCCTACCATGAAAACATTGTGCAGTCCAGCCGATAAACTCAGGCAGGCTGGTCACAGCACGGCTCACTACGAAGTCGAACTTTTCCCTGACAGTTTCTGCCCTTTGTTGCACAGCAGTCACATTTTTCAAGCCAATTGCGCCGGCGACCGCGTTCACAACCATGATTTTTTTTCCGATCCCGTCAATAAGCCTGAATTCAGCATCTGGAAACATGATAGCCAGCGGAATGCCGGGAAATCCGCCACCGGTGCCTACATCAAGGACTTTTGTGCCGGGCATCAACTTTACATAACGGGCAATCGACAGGCTGTGAAGCACATGGTGCAAATAAAACTGCTCCATATCCTTGCGGCTGATCAGGTTGATTTTGCTGTTCCAATCCTGGTAAAGCGCCTCCAGTGCCAAAAACTGCTCCTGCTGTTTTTCGCTCAGCCCGGTGAAATATTTATTGATGGTTTCCATAGTGTTTATCGTGCAAAGATAGTGTTTTAGCTGCTGCTCCCGAATTGATTTGTCAAATTGCATCGCTGCTCGGTGGCTTCGGCTATCTTTGCACAAACAAAAATGTTCAAATCCCGTTATGAAGCTGAAAGCTCCTTTATTTTTTTTGTTTTTGGTCATGCCTGTCAGCATTTGGGCACAGAAAAAAATCACAACGGAGGAATACATTCATTTGTATCACCCGATCGCCATCGAAAAAATGCAGGATTACAAAATTCCTGCCTCCATCACCCTGGCCCAGGGCTTGCTCGAATCGGGCACCGGCAACAGCATCCTTGCACGCGAGGCAAACAACCATTTTGGAATCAAATGTCATGTGGGCTGGGAAGGAAAAACATTTTTCATGGATGACGATGAAAAGAACGAATGTTTCAGGGCCTACCGGAAGCCGGAGGATTCATTCAGCGATCATTCCCTCTTTTTAACCCAGCGACCTCGCTATGCTTCTCTTTTTCAACTTGATATCATGGATTACAAAGCCTGGGCCAACGGGTTAAGCCGGGCAGGCTATGCCACCAATCCCCGCTATCCCGAACTGTTGATCGGCATCATTGAACGTAACAGCCTTTTTCATTACGACTCGCTGGCTATGGGTAAAGCAAGCCTTAAGCAAAGCAAAAAGCATCAACCGGACGTGATCGCCAATCAGCATATTCCCCGGCCTTCAGATTTTGTGGTAGTCGGCAAAACAAAATCAGGTCGTTTTCTGCATCTCAACAACCACACCAAACTGGTCTTTGCCATCGAAGGGGAGGAGATCGGTGCCCTGGCTGCCGAATTGGGGGTGTATAGCTGGCAGCTGCTCAAGTACAATGATCTGGCAAAAGACGGCAAATTGAAAGCAGGTCAGGTCATTTATGTGGAAAAGAAATCAAGAAAATCAAAAACCCATGCCTTCCATCTGCTTGAAAAGGGGCAATCCGTCAGCGAGGTTTCTCAGATTTATGGGGTCAGAGTCGAAAGAATCGAAAAGATGAATCATTGGAAAAGAGGTTTCAACCCGCCTGCAGGCACAAAGATCAGGCTTCGCTAACAAAAAAGGCTGTCTCATGCAATGAAACAGCCTCTTTTCGTTAAATCAGAAAGCGTCTTTCTTATTCTTCAATGATCACCCCTTTGGCTTCAATGGTATATTGCCAGGCATCTTCGGTGATGGCATCGATGTATTCCTGACTTTTTCCCGCGTCTTCGGCATAATGCTTCAGCATGTCAACAGAAATGAGTTCGCGTGTCGCTGTTCCCGAAACCCAGGCTTTTTTTCCTGCTGCGTCTTTCGGAACGTAGAAATCATGGTCTTTCATATTAACCATAATGTTTTCGCCATTGCCCAAATCAAAGGTCAGCCAGCAACCTGTGTGTTGGCAAACTTCAACCACCGATCCGAAAACCTTGACAGGGATAGTATCGTCGGTTGTGATAAGGGAAGCAATTTCAGCAATCGCCACACTGCCATCTTTGGTAATGGCTTCGCCAAAATTTCCTGTTGAAGGAAGCACTACCTCTGTCTCGGTTTCTTGTTCAGCTTCCTTTTTCACTGCTGTTTCACAAGCAGTTGCGGTCACTAACAGAAAGCCGGCGATGAAAAGATTGAAAAATGAAAGCTTGCGCATTGCCTTAAGGTCTTGGGTTGATTACAACGTCTTTAACATCTTCAAGCGTTACGGTTCCGCCATTGTTACCAAAGGAGTTTAAAACGTAGTTGATCACGGCAACTGCATCTTCCTTGGTGTCTACCTGTGGGGGCATCGGTGCGTTGTAGGTTTGTCCGTTAACAACCATTACTTCGTTTGATCCGTTCAAAACCTGAGCCACAGCCCTCACCTTGTCGGCCAGGAGGTAGTCAGAGTTTTTCAGCGGAGGGAAAGCGCCGGCAATACCTTCGCCATTTGCCTGGTGGCATACGATGCATTTTTCCATGTATATTTTTTTACCGGCAGCAAAGGGTTCTTCCTGAGCAGCTACAGTTTCTGTTTTTGCAACAGGAGTCTGGGCAGGTGTTTCTGTCTTTGTTTCTGTACTTCCGCCACAGCTGTGGAGGGCTATCATTCCACCCAACATCAGGGCGAACATCAATGGTTTTTTCATGAGGATAAAATTTTGTTTAGGTTTAATTGATGGCGCAAAATTAGTCAATTCGTGGAATCGTTCTAAATAAAATTAAGTTTTCATTTACAATTTGGAAGTTTTCGATTGCATTTACCTGGATTGATAAACGCTTTCCGGAAAACGTTTACCTTTATCCCAAAATGAAAGCCAGACCATTTCCGGGACCAGCGGCATGTTGTTTGGCTAAGATGTTTTCTGTTTGTGTTCATTGCTTTAATCTTGTCGTTCAACATGCGCAAAAATCAACTGAACAGGCTGTTAATACTCCTGATTTCACTTGCTTTCTTAGGTTTGGGAAGCTGCAGGCTGAAAGAAAAAGTCCCTGCCAACCCCTCTCTGAACTACCTGTATTATCAGGCGGCAGATAATGACAGGGTGATCTACAGGGATGTTTACCACAACAAACTTGAAGGTTTCTGGCTTGGAACCTGTATTGCCAACTGGACCGGCCTGATTACTGAGATGGATAAGATCGGTAACATGGGCGACATCCGAACGGGTGAATTTTACACCCGCCATGACTGGGGAGGGCCCGACCAACCAAGCATTTGGGGGCAGGGTATCCCAAGCGAGCTTTCTCCGGAGATCAACTTCATTTGGGCTGCCCCCGACAGTGTGTGGGGAGCCGACGATGACACCGACATAGAATATATGTATCAGGAGCTGATGCTGTCACATAATTGTACGATGCTGAGCGGGTTACAAATACGCGATGCTTGGTTAAAACACATCAAAGCCGAAGAAGAAAATTTCCTGTGGGTCTCCAATCAACGGGCTTACGACTTGATGAAACAGGGCTTTGTGCCGCCGGCTACCGGTGATCCTGCCAATAATTCCGAATACGAAATGATTGATGCCCAGTTAACAACAGAGATTTTTGGACTTTTTGCACCGGCAAGACCCGATGTTGCCTTGCAGCTGGCCAGCTTACCTGTGAAAACAACGGCCCGCTTCGACAGTGAATCAATTGCCCGTTTTTACATCAGCCTGTTTTCACTTGCCTCTGCGGTGGATCAATCATTGTCGCCTGCCGGACAAATAGCCTGGATGGCAGATCAGGCAAAAACTATCCTGCCCATGGGCTCTGCACCCCGCAAAATGTATGATTTTGTCAAATCCTGTTACGACAAGGGCTGGCCCTGGGAACAAACCCGGGATTCCGTTTACATGCGCTATCAGGTACAACAGATGGATGGTTATTCAATGACATCGCGAAATCTGTACTGCAATGGCTGCTTTGCTGCCGGAATCAACTTTGCCGCCAGCCTGGTGAGCCTTTTTTATGGTGGGGGAGATTTTGTTGAGACAATCAAGATTGCTGTACTCGCAGGCTGGGATTCCGACAACCCTGCTGCAACCTGGGGTGGTTTGCTTGGTTTTATGATTGGAAAGGATGCCATTGAGCAGGTTTTTAACAACAAGTTTTCAGAGAAATTTCATATTCACCGAACCCGGATCAATTTTGGGAATGACGGTACAGATACCTTCGAAAATATGGCTGCAAAAGGTATTTGGGTTACTGACCGCATTGTGCAGGAATCCATGAATGGCGGGGTGAACCTGAGAAAGAATTGTTGGTACATTCCGGAAGCCGGAAAGAAATAATCAAAAACTATGTGTTTTACAGGCAGCGTAAATGCCTTTGTCAAAATAAGTGAACAATACTTCTGCTCCTAATTAGTGTCTGTCCTTAATGTCAGGTGCTTGAGTTTTAAAGTTCGAGGGCGAGGCATGAATGAAATACATAACAAAGCCATTGGAATTTAAGACAAGCACAATTTATTTGTTAATTCTTGTGAGAATGACCCTTTATGAATGGCTTACAAAGACACCTTAGCTATTTTATGCTACGGAATGCTGTGAAATTCTTAACACAAAATTTACATTGCGAGGTGACAGGGGTCGGGAATCAATTTACATTTGCAAACTTTATTTTTTGATTTATGGAGTTTTTGTACATTGTAATCGGATTGGTGCTCGTATTTGATTTCATCAACGGTTTTCATGATTCGGCCAACTCCATTGCCACCATTGTCACAACAAAAGTATTGTCACCTTTCACGGCAGTATTGCTGGCAGCTTTTTTCAATTTCATTGCTTTTCTTGTTTTTCCCTTAAGTGTGGCAACCACCATCGGTAAAGGAATTATCGAGCCTGATTCGATCAACCTTTCAGTCATCTTTGCCGCGCTGATAGCAGCCATCATCTGGAATTTACTCACCTGGTGGTGGGGTTTTCCATCAAGCTCTTCGCATACTTTGGTTGGTGGCCTGATAGGCGCTGCTGTTGCTGAAGCAGGTTTTTCATCCGTAATTTTATCGGGCGTAATGAAAATTGCGGCTTTTATCGTGATCTCACCGCTATTGGGTCTCATTATGTCGTTTCTGATCTCTGCACTTGTAATGCAACTGTTTAAAAAACAAAGCCCATATAAGGTTGATAAATATTTCAGGAGGTTGCAATTACTATCGGCCTCGGCTTTTAGTTTGGGTCACGGGGGAAACGATGCTCAGAAGTCGATGGGTATCATCTGGGTAGCTTTAATTGTAACCGGTCATGTGAGTAAGGATGCTGAAATTGATTTGTGGATCGTGCTCTCATGCCACACTGCCATTGCTCTTGGTACCTTATTTGGTGGATGGAGAATCGTAAAAACAATTGGTGAAAAAATCACCAAGTTGAAGCCCTTTGAAGGATTTTGTGCCGAAACAGCAGGAGCACTGACCCTGTTTGGAGCCACAGGCTTGGGCATACCGGTAAGTACAACCCACACCATTACAGGCGCTATCATCGGGGCCGGTGCCCGCAAAGGGGCCTCGGCAGTAAAATGGGGTGTTACAGGAAATATTTTCTGGGCATGGATCCTTACCATTCCCGTTTCAGCACTGATCAGCGCATCAGTTTATGCTTTGCTAACGTTGTTTATTTGATGTAAAAGCTAATAGTTTCTATCATGAATTTTGATCGCATTTTAAAAGTATTTGTTCCTAAAGAATATGCTTTTTTTCCCATGTTCGAAGAAGGAGGCCGGGTCCTGGTGTCTGGCACTGAATCGCTGATTAAACTCTCAACAGCCGGCACGGCTGACATGATGGATCAGTATATCACAGAAATTAAAAAGTTTGAAAAAGAGGGTGATGTCGTGGCGAACAGAATTTTTGCACAACTTAATAAGTCATTTATCACTCCTTTCGACAGGGAAGACATTCACACCCTTGCCACTCGCATCGATGATGTTTTGGATAACATCAACACGGCTGCTCAGCGGATCAAGCTTTATAAACCGAAAAAATTGCCTCAGGAAGTTGCTGAGGTTGCCAAAATTCTCTTCCAGCTTGGTTCGCTGATCAACAAAGCGATGCCGGAACTTCGCCATGCCGACAAGCATCGTGAATCTATATACCGGATATGCGAAGAAATTCATGAACTCGAAAAGAAGGCAGATCATTATTATAGCCTGGGCATCAGTGCTTTGTTTGAAAATGAGAAGGATATCGCTGAACTAATCAAGCTGAAGGATATCCTGGCATCGCTCGAAAAAGCGGTAAACAAAGCTGAAGACGTGGCTGATACATTAAGGACTTTGTTGATCAAAATGGCTTGACATGGTGCCCGGCGCTAATCATTGCAATATTATAAGGAGTGGTGAAAACAGCTCATTGAATTAAATTTCATTGCAACGACAAAGTTGCCCTGGCTTATCAGTCAAAAATCACACCTGATTTGTGAATTATCCGTCCGCTGTTTACTTGCTCTTTTGCAGAATTTGCTAGTCCGAAAAGGGTTTGAAGCAGTTCCTGAATCACCATATTCATTTAATCCTTGAAATATTGGCAGTTGTCAAATATTATTCTAATTTTGCACCCTCAAAAAAATGTCAATATCAGAAAAAGTAATTTAATCAGATTCAAAGATGCAGAACAAAGGAGCTATTAAAGTTTTTGCAATTGCTTTGGCGATCGTGTCGCTCTATCAGCTTTCGTTCACTTTTGTGTCCGGAAGGGTAGAGCGAAAAGCAGAAAGGTATGCAACGAGCGAGGTCGCAAGAAGTCTTGCAATGGAACTTTCAAAAGGTGACCAGGTCGATTTTGATCACAAATTAGACTCAATCGTTGAGGCACGTGAGACCTATTACCTCGATTCAATGGAAAGTCAGGTCGTGTATAATATCCTCATCGACAAATACACCTACCGTGAAGTGAAAGAAAGGGAGATCAACCTGGGTCTCGACCTTAAAGGAGGTATGAACGTTGTTCTGGAAGTTTCTGTTAGAGACATCATCAACGCTTTGTCGGGATACAGTCAGGATCCTGTTTTCCGTCAGGCAATGGAACTTGCCATCCGCAAACAACAAAACAGTCAGAAGGATTTCGTGACCCTCTTCGGAGAATCTTTTGAAGAAGTTGATCCCAACGCCCGTCTGGCTTCTATCTTTTTATATGAGTTTAAAGACAAGGGAATCACCACCAACAGCACCAACGCTGAGGTGATGGAGGTGATCAGGACTGAGGCTGAAGGTGCCATCGACCGTTCGTTCCAGATCTTACGTACCCGTATCGACCGTTTTGGCGTTACTCAGCCGAATATCCAGAAACTTGCTACTTCAGGTCGCATTCTGGTTGAACTTCCCGGTATCAAAGACCCCAAACGCGTGCGAAACCTGCTGCAGGGAACAGCTCAGCTGGAGTTCTGGGAAACTTATAATTTCTCCGACCTTTACACTTTCTTTGATGAAGCAAACACACGTCTGGCTTCACAGAATAAAGATGCTGAAGCAGCTCAGGCTGAAACAGAAAGCACCACTGCCGATGCATCTGCCGAGACCACACCGGCTGACACTACCAAGTCGTTGCTCGATAAAATTTCTGCTGAAAGTGATACCACAAAAAAAGACGAAAATTTTGAGGCCTACGCCAAAAATAATCCTTTGTATGCCTATCTCATGCCTTCCTATGTGCAGGATGAATCAGGCCGTTTCTTCCCGGGTAGCACAGCACGTGTTGGACAGGCTCAGGTGAAGGACACCGCACGTATCAACAATATGCTTCGTCAGGTTCAGGGTGTTTTCCCCCGTAACCTGAAACTAGCCTGGACCGTGAAGTCCAGAACTGGCGAAGGTCAGCCGGAGGTTCTCGAACTTGTGGCACTCAAAGGCTCACGCGATAACAAAGCTGCGCTTGGTGGTGAAGTGATCGTGGATGCCCGTCAGGATTATGACCAAAACGGGAAAGTTGAAGTTACCATTCAAATGAACAGCGAGGGTGCAAAAAGCTGGAAACGCCTTACGGGTGAAAACATTGGCCGTCAGGTTGCCATCGTGCTCGATGATTATGTGTATTCATTCCCTGTTGTCAACGATGAAATCCCCAATGGGCGTTCCTCTATTTCAGGTGGCGAAATGAGCATTGAAGAAGCACAGGATTTGGCGAACATTTTGAAAGCCGGTAAATTGCCTGCCCCTTCGCGCATCATGGAAGAAGCCGTTGTAGGTCCTTCACTCGGCCGTGAAGCTGTAACTGCCGGATTGTATTCTTTTGTGCTGGCTTTTGTTATGGTGCTCCTCTATATGTGGTTCTTCTACAAGAAAGCCGGTTTGGTTGCCGACTTCGCACTTTTGAGTAACGTATTCCTTTTGATGGGTGTTCTTGCCTCCCTTGGTGCTGTTCTTACACTTCCCGGTATCGCCGGTATTGTTTTAACGATGGGTATGGCCGTGGATGCCAACGTAATTATTTACGAACGTATTAAAGAAGAAATGCGTGCAGGTAAAGGATTACGCCTTGCCATCGACGACGGTTACAAAAATGCCTACTCTGCTATCATCGACGGTAACGTAACCACCTTGCTGACAGGTATTGTACTGTATGTGTTCGGTACGGGTCCGGTTCAGGGCTTTGCAACCACACTGATCATTGGTATCCTTACCTCCATGTTCACCGCCATTTTTATCTCACGCATCATCTTTGTCTATTTGCTCGATACGAACAAGTCCTTGTCATTCGAAACAAAATGGACCCGCGATTTTCTTGCCCATACCAACATCAATTTCCTTGGTATGCGCAAAAAAGCATACATCTTCTCCATCGCTCTAACACTGATTAGTCTTGGCTCGCTCACATTCAGAGGATTGAATTATGGCGTTGATTTTACCGGTGGTCGTACCTACTTAGTTCGCTTCGATAAAGATGTTACTGTAAATGAAGTTAGACAAGCCTTAACCAAAGAATTTACGCAGGCAACGCCTGAAGTAAAAACTTTTGGTCCGGACAGGCAGGTAAAGATCACTACGAAATTTATGATCGAGAATGATGGTAAAGAAGTTGATTCACTCATTCAGACCATGCTTCACAGAAGTCTTTCCAACTTATTTGCCAATCCCATCAGCTTCAATGAATTTACCTCTGACCAGGAATCAGGCGACAAATTCCTTGGCATTCTGAGTTCACAAAAGATCGGACCTACCATTGCCGATGATATCCGAAACAAGGCTATTATGGCCATCATTTTTGCCTTAATCATCATTTTCATTTATATCGCGATCAGGTTCAGGAAGTGGCAATTTGGTTTGGCCGGGTTAATTTCACTTGCGCATGATACCATCATTGTTTTGGGTCTTTTCTCTCTGTTCCATAACATCTTACCTTTCAGCATGGAAGTGGATCAGGCATTCATCGCTGCTATCCTTACCATTATTGGTTATTCAATCAATGATACCGTAATCATCTTCGACCGTATCAGGGAAAATGTTAACCTGCACCCGAAAAAGTCGCTTCTTGTCAACATCAATGATGGGATGAACAGTACACTGGCACGTACGGTCAATACCTCAGGTACCACTTTACTTGTATTGCTTGTCATCTCTATCTTTGGTGGTGAAGTAATCAGGGGATTTGTTTTTGCACTGTTGATCGGTATCATGTTTGGTACATATTCATCGGTTTTCAATGCCAGTCCCATAGCCTTTGATTTACTCAAAGGACGCAGTGAAGAAAAAGGTGCTGATGCAAATCAACCAGCTCCGAAAGAAGCTAAAAAGAAATAGGTTTTTTTTACCATGAAAAAGTCCGGTGCCTTAACAGCATCGGACTTTTTTATTTTAAGCCGGGCAAAGCGTTGCCCGATTGCCTTATTTCTTATTTTTGCGCTTGTAATCATACTGACATGCTACTCTTTTTTGACATCGGTACCGGTGAATTAATGTTGATCCTTTTCGTTGTTTTTGTGGTCATGGGTCCCAAAAAGATGCCTGAGGTGGCCCGAACCCTTGGCAAGACCATCAACGAAATGAAGCGGGCTTCGGCAGGCTTTAAGAATGAGATCAACAAGGAGGTTCAACGGCTTGATCGTGAAACCCGACTCAATGATTTTTTACAGCAACGGGCTGTTCCTGCCGAAGAGAAAGTGGATGAAAAAGAACTTGTTACAACAAAACCGAATGCAAAGGCTGTGATCGCCGAACCACCTGAACCGGAACAGGAAACCGGCAGGGTGGAAAGGAAGATTTGAAGCAATCCAATAATTTCAGGCTCTATACGTTAGTTAAAAGCAAAGAAAGATTTCACATGATCAAACACCTTCAGCTGATTGTTTTTTTTATTCTCCTGCTCATTGCTCCTGCTGTTTTGCATGCCCAGCGCAATCCCGCCAAAGGCGCAGATGAGGCTTTTGAACGCAAACAATATTCAATCGCGCTCGATAAATACAAAAAGGCCTTCGGAAAAGTCAAAAAGAATGGCCCTGAGAAAGACAGAATCAATTACCGGATGGCCGAATGCTATCGCCTCACCGGTGGATTTAAAAGAGCTGAAGCAGGCTATAAAAAAGTACTCAAAGCCGGATTCCAGGAACGCAATCCTGAGATTCTGCTTGTTTATGCCGACCTTCTGAAAATGAATGGCAAATATCAGGAGGCAGTCGATTTTTATAATCAATACAGCGAAAAAGTTCCCGAAGATCCCCGAGGCCCTGCCGGCGCCGCCATCGCAGCTGCTATTGAAGAGTGGCTCAAAAATCCTTCCCGCTTTGAAGTGACCCAACTGAAAAAAGTCAATTCCAAAGCAAGTGACTTTGCGCCTGCTTGGGCATCAAATAATTACAACGAGATTATCTTCACTTCAACCCGCGATGGTTCAACCGGAAAAGACAAAGACGGCTGGACGAGTCAAAGTTTCAGTGATTTATACACCGCACGCGCTGATAACAACAATAAGTGGAGCACACCTACGCTCCTGGATGATACCGAAACTGTAAATACCAAAGCCAATGAGGGCGCTCCGTTCCTGAACAAGAGCTTTAATACAATGTATTTTACCCGGTGCAACAATTTGCCCGGGCAGGAATCCGGTTGTCAGATTTTTGCATCAAGCCGTTCGGGTCGCAGCTGGAGTACCCCTGTCCCGGTTCAAATCAAAGGTGTGGACAGCCTCGACATCATCGGTCATCCAAGTTTGAGTGATGATGAACTGATCATGTATTTTGCCGCCGACCGCAAAGGTGGCTTCGGAGGCAAGGACATATGGGTCGCCATGCGCGACAATAAAAAACAGCCTTTCAACAGACCACTCAACATAGGCCCTGTTGTCAACAGCAAAGGCGACGAAGTGTTTCCCTTTTTGCGCAACGACTCCACCTTGTTTTTCGCCAGCAACGGCCATCCGGGAATGGGTGGGTATGATATTTTTGTCAGCACCATCGACTCCGCCGGCAACTGGGGATCACCCCGCAACCTCAAACATCCTATCAACTCTGTCAACGACGATTTTTCAATCATTTTTCATCCTGAAGAGGAACGGGGGTATTTTGCCAGTAACAGGGAAAACAGCCGTGGTGTGGACAACTTGTACTATTTTATCGAACCTCCTGTGCTCTTTAAGCTCGGTGGTACTGTGAAAGATGAAAAAACGCTTCAGTTGATCACGGATGCCAGCGTGAAACTGATCGGAAGTAACGGAACCAGCGTAACAACCCGGACCAATGAAAAAGGATACTACCTTTTTGTTGAATCACAATTAAGCAAGAACACTACCTACGATATCATTGTTGACAAGGAGGGTTATTTCACCCGAAGCCTCGTTGAAACAACCGTCGGACTTGAATTCAGTAAAGATTTTGTGCTGGATGTGATGCTCGAACCAATTCCTCAGAAGCCTATTCCCTTGCCTGATATTTTATACGATCTCGGAAAATGGGAACTAAAACCCCAATATGAAGATTCTCTGCAAGGTTTGATTCTCACCCTCGAACAAAACCCAACCATCATCATCGAGCTGGCTTCACACACCGACAGCCGTGATGTGGACGAGCGGAACGACATCCTCTCCCAACGCAGGGCCCAATCGGTTGTTGACTACCTCATCATCAGGGGGATTGATCCGGAGCGTCTCGTTGCCAAAGGTTATGGCGAAAGGGTTCCCCGTACACTGGACAAAGATGTTGAGTTGAACGGTATGACGCTGAAAAGTGGTACAGTTCTCACTGAGGCTTATATCAACAGTTTGCCGGCCAATGAGTTGAAGGAAGCAGCTCATCAGCTTAACCGCCGCACCGAGTTCAGTGTCTTAAGCAAGGATTTTGTCCCCAAAGCTGCCAACAAGCCCATGGCTAACGCTGTTATTATTGAAATTAACCCCGACGACAATCAAATCGACTTTACCATTGCAGCCGATGGGGCATTTGAAGCCATCTGCCTGATTGACGGCGTATCAACAGGATTCACTTACGACCGCAACGCCAAGGCTGCCATATCACTTAAAAAAGCACTCGAGTTGCTGCAGAAAGGAACCATTAATGTGGATAACCTGGTGGGTGAAGATAAATCCGTGATTCAGGTTGGAAACATTGCCGACGGGGCTGTTTTCAGTCTTGCAGAGTTGCGCATTGCCGATAAGGTGCTCAAGCAGGTAGAAGTCGTGGTTGATCATAAAGCCATCAAACCCTTCGTGATCGGGCAGTCGGTCCTAAGCAGGATGGGTGATTTTGAATTTGATACCAAGAACAAGAAACTGATATTTAAATAGCTATGGATCAACGTTATGCCTCTAGAGGTGTTTCAGCTGCCAAAGAGGATGTGCATGAGGCAATCAGGAATGTTGACAAAGGCTTATTTCCCAATGCCTTCTGTAAGGTGATCCCTGATATCCTTGGGGGCGACCCCGGCTGGTGTAACATCATGCATGCCGACGGGGCCGGAACAAAATCGGCACTTGCTTACCTTTACTGGAAAGAAACCGGGGATCTGTCAGTGTGGGAAGGGATTGCGCAGGATGCCGTTGTAATGAACACCGACGATCTTTTGTGTGTGGGTGTTACCGATCACATCCTGCTTTCTTCAACAATCGGCCGTAACAAAAATCTGATTCCCGGTGAGGTTATCAAAGCCATCATCGAAGGAACAGAGGGATTTCTTGAAAAACTCAGGTCGATGGGCATCGGTATCTGGTCAACGGGTGGCGAAACGGCTGATGTGGGCGATTTGGTTCGGACGATTATCGTCGATAGCACTGTGACAGCCCGCTTACCCCGGAATAAAGTCATCGAAAACCGCATTTTGGCCGGTGATGTCATTGTGGGTCTTGCTTCTTTTGGTCAGGCCGTCTACGAGGAGGTGTACAATGGAGGCATGGGCAGCAATGGACTCACTTCTGCACGACACGATATGTTTCATCACGCTCTGGCAACGCGGTTTCCTGAAAGTTTTGATCCTGCTGTACCTGCCAGACTGGTTTACAGCGGGCCTCACAACCTGACTGATCCAACCGAAATACCTGGTGTTGATGTCGGAAAACTCGTGCTGGCCCCCACACGCACTTATGCTCCCATTCTTAAACAAGCCTTGAGCGAATTTGGAAGCCAACTTCATGGCATCATCCACTGCAGCGGCGGGGCACAAACCAAAGTGTTGCATTTCGTGAATGATCTTCACGTGGTGAAAGATCAGCTCTTTCCGGTTCCGCCGCTTTTTCGAATGATCAGAGAGGCATCAGGGACTGATTGGAAAGAAATGTATCAGGTGTTCAACATGGGTCACCGGATGGAGGTATATACCAACGAAAAAACCGCAGAGGCTTTGATTTCACTGGCAGCAACATTTGGAGTTGAAGCCAGAATTATCGGTCACACGGAAGCAAACCCCGGAAAAAAACTCACCATCAGCGCCGAAACAGGTACCTATATCTATTCATAGTTGACTTTATAGGGCAGTAATCATTTCAAAATCAATTGGATAGATTGTTTCCCGTGAAGGCTTTTTTACTTGGGCTGCATTGTGTATTTTTGCATGCTTAAAAATTTGAAGTTGTGGATATTATTGATAAACTGGAAACCATCAACCGACGCTGGGAAGAAATGGGCGAACAACTCACCGATCCTGCTGTGATGGCCGACATGAAACGCTTTGTGAAACTTAACAAGGATTACAAAGACCTCGAACCGGTTGTTGCGGCATTTAAGGATTACAAAAATGTGATCGCCAATATGGAACATGCGCGCGAACTTGTAAAAAACGAAAAAGATGCCGACTTTCGTCAAATGGCGCTTGACGAACTCGATGAACTCCAGCCACGAAAAGAGGGTCTTGAAGAATCCATTCGTTTGATGTTAATCCCAAAAGATCCGCAGGATTCCAAGAATGCCATTGTTGAAATCAGAGCCGGTACCGGTGGCGATGAGGCCAGCATTTTTGCAGGTGACTTGTTTAGGATGTACATCAAATTCTGCGAAACAAAAGGCTGGAAAACCGAACTCGTTGATATGAATGAAGGTACTGTTGGCGGATACAAAGAAGTGGTATTTAATGTAATTGGTGACAATGCTTATGGGATTATGAAGTTTGAATCCGGCGTTCACCGCGTGCAAAGAGTACCTAAAACTGAAACACAGGGACGCATTCATACCTCCGCAGCATCAGTGGTGGTATTGCCCGAAGCCGAAGAGTTTGATATCGAACTCAACGAAAAAGATATTCGCAAAGATACCTTTTGCTCCTCAGGACCGGGAGGCCAGTCGGTTAACACAACCTATTCTGCCATCCGGCTTACCCACATCCCAACGGGAATTGTCGTTTCTTGCCAGGATGAAAAATCACAACTGAAAAACCTCGCGAAGGCCATGAAGGTGCTTCGCAGCCGCATTTTTGAGATTGAGTACAGCAAATACCTCGAAGAGGTGGCATCCAAAAGAAAAACGATGGTTTCAACCGGCGACCGGTCAGCCAAGATCAGAACCTACAATTGGCCTCAGGGAAGGGTTACCGATCACAGAATCAACCTGACCTTGTATAACCTGTCAGCAATTATCGATGGTGATATCAATGAAATCATCGAAAAACTGCAGATGGCCGAAAATGCCGAGCGATTGAAAACAGAGCTCGAAGCCTGATTTTTTGCGATGAACAGTGAACAGCTTTTTAGGCAGATCCAACAAAAAAAATCCTATTTGTGTGTTGGACTCGATACCGACAAAAACCGGATTCCTAAGCATTTGTTGTCGGAGGACGATCCGGTATTCAGTTTCAACAAAGCCATCATCGACTCTACGGCAGCTTTTGCTGTGGCTTTCAAGCCAAATACTGCTTTTTACGAATCCGGCGGCAGCCGTGGGTGGCAAAGCCTGGAACGCACTGTCGCTTACCTCCGTGAAAAGTACCCCGACATCTTCATTATACTGGATGCCAAACGGGGCGATATCGGCAATACTTCAGCGGCTTACGCAAGGGCCTTTTTTGAATCAATGAAGGCCGATGCTGTCACAGTTGCACCTTACATGGGTGCTGATTCTGTAAAACCTTTTCTGGGTTTTGAGGAAAAATGGGTCATTCTGCTGGCGCTGACTTCCAACACCGGCTCGGCCGATTTTCAATATTTTGCCGATCCTCAGGGTCAATTGTTACATCATGCGGTCATCAGAAAGGCCTGCACATGGGCGTCACCCGATCAGCTGATGTTTGTGGTTGGCGCCACTCATCCCCAAGAACTGGCAGAAATCAGAAAAATTGTTCCGGACTACTTTTTGCTTGTTCCGGGAGTAGGTGCACAGGGTGGTGATCTTGATGCGGTTAGCAGGGTCGGTTTGAATCAGCGGGCGGGCTTATTGGTTAATTCTTCCAGGGCTATCATCTATGCCTCCGACGGTAGCGACTTCGACAAGGCTGCTGCACATGAAGCCTCTCTCGTTCAGCGGCAGATGGAAACACAGCTAGAACTTGCCGGACTGATTTAAAAAAAAGCAGCCCGAAAGCTGCTTAGATCGTTTGAGATTTGTACAACAGGCCGAATACTGTCAGATTCCATCAATCACGGTAGTCCAGCCATAAACATCTTCCACAACACCTTCCTGAATGGCTTTCAGCCTGGTGTAGATTTCTGTTGAAACCGGCCCGGCCTTGTCGCTGTATTGATAAACTTTTCCCGTTTCGCGATCTACAATTTTTCCAATCGGAGCAATGATAGCTGCAGTGCCGCAGGCTCCTGCTTCTTCAAATAACTCCAGTTCTTCCACCGGTACAGGCCTGCGTTCCACCTTGAGGCCCAAATCAATGGCCAGTGTTTCGATGCTTTTGTTGGTAATCGAAGGCAGTACTGTTTTGGACTGCGGTGTGATATAAGTCTTTTCCCTGATACCGAAGAAATTGGCAGGCCCTGCTTCGTCGATGTATTTTTTTTCTTTGGCATCAAGGAAAAGCACTGAAGAATAACCATCTTTATGTGCCCTGTCTGCCGGACGTAAGCTTGCAGCATAGTTGCCACCAACTTTAATGTGCCCTGTACCCAGCGGAGCTGCACGGTCGTAATCACGCACCAGTTCAACACTTACCGGATTAAATCCCTCACGGAAGTACGGTCCCACGGGGCCGACGAAAACAACAAACATATATTCTTTGGCAGGTTTGACACCCACCTGAGGACCTGATCCAAACAAAAGTGGACGGATGTACAATGAGGCACCTGTTCCGTATGGCGGGATGAAACGAGCGTTTAAGCGAACGGCTTTTTCAACTGCTGCAAAAAACATTTCATCCGGCACTTCATGCATCATAATGCCATCAGCAGAAGAACGCATCCTTTTAGCATTTTCTTCCCAGCGGAAAAGTCTGACTTTTCCGTCAATTCCTCTGAAGGCTTTTAATCCTTCAAAAGCTTCCTGACCGTAATGCAGGGCAGTGGCAGCCATATGGATGCTGATGTATTCCGAAGAACTGACTTCAAGTTCACCCCATTGCCCGTTGCGAGCATAGCAACGTACATTGTAATCTGTTGGATAATAGCCAAAAGGCAGGTTTTTCCAATCAATATTTTCCATGACTTAAAATTTAAGTGTACATTTTTTTAATGAGGCTAAGGTAAACTTTTTTTTTGGGATAATAAGCTTTTCTGTTAATTTATAAACAGTTCAGTTAAGCCAGCCGGTATCTTGCGGTACTAGCGTTGAAAGCCCCAAAGTGAATGGGGAGGTGGTAACAATTTATATTACATCAGAAGGTAAATCCATGTAATGATAACGATCATCAACAGTGATGGTAGAAAATTTAGTATCTTAAGTTGGGTGATATTCAAAAGATTAAATCCAAGGCCAACAAGAATTACCCCACCGGTTGCCGAAATACCACTGATCATCAGTTCCGGCATAAATTCACCAAAACCTGAAGCAAGGAGCGTGAGACCCGCCTGATAAACAAAGAGTGGAACGATCGAGAACAGCACACCAATACCGAGCCCCGAGGCAAGGGCAGCGGCACTGATGCCATCCATGAGTGATTTGATATAATACAATTCCGGTTTGCCTCCAAGTCCTTCCTCGATGGCGCCAAGGATGGTCATCGATCCCATGCAAAAGAGCAAAAAGGCAGTGAGTAGCCCTTCATTGAAGCGCGAACCTCCCAGTTTGAATTTTGTTCCAAGAACACCGGCGAGGTTGTCAAAGAATTTGTCAAGCCGCATCAGCTCGCCCACGATACTGCCAATCACAAGACTCAGGATAACGAGCAGCCATTCGCTTACTTTAAAAGCCATATAAATACCAAGAACGAGTGTAAACAGACCGATGGCCTGAAACAGGATTTCAGTAAATCGTTTTGGTAGCCTGGCATGAAATAGCAGGCCAACCAAACTTCCCGCGGCTACAGCCGCCACATTGATGAGCGTTCCGGTGATGATCATATCAAAATTGCTTATTGAATTCCTTTTGCTTTCAAGGCGGTTTCGAGAAAATGTTCCCTGATTCCAAAAGTGGACTTTATCTGCCTGATTTTTTCTTCTATTTCGGCTATATTGATGTCTCTGCCGGTTTTAAAGCCAGAAAGCAAAACATTCTTTGGGGTATGTTCTGCTTCTATAAACTCCTGTACATGACTTTGATAGCCATTCTTCTCCATGATCAGTGCACGCAGGGTGTCGGTAATGATTTCGGCCTGGCGTTCCATGAAAATTCCATATTTAACAAGTGGAATATTCAGTCCTGTCTGCTGCATTTCCCGCCGGATTTGCTTGTGACAGCATGGTGCACACACGATCAGCTTCACGCCGGCAGCAATGCCTGCTGCAATCGCATCGTCGGTTGCAGTGTCGCAGGCATGCAGGGCAATGAGTACATCGGTGGGAGGCATCGGGTAAGCCTGAATCGAACCTTCTTCAAAGTGCAGGCTTTCAAAGCCTGATTGTTTTGCGATGGTATTTGTTTTGGCCACAAGGTCAGGGCGCAATTCTACACCTGTAACCTGCGCTTGAACAAGTGGATTGCTGCGCAGGTGTTCGTAAAGAGCAAAAGTGAGATAGGCTTTGCCGGCTCCCATATCAACCACACGTAACGGTCCTTCGCGGTGCCAGGGACTGATCAAACCATCCAGTATTGCAATGTATTGATTGATTTGTTTGAATTTATGCTGCATCGAAGGCAGCACCTGTCCCTGATGATTCGTCATACCCAACAGTTGCCAATGCAGGCCGGTTGGTTTTATCAGGCGTTGCTTGTTTTTGTCATGACTCAGGTCTGGTGTTTTTTCCTGTTCCAGCATCCGGCTAACAAGTTTTGCATTGCCTTTGCCATTAAGCATCAATGTGTGTTGCCGGTTGACGGTGAAGAAATTTGCTTCAAGAAAAGTTTCTTCCAAAAGTGTCTTGACCAGAGTGACTGCCGATTCAAAATCATGGTTTTTTACTTCATCACGTGTTTCAAAGTTGTAAAGAAACGATATGCGTAATCCCGCTTTCAACGCGACAGGTTTAAGTGTAATACGTTTTAAATCAGAAGATTTAATTCTGTTTTTACTTAAAGTCATTTTGACAAACTGTTGTTGCGCAAGGGCGTCGTCTATCAGTTTGATCAGACTTTCTATTCCGGCAGCTTTCATCTTTTTTGTTTCGTCCGGCTAAAGTAAGTTATATTTCAAGATCTCTCCTGCAGGAAGGTTTTTTTCAATCGTTAGTTTGCAGGTAACATCATCGATGTCCAAGTTGTGAACAAGAGAAACGATTCCAAAGATGGTTCCTGCCATTTCCGGTACAGGACCCGGGTCAAAATGTCAGTTTCAGGCCTTGGCACAGCCTTTGATTCAGCTCTGGCGATAAACCAATAATTATAGCTATGCAAAAAGGAACCATTGATGTTAAGACTGAAAACATCTTCCCGATTATCAAAAAATTCCTCTATTCCGATCATGAAATATTTCTGCGCGAATTGGTTAGCAACGCTGTTGATGCGACGCAAAAGCTTAAAACCTTTGCTTCGACAGGTCAGTTTAAGGACGAATTGGGCGACCTTACCATACAGATTGAAGTTGATAAAAAGAAAAAAACCATCACCATTCGCGACCGCGGTATCGGCATGACTCAGGAAGAAGTGGAGAAATATATCAATCAAATTGCTTTCTCAAGTGCCGAAGAGTTTGTAAAGAAGTTCAAAACCAAATCGGAAGCTGAAGCCAACGCCATCATCGGACATTTTGGTCTTGGATTCTATTCCTCTTTTATGGTTTCCGAAAAAGTGGAACTGCATACCAAAACCTATAAAAAAGGAGGCAGTACCAAAGCGGTTAAGTGGGAATGCGACGGAAGTCCGGAATATACCATCAGTGAAAGTGATAAAAAAGACAGGGGCACGGTGATCATCCTGCACATCGACAAAGAAAACGAGGATTTTCTGGAAGAATACCGCATCAGGGAATTGCTCAATAAATATTGCAAGTTTTTGCCTGTTCCTATTCAGTTTGGCACAAAGAAAGAAGAAGAACCTATTGAAGGCGAGACAGATAAAGATGGTAATCCAAAGACAAAAACGGTCGAAAAACCCTGGATTATCAACAACACCGAACCCCTTTGGAAGAAAGCACCTGCCGAAAGCAACGATGAAGCTTATAAAAAGTTCTATCAGGAGCTTTATCCAATGAATTTTGATGAACCCTTGTTTAACATTCACCTGAATGTTGACTATCCTTTCAACCTCACGGGCATTCTGTATTTTCCCAAAGTAAAGCACAACTATGAGCTTCAGCGCAACAAAATCCAGCTTTACAGCAATCAGGTTTTTGTAACTGACTCGGTTGAAGGCATCGTTCCAGATTTTCTTACCCTGCTTCACGGTGTAATTGATTCTCCGGATATACCCTTGAATGTCAGCCGGTCGTTCCTGCAGAGTGACCAGAATGTGAAAAAGATTTCGGGTCATATTACGAAAAAAGTCGCCGACAAACTTGAAGAGCTCTTCAAAAAAGACAGGGAGGGATTTGAGAAGAAATGGGACGACATCAAGATCTTTATCCAGTATGGCATGATCTCTGACACCAAATTCCAGGAAAGAGCTGAGAAATTTGTCTTGTTGAAAAATGTTGACAACAAATACTTCACCCTGGAAGAATACCGCAATCATGTGGAAAATCTTCAGAAAGACAAAAACAAGAAACTTGTTTACCTATATGCCAGTCACACGGATGAGCAATTCAGCTATATTGAAGCAGCAAAATCCAAAGGTTATGATGTACTGCTGATGGATGGTGTGTTGGATTCTCATTTTGTCAATACGCTGGAGCAGAAACTTACCGACACAAGCTTTGTGAGGGTTGATGCCGGAACAGCGGATAAATTGATTGAAAAAGAAGAGGCAACTCTGCCTTCGCGGCTTGCCGAAGAGGAGAAAACAGCTGTAAAAGAGGCTTTTAAAACTATCGTTGATCAAAAAATATTTGATGTTCAGATTGAAGACCTGAGTGAAACCGAGCCTCCGGTTGTTATTACACAAAATGAGTTCATGCGCCGAATGAAGGAGATGAGCGCGGTTGGCGGTGGCGGCATGATGGGCTTCGGCGATCTGCCCGATCATTACACCTTGGTGATCAATGCCAACCATCCTGCTTTCTACGCCTTCAACGAAAAAGAAGAAACAGCAAAGAATGCTGTTCTCAAACAGATGTTCGATTTGGCCCGGCTGTCGAAAGGACTGCTGAAAGGCAGAGAACTCAGCGACTTCATCCGAAGAAGTCAGGAAAATTTATAGAATTTTGCAATTGTTTTGGAACAAAAGGCTTGATTCTTCAGGCCTTTTGTTTCTCTTTTTAATAAATGTTTATTTTTACCCCATAATATCCGAAAAAATGAAAAAAACACTCATTATTATTGCTGTTATCGCCGTCGTGGTGCTGATGTTTTACGGCTTCTTCAAAAACACCTACAACACCATGGTTCAAAACGGGGAACAGGTTGATGCCCAGTGGGCGCAGGTTGAAAATGTTTACCAGCGTCGTGCCGACCTGATTCCCAACCTTGTCAACACCGTGAAGGGCTATGCTGCCCACGAACAGGAAGTGCTTACCGGTGTGATCGAAGCAAGGGCTAAAGCCACATCGGTAAACCTCAACGCCGAAAACCTGACTGAAGCCAATATGCAGGCTTTTCAACAGGCGCAGGAAGGCTTAAGCAGTGCCCTCTCCCGCCTGATGGTTGTTGTTGAACGTTACCCCGACCTTAAAGCAAACCAAAATTTCCTTGAACTTCAGGCACAGCTCGAAGGCACTGAAAATAGAATCACTGTTGAGCGTCAGAAGTTTAATGAAACGACCAGGGTTTACAACACCTACATCAAATCCTTCCCCCAGAATATGCTTGCCGGCATGTTTGGGTTTGCCGCAAAACCCTATTTTGAGGCAACAGCAGGTTCTGAGGTCGCTCCAAAAGTTGAGTTTTAATCGCAAGCTTATGCCAAACGCCAGGCAATTTTTCTCTGCAGAAGAGAAGCAAGCCATCAAAGATGCTATCATTGCAGCAGAGATGGACACCTCGGGTGAGATTCGTGTCCACCTCGAAGACCATTGTCGCGGGGAAGTACTCGATAGAGCCGCTTACCTGTTTGAACAACTTGGAATGAAAAAAACTGTTGCCAACAACGGAATCCTTTTTTATCTTGCTGTGAAAGACCGAAAATTTGCCGTCATTGGCGATGCAGGTATAAATGCTGTTGTTGAAGCAGATTTCTGGGATTCTATCAAGGAAAAAATGACCGGGCATTTTAAGAAAGCTGAGTATACTGAAGGACTGGTAAGCGGAATTGAAGCCACGGGTAAAAAGCTCAAAGCTCATTTCCCTTTTAAGACTGATGACCGGAATGAGTTGTCCGATGAAATTTCCTTTAATTCATAAGCGCATGAAAACAAGCATTATCCATCTTTTTTTGGTCGGATTACTGTTGTTTTCGGCCCGTCTTGTTGCGCAGGAAATCCCGGCTGCACCCAATCCACCGCGACTTGTCAATGATTTGGCTCAAATACTCACAGCGGATGAAGTGAACACCCTGGAGAGGCATCTTGTTAATTACAACGACACCACCTCCACACAAATTCTGGTGGTTACAGTTACTGATCTTGGTGGCTACGAAGCAGCTGATTTTGCATTCAGACTGGGTGAAAAATGGGGTGTCGGGAAGAAAGGCAGCAACAACGGCGTGGTCATTCTTGTGAAACCCAAACTTGGTAATTCAAACGGAAAAGCTTTTATTGCAACCGGTTACGGTCTTGAAAGTGTGATACCCGATGCCCTTGCCAAACGCATCGTTGAACAGGAAATGATTCCGTTTTTTAAGCAAGGCGATTATTACGGTGGTATCAAACAAGCCGTTCAGGCCATCATAGGCCTTGCTTCAGGGCAATATACGGCTGATAAATATGAAGGGAAACGTAATGGTTCACCGGTGATTATTATCATCATTATCATTATCCTTATCGTGATTTTCAAATCCAGGGGCAACAGCACCAATATTGGCAGCGGTGGTTCTTCGGGATCCTTGTGGACAGCGCTTTGGCTGGCAAGCATGGCCAACAGAAACCATGGAGGCAGCTGGGGTGGGTTCTCCGGCGGATCAGGTGGTTTTGGCGGTGGTGGAGGCGGAGGTTTTGGCGGCTTCGGTGGCGGCAGCTTTGGTGGCGGAGGCGCCGGTGGCAGTTGGTAAACTTACAGTAAATTTTGCCTGATTTCGCTAAACATTAAATCCTTAATTAATAGTATATTACAGCCGGTCTCTGATGTCCGGCTGTTTTTTTTTGAAAAAAAAGTGCATTCTCGACTTTGTATTTTGGTACTTTCATGCTGAATTGTATCTTTGTATGTTAAAAATTCCTAAATTTGAAAACCTGCAATTGATCAAAACGTTTCTCTAATTTGCATAGAATGAGTATTTTGCAACATTTACGCCAGGAAGAACATCCATTTTTACTAACCAAGCATCACGTATGATGATATTTAATTTACCTTCATCACGCCGCATGAAGCGTGTTTTAACATTGTTTCTTTTCGTTGGGCTTGCTGCTTTTGTCAGGCCTGTCGGGGCACAAACCCCTGAGGCAGAAAAGAACTTTCAACAATGCAGGGCTTGTCACAACATTGACGGTCCCAAACTAATCGGGCCAAGTCTGGCCGGCATCACCGAACGCCGCGAACAGGACTGGCTAATCCGGTTTATCCGCAACTCGCAGGAGGTGATCCAGTCAGGTGACCCCATCGCAGTGAAGGTATATGAGGAAAATAATAAAATCCCTATGCCGCCGCACAACCTAACGGATGAACAAATTATCGACATTCTGCTTTACATTAAAAGTGGAGGGAAAGTCGACCCCAAGTTTGCAGCTGCCGAACCAACAGCTGATGAAGCCTCTGCAAAGGAAGCTTTAGCGGCAAAAATGGCTGCCGAACAGGAAGCAAGGGAAGAAGAACTGGCGGCCATTGAAAGGGATGCCAACCGGAGTTTCGGAACCACCTTCATCATCACCATTATCATCCTGATTGTCGTTCTGATCGATCTTTTTATTACCAAGGTGATCAAGGCGAAATTTGTTCACACTGTCCTGATCCTTGTCGGGTTGTTTATCATCGGCGAAATTTTTTACAAAGAAGCCGCCGGATTGGGCCGGCAACAGTATTATCAGCCGGATCAGCCCATTTGGTTTTCTCACAAAGTGCATGCCGGCCAGAATCAGATTGATTGTAAGTATTGCCACACTGCTGCTGATTACAGTAAAAGTGCCGGTATTCCTTCGGTAAATGTGTGCATGAATTGCCATAATGTGGTGAAGCAGGGCAAAATCACAGGGACAGAGCAAATTGCCAAAATTCAATCAGCCTGGGATAGCGGTCAGCCTATCGAGTGGGTGAGGATACATAATTTGCCCGATCATGTTTATTTCAACCATGCACAGCATGTGAATTCCGGAAAACTGGATTGCGCTGAGTGCCATGGTTCTGTTGAAACGATGCACGAGGTGATGCAAGTGAACGACCTGAGCATGGGATGGTGTTTGGATTGCCATCGCAAAACCGAAGTTCAGTTTACCGACAATAAATTCTTTGCTGCATACGAAGAAATGCATGCCAGGTTTAAAAGCGGTGAAGTGAAGAAAGTTACTGCCGACATGCTTGGCGGCGGCGATTGTATGAAGTGTCATTATTAACCTACCAAAGAAATATATTCTGAATGGAAAACAAGTATTTTAAAAGCCTGGAAGATCTCAGGATTGACACATCAAGGGATCTTGAGGAGCAATCAGCAGGTGATAAGTCGTTCATTTTAAAAATGCAACGCGAATCGGCTGCACTGCCTCCAACCTCCCGCCGCGACTTTCTGAAAGCATTTGGTTTTACAATCGCCTCAGCTGCTGTTGCCTCCTCATGTGAGCAACCGGTTCGTAAGGCTATTCCTTTCCTTATACAACCCGAAGGTATCATCCCCGGTAAAGCATCCTGGTACGCTTCCACCTTTTACGATGGTACTGACTACTGCAGTGTACTCGTGAAGGTTCGGGACGGAAGGCCGATAAAAATCGAAGGAAACAACCTTTCATCAATCACCAAGGGTGGTACCAACGCCCGCACTCAGGCATCGGTGCTGAACCTTTATGACAATGCCCGGCTCAAGAATCCTTCAAAAAATGGTTCGGAGATCAGCTGGGAAACCGCTGATGCAGAAATTGGTGGTAAGCTCAAAGAGATTTCTGCCCGTCAAGGGAAAATGGTTCTCTTAACACCAACCATTATCAGTCCTTCTACCGCTGCTGTCATCACCGATTTTGTTACTGCCTTCCCAAGCTGTGACCATATTCAGTACGATGTGTTGTCGGCAGCCGGAATGTTGAGGGCCAATCAGGATTCTTTCGGGGCGCCTTTTATTCCTTCCTATCATTTTGAAAAAGCTGATCTCATTGTATCTTTCGATGCTGATTTCCTTGGCAGCTGGCTTTCACCGGTTGAATATACAAAACAGTATAGTCAGAAAAGAAAACTTACTGACGGTCAACGTTCCATGTCGCGGCATATTCACTTCGAGGGTGCTATGTCACTCACCGGAAGCAATGCTGACCATCGCGTTCAAATGCGTGCCGGACATCAGAAATTTGTGCTCGTGAACTTGCTGTCTGCCTTGAAAAAACTTAACGGCGAATCTTCGCCTGAAGTGCAGGGAACAAATCATGACGTTCAGGAACTGGCCGCTGAATTATTCCGTAACAAAGGGAAGTCACTTGTTGTGAGCGGGAGTAACAACAAAGATGAGCAACTGCTTGTGAATGAAATCAATATGTTACTTGGCAATTATGGCCACACCATTGATACCGATGTGAGGCTCAGAAGCCGGTTTGGTTTTGACAGCAGGCTTACAACATTGGTCGAAGAAATGAACAGTGGTGCTGTGAAGGCACTCATCATGATGGATGTCAATCCTTTGTACGATTATCCGCAAGCTGCCGCTTTTGGTGCAGGCCTTAAAAAAGTTGAGTTAAGTGTAGCTCTTTCTGTAGTGAGTGATGAAACCTCGGCAGCAGTCTCTTATATTTGTCCAGATCATCACTATCTCGAAGCCTGGAATGATTTTGAATATAAAACCGGCTTTTATTCCTTGTCTCAACCTGCCATTCGTCCGATTTTCAACACCAGGGCAGCGCAGGAAAGTCTGCTTCGCTGGTCTGGTAATCCACAGGAGTACCGCACCTATTTAAATTCCTATTGGGAACAGAATATTTACTCCAAAGCACCTGGATTTACTTCATTTACATCGTTTTGGAACAGTAAACTTCATGATGGTGTATTCGAATCAGGAGAAAAATCTGCCGTTGCTGTGGCCTACACACCAGTAGCAGCTATGGAGGCAATAGCAAGAATCGCTGCCACAAAACCAGAGGATAGTATCGATCTCGTTCTTTATGCCAATGTAAGTGTAGGAACGGGCAAGCATGCCAATAATCCCTGGCTTCAGGAATTACCCGACCCGGTGACAAAGGTATGCTGGGATAATTACCTGATGATTTCTCCTCGTTTGGCTGAAGAAATGAATGTTGTTGATGAGCAGTTGGTCAATGTTAATGGCAAGCTTACTTTACCTGTTGTTGTTCAGCCCGGGCAGGAATATAAAACTGTTGCTGTAGCCTTAGGTTATGGTCGCCAGCAGACCGGTGTACCTGCGAACGGAGTTGGGCAGAATGCTTACACGCTCATGACTTTTGATGGTGATAACAGGAGTTACCTGCTCAGTGGTGTGAGCCTGGCTCTCGAAGCCGGAAACTATCCACTCGCACGCACCCAATCACATCATTCTATGGAAGGACGTGAGCTCATCAGAGAGACCTCGCTGGAAGCTTATCTTGAGGATCCACAATCGGGTAACGAAGCCAGAGTGGAACTTAAAAAGCACATGAAAACCATGTATCCGGAAGCAAAGTTTGACGGATTGCATTGGGGAATGGCCATAGATTTGAATGCATGTACTGGTTGCAATGCTTGTGTGGTAGCCTGCTCATCCGAAAACAACGTACCAGTTGTTGGCAAGGAACAAGTTATTGCCTCCCGCGAAATGCATTGGATCAGAATCGACCGTTATTATAAAGGGGATGAGCACAATCCCGAAGTGGTTCGTCAGCCCGTGATGTGTCAACATTGCGACAACGCTCCCTGTGAAAACGTTTGTCCTGTTGCAGCAACGACGCATTCCAACGAAGGGATCAACCAGATGGCCTATAACCGCTGCATTGGAACCCGTTATTGTGCCAACAACTGTCCGTACAAAGTACGTCGCTTCAATTTCCTTGACTATACAGGCGCCGACACTTTTAAAGGCAATGAATACGATCCCGCCGAAATGACCACCGATTTGCGCCGCCTCGTCCTGAATCCGGATGTGACAGTGCGCGCCAAAGGGGTTATTGAAAAGTGCTCCTTCTGTGTTCAGCGTATTCAGGAGAAAAAGCTTGTTGCCAAAACAGAAAACAGAGAGCTACGCGACGGAGAGGTGGTTCCGGCCTGTGCCCAATCATGTGCTGCTGAAGCGATTGTGTTTGGCAATCTGAATGACAAAAACAGCAAAGTATCACAGTATTTTGCCAGTGAGCGTAATTATCACCTGCTGGAAGAAATTCACACACTTCCATCAGTTGGTTATCTTACCAAAGTAAAGAACAAAACCGTATAACTAAAACCAAAAGAAGCATGTACGTATCTCCACTTCGAGAACCGCTGATCAAAGGGGCGAAGGATTACAGCCAGGTGACCAAAGATATTTTGGCTCCGATGGCCGGCAAGCCTTCCAAATATTGGTATATGGGCATCACTTTGTCAGGAGCAGCAGCCCTGTTCGGTGCCTGGGCAACATTTATGACAGTATATTATGGTATAGGAACCTGGGGTTTAAATAAAACCATCGGATGGGCATGGGACATCACCAACTTTGTGTGGTGGGTCGGTATAGGCCACGCCGGAACATTTATTTCGGCCATTTTGCTGCTTTTCCGCCAAAAGTGGAGAACCAGTATCAACCGTTCGGCCGAAGCCATGACTTTGATGGCCATCGCCTGTGCAGGTTTTTTCCCTCTTATTCACATGGGTAGACTGCTGCTTGGTTTCTTTATCCTGCCTTATCCCAATACCCGTGCGCTTTGGGTGAACTTTAACTCCCCTTTGTTGTGGGATGTGTTTGCCATCACTACCTATCTTCTTGTATCACTGGTGTTTTGGTACATCGGTCTGATACCTGATCTTGGCACAGTGCGCGACAAAGCAACCGGAAAAATCCGCAAAGCCATTTATGGTTTTCTCAGCTTTGGCTGGACAGGTTCTGCCCGTCATTGTTCGCGCCATGAAACCATCAGCTTAATCCTGGCCGGACTCGCTGCTCCCTTGGTTTTATCGGTTCACACCATCGTTAGCTTCGACTTTGCAACCTCGGTCATTCCCGGATGGCACACCACTATTTTCCCGCCTTATTTTGTTTCTGGTGCTGTTTTCTCCGGATTTGCCATGGTACTCACCTTGTTGATCGTCGCCCGTAAGGCTCTCAACCTGGAAGATTATATTACCGTCGGTCACATTGAAAATATGAACAAGGTAATCATCATAACCGGCTCAATCGTCGGCATTGCCTATATTACAGAGTTTTTCATGGCCTGGTATTCCGGAGTTGAATACGAGCAGTATGCTTTTATCAACAGGGCAACAGGTCCTTATGCATGGGCTTACTGGATCATGATGACGTGCAATGTCATTACACCTCAGCTGTTCTGGTTTAAGAAAATCAGAACCAATCTGGTTGCCACATTTATCATTTCAATCTTCGTCAATATCGGAATGTGGTTTGAGCGTTTTGTAATTGTTGTGACTTCACTGCACCGTGATTACCTCCCGTCCAGCTGGTCGATGTATAAGCCATCTATGGTGGAGGTTGGGCTGTATGTGGGCACACTTGGCGTATTTTTTACATTATTCCTCTTGTTCATCAGGGCATTCCCTGTAATAGCCATTGCTGAGGTCAAGAGCGTTTTGAAATCATCCGGTGACAATAAAAAAGATGTGCATCATGAATAAATATATCACTGCCTATTACAATGACGAAGAGGATTTGCTCAAAGGTTTGAAGCAAATTAAGTCAAAAGGTGTGGAAGTTGCAGACGTATTGTCTCCTTTTCCTGTACATGGTCTCGACAAGGCACTGGGTATGAAAAGATCACGCCTCACAAGGGTGGCCTTCACCGGCGGTGCCATAGGTGCGATGATCGGGTTTGGTTTTCAGGCATGGGTTTTTACCCAGGCTTACCCGTTGAATTTTGGTGGTAAGCCGTTTCTGGCTGTACCGTCATTTATTCCGGTAACTTTTGAAATGGCTGTGCTTTTTGCAGCGTTTTCAATGGTTTTTGCCTTCCTGATCCACAATAAACTTGGTCCGGGTGCCGCAGCAGTTATCCACGATGAACGCATCACCGACGATAGGTTTTTGCTTGTCGTGAAAGTTGCAGACGACGAAAATACGCACACCATCGAAGAGGTTCTCAACGAAGCAGGTGCGCATGGTATCACTTTAAAGAAGAAAAACTAACCATGGAGAATCTTACATTTACTTTAAAGAAAAAGACAGTCACCATCTTCCTGATTATGATTGCTGTGGGAGTGCTCTCACTGGCATTTGGTTTTTTTGGTGGCATAGAAGGTAAACGTGTTGCTGCCAACCTGCTGCTCAACATCTATTACTTCCTCAGCATGGGCCTTATCGGATTGTTTTTTGTGACAGTTCACACCATTGCTGAGTCAGGCTGGCAAACGAGCGTTCAAAGGGTGGGTGAAGCCATGTCGATGTTCATTCCGGTTGGTGGTATATTGCTGGTATTGTTTTTTGTGCTTGGCGGCCTGCATTCTATTTATCCCTGGACGCATTCCGATCATCTCGATGCCATTCTGCTTAAAAAAGTTGCCTACCTGAATGAGCCTTTCTTCTACATTCGTCTGGTCGTTTTCCTGGGCGTTTGGGTGCTGCTTGCTTATTATGTGCGTAAAACCTCACTGGCACTGGATGTGAAAGGTGATTTGAAATACTTCAGTAAAATGCGGACATTGTCGGCTATTTTTATCGTTACCTATGCCATAACAAGCGTTGTTTCTTCATGGGATTGGCTCATGTCACTTGATCCTCATTGGTTTAGTACCTTGTATGGCTGGTATGTATTTTCAAGCATGCTTGCAAGTGGTTTCGCCATGCTGATTCTGATTCTTTACCTCCTGAAGAGAATGGGTTATATGCAGCACGTGAACGATGAGCATATGCACGATCTTGGAAAATACCTTTTTGGTTTCAGCATATTCTGGGCTTACCTTTGGTTCTCACAATACATGTTGATCTGGTATGCTAACATTCCGGAGGAAACAGTGTATTTTTATGTTCGCCATAAATATTTCAGCGATGTCTTTTATATCAACCTCATCCTCAATTTTGTGGTTCCTTTCCTGTTGTTGATGACAAGGAAATCGAAACGCATTTTTGGTATGCTTGTACCGGTTTCAATCATTGTGATTATCGGTCACTGGTTCGATCTCTATATGATGATTATGCCAGGCGCTGTGGGTGGCGAAGCTTCCGGCTTTGGCATTGTTGAAATCGGATTGACGATTGGCTTCCTTGGATTGTTCGGTTTGATAACTTTCCGTGCACTGACCAAAGCACCGCTCGCACCGAAAAACCATCCTTACTTTAAGGAAAGTTTGGATTATCATACACATTATTAATGTTCGTGATGGTAAAAACCTTAATGAAAAAATGAAAGTCATGAAAAATAATTTAAAGATTCTTTCCTTCCTGATGGTTCTTGTGGTTGCTGCGGCTTGCAACAGGTATAAAAACGATCCGGGGCACACTTTTTTCCCGGATATGTCTTATTCCAGGGCATATGAAACCTATACAACCAATCCGGTTTTCACTGATGGATTTACGATGCGCCTACCGGCTGAAGGGGCGATTGCAAGAGGAACGATGCCCTATCCTTACAAAGCCAAATCGTTTGATGAGCAGGTGAAAGCGGGTCTTGAACTCGTGAATCCCATCGTAGTCAGCGAACAGGTGTTGGCCGAAGGCAAGGCACAGTATGAAATTTTCTGCATCAGCTGCCATGGAGAACTGGGCAAAGGCGACGGTCATTTGTACACCAGCAAATTGTTTCCTGCCAAACCAACCTCCCTCGTTGAACCCTATGTGCAGAACAAACCTGATGGCGAAATTTACCACGTGATTACCATGGGTTCAATATCCGGACTAATGGGGTCACACAGCAGTCAGGTACTGCCTCAAAACAGGTGGAAAATTATTCATTATGTGAGGTCTCTCGCCAGGTAATTTTTGTCAACCTATTGATATGCAAATAGAAGCCTCCTGTATTTATTGCAGGAGGCTTTTCAATACCAGAAAGAACGATGGAAAATGTCGAAAAAATATCAAAAAATGTGGTTGCCAGCCTGGTTTTTACAGTTACAGAAGCTACAACAGGCAAGGTGGTTCAGCAGGTTGATGCACCAGAAGAATTTCTTATTGGAAACGATTTGCTGCTTGATGCTTTTGAAAACGGTTTGGCCGGTCTTGCTCCAGGTGATACCTTCCATTTTCCGGTTGATGCTGCCGGTGCCTATGGACCCATTGATCCGCATGCCATTTTTGATTTACCGATGAGCACTTTTGCCGAAGCTGATGGAAAGGTTGATGAAGAGGTAGTGCAGGTTGGTCATGTTTTTCCGATGGCAGACAAGGATGGAAACCGTCATTATGGGAAAATCATCCGGAAAATGAAAGATACCGTAACCATGGATTTTAACCATCCCCTTGCAGGAAAAGACCTTGTTTTTCAGGGAAAGGTAATCTCTTTGCGCATGGCACATCCTGACGAACTTAAAAATCTTTAATGTCATAAACTTCCATTTCATGAAAGCGAAACTGTTTAATCTATATCTCACATTCCTGCTTGTATCGGTATGGGTAGCATGCGAACCTGCCAGGCAACCACAGGCAGCAGCTGGACCAATTGATAACGACAGCCTCCTGATAAAATACCGTCAGGAAGGAAAACTGATCGTGGCAGAGAGTTTTAAAGCATTAAGCAAAGCCTTGCTTACAGCAATCGACAGTGGTGGGGTGAGTCATGCCTTACAGTTTTGTAACCTGCAGGCCATACCACTCACCGATTCTATGGCCAGATTATACGGGGCAGAAGTGAGAAGAGTTAGTAACAAAAACCGAAATCCGGCCAACAAGGCATCTGAGGATGATTTGGAAATTATGACAATGATGCAGCAGGCTATAGAAAAATCAAAACTACCTTCGGACACCATCTTTGACGACAAAACGGGAAATCTGATTTATGCAGCTCCGATTGTCATTGCGCCACCCTGCCTTCGCTGTCATGGGATGCCTGAAAATGAGATTGCTGCCGGTGATCTTCAGCTTATCCGGAGCCTGTATCCCGACGATAAGGCCGTCGATTATCAGACCGGAATGCTCAGAGGAATATGGAAAATCACTTTTAAACGTTAGGAGATGGGAAAGCCTTGCGTGCATTGTGGTGCCGACTGTGGGTCATCGCCGGTGGTTTGGGATGAAAAAGCCTTTTGCTGCCATGGATGTAAAACAGTTTATCAGATTCTGAATGAAAACAAACTCGGCAACTACTATGAAATACAGCCCATGTCGGGTATTAAAATTGATGCTGGGCAACCGCTGAAAAAGTTTGCATTTCTTGACATTCCTGAGATCAGCGAAAAACTCCTGGATTTCAAAGATGACAACCTTTCCAGGATCCGGTTTTTTATTCCGGCCATTCATTGTGCTTCCTGCATCTGGTTACTTGAGCATCTCGACACCTTGCATCCGGGAATCAGTTTCTCCTCAGTTAACTTCCCCAAAAAGGAGGTACAAATCACTTTCAGAAGCGACCAGATTACGCTCAGGCAACTCGCCGAATTGCTCACTTCCATCCACTATACACCCGAGATCACACTGGATCAGCTGGATAAAAAACATATCGGAAAAGCCAACAGAAGCCTGCTTTTAAAAATTGGCGTAGCATCGTTTAGTTTTATGAACATCATGATGTACAGTTTTCCCGAATACCTGCCAGGAGGTGATCTGCTGGAACAAAAATTCAGGCACATCTTTGGTTGGCTTAGCTTCATCCTGATCCTTCCGGTTGTGTTTTACAGCGCGAGTGATTATTATCTTTCGGCGATCAAGAGCCTGAAGCACAAAGTAATCAGTATTGACTTACCCATCACATTGGGTATTTTCGCCTTGTTCATCTACAGCAGCTATGTTGTTTTTTCAGGCAAAGGAATTGGATATATGGACTCGCTGGCAGGACTGCTTTTTTTTCTCCTTATCGGAAAATGGTATCAGGGTAAAACCTATGAAGCCTTGTCCTTTGAACGTGATTACAAATCCTATTTTCCGGTGGCAGTCACTGTTGTAGAAGCGGGCGAAGAGCGCATTGTCCCCATCAGAGAGTTGAAAAAAGGTGACCGGATGCTGATCCGAAACCAGGAACTGGTGCCGGCCGATGCCGTACTGGTAAAAGGTAAAGGCAGCATCGACTATGCATTTGTAACAGGTGAGGCCATGCCTGTTTCAAGAAAGGAAAACGATTTCATTTATGCCGGTGGCAGGCAAGCAGGCAGTTCTATTGAGTTGATCGTTGAAAAGCCTGTGGAACAGAGTTATTTAACTCAGCTGTGGAATCAGCGCGCTTTCAAAACCGAAGCCGAAAGCCTCAACAACCACATCAACCACATCAGCCATTATTTTACAATAGTGGTGTTGCTCATCGCCTTCGGAGCCTTTACATTTTGGGCATTTTCAGATTTGACGGTTGCAGTGTATGTTTTTTCATCCGTACTCATCATTGCCTGTCCATGTGCGCTTGCACTCACCGTACCTTTCACCTTTGGAAGTACCATGCGTGCGTTTGGCAGAAAAGGCTTTTATATCAAAAATACTGATGTTGTGGAACAACTGTACCGCACCACTACCGTTGTTTTTGACAAAACAGGCACCATCACCCTTAACAGGAAGGTTGAGATTGGGTTCCGGGGCGAATCGCTCACCGACAAACAGAAATTACTTGTCAGCAATATGGTCAGGCACTCAACACATCCCTTGAGTATGGCGCTTTTTGATTTCCTTTCAGGTTATGAAACGGTTCAACCGGATCAGTATGAAGAGATTCCCGGCATGGGCATCACCGGACTCATTGCAGGTCAGCGGATCAACCTGGGCTCTGAATCTTTTGTCACTGGTGAAACCACCTTGGCTGATATGTATGAAAGCAGGGTATACGTAAGCTTCGACGGGCGCCTCAGCGGTTATTTTACCTTTACAAACAGCTATCGACCCGGACTTGAAGAGGTGATTGCTGATTTTGGACGCAAATACAAGCTCCATTTAATATCGGGTGATAACGATGGAGAAGCAGCCAATTTGCGCCGGCTTTTCGGACCTTCAGCCAGTTTGAAATTTCATCAAAGTCCCACCGACAAGAAGGCCTATGTGCAGCAGCTTAAGAAGCAAGGCGAAAAGGTACTGATGATCGGGGATGGATTAAACGATGCAGGAGCATTGGCCGAAAGTCATACCGGAATCAGCATCGCAGAAGACGTATTCAGCTTTTCACCAGCCTGCGATGCCATTCTCGAAGCCGATCGTTTCGGACAATTGGGCAGGTTCATGGAATTTACACGCATAAGCTTCAGGGTGATCAGGCAGAGTTTTGCCATTTCATTGGTTTATAACATCATAGGACTTTCTTTCGCTGTTACTGGAAACCTATCTCCGCTTGTGGCAGCCATCTTGATGCCGGTGAGTTCGATCACGGTAGTTGCATTTGTGACTTTCAGCATCGGATGGATTGGTAACAAGCGACTCAGGGAGATGTCGAACTAGCTGTATTTGTCGGGATTACATTTATTTAGAAGAATTCTAAATTAACAAACCTTAACAGATTATTGAATCGCTTTATTAATTTTGTGATTGAAAATGTAATGAAGAACCTTATTACCTAAATGGAAGCTGTCATCTTTCTGATTGTGTTGGGTGTGATTGTGGCCGGCGGTTTTTTAGCCGCATTTATCTGGGCAGTTCGCAGCGGACAATACGACGATGACTATTCCCCTTCTGTGCGGATGTTGTTCGATAACAAGAAGCAAAAAGATACCGAAACCGAATTTTCCGAATCAAACAACAATAATTAAAACCTTAACTTTATGGAGTTACAAAAGTTTACGTATGACAACAAGCTTTCACGTATGTTCCTGTTTGCCACCATTTTGTGGGGCTTTGTGGGGATGCTTGTTGGTTTAACCATTGCATTTGAGCTCATTTTTCCGCATTTGAGTGGTGGCATTTCATGGTTGTCGTTTGGGCGTCTTCGTCCCTTGCACACCAATGCTGTCATTTTCGCTTTCGTTGGGAATGGGATGTTTACGGGTATTTATTACTCCACACCACGACTGCTCAAAACACCCATGTACAGCGAGTTACTTGGGAAAATCCATTTCTGGGGCTGGCAGCTTATTATTGTAGCAGCCGCCATCACACTGCCTTTGGGAATTACGGTGAGCAAGGAATATGCCGAACTCGAATGGCCGATTGACATTGCCATTGCCTTGGTATGGGTTGTTTTTGGTCTGAATCTGATCATGACAACGGTAAAGCGCCGCGTTCAGCACATTTATGTAGCTATCTGGTTTTACATTGCAACTTTTGTTACGGTGGCTGTATTGCACATCGTAAACTCCATCAACATTCCTGTTTCCTTGTTTAAAAGCTACCCGGTATATGCCGGAATTCAGGATGCCCTTGTTCAGTGGTGGTATGGTCACAATGCAGTAGCTTTCTTCCTCACAACTCCCTATCTCGGACTCATGTATTACTTCATTCCGAAAGCAGCTAATCGACCTATTTATTCTTATAAACTGTCCATCATTCACTTCTGGGCATTGATTTTCCTCTATATATGGGCTGGTCCTCACCACCTTTTGTACTCTGCCTTACCCGATTGGGCACAGGCACTGGGTGTCGTTTTTTCGGTAATGCTGATAGCTCCTTCATGGGGTGGTATGATCAATGGCCTGCTCACCCTCAGGGGAGCCTGGGATAAAGTGCGTGAAAGTCCCGTTTTGAAAATGTTTGTCGTCGGTGTTACCGCCTATGGTATGTCGACCTTTGAGGGTCCGATGCTTTCATTGAAGAGCGTAAATGCCTTAAGTCACTTCACCGACTGGACCATTGCACACGTTCATATCGGTGCTTTGGGTTGGAACGGGATGCTGACATTTGGAATGATTTACTGGCTGGTTCCCCGGTTGTTTAATACCAAACTCCACAGTGTCAAACTCGCCAATGCCCATTTTTGGCTTGCCACCACAGGGATGTTGTTTTTTGCCGTTCCGCTTTATTTTGCCGGCTTTACACAAAGTTTAATGTGGAAGGAATTCACAGCTGAAGGCTACCTGAAATATCCCAACTTCATTGAAACAGTTGTTCAGATTCTGCCAATGTATTACCTCCGTGCTTTTGGCGGTACTTTATACATCACCGGTGTGATCATTATGATTGTTAATATTTTGAAGACCGTTAAAAGCGGCACTTTCGTTGAAACAGAAGAGGATCAGGCACCAGCACTCCATGCTTCCAAACATGGCGAAGACAAAGGCCATCGCCTGATCGAAGGGAAACCGGTATTGTTTACCATTTTAGCCCTTGTCGCCATATTAATTGGTGGTATTGTGGAATTTGTTCCGATGTTTATGGTAAAAAGCAATGTTCCTACCATTGCAAGTGTACAGCCATACACTCCTCTTGAACTTGAAGGTCGCGACATTTACCTGCGCGAAGGTTGTTATACCTGCCACAGTCAGATGATCAGGCCATTTAGGTCGGAAGTTGAGCGATATGGTGATTATACAAAGGCCGGCGAGACTGTTTACGATCATCCGTTCCAGTTTGGATCAAAACGCACCGGACCAGATCTGGCTCGCGAAGGCGTGAAAACAGGTCCGATTTACAAACCGGATTCATGGCATTACAATCACTTCAGCAATCCGCAAAAGATGGTAGCACAATCGATTATGCCTCCTTATCCATGGATTATCAGCAACACACTGAATACCAGTCATACAGCGAAAAAGATCAGGGTGATGCAAACACTGGGAGTACCTTATCCGGAAGGCTATGCCGACAAGGCGGTGGAAGATTTGAAGCGCCAGGCAGCCGGAATTGCACAAGGATTGCGCGACGGCGGTATTGATGTGGCTGACGACAAAGAAGTTATCGCCCTCATTGCTTACATTCAACGTCTTGGAACTGACATCAAAAAGTAACAAGCATAATTTATTAAATCAAGATGAAGATCGTTACCAAGACAATGGAAGGGATAGCTGACATACAGTTTTTTCCCATCATCGGACTGATTATCTTTTTTATCATGTTTGTGGTGTTGCTTTATTTTGTCTCACGCCTGACAAAAAATCAGGTCGACGAATTCAGCCACCTTCCGCTCGATAGCGATGGCGATGCTTCAAGAGAAAATACAGAATCATAAAAACAGAAACACATCAAGAAATATGACTACCGATAAGCAACCTGCACCGCATAAAGATGCCGATTATGAAATCGATACTTTAACAAACGATCGTTTGCTCAAGGATCACGAATACGATGGCATCAGAGAGCTTGACAATGATTTGCCTTCCTGGTGGAAATGGTTATTCATCGTAACGATCGTCTTTTCGATTGTTTACGTTGTTCGCCTGTGGGTTTTCAGAGCCGATGACCTGATTCAGAAGAAAGAGTTCGAAAAGGAAATGGTTGATGCAAAGTCCAATCCGGCCAATACACAACCTGCCGAATCCTTCGAGATAAAGGTGCTCACCGATGAGGTTTCGCTGGCTGCCGGTCAGGAAACCTGGATGAAAATCTGTTCTGTTTGCCATCTGGCAGATGGAGGTGGGCTCGTTGGGCCAAATATGACCGACAAATACTGGATTCATGGCGGCAAGATCGAAGATTTGTTCAAGATCCTCGAAACAGGCGTCATCGAAAAGGGTATGATCTCCTACAAGGATCAACTTTCGCCCAAGCAACGCCTTCAGGTGGCAAGTTATGTACTTGTAAAATTACAGGGTACAACTCCAGCCACACCAAAAGCCCCACAAGGTGATTTAGTTGAATAAAATCGTTGCCACCGTGCAACATGAAATCCTGTTATGACTTATTGATGGAAACATCGGCCTCATCCCCTCGCAACAAAAACTGTCGCAGGGGATGAGTTTTTGACATACTCCCAAACCAAATTATTTAAAACTTTATTCAAATGAGTGACGAAGATCTGGAACAAAAAGAATCGCATCATGGTTCGTTCCGGGATAAGATTTCGACCGTTGGCGACGATGGTAAAAGAGCCTGGATTTATCCCAAAAAGCCCAAAGGGAAGAAGTATAACCAACGTTGGATCGTAGCAATAGTATTGTTGGCGATTTTATTTATCACCCCGTGGATCAAATACAAGGGTGAACCTTTCATGCTTTTTAACATTCTCGAGCGTAAGTTCATTCTTTTTGGAAATCTTTTCTGGCCTCAGGATTTTCATCTTGTTGTGTTGGGTATCATTACCCTGATCGTTTTTATCATTTTGTTTACAGTCATCTTCGGCCGGCTTTTTTGCGGATGGGCCTGCCCGCAAACCATCTTTATGGAGTTTGTTTTCCGGCAGATTGAATACCTGATCGAAGGTGATTTTCATCAACAAAAAAAACTTGCCCGTCAGCCCTGGAATTTTGATAAAATCTGGCGAAAGAGCTTGAAACACTTCATCTTCTTCTCTATCGCAGTGTTGATAGCCAACACTTTTTTATCATACATCATTGGGATTGAAAAGGTAAAATTGCTTATTTCAGATGGGCCGATGGAACACCTTGGAGGCTTCATTGCCATGCTGTTGTTTTCGGGTGCCTTCTATTTTGTTTTTGCCTTTTTCCGTGAACAGGTTTGCATCATTGCCTGTCCTTACGGCAGGCTTCAGGGCGTTCTGCTCGACAATAAGTCGATTGTTGTTGCCTACGATTACAAACGGGGAGAACCACGTGGCAAGCACAATCCACTGGAAGACAGGGATTCAAGCGGAAAAGGCGATTGCATTGATTGCAAAAGTTGCATCCTCGTTTGTCCAACCGGCATCGATATCCGAAATGGAACCCAGCTCGAATGCATTAATTGCACAGCTTGCATCGATGCCTGCGACAGCATCATGGACAGGGTTAACAAACCCAGGGGGCTCATCCGTTATTCATCCGAGAAAGGAATTGCTGAGGGTCGCAACAGCATTTTCAATGCGCGCGCTTTGGCTTATTCGGCCTTCCTGACGCTTTTACTCATTGTTCTGGCCAGTCTTTTCACCTTGCGGTCGGATGTGGAAGCTACAATCCTTCGTGTTCCGGGAACCCTCTTTCAGGAATATGGTCCCGAAAACTATTCTAACGTCTATAAGATTCAACTTGTCAACAAGACCCGATTGGATATGCCTGTCGAACTCAAACTGGAAGGCAGTGAAGGAGAGGTGATTGTGATGGGTGGTCCTGTGCTTGTACCCGGTGGCAAAGTTGTTGAGTCGAACTTTCTCCTGGTAAAACCGAAAAACTCGCTCAGTTCGAGCAATACACCTGTAGAGATTGGCATCTATTCGGGTGGCAAAAAGATTGAATTGTTTAAAACCACTTTTATTGGGCCAAACAGCCTTGATAAATAAGTACTTAATGAAAGATAAGCTATGAAATGGAATTGGGGAACGAAGCTGGCTTTGGCC
>JANJXG010000013.1 GCA_024709145.1 Bacteroidales bacterium | reverse complement strand
ATAAACATCTCATTCAAGCAAATGAAAAAAAGCAAATTCTAAACTACCTGAATATGAAAAAGTTATTTACAATCACATTGATGCTTCTTGCACAGATCGTTGCGTTTGCAAGTGCAGAGGTTAGTATCGAAAACAAAACCGGCGCTGTACCGGGCGCTGGGCTGAGTGTGGCAGTTAATGCCGACTTCAGTACTGTTGATCCCGGCGTATCAGCATTTACCTTGTACATCAGCTATGACAACAGGGTACTTGATTCTCCGACTTTGCAGAATCAGGCTTTCAGTGGAATCCAATCCAGTACAAATAGTAGTGGAAATACAACAACCATTACAGTGCTCTGGTCTGATAATGGGGTTGTTTCACAACTGGATGGTAAACTCTTTGACCTCAATTTCAACTATAAAGGGGGAAATACTAACTTGACATTCTCCGGTTGCTCTGTAGGTGATGCCAGCGCTAACCTCTTGACAGGTACTTTTAACAATGGCTCAGTCACTCAGGTTGACATTATTCCTGGTATCAGTGTGAACAATGGCACATTGTATGAGTCGTTACCATACCGGACAATTGATGTTCCTGTATATGGCCATCAGTTATACGACATTGGGGGCTTTGAACTTGAACTCAATTTCGATCAAATTGTCTTTACCGGAAATGTCACCGTAGTCAATCGCAGAAATGATCTTGTATCACGTGGTACATGGACGGCAAGCTATTTAAGCGGTAAAGTTTTGGTGGCATGGACCAAATCATCAACCGACAATGTATCAATTCCTGAAGGTGCCAAGCTTTTCGACCTTAGGATGAGTTATACCTATGGCCCTGCTTCGATTGCATTCGCCGGAACAAGCCAAATAGCACAAAATGTTATAGATTGGCCTGCATTTACAAATGATTACTTTACCAATGGCTCGATCGGAACAACAAAAGCCAACCCAACCCTTACACTACCTACAGCTGCCGGAATCACTTACGGCCAAACTCTCTCCAATGCAACCCTGAGCGGAGGCAGTGCCAGCTATACAGGTGCTCCAAATAGTGGTGTTGTGGAAGGTACTTTCAGCTATCAATCGCCCTCTACCATTCCCAATGCCGGAACCTATGCAGCTACGGTTGTTTTCACCCCAACAAATACCACAGCATATAATGTAGTGACAGGCTCGGTGAATGTGGAAGTGGCGAAGAAAGGGTTAACTGTAACAGCTGAAAATAAGAGCAAAACCTATGATGGTTCAGCATTTTCACCATTTACAGCATTGTATGATGGTTTTATTGCCGGAGAAACAGCCACTGTACTTGGTGGAACCTTGGCCTTTACCACTTCACCTGTTAATCCAGCTATTAATGCTGGAACCTATTCAATAGCTCCTTCTGGACTTTCCAGCACAAATTATTCTTTTTCATATGTTGCAGGTACATTAACAATTAACAAAGCCACTCCGACAGCGACACTGGCCGTGAGCAACACACCAGTGACATATAATGCATCAGCCCAAACGGCAACGGTAGCGATCACCGTAAGTTCAGTACCGGGCGCGGTAGCCAATATTGGCAACGGAACCCATACCAATGCAGGCACTTATGCAGTGACAGCAGACTTTGTGCCCACCGACGGAGACAATTACAACACGCTGACAGGCTTGTCAGCCGGTAATTTTGTGATTAACAAAGCCTCCCAATCCATCACCTGGTCAAACCCGGCCAATATACTGGTCGGAACTGCTCTTGGTGCCACTCAACTCAATGCAATAGTTAGCGGCGTCGCAGGGGGGTCAGCTCCCGGAGCTCTCACATACGACCCGGCAGCCGGCATTTTGCTTCCTGTTGGTGACAACCAGGCTTTGAATGTAACAGCAGCCGCTACGCTGAATTACACTGAAGCAACAGCCACTGTTTACATCAATGTTTTGGCCAACACCGCAAACATCAGCCTTACGGGTGGCACCTTCACCTTTGATGGTACCGGCCATGCAGCCACAGGTTTTGCTTATGGTATTGGTGGTGTGGGCGATGTGTTAAGCCCTGCACTGACATTTTCATATGTTGGAACGGGCTCAACAACCTACGGACCCACAACAACAGCACCTGTAAATGCAGGTGCCTACGAAGTAACCGGTTCCTTTGCCGGAAACGCAACTTATGCCGCCAACTCTGCCACAGTGGCCATCACCATTTTACCAAAAGCCATCACCATAACACCAACTGCCGGCCAGACCAAAGTTTATGGCGAAGCAGATCCTGTTTTCCTGTATACATCCACACCACTTGAAGGCATGGATTCCTTTACCGGAAGTTTAGGAAGGGAACCAGGTGAGACTGTTTTGGGTTCTTCTTACGACTATACCCTCAACAACTTGAGTGCAGGTACTAATTACACACTTTCGATGGTGGCCGATCCTGCTACCTTTAGCATCACCAAACGCCCGCTTACCCTCACTGCAGATGACAAAACGAAAACCTATGGTAACAACGACCCTGTATTTACCGTTACCTGGAATGGCTTTGCCTTTGATGATGATCCCGCTGACTTAACTGGTACTTATGTAATCTGGCGTGAAGTAGGGGAAGATGTCGGAGTGTATGAAATCAGAATCATCAACCTGCTGAGTTCTGACAACTATACCATTACCGAAGTTTATGGCGACATCACCATTGGCAGTCGCATTATTACTGTAATCAACGCTGTGGCTGACAACAAGACCTACGATGGCACTGTTGCCGCTACCATTTCAGGAGGTGATTTACAAAATATTGCAAACAGTGATGTTATCAGCATCGGCAATCGTACCGGTGCTTTTGATCAGGCAAATGTGGGAACTGACATTCACGTTACTGCCAGCCTGACCCTTGTGGGTGCCAAAGCTTCCAACTACACTCTTGTGCAACCTGATGATCTTAAAGCAGATATTTTGGCCAAACAAATCAATGTTACTGCCGGAGCCAAATCAAAAACCTATGGCTCGAACGATCCTGCTTTAACCTACACTTATACTCCCGAACTGATTGGCACAGATGCCTTCTCAGGTTCTCTCAGCCGTGTTGCAGGTGAAAATGTTGGCGATTACGACATCCTAAAGAACAATCTCTCGTTAAGTCCGAACTACAGTATTTTCTACACAGGTGCTAAGTTGACTATTAATCAGTTGAATGTTGCTGTTGCAGCAGACGCTAAATCTAAAGTTTATGGCCAGACTGATCCTGAGTTTACTTTTGTGTCCAATCCTGCTGTTGGTTCATTGCTTGATAATTCTATTGCAATCGCTTTCACCGGAAACCTCAGCCGCGAAACGGGAGAAACTGTCGGGAGCTACGGAATCTTACAAGGAACTTTGGCAAATGGTAATTATGCCATAACCTTTACGTCTGCTGATTTGACAATTACTCAAAAAGAACTAACGGGCAGTTTCACAGTGGCAGATAAAGTGTACGACGGCACAACCGAAGCTACCATCACAGGCAGATCGTTGACCGGACTACTCCCTGCCGATGCTGCGAAAGTTGCTCTATTGAATGGCACTGCTGCTTTTGCAAGTAAGAATACCGGTACACATGCCGTTACGGCAAGTGCAATGACAATTGGTGCAGGCGCTGATGGTAACTTATCTGCCAACTATGTATTGGTTGGTGTCAACGATGCAAGTGCCACCATTCAGGCAAAATTGCTTGACATTACACAACCATCCATTGCCACCCGCGAATACGACGGTACCACAGATCCGGCTACGGTTACTTCCGGAACTCTGAGTGGTTTTGTGTCACCGGAAACGGTAGTGGTAACAGATGCAACTGCAGCGAACTATAACAGCGCCAATGCAGGAACCTACGATAATGTTGCTATTGTATACACCCTTGGCAATGGTGAAAATGGCGGCCTCGCTTCCAACTACACCCTGGCCAATGGCTCAGCTTTAGCTGTGGTTTCACCAAAAGTATTGACAATCGGTGCTCCTTCAATTGCTTCAAGAGTGTATGACGGAACAACAAACCCCGGAAGCCTCTCACTCGGCATTCTGAGTGGTTTTGTTGGAGCTGAAACGTTGAATATCAATGGTTCTGCAGCTAATTACAGCGGAAAGGATGTTGGTCAATACACCGTTGCTGTTTCTTATACACTTTTAAACGGTGAGAACGGTGGCTTGGCAACCAATTACAGCCTTGCCAACGGCTCAGCTACAGGTGAGATAATCACCCGTCCGCTGACAGCTAATTCCTCTGTCAACAGCAAAACATATGATGGCTCACCCGCCACAGGAACAGTTGTGCTGGGAAGTATTCATAACCTGGTAGGTCTTGAAACACTCAACATTACTGCCTCAGCCGCTGATTTTTCAAATGAAAATGTCGGAACAGATAAAGCTACCACCATCAGTTACATCCTTGCCGACGGCGATAATGGCGGACTTGCAACCAACTATAGTATGGCTCCTTTGTCCTCAAAAGGCGATATCACTGCACGTGAATTGACTCTAAGCAATTTTGCAGCAGGCAATAAAGTGTATGATGGCAACACCAATGTCTTGTCAGGACTTGGTTTCGACGACAACCGACTTGCCGGTGATAACCTCACTTTTGCCTATAGTGTGGCTTTCAGTGATAAAAATGTGGGTGTTGACAAAGATGTTAATTATACCAATATTTCAATCTCAGGTGGCGCTGATGTAAATAATTATAGCCTTGTAACTACATCAGGTACAGCTCAGGCCGATATCACAGTCCGCACACTGAACTTCAGTAATTTTGTAGCTGACGCCAAAATGTACGATGGAAACACAACTGCCACAGGTGCTGGATTTGATGATGACCGTGTTGGTGGCGATGGTTTAACATTTAGTTTCGATGCGGCATTTGCTGATAAGCATGCCGGAATAGCAAAACCGGTAAATTTCACTAATCTTGCCATTTCGGGCGGTTCAGATCAAAACAATTATGTTTTAGCTGCCAACACTGGAACAGCAACTGCAGCTATTGGTAAACGACCTGTTAAGGTTGTTGTCAACACTGGTCAAACAAAAGTTTATGGCAATGCTGACCCGCTTCCATTTGGTTATACAACATCGGCTGATGCCGGATTCTATCCACTTGCAACTAACGATGCATTCGCAGGCGCATTGGAAAGAGCAGCCGGAGAAAACATTGGTTTTTATTCTATTAACCAAGGTAATCTTGTTATCAATGATAACGATGGTAGCGGCTTGAACATGGCCGGAAATTACGCCATAACCTTTGTAGCAGCTAATTTTGAAATTACCCGTCGTGAGCTTACCATGGTGCTTGACAACAAATCAAAGATTTATGGGAACATCGATCCAGTGTTTACCATTACCTGGCTTGGCCTCGCCAACAACGATTCCCCGTCAGTAGTAACAGGCACTTACATCATTTATCGTATCGGTGGTGAGAATGTTGGAACATATACAATTGATGTATTCGGTACGCCTCAGGCTGCTAATTACACCATTGTAAAACAAACCGGGATCTTTACCATTAATCCGCGGCAGCTCACCATTTCAGGCGCTGCAGCCGATGATAAAGATTATGATGGCACAACATTGGCTCACATTTCTGGTGGAAGCCTTGTGAACATTCTGGGTAGCGACAATGTAACCATTAATGGAAGAACAGGCACCTTTGCACAAGCTGATGCCGGAACAGACATTGCTGTTGTTGCCAACCTGACACTTGGGGGCACTGCCGCAGGCAATTACACGCTGCTTCAACCTGCAGGGCTCACAGCTGATATCTTTAAAGTGAATCAAACAATTGACTGGGCAACACCAGCAGCAATTGTTTATGGCACACTGCTTTCGGATACACAACTGAATGCGGTCGCTACCGGCATTGCAGGTGGATCTGCTCCGGGTGCGCTTACCTATTCACCGGCTTCTGATGCCATGCTCAATGCCGGAACTGATCAGGTGCTGACAGTTAACGCTGCTGCTACCAATAATTACAATGCTGCTTCAAAGACAGTTTTGATTACTGTTAACAAAGCTGAACAAAACATTAGTTGGTCCAATCCTGCCAATGTACCTTATGGCACATTGCTTGGTAATACACAGCTGAATGCAGTTGTAACCGGAGTCGCTGGTGGTAGTCAGACCGGAGCTGTTACCTACAGTCCGGCAGCTGATGCCCTTCTGGGTGCCGGAACGCACACACTTACAGTTAACGTGGACGCGACCGACAATTACAAGGCTGCTACTTCGACGGTAGAAATTACAGTTGAAAAAATCGATCAAACCATCGTTTGGTCCAATCCTGCAAACATCATTTATGGTACTTTGCTTTCAGCAACACAGCTCAATGCAACTGTTTCAGGTGTGTCAGGCGGTTCAGTTCCTGGTTCACTCACCTACAGCCCTGCTGCCGGAACCTTGCTCGCCGCTGGTTCGCATACACTCACCGTAACAGCTGCCTCAACTGCAGACTACAACGAAACAACGTTCGATGTAACCATCGTGGTCGAAAAAGCTGATCAAAACATTGCCTGGAGCAATCCAGCCGACATCGTGTATGGAACACGCCTGAGTGATACCCAGCTGAATGCTGTTGTATCGGGCGTTGCAGGCGGCTCCGCGACAGGTATCGCAACATATCTTCCGGCAGCCAATACATTACTGGATGCCGGTAGCCATACACTTACAGTAAACCTAGCTGCTACAGACAATTACAATGCTGCAAATGCAAATGTGACACTTGTCGTTACCAAAGCCAGTCAAACAATCAGTTGGGCAACTCCTGCTGCTGTTACCTATGGTACCTTACTTAGCGATACACAACTCAATGCCACTGTAGCCGGAGCTGCTGATCCAGGAGCTTCCGCTCCCGGTTCCCTGACATATACACCTGCTGCAGGTACGATGCTTGGTGCCGGAACTCACACCCTTTCGGTAAGTGCCGCGGCAACTGATAACTACAACGAAGCCACTGCAACCGTTGACATCCTGGTGAACAAAGCAGATCAAACAATCAGCTGGTCTGCTCCGGCTAACATTACCTATGGAACCTTACTCAGTGCAACCCAGCTTAATGCAACAGTGAGCGGTGTGGCCGGCGGTTCGGCTACCGGTGCACTTGATTACAGCCCTGCCTCCGGTTCATTACTGGCTGTTGGTACACATAATCTGCAGGTAACCGCTGCTTCAACAGCAAACTACAATGCAGCCAATGCCTCAGTAAGTATTACTGTTGATCAATTGGTCATCACGGTTCAAGCCGTTGCAAAAACCAAAGTTTATGGCGAAAGTGATCCGACGCTCACTTATACTTATGCGCCAGAACTTATTGGTGCTGATGTGTTTAGTGGTGATATCGTGCGCGTGGCTGGTGAGGATGTTGATATTTATGATATCAACCAGGGCACACTGTCACTGCATTCAAACTATTTGCTGTCATACAACCCGGCAAACTTTACTATCACTGAAAGACCAATTATGATTACCGCCAATAACCGCTCCAAGACATATGGCAACGTCCTTGATTTGGGAACCAGTCAGTTTGTAGTCACAGGAGTGATGGCTTTTGGTGAATCGGTAACTTCTGTCAATCTGTTAAGTACCGGTACAGTGTTTAACGCTTTTGCCGGTAATTATGCCATCGTTCCCTCCAATGCAACGGGATCAAATGGGTTCGATCCTACAAATTACAACATTTCGTATGTAAATGGTGTGTTAACAGTAAATCCATTTGAGTTGACCCTGAGCAATTTCGCAGCTTCGCCAAAAGTTTACGATGGAACGACCACTGTAACCGGAACTGGCTTCCTCGACAACCGCATTATTCCTTCAGATAATATCTCTTACAGTTTTGGTGTGGCCTTTGAAGATGCCAATGTAGGGCTGAACAAGGAAGTCCTTTACTCCAATATCGCCATCACAGGTGGCACACATGGTGTCAATTACAGCCTGCCGGTTAATTCTGGTACTGCTTATGCCACCATCTCTGCCAAAGCCTTGACAATAATTCCAAATGACATCACCAAGACTTACAACACAACCTATGTATTTACAGGTAATGAGTTTGTGGCTTCAGGAATTGTTGCAGGTGAGTCGATTGCATCAGTGAGCCTGAGCAGTGCCGGTGCCGGTGCATCAGCCTTGCCGGGAGATTATGATATACTTGCTGCTAATGCCATTGCCGGAGGATCGACTGCTCTGTCCAATTATAACATTACTTATGCCGTTGGAACATTAACAGTTGGTCCGGCACAGAACGCTGACCTCAGTGCCTTCGTGAAATACAGCAAAGTTGGATCTGCTGATGCTCCTATGTCTGGTGTAACGGTTGAATTGCTTGATGTGAACAGTAATGTCTTGTATACCTCCATCACAGACGTTACAGGTAAATTTAGCTTTACCAATGTGCCGGTGGCTGACATTGCTGCCTTAAGAACCAATGTGAATAGCAGCCTTTATTGCTGGGCTGGTGTGAATGCAACCGATGCCATGGTGATTCAGAATCACCTGGTTGGCAACTCGCCATCTTATTGGCAACCGGTTAACTTCATTAACCATGTGGCTGATGTAACGGGCAATGGTACTGTCACGAACAGCGATCCTCTTGCACTGCGCTACAGGGTGTTGTATCCTGAAAATCCAGCCTATGTATTCCCGTCGGGTGATTGGGCGTTCAATGCCAACAGCACCAATTTTGTAAATACAGGTACAACAACAGCCGTACTGAATGCACCTGTGGTTGCCAATCAGCTGTCAGATATTTCGGTTCGGTTGTTTGGTGATGTGAATGGCTCTTACATACCTTGTTCTTCTAAACGTTTGCTTGAACCAGTGCTTACCGACGATGTGATGTATGTGCAGCAAGGTGATGAATTTGAATTGCCTTTCCGGATCAATACCAATGCAAATTTGGGTGCCATGACCATTTACATGGCCTACAACCCTGATTTGGTAGAGATTATCGACATCCAAAGCAATCTCAGTGATCTATACTTCAGCATTGATCAAAGTATGCTGCGGATTTTCTGGACCAATCCGGCTGGCAACACTTTTAATGCCAATGACCAGCTGTTTAAATTGGTTATGAAAACCATCGCAACTGTTCAACCCGACATGACATTGTTCTATCTCGACAGTCAGACAGAATTTGCCGACCCTGAAGCAATGCTTGTCAATGCCGGATTGATTACCTATGGTGTGGATAATGTAAATGTCGGCCTGGCTGATCAATTCGAAAAACAGATCATGCTTAATGCTTATCCCAATCCGTTCAGTGACAAGACCGATATTGTCTACGAATTGCCTGTTGATGCTGATGTAACCATGTCACTGCTTAATTTGCAAGGCGTTGAAATAGTTCGGTTGGTTAACGAATACCAGAATACCGGTGCTTATAAAGTGAGTGCAGCTGCTGTGTTGCACAATATGAAGCCTGGTGTTTATATGATTCAGTTGCAACTTCAGGCTGCCGGAAAGAACTACAGTAAACACCTTAGAGTAGTTGTGATAAGGTAAAATAAAACATTCGGCTGCAGCCAGTCTTGGTTGCAGCCGGATTTTAACCAACTTTAAAACTTATTCACTATGAAAAGAATTATTTCAACAATCGCAATTATCCTGGGAATCGTGGTTCTGAGCCATGCAGGTACCAATTTATCTGTTTCCCTTCCGGTGATGAACAATCAGATTCCCGGCTCAGGACTATTGGTACCTTTGAATGTTAATTTCTCTTCGGCAGTCACCGGTGTGGGTGCATTCAACCTTGATATATTGTTTAATCCCAAAGTAATGACTTTTACCGGTTTGAATAACCCGGCGCTTGCCGACATCGAAGCAAGTGTTGTTTCCGGTAACACAGTCCGTCTCTATTGGTATGGAACAGCAACGTTTTTAAACGGGAAACTGCTCGACCTGAATTTCACCTACCATGGTGATGATGGCCAACTGACATTCATCACCAGCCAAAACGAAGTATCTGATCCCAACGGGCGTGCTTTGGCTGTGACCTATACCAACGGAACAGTAAACATGGCCGATCTTAATCCGGGCCTCACCATTGCCGAGGTTCAGGCTAATCAGTCACAGCTTGTCAACGTCCCGGTAACCGTTTCTAACTTCTACAACGTGGCCGGCTTTTTACTGAACATCGAGTTTGAAAACCCCGCTGTGTTGCAAGGGACTGTGAGCTTGCAAAATGTCAATGCCGGATTGGGTGGAAGCATCAGTAGTAATTTTGTTGGTGGAAACAAAATGAGCATTTCCTGGACTGCCAATTTAAGCGGAACAAACGTTTCACTTGCCAACGGACAAAAACTCTTCGATCTTCGTTTTACCTTCAACGGAGGATCTTCCGATATTGTTTTTGGCACTTCTTGTGAGATCAATCAAAATATCCCACCCATCTTTCCGGCATTTCCATCCGTTAGTTATACTGACGGTTTGATCACCGATGGCATACAATACTTTGATCTTAACCTTCAGGCAAGTCCCAACAACATAGGTGCTAGCCTGACAGGAGCTGGAAATTATGCAGTAGGCCAGACGGTTAACATAAGCACAACCGTTCCTTCGGGCTACGAATTCACTGGTTGGACAGGAGCCCAAAATAATTTACTCGCCGACCCGACAAATTCTTCCACAAGCTTTGTAATGCCAACAAATGACCTTACATTTACTGCTAATTTTATTCAAGTTTTCAGCGTGAGTGGAGTTCTCAAATATGCCAATACATCAGGGCCGGCTCGACCCATTACCAATTCAACGGTTTACCTTAAAACTGCTGACGGATTGACTACCCTGGCAACTGTAACTACCAACGGAACAGGTGCATACACTTTTGAAAATGTGCCCGCCGGAAACTATTTGCTTACAGCAAGTACGACAAAACCGTGGGGGGGATTTAACTCATTTGATGATATTCGGTTTAGAAGTCATATAAATGGAACCAACCCATTGACCGGTTTATTTCTTATTAGTGCAGACATCGATAATAGCAATGCAGTGAATGCTTTCGATGGAATCAGAATCAGAAACAGAATAACTACTGGATCTACTATGGGCTGGAATAGACCTTCCTGGAATTTTCAAAACATTTCCATAAATGTCATTAATGTGAACCTTGTCAATGTTGATATTCTGGGTATCTGTACAGGTGACATCAATGGTTCACACACCCCATCTTTATAGAGAATAGAAACACCTAAAAACGACTTTATATGAAAAAGTTAATCTTCTTATTTGCAGCTTTAATTCAGCTTAGTATTTCAAGCAATGGTCAAGGAGTTAGTTTACCAGCTAACATGTCGCTGAATTCCAGTGATTTTGGAACGATTGTAAATATTCCTATTCATGTTACTTCTTTTCCTGAATCAATTGCAGTAGTCATTCAATTGACCTATGATGATTGTGCCTTGACTTTTGAAGGTGTAACAAATTTATTTGATTTTGGTTCCAGTTCGCCAGTAGCAATCTATGTTAATGAATACAATTCTGGCATAATCAACATCGATATTTATGATGTAGTTAATGCGACTGCGTTTACGCTTGGAACCAGCAAATTACTTGATTTACGTTTCACATTCAATGGGGGACTTTCGGATTTATCCTTCGTATATGCTAAATATATGGATGTTTCTAGTGTTGAACATGATGCTACTATGACTAACGGCTCCGTCTCCGGTTTTGCCACACTGACAAGCAACCCAGCCGGAGGTGATTGGAGCTCAACAAGTGCGTGGATTGGCAACTTTGGTGCATTGACCGAACCTGGTCCGGGCCACAACATCACCATTCAGTCAGGTGGCACCATCACCATCAATACAGCCGAAGCCAAAGCCAACAGCATTACGGTTGCGAGCGGCGGACAACTCACACAGCAGTCGGGAAACCTTAACCTTGTTGATTTTTTGAAAATCAGCAGCGGAGGTTCTTTCATTCAGAACGGTACCATCACCTGTGGCGATGTATCGGTTGACAGATACATTGCCGGCGGCACCTGGACCACCTCCAACGACGGCTGGCACATGCTTTCTTCACCCATGACCACCCAGGCTATCAACGGTAGCTTTACACCGGATCCCTCAACAAGCTACGACTTCTACGGTTGGGACGAGGCTGCTCAAACATGGCGCAATTTTAAAGGACCAAATTTTGCCGGCTGGAATGGAGGAACAAATTTCATTCCCGGCCGTGGCTACCTTGTTGCCTACCAGAATACCGATACCAAAACCTTTGCCGGAACACTCAACAGTAACAATGTGAGCATTCCTGTTGTTCGGGGTGGTTCGGATGTTTATGTGGGTTATAATCTCGTGGGAAACCCTTATCCAAGCGCAATTTCATGGAATACAGGCGATTGGAGTCTTGGAAACATCGGAGGTGTAGCCCATGTTTGGGATCGGACTGCCAAAGCTTATGTTGAACTGGATTCTCCGGGAGATTTGATTCCTGCCATGAACGGTTTCATGGTTTATCTGTCAAATTCAGCAACAACCAGCCTCACCATTCCCAAAGCTGCCCGAACACACGGAGGTACAAACTGGTACAAATCTACAGATGAAAGAATTGTTCTTTTGGCACACAGCCCGTCTGATGGCAGCGCCCAACGCACCGTAATCCGGTTTAATGCAGATGCTACAGAAGATTTCGACCTTGCCCACGACGGATATTTCCTGCAGGGTTACGCTCCAAAATTCTACAGCAAATCCAATAACCTCATGTTCAGTGTAAATACACTTCCCGGAATCATTCCTGATATGGAAATACCACTAGGCTTTGAGAAAACAACTGCCAACGAATTCTATATCGAGTTGGCTGAAACTTTAAGCAATGAAGTGTTGTATCTTACTGATAACAAAACAAATACCACTGTAATTCTTAGTCCGGGTGCGCATTATCAGTTTACTGCTGAAGAGGGTGACAGCCCCGACCGCTTCCTGATACATTTCAACCCTGTTGGAAACACCGAAATTACCCAACCAAAGCCGATGGTTTTTGCCAAAGGTGAAAATCTGGTTGTTCGTGACCTCAAAACCAAAACCCTGGTTGAGCTCTATAATCAGCTTGGTCAACGGGTTTACAATGGAAAAACCGATGGGATTGGCATGCAGGAAATTGGCTTAAGCCTCCCGGAAGGTGTCTACATCGTACGTTTGAGCAACGGGATTCAAACCACTTCAACAAAAGTGTTTTTACAGTAAAAATCTAAAGAAAAAATGAAGGATATGAAAACAAAGATCATCAAATTCAGTCTGGCTTTACTGTTCACTTTTGGCAGTTTTGTGCTGCTTGCTCAAGGTCCTCCGCCACCTCCAGGCGATCCGCACGGCGGGAATAATGATATCCCGGGAGGCGGGGCCCCTGTTGGAAGCGGACTCGCAATCATTCTGACACTTGGCGCAGCCTATGGCGTTAGGAAAGTCTATCTGCATTTTAAAGAGGAAAAAAGCACGCTGGAAGAATAGCGCATCCAACTGCCTTTTGCAAACCAACACTTTTATTCTTGATTAGTTGATAGCTGACTCTGCCAATAGGCAGAGTCGCTATACTACCATCGCTGTTTGCTTTTTCAATAGCCTGGGAAGGAATTGTAGAAACCAATAACATGCTAAATATGAAAGATATATTCTTCTTGTTAGCAACAGAAAAACTTGCAGTCATTAAGTGGAATGGTAAGTCGGATTTGGCAACGCTTGAAACTGAAATCCATGAAATGATGAAGCAGTTGAATGAAACAAAAGCAACCAAGTGTTTAATTGACCTGCGTGAGGCTGAGTTTTCGTTTAGTTATATGGATGGCAAAAAGACTATTCAATCGATCGTTAACAATACGCAACTACATGAAAATATGCGTTTTGTATTTTTGACTGACTGCCCTAAAACAACCATTTTTGTCATACTTTTCATTCAGCTAATCGATAAAACAAAGTATTTTGCATCACTTTGTTCTACCTTGGAATATGCCTTTCAGCTTCTAAATGTTAAAACCTCAGAATTGGAAATCAGAAAGATACTTAGCAACGGACATGCGGCCTACAACAATTCTTCGTCTGCCTGAGCGTGGATGGGTTGACTAAACATGTAGTTTGCTTTCGAAACAGCATCCGGAAATTTTGAATTGATGCTTCAAAAAAAATGAAGTAGCTTTAAATAGAAATTGTTGGAATAATAATTGGTTTAAATTGTCAGGTTGAAAGCTCAACCTGAGTTCATGTCAGCAGATAAAAATGACTTCACCCGGGGTGAGTCATTTTTTTTGTCGGCTAGTCACTTTTTCGCAAAATATTGAAGATCGCTGATTAGTTTTCCATGAGGCTTGTTGCAGAATTTGACCTTACTATTCAAGTTGCGATAAAAAAAGGTGTTGGATGCAAACTGCAATGAAATCAAGGCGATACATTTTTCTCCCGGCTTTTCTGACCAATCTGGTAAGTTGGAAAGAACTATCTTTTCCTGCCATTGACCTTTAAGCTTTGGCAGAATGATTTCGTACTTACGGCCGGATAGACAATAGAAAGTAAGCTTAACATTGAGGATACCCTGTTTTCGCTGGTTGTGGATTACTAATACCTGGGACTCTTCATTGTGTTGGAACCACCAGCATTCGATTTGTGGCATACTTCGTCCAGCAATAAGCAAGTTCCATAAGTCGTTTACTGTCATTATTTGTATACTCATTTGCTTTTTTTAATCAATCAGTTAATGTTCATTTGACAATCAGTTGTGAATTTTTGACAAAATATCAACTCACACTTCATGCAATTCACTCAATTCATTTTTTTCTGCCGGAGGGTATATCTTCTGCTTGTCAGCTTCTTTTCTGCTGTCAATAAAAAAAGATTTGTTTATCAGGGATGTTTTAACGTGCCTGAACTATACCATCTTGAATGTGAATTTTTTGTGTTCCGGTTGTTTAGTGATCTTTTGAAGATTATCAAAAGTAAGCATTCCAGGCAGGAAAAACTGCATCTTAGGCGGATAAAAAACATGTAAAAATCTTGTATAACGATTTTATCTAATTGATTATGAGATGTTAAGATTAGCCTTTCGATTTCTTAATACCAGAAATTCATCGTTTACCTGCTTTATAAAGTGTTAAGAAACAGTAGTTTATAAAATAAGAATAGAGAACAGGAAGAGATTGCACATTGTCAACTGCACCCTTCATTCAACCGTTAAGAGGGTTTTGAATTCCATAATAAGCCATTGATATGAGGTGAATTGTACCAACGGATTTTGATTCGGAGAAGTGAAATTTTTCAAGGAAAGCCGGAGAATCTCTTAACCAATTGCCATCAGGTAAGCATTCAATTGCTGATTTGGATCCAGTTTCAGTTTTTGTCTGATTTGATGTCGTGTTCGTTCAATTGTGGCAGTTGTTAACCTTAAAATATGGGCAATTTCTTTGCTTGTGAGATTCAGTCGTAGCATCACGGCAATCTGGATTTCCGATCTTGTTAAATCAGGTGCTATTTCGGTAAGTTTGGAAAAAAAGCTGCCATAGGCCTGCTTAAATACCATCTCGAACTGTGCCATAGGATCAGATTCTGCAGCATGTCTGTAATCGTTGAGTAGACTTTCAAAAACATCACGATCGTTCTTTTTACTTAACTTGGTAGCGAAGGGTGAAAGTTTTGAAAGCATTTCTTTTTGGAGGTTCATCACTTCAGTTTTCCTGAGTGCGTTGAGCAACAGTTCCTGCTCGTTTTTTTCAGCTTCAAGTTTGCTGGTGGCTGCTTTCTGTTGGGCCAGTTCTTGCGCTGTTTTCAGCTGGTCGATCAATAATTGCCTCACCTCAGCTTCTTTTCTTAGGGTTGCGGCTGTTTCCAACGCTAGCTGCTTCGACAAAATTTCTTTTTTGCGTTTCATCATCACAAAAACAAGAGCCAGCAACATCAGAATACCAGCGAGGATGGTTGTAACAACTAAAAATACAATCTGTTTGCGCTGAAGCTCGCTTGCCTCTTCTGCTTTTTCCAGTTTTGCTTCTAACGAATCGGTCTTGTATTGATATCTTAATGCATCAAAAATTTCCATGTCTGCTTCGTTGACAACCAGATTTTTGAAGTGTCCTGCTTTCTTACTGGCAAGGAGTGCCAGGTCAATCTTTTGATCCTGTTCGTAATTCATTGCTAACCAACTGGTCGCTTCATAAGCCTTTAGCCAAATTCCTTTTTGCTCAAACCAGGCCGCAGTTTCCAAAAGGATGTTATACCCGTTTGTTTTTTCATTTACTTTGTAAAGCAACATCCCAAGTTGTTGATATGCTTCGTGAAATACCATTGGCGACAACAATCTGAATTTAAGAGCATTGATTTGTTGGAGGTGGGCAACAGCCATTTTCGTTTTTCCTTCTTCTTCAAAAATCTTTGCCTGAAGTTGAATATATCTGATCTGGATCTCATTGTCGGGATATTCTTTGCAGCTATTGCATTGATTGAAGAGCTCTTTCGATTTATCAACCTCGCCAGATTTCATGTAAGATTCTGTCAGGTATAATTTGCAATAACAAATACCAAAAGGATGCCCTGATGCTTCATAATAAGGCAAGGCCATGCTGAGGTATCTTGCTGATTCCTTAAAATAAATTGCGGCCTTCTCGGGTTTTATTTGATCAAACAATCCGGCAAGTTTTAAGTAAGTCATTCCGATTGATTTGTTTACTTCAGCCTCTGCAAAGGCTTTCAGTCTCACAGGAATATATTTTTGTGCCGAAATGTAATGATGAAGCGCAGCTGACGACCTGCCCTCGTCATAAAGCAATTGACCATATTCGAAATAAGACCTGTAAAGGTTTAAACTATCGCCCTGAGTTTGAAAATATACCAGCGCATCCTGAATCAATCGGCCTGCAGCTTTGTAGTTACGCTCCTCACGCTCCAGAATAGCTTGCTGAATCATAATTTCATTCCTCAATCTTTCATTCTTTAATTCCGAGGCCAGTCGAAAAGCTGCATGATATTGATCTTTGGTGAGTGACCTTTCTCCCCGCACTTTATGCATCATTCCTTTGATAAAATGCGCGCTTGCACTGTCATTTTTTGTTCCGCTACGAAGCGAAGCGTCAGCAAATGATGAAATCAAGACGATACTATCTGATCTTGAATACAAAAAAATTGTGGCTTTTTCTATGAATGCTTTACCTGAATCAGCATCAGTGGCTACTGAAATAACCGGCATGAAAATGCTTACAATCGCAAAAAGCATTGATGCCGGTCTATTCATGTTTTTTTTTACAAATGTATGAAATCAAGGAATCAATATGAGCAAATTTCATGATGTATGTACGAAATATGTAGATTGCTATTTCTTTCTGATGTTGCTTGGTACTTTTTTTCGTTGAGATAAGGTGAAATTAATATTTGCATATTGCAAATCAGAACCTGAAAAATCAGCAGGCTGTTCATTTGGTCGATATTTGGTCTGATTACTAAATGATTGCGTCAACCAGTCCAGATCAATTTCACAAAAGTAATTGTGATTTCATCCGGTGCTAAGACCGGAAATTCGGACATTGGGCACGGGTTTAAACTGTGCAGCTTACATTACGATGTCCGTCAATGATAGTTTCTAGCTACCGTATCACATACTGCTCTTCATAATATTTCAGGTAATTGCCTGAGGTCACGGTGTCGAGCCACTCCTGATTGGAGAGATACCATTCGATGGTCAGGCGGATGCCTTCTTCAAACTGCAGCGAGGGGACCCAACCCAATTCTTTCTGAAGCTTGCCCGAGTCAATGGCATAGCGGAGGTCGTGTCCCGCGCGGTCTTTCACATAGGTGATCAGTTGTTCGGAGGTGCCGGCAGTCCGGCCCAGTTTCTCATCCATGATGCGGCACATCACTTTGATGAGGTCGATGTTTTTCCATTCGTTGTGTCCGCCAATGTTATACGTTTCGCCATTGCCGCCCTGATGATAAATCACATCGATAGCACGGGCATGGTCCACTACAAAAAGCCAATCGCGCACATTCTCCCCTTTTCCGTACACAGGCAACGGCTTGTTGTGGCGGATATTGTTGATGAATAACGGAATCAGTTTTTCAGGAAACTGGTTTGGGCCGTAGTTGTTGGAGCAATTGGAAATAACCACCGGCAGACCGAAGGTGTCGTGATAGGCCCTCACGAAATGATCGCTGCTTGCCTTTGAAGCGGAATAAGGGCTGTGAGGATCGTAAGCTGTGTCTTCGTAGAAAAAACCCGTATCGCCCAATGAACCATACACTTCGTCGGTGGAGATGTGGTAAAAACGCTTTCCTTCCATAGCATCTTTCCATTGATGGCGTGCTGCGTTGAGCAGGTTCACGGTGCCAATCACATTGGTCATCACAAACTCCATGGGGTTGGCAATGGAACGGTCCACATGCGATTCGGCAGCCAGGTGAATAACGCCATCAAACTGATGCTTTTCAAAAAGTGATAGCATAGCAGCGCTGTCAACAATGTCGGCTTTGATAAAATGATAATTTGGTTTCGATTCTATATCTTTCAGATTGAAAAGGTTGCCCGCATAGGTGAGTTTGTCAAGGTTGTAAATCTGGTAGTCAGGATATTTGTTAACAAACAGCCTAACAACATGTGAACCGATGAATCCGGCTCCTCCTGTGATGAGTATTTTTTTCATGTTTTGAGGTTTTAATATTTTTAACTGCAGACGCAAATGCAGTTGATTTTCGTATTCATGAGCTGTTTCTTTATGAAACTTTATGATATCTTCCTGTCTCTTTCTGTTTTGACTCTTTCACCAAAAGCAGCTAAGAAAGTTTATTATCGAATCCTTTTTTTTCATCTTTTAGTGAGAACAATTTTCTTATTTAAATTTACTCCTTTCCCCTGTATGCCTTTTCCCATTTCCAGGCGGAGGCATTCATTTCGTCGAGACTTTTTTTTGCTTTCCAACCCAATTCTTCATTCGACCAGGATGGGTCGGCCCACACCTGCTCCACATCACCTGCCCGACGGCCTACGATTTTGTAATTCAGTTTTTCGCCGGAAACCTTCTCAAAAGATTTGATCACCTCCAGCACGGAGAATCCATTGCCTGTGCCCAGATTGAAGATTTCGAAGTTGTGTTTCATCCTGTTTTCGATCATGCGTTTCACGGCCACCACATGTGCCTGCGCCAGGTCAACCACATGGATGTAGTCACGCACAGCCGTACCGTCGGGTGTATTGTAGTCATCACCGAACACGTTGAGCTGCTGTCTGATACCGATGGCAGTTTGCGTGATAAACGGCACCAGGTTGTTGGGCACACCTAAAGGCAGCTCGCCAATGAGTGCGGATTCATGTGCGCCAATCGGATTGAAATACCGCAGTGCAATTGCTTTCAGTGGCAATGACTTCAGCGTGTCTTGTATCACCTCTTCCGAAATCTGCTTGGTGTTGCCATAGGGCGACTCGGCTTTTTTGATGGGTGCTTTCTCACTCACCGGAAGCTCATCGGGCTGCCCGTAAACTGTGCAGGATGAGGAAAATACAAGATTCTCAACTTTATTTTCACCCATGCTTTCGAGGATGTTCATCAGTGAAACCAGGTTGTTGCGGTAATAGAGCAAAGGCTTGGCCACAGATTCTCCAACCGCTTTAAAAGCAGCAAAATGAATAACGCCCTTGATATCATTGTGTTGGTGGAAAAAATCGGCCGTTTTCTCCTTGTCAACCAAATCAAAGACCTCAAGGAGAGGTCTGACACCGGAGATTTTTTCAATGGCATCCACCACAGAAGCCTGAGAATTGGAGAGGTTATCAACTATAACAACTTCAAAACCTTGCTGTTGAAGCTCAACAACAGTGTGTGAACCGATGTAACCGGTTCCGCCGGTGACGAGAATTTTCATGGGGTTATTTTTTTCAAAAATAGTGTCTAAATCGGCAAAAAACAAATTTGATTTTCAGGGTTTCTCAACCTTGGTGACTTTACCATCAGAAAGCAGATAAGCTTCATGGCTTTCCGGACACACAGCCAGTCCTTTCTCGTCAAAATGAAGCTTGTGGCCATACGCGCTCATCCAGCCTTTTTGCCGCGCTGGGTTACCTACCATCAGGGCATAAGCGGGAACTTCTTTTGTAATCACCGCGCCGGCGCCAATAAAAGCATACTCTCCAATTTCATGTCCACAAACAATGGTGGCATTGGCACCAATCGAAGCGCCTTTTCTGACAATGGTTTTGGCATA
>JANJXG010000106.1 GCA_024709145.1 Bacteroidales bacterium | reverse complement strand
AGAAACTTTAAGCAACTGAATGGTAAGTTGTTTTGCGTAGCCTTCATCTTTGGAATTGCTGATAGCAGACATTTGGACGAGGGCAATACTTTGTCCAATAATACGCAGACCTTCAGTTATTTGTGCAGCGGATTGATATATTCCCACTGAGCCCAAACCCGAAAATTTTCGAATAAAGTAAAACCCCAATCGTTTATTCAGAAGGTGCACAATGCTTGATATTTGTGTCATGAGTCCATAAGAAAGCATTTCGCGCAGATTAGCATGTTGTTTGGAGTGGTCATTGAGATAGATAGGCCAAATTAAGAACATTCCTGTTATAATAGTGATAACGTATGAAACGTAAAAAGCAAATATATAGGCCATTACATCACTAATTTTAAAAACAAAAATACATGCCGCCATGGCCAAAAACATGCTGATAAATTGAAGGCTAAAGAGTGAATTGTAGTATTGAATTTTTTCTTTTCCCAGAAAAAAATTGAGAATGAGCCCATGTATTGCTGCAAACAGAACAAGAAAAACGATATGTATTGAGTACCCTTCGGGAATCACTAGATGATAAACTGAAGGAATGAACATCATGATTCTGAAAAGGATAATTGTTGTCAGGAGTATAAGACCCAACCAAAGGAGCGACCATTTTGCCAGGCTGAAAAAACTCCGCCTCGACATAAAATATACCACAGAATTACCAGCCATATCAGTAACTAGCAAGATTAAACTAACATCAACCATTATAAGTCCGGCCAGGCCCCAGGACTCCTTCCCAAGGTAATTAGCTGCCATCCACAATATTAAGATGTTGGAGAAGGCATGAAGTACCCTTGTAGCTGATGTTCCCAGGATTTTTCTGAACATTATTTGATTTTTAGTTTGCTACGTAGTTGATGCATGAAACCGGTAAAGGTGAAAACATATCTTTTGCCATCAACAATTGCCTTGCCGGCAGCAAGATTAAAAGTGTGTAACCCTTTGGTGTATAGTGTTTCATCAGGTGAAACCCTGTAAACAACAGTTTCTTCAAAGGTCTCAGGGCTTAAATGCTTGATCAAACACAAATTGACTGCCCTCCCATAATGATCGGAGCAATCCTGAGCCGGACGAATAAGCTGTTCGTTTTCCGAAAAAACTGCACCTGCATTTCTTGATGACCGTATATCCGTTTTTACAGGGTTGAGATGGTGAGGTTTAAATTCACCAAACAGCGAATCAGCATAAAAAGCATACAGATGAACACTAGGAAAAAGCTTTGATGTAAAAAACAGCCACCACCTGTTTTCATGTTGGAACAAAATGGGATCAACAACAGCAAAGCCTTCCAACAAATCAGCTGATTTCAGCAACTTTTCATTTGTTTCATCGAAACGAAAAAGCTGTAGTGTTGAATTCTGATGGCATTCAGGTAAGCAGAATACCTCATTCCGGTAGCGAAAAACAAAAGGAAATGAATAATGTAAATCACTATCAATAAGTACTTTGGAGCAATTGAAATTCTCAGATCTTTTTAACAAAACAATGTTTCCCTTTCCGTTGGAATAATCAAACTTTTCAGCAATGATATAGTGATCTTTTTCTGTTTCGAGATAAAATGGGTCTGCTAAATAGGAAGATTTTGTTTGACGTGGCAACCAGCTGACATCCGAATGTTGGAAATAATCCTTCTCAAGGATGGGTTTATTATTTATGAACCCAATATGCCAATCTTCTTGTGTAAAAACATCTTTGATGTGAAACCACAAGCGACGTTGAGCACTCACAAACAGATAATGCATCATCATCCGGTTTGATGGGGGATAAAAAACCGGTGCTTTTGAAACTGATTGTTCAAATTTAAGTGGTTGGAAAACCATTTCACGGCAAAGTTGCAATGGCAATATGCTACTTTCAAAATAAATCTGATTAAGATGTGCCTTGTAAGAATGGTAAATAACAGGGTAGAACACTTTTTTCAAAACAATGCCCTTGTCTAGTTTCTCGGTGAGTTTTTGCAAAATCACAGCATTGAAGGAATGTTTACCTATAAACTCCCAAAACCCCGGAGGGCCGCCTCTGATTTTTTGCTCATCATCATGATGAAACGACCAAATACCATATTTAGCCGCATTCAGCACATCCCCATGAAGTATGTTAAAACCAAAGCGGAGAATAAAATCAAGGTTGTATGACTTTATTGTCGCAATATCCTGATTCTGAATATGATTACCAATACCTTTTCTATGCGGCAGGCAATAAATTTTGCTACTTTTCTGTGTCAGAGAACTAATGTCTGTTGCTTTTTTGGCCTGTGGTCTGAATAAAAATCTGTTCCAAATCCTGAAGAAAATTTGATTGTAGGGGTATTCACGCAGTTTTTTGCCCAATCCGACTTTTGTAAGCTGCTCATGATTTAAAATAGTCAAAACCAGTTCATGCCCTTCATTGACAAGAAGTTGAATCGTTTGTGCTTGCCAGGCTTCAATAGTTAAGCTATTTAGCATCAACCCAAAACGCAGGCTGTTTTCTGCATTTTTTGCAACCGGAGGTGTCAGGTGAAACCTTTTTGTCATCAGATTATGCTGGATTTAATATCTTTGTGTTTGGCCTGCGTGGCGTTGCCATTAGCAACGCCTTGTCAATACCGCAAATATCTGACATTTTTCCGAACGTCAACTTTTAACCCCTGAATTGTATGCCCGGCTTGTTGTTTTCAATCAATTATGACAAAAATGCTATACAAAAGGCCTTAAATTTTTATCCATTACCGGGCTATTCAGTAAACGAAATTCTTAACGATCATCGACGATTCTTTATTGCTTCTAACAGTCCAAAAGACTACCCCGTAACCTGGTGGCAGCGAGGAGATCAGGGTGTATATTTTGAAGGGATGGTCTATCCTTCTGATGATAGAATGGCTGATGAGCTTTTTAAATGCTTCTTACCGGCTGGTTTTCAACATCAATTGCTGGATCGATGGGTTTTGAAACAAGATGGAGAGTTTGTTGTATTGCTCATCGATTTTAAAACGCAACAAGCACTCCTTGTCAATGACAGGTTTGGTCGTTTGCCGCTATACCTATTAAAGGAAGGCAGAAAATTGGCAATATCCCGCGAACTTTCTTTTCTCAGCAAGCTCACTGAATTTGGTAGGCCTGACAAAACAGCTCAGGCTTTGAATCTCCTTTTTGGATTCATTCCGGGCGAGAAAACCCTTATTGACAAAATTCAAAGAATTTCACCCCACAGTCGGCTGGAGATCGATTTGATGAATGGCAGATTCATGATGGTTAATCAATTTGAGATTATTTCCCCTTCGGGTGAAGTTGGAAGGAAAGATATGGATTTGCTTTTACAACACCTTAATTCTGCCCTTGAAAATCGGGTAAACAGCTTGCCCCATGCTGCCTTGTCTCTCAGCGGAGGGCTTGATTCCAGGCTTCTTGCTTCTTTGCTCAGAAATAACGACCGATCATTACCCTGGTTGACGTATGCCGACTACGAATCAACTGCCCAAAGTGATCTGCATGCTGTTGATTTGATTGTCGATAGGTTAGGCGGCCGGCCGCTGCATCAAAGAATTGATTTACCTCAAACAAGCTGGATGGATGTTGTTGAGCTGCTTAACCTTAAACAGGGAATGAATCCTGCGGATATGGCTTTCCTGCTGCCCTTTTTAAGGGTCTTCCGCCACACCAAGAAAGTTATGTTTACCGGTGATGGAGGCGATAAAACACTGGATGACCTGAGGCCCGGTGTGAAAATTTTTTCTCAAAAGCAATTGATTAGTAGCTTGATGGTAAAACATTCGTTAATCTCTCTTTCACTGGTTGGATTTTTATCTGAAACTAAACAAGATGATGTGCTTGATTATATCAACGAAACCATCAAGCGTTATCATACAAATTCTTTTGAGAAAAAATACATTCATTTTATGATTCGCGAGCGTGCCATGCATTGGCTTTTTGAAGGAGAAGACCGCAACAGATATTATTGTTGGACAACAACACCTTATTACAGTCCGGATTTTTTCGACCTGGCCATGCGAATTCCCATGAAAGCCAAAGCAGGCGGAAAGGTTTTCAAATACTTATTCCCGCAACTTCCTGGAGATTTGCAGAATGTGGTCAATCCAAACTGGTCGGCAGCACTAACCCAAACCAATCAGCTTTACTGGCTTTTTTTCAAACAAAGTCTGAAAACGGGAGTTGGTGTATATCTGGGCAAGACAACCAGATCATCAGCTGAATACATTGATTTAGAATCTTTTAAAATCAGAAACCGGTTCGTTTCCGAGGGATCGCATTTGATCACTGAGGAAATGAGTAGCCGTTTTGGAAAGATAAAACTGCCCGAAACTGTATGGTTTAGAATTATCACCACCTGGAGTCCCAAAAGCATTCCATGAATAAGTCGCTATACTTGTCGGTTTATGTGACAATTTGCGGGCTCAATTGCGTCTTTCTGAATGGATTTCATTACTTTTGAACGATTTTAACATCTTGTTATGATGTTCCGATTTTTTGATAATGTCCGTAATATCAATATTATAGCCTAATAATTTTATTTTCATGAAACAAATTTCTATTTTATTCTTTTTGGCATGGATTAGTTTGCCATTAAGTGCAGGGCAAGTAACCCAAACTTTTTATTTTAGTCAGCCAACCATCCGGCAGCAAATGGGTATGGATTTAGTTCAATTTTCACAAACTTTCCTTACCAACAGGGCAGGGGAACCTCTTTTACCCTACAAAAGTATCAGTTTATTACTTCCTCCTGGTACAAAAGCTGAAAGTATGGAGGTAATACGTGAAGACAGAACTGAAATCACCGGGTTTTTTAACTTATTTCCGGCACAGACTTCTAAACCACTATCGGAAAAAAAACAATCAGCTTTTCAACGTAATGAAGCTATCTACAAGAGTTCAATGCCTTATCCAGCAGAACCATTTGGCGTTTTGTCAACACATTACCTAAATGGGTTTACGGTAGCTTTTTCTTCAATAACGCCACTAGAGTATATTCCTTCTGAAGGTAAGGTGTTTTATTACAATAAGATAACTGTGAAAATTGAAACAGTATCTGATGAAGACAGCCAAACTGCCTTGAATCTTCTCAAAACGACACCTGAAATAATTGGTACAATCAGCCGACTTGTCAACAATCCCGAGATGGTTGCCGCTTATCCAAACAAATCAAAAGCTGCCGGAGATTATGAACTACTAATCATCACCACTCAATCCTTCGCTGGCAGTTTTGAACCATTAAGGAGTATGTATCTTACCAAAGGAAACAGATCACAAGTCGTTACAACAGAATATATTAATGCCAATATTGCAGGCTCCGACCTTCAAATGAAAATAAGGAATTTTATCATTTCTGCGTACCAGGAGCATCAGATTGAAACCGTTATTCTGGGCGGAGATGTTGAACTTATTCCATACAGAGGTTTTTACTGTTACGTTCAATCGGGCTCGGGCTATACTGACAGTGGCATTCCGGCTGATTTGTATTATGCTGCGCTGGACGGAAACTGGAACAACGATGGTGACTCAAAATGGGGTGAACCCGGAGAGGATGATCTTCTGCCGGAGATCGGTATTGGCCGGTTGCCTTTCAGTAATGCTGCTGAACTCGCAAGTTTGCTGAATAAAAGTATTAAATACCAGACGCAGCCTGTTTTGGGTGAATTTACGAAACCATTGCTGGCAGGTGAACATCTTTACAGCGGACCTGAGACCTGGGGAAGTGATTATCTCGAATTGCTCATAGGAAACCGTAGTGATAATGGATATACAACAAACGGTATTCCAATTGATTACACCATTCAAAAAATGTACGACGAAGAAGATGAGTGGTCAGGTGCTGAGCTTCGCAATGCGATAAATGCCGGTAAACAATATGTGCACCATGTGGGTCATGCCAGTCAGACTTACGTTGCAAAAATGAGTAATTCTGATATTACCAACGCCAACTTCGCTCAAACGAATGGTGTGATTCATAACTTCGCCATTTTCCATACACATGGATGTGATTGCGGATCATTTGATTATAATGACTGCATCTTGGAGCGAATGGTCAACATCGACAATTTTGCAACAGCTGTCATAGGTAATTCCCGCTATGGATGGTTCAACGAAGGACAGACTGAAGGTCCGGCCGCTCACCTTCACAGGGAAATGAATGATGCTTTTTTTACTGACAAAATATCGGCTCTGGGGCTCGCAATGACTGAAGCCAAAATCATGACTGCTCCCTGGGTAACGGCACCCGGACAATGGGAAGAAGGTGCACTTCGTTGGAATTTTTATGATCTGAACATCCTGGGTGATCCGGCATTGAACCTTTGGTCAGCCGAACCAATGCAGCCACAAGTGAGTTACAGCAGTGAGCTGATACTTGGTTCAACATCCACCTCAGCAACGGTAGCTTTAAATGGATTTCCAATGCCCAACGCAGTATGTGCCGTTATGTTTAACGGAGACCTTATTGCCAGGTCAAAAACAAACCTCAATGGTGTTGCAGAGCTTGTTTTTGATGCTGCAGTAACTGAAATTGGCAATGCTCAGCTCATCGTTTCCGGTAATAACTGCCTGACTCAAAGCCTTCCTGTAACTTTCATTCCAGCCAGCGGACCGTATGTTGTTTACAGCCATCACAGCGTGGATGACGGAGTTGGTGGTAACAACAATGGTTTGCCTGACTATAATGAAGTAATTCGTCTGGAAATGGCGATGAGAAACGTTGGTCTCGAGCCAGCCTCAAATTTGGTCGTTACCGTTACGACGGATAATCCTTACATCACTCTTGGTGATCATACATTTGAGATTCCACAACTTCCGGCAGGCGACACAATCGCAGTTATCAACGCACTCGAACTGACGATCGCACATGGTATTCCTAATCAGCAGGTAGTTAGTTTTCAAATGATCACCTCTGATGGAAACAACAGCTGGACTAGTGGTTTTAATCTTGTTGTGCAAGCCCCTCAATTCCAATTTGGTAACTTTAGCATCAACGACGCTGCAGGAAACAACAACGGGATGCCTGACGCCGGTGAAAATCTTCAGTTTATTGCAAGGATAAGCAATACCGGGAGCAGTACGGCTAGTATGGATTTACAACTGAGTTCGATCAGTCCCTGGATCACGATCGAGAATCCAATTATCAACGTCCCCAATCTTCAGCCTGGTCAGCTCTCTGAGCACAGCTTCAATCTTCATATTGATGCCTCAACACCTTATGGAACCGTAATAAGCGTTTCACAATCCGCACTCGATGGTGACTATTCGGTAACCGAACAAGTTTTGTTGTCTGTGGGACTTCGGATCGAAGATTTTGAATCAGGGAATTTCGAGACCTACGAATGGCATCACAGCGGAAATGCTGATTGGACAATTACAATGCAATCACCTTTCGAAGGCAACTTCGCAGCCAAATCGGGTGCTATTTCAGATAATCAGGAATCAGTGCTGTGGTTAAGCCTCATCGCAATGGGTAATGATCAATTATCTTTTGCCCGTAAAGTATCCTCAGAAGCTGGTTACGATTATCTCCGTTTCTTCATCGATGACAGTGAGTTGGACAAATGGGCCGGAGAAATTGGTTGGGAAGAGGTTTCTTTTCCGGTTAATGAAGGCAACCACACGCTGCAATGGATTTATGAAAAAGATGTTACAATTGCCTCAGGCAGCGACTGTGCCTGGATTGACAAGATCACTTTTCCCGGAACAACAACCATGATTGACCTTGGTGAGCATTTGAGTAATATCAACTTTTCGGTTTGGCCTAACCCTAACAAAGGTTCATTCGTCATCGCCGGGAAAAACAACTCGGTGCTTAGTTTAAAAATTTTCAACAGCCAGGGACAAATGACAGCTCAGATAGAACAACTTCAGCAAGGAGAAAAACTCCAGACAAATCTGCCAGCAGGTATTTATGTCATCGAAGTTTCGGACGGCCTTAAGTCTTTTAGAACAAAAATGATCGTTCATTCAAACTAAAGACCAAGGTAGAAATCCTTGAGCAACAGCTTGTATGCCGGCGTAAACTGACTATCGTTTCTGCGAATGACAAAGTCGGTTTCCGCCGGTTTTTCTTTTGTTTCAAACTGATATTCAATGATCAGCCTGTTTGCTTCACGTCCTTCGACCGGAATAATTCGGATTAATTTCGTAAGTTTAAGCCCGGCAGTTTGACAATAGTTGTCCAGTTCAGTATAATTTCCTGCCGGAATGATCACTGCAAAAATACCCTTTGGGTGAAGCAAGCGCACCGCGTTGGATACAAGCTCGGCATGCGAAAGTGAATCAGTATGTCGGGCAAGGTTACGCCTTTCACCATTTGTTTTAAAACTATTGGAAAAAAATGGTGGATTACTTAGGATAAGGTTATATTTATTTGAAGATTGTTCAGGCAGATAAGCTTGCAGCGATGAATGGATAGCAGTTAATCTTAGCTTCCATCTCGATGACCGGAAGTTATAATGAGCTTGTTCAATGCTAGGTAAGTCGATATCAATCGCGTCAATCAGGCAATTGAGAGACCGTTGTGCCAGCATTAAAGCTATAATACCAGAACCAGTACCCACATCCAGCAATCTTCCGTCGGAAGGGACAGAAACCATGGCCCCCAGCAAAACGGCATCAGTACCGATTTTCATCGTTGACTCATGATGCATCATACTGAAACGCCGGAAATGAAATGGTCTTCCCCCGGTCATGGCTCAGCTGCCCAGATAAAGATCGATCAGTCCTTCAGGAGCCTGAATATAAATGGTTTTAGACCGTCGATCCACTTTTGTAATAACCTCATCGAGGATAGGAATCAAAACCTCTTTCTTACCAACAAGTACTTGAAAAAGAGCTTGGCCGGGATACTCAAGCACTTGTTCAAGTGAACCAATTAACCCATGTTTTTCGTCCACAATTTTAAATCCGGGAACTTCGTGAAAGTAAAACTTATTTCCCTTCAATTTGGGAAGTTGTTCCAAAGGTAAAAAGATATCCAGGCCAGCTAGCTCAGAAGCCCTCTCAATGGTGTCAACATCCTGTAGTTTCACATAAGCCTTGTTTCCATGAATGCCAATCTTTGTGATAAAAAAGGGAATCAGGCTGCGTTGAATTTCAAGTAGTATGAAGTTGAGGCCAAGATATTCCTGTGGCTCATCCGCATCAATGCGAATACTGATTTCCCCTTTGATTCCGTGTGTTTTAATGACTTTACCAAAGTAAAAGCACTGATCTTTTTCCATTTAATTTATTCTGATGTATGTGAGTTTTTGATGAAGCAAAAATACATTACCAAAATCAAATGGTTTCACATTGCTTCAAATTTCAAAAAAAAAGCCGGTCTAAACCGGCTTTAAACTATTGTTGTTGCAAAACTATTCTTCGGTAGTTTCTTCCGAGGAAACCTCACCCGCAGCTTCTTCAGTTTCAATCTTCAATGCAGCTGCCATTTTTTTTGCTACTTCTGCCGCTTTGGCTTCTTTCACTTTGGCCTCTGCTTCAAGCGCTTTTTTACGTTCTGCACGTTCTGCATCTGTCAGATTTCTTTTTTTCGATTCAATTTTGGCAACCTTTTCGGTCATCCAGGCCTGAAATTTTGCTTCAGCTTGTTCAAGTGTCAAGGCACCTTTTTGAACGCCCTTTAAGAGGTGGAGTTTAAATAATACACCTTTGTAAGATAAAATAGCCCGAACAGTATCGGTGGGCTGTGCTCCGTTTTGGAGCCATGTCACTGCTTTGTCGAGGTCAATATTGATCTCAGCAGGGTTTGTAATTGGGTTGTAAGTGCCAATCTTCTCGATAAATCTTCCGTCTCGTGGTGCACGACCATCCGCAATTACAATATGATAAAAAGGTTTGCCTTTTTTACCATGACGTTGTAATCTCATTTTTGCTGGCATAATTGCTAAATTTTAATGCTTAAAAATAGGTTTAAAATGGACTGCAAATGTCGGTATTTTTTTTAAACTGACAATCAATTTGCTGATTTTCTGTGATAAACATGTGAAATTGATGCTCAATGAAGGGTCTGATTCAATGGAATAAATTGCAAACAATTATATATCAATGTTTTATAGAATATGGCTTATCATCAAGTTACCTAACATTTTTCCATTGACAACGCATCAAGTGTCCGTTTGCGGCAGACTTAACCCATGTTGAAAGCAATATTCCATCAATTTGGCTTTGCATTGGTCCACTTCTTGTTGCGTTCGGGTCATTTGAAACTGCCAGATGTCTTTCACTTTATGCCGAAGCTCATGATCTTTGCTGATAAATTGATGAGCCTCCGTTGCCTGAATATACGATAAAATCAGACTTGCTAATACAGGTTCTTTCTCTTTTAGCAAATGAACTAATTCATTTGAACTAATTGACCCATGATTAAGATGCAACTGTACGGCGAAAGCCTTAAAGAGTTCATGAGGCATGTAAACGCTGGTTTAAGGTTAATTAATTCGTGTTAAAAATGACTTAAAATTCTATCATAGAATGATTTAACATTGAAAATTGCTTTTTTATTTTTATTCATTCTAATTTAAAACAATTTACTAATTTTACGCTGTGAATCGGAGAGCAATTCTTCGGCAAAAATATTTAATAAATCAAAGCAGGAATATAATTCGTGCCTTATTGTCCTTAAGCTAAAGGGTAAAGTAACAAAGTGAAGCATTATGAACGAAGGTAAAAAGGATACTTTTGAGACTGTGAAAAAGATTTTTACGGATTACCTCGAACAGCGGGGACATCGTAAAACCCCCGAACGTTACACTATCTTAAAAGAGATCTATGCAACGGAGGGTCATTTTGATATAGAGACACTTTATATCCGGATGAAAAACAACAAGTACAGGGTTAGCCGTGCAACACTCTATAATACCATTGAATTATTATTGGATTGTTCACTGGTAACCAAGCATCAGTTTGGCAACAATTGTGCACAATTTGAGCGTTCGTTCAAGTTCAAACAGCATGATCATTTTGTTAGCATCGACAATGGGATGGTACTTGAATTTTGTGATCCGCGTTTACAGGAAATTCAAAAATCTGTTGAAGAATTGCTAGGCGTTGAAGTCACACATCATTCTCTTACATTCTACGGGCGGCTGAAAGAAGCCAAACAAGGACAAGCTGCATCCTGAAATTCACGGAAGATTGATGTAGTTTTCCATCCCGGAATCGTTTCTTTCCATTAACTTTGCAGCCGGTTGGATTGCCTTGTTTGAGACGGTATTCCTCTTGATATCACTAATTTGCAGCATTATGAATGTGGATGTTTTGTTGGGCCTTCAGTGGGGTGACGAAGGTAAAGGTAAGATCGTCGATGTGTTAACACCTCAATATGATGTTGTTGCACGTTTTCAGGGTGGCCCGAATGCAGGTCACACAATCGAGTTTGAAAATAAAAAATTTGTTTTGCATACCATTCCCTCCGGTATTTTCAATCCGGACGCCATCAACCTGATAGGAAATGGTGTGATCATTGATCCCTTGATTCTTCGCAGGGAAATGACGAAATTGCTCGACAGCGGCACGCAGGTAGGCGCAAACCTTTACATCAGCCGTAAAGCACATCTCATCCTTCCTACCCACCGTTTGCTTGACGCAGCCTATGAACATGCCAAAGGAGCTCAAAAAATTGGTTCCACACTCAAAGGCATTGGGCCGACCTATACCGATAAAATCAGTCGTAACGGACTGAGAGTGGGGGATATAGCCTCAGTTAATTTTAGAAAAAGGTACGATGAATTGAAATCAAGGCATTTGCAGATTGTTGAAATGATTGACTTTGATTTCTCTGACCATTTAATCGACGGACTGCCTTTTGATGTGTATGAGCAACAATGGATGGAGGCCCTCAATGGACTGGCCAAACTTCAACTAGTTGATGGCGAATATTTTATTCATAAAATGGCCAGATCCGGAAAAAGAATCCTGGCAGAAGGTGCTCAGGGATCCTTGCTTGATATTGATTTTGGAAGTTATCCTTTTGTAACCTCATCAAACACAACAATAGCGGGAGTTTGCTCTGGCTTGGGGATTTCCCCTCAAATGATTTCGCGGGTCATTGGTATTTTTAAAGCATATTGCACACGTGTCGGAAGCGGGCCATTTCCTACCGAACTCTTCGATGAAACTGGCGCTCTGCTTCGAAGCAAAGGAAATGAATTTGGATCTACAACAGGTAGGGCACGCCGGTGCGGCTGGCTCGATTTACCTGCTTTGCAATATGCCATCATGCTAAACGGTGTGACTGAGCTGGTTATGATGAAGGCGGATGTGATGGATGAACTTGAACATATAAAGGTTGCAACAGGCTACCGGCACAAGGGTGAATTGATCGATTACCTTCCGTTTGAAGCCTGTCTCGAAGCGCTTGAACCAGTCTATGATATTCTACCGGGCTGGCAACATTCCATTCAAACAGGTAACGGGATCCAGGAAGTGCCGGCAGCATTTGAGTCATACATTCAATACATTGAAGCGAAGGTTGAAACACCGGTTACCATCGTCTCCACAGGACCGGACCGAAGTCAAACCTGGTACCGCAAAGCCTGATTTTTTTCGCACACTGTTTCATTTTTCTTTTTACAACTTTGTGTAATTACAAGGTGTTAAGTTGTGCATGCAATTCCTTTAGGCATCAACAAAAAAAGGTGCTACATCCTGTAACACCTTCATTCATTGTTGTTTATCTGAGCGGGCAATGGGGGTCGAACCCACGGCCCTCAGCTTGGGAAGCTGATGCTCTACCACTGAGCTATGCCCGCTTTTCAATTTGCAAAAATAAAGAATTACCCTGGTATCGTGAAATATTTTATTCAATCAGCAAGCATTTTCATATTTTAGTCGAAAAATTACCAAATGCTGCTCGATATTGCCTACTACATTCTAATCCTAATAGCGGCAATTGCACTTGCCTGGTACCTTTACGGGTGGTTTTCGGGTGCTGAACAGGTTAATATTCAGTGGAAAGTTGCGATAAAATCAGGCAATGTTACACCGCAATTGCGAAATGCCTACAGGTTTTATCCCGACAAGCATCGGTTTTTACTCTTTTGGCTTCAGCTCAATTCGTTAAAAAACCGCAAGGTTCCTTCATCTGCAACAATGGCTGAACTGGGTGTTTACCGAGGTGATACAGCTTCTATTATGCAAGCTATTGACCCCGATCGTGAACTTTTCCTTTTCGATACTTTTGAAGGATTCACTTCGGAAGACCTACTTAAAGAAACCGCTGAGGCTTCAACATATACAACTGCAAGTTTTGCAGATACATCCATCGAACGGGTGAAAGAAAAGCTGAACTATGCTCCCAATGTGCAAATTTTTAAAGGGGATTTCAAACAATTGGTTGCAAACATACCAGAGCGATCATACGCTTTTGTCAGCATCGATGTTGATCTTGCAGAGCCCACAATGGCTGGACTGCGATATTTTTATCCACGGCTTTGCCCGGGTGGAGTCATTGTGGTGCACGATTACAATCATCGATGGCAGGGACTAATGAATGCAGTAGATGCATTTCTTGACACGATTACTGAACAACCTGTCTTTATACCAGATATCAACAACAGCCTTGTACTCATCAAAAACAAATAATGAGTCAGAAGACTTACTTTTTATCCGTTTTTGAGTGAAAAAAGTTATAAGTCTTTTTGACGGCAAATCCAACGCTCATAGCCAACAAGATTTCTATCCCGCCCCCGATTGGAGCTGTACCCCCAACAGGTCCTCCACCTGAACTTGGATCTCCGGGTGGATCAGGTGGAGCTTGTCCAAAACTAATGGTTTGAATTAAAATGAAAACTATTAACAGGATTTTTTGTTTGCCAATTAAGCTCATATCGTCATTATTTATCGATGATTACTATTTGAGTAAATACTTTTGCTTTGGTGGTAACGCGAAGTAAAACTACAGATGAAACATCAAGTCCATTTAGCGTAATAAGCTGATCTCCATAGAATTGTTTATTTACAAGATGTCGTCCCCGGATGTCAAAAAGATCAACTGTTCCAAAGCCTTGATTGTCCGGAACCATGAACCTGATCTGGTTGCGGTCAACCCAAACTTTTGTTTCACCTGCGTTTGTATCAAACTCATCATTGCCTGTTGGTCCCAAAAACCAAAGTAGAAAGCGTTCAGGGATGTTACCTGTTTCATGTGTAAAGTCGTAAAATGGTTGTTCCCTCAAATCGATGGTTGATCCTGTAAGAAGATCTTCAAGGATTAAGCTTTTGTCTGACTCGAGAGTTTCAATGCCTTCAAAGTTGAGTGTAGCATTCCCATTGTCAAGCCACTCAAAAGCAATAGGTATTGCCACATTACCGGAAATAACAGGTAGGCTGTTGATGCTTAATTGGGTATGATCAGCAGAAGTTGTATAAATATTAGGGATAAGGTCGCCACCTTTTAGCTTCATTGCATCCCATTCACCATCAAAATCTTCGTCTGCTCCTTCAAAAAACCTCAGAACAATTTCATCAGAATAGGTGTTTGCATGGGAAGTAATTCTTAAGGTGTTAATCTCTGGATTACCCTTTTTCAGAAAGCCGGTAGCATTGTGTAATCTCACAAGATTATCCATTTCCAGAACAGGAGATGATGCATTTGACTGAACGAAAAATCCCTGACCTACAGGGATATAGCGAGATCCTCCATTAGTTCCGGTGCCCCCGACATAACTGGCCCAGACAAAAGCTGCACTGTTTGAACTGGCATTGTTATAAATATAAATCGCATTGTTAAGGTTGGTTTTTGTCCATCCTGACGGTGCATCCCAATCAATCGCAGAAGGGAAGGGGTTTGGTACCAGATTAAAGTTATTTCCCAAAGGCGGCCAGGCAACATCAGCAACGAAACTTCCATTGTTGGCCATCCCATTAAACTCGAGGGTAGTACTGTTTCCGGGGTAATAAACCAAATATCCCTGATCAACCGCTAAGGGTGT
>JANJXG010000139.1 GCA_024709145.1 Bacteroidales bacterium | reverse complement strand
TATGCAATCATGGTGGGATTTACCACGCTTGCACTTTTTATGATGCATGGAGCTTTATATTTGGCCATGAAAACGGAAGGACGATTGTTTGCCAAGGTGAACCTTTTACTCAAAAATGCCATCATCTTCTTCATTGTAAGTTATGGCATGGTAACGCTTTATACCTTAATTTACCTTCCTCACCTCACAGATAACCTGCATCAAAATGCTGCTTTGTTTATCGTTCCCATTTTGGCGTTTTTAAGTATTGCCAATATACCCCGTCTTGTTTCAAAAGGTAGGTACGTGCAGGCTTTCTTGTTTTCAGCACTGACTATCAGCTTTTTATTGATACTGGTTGCCATTGAGTTATATCCGGTACTAGTGATTTCAACTGTTGACCCTGTTTACAGCATAACGGTATACAATTCAGCATCATCACAGAAATCGCTGGGTATCATGCTGTTAATGACAGCCATTGGAGCACCTTTGGTGATTGCCTACACTGTTTTCGTCTATAAGACTTTCTGGGGAAAGGTGAAGATGGATGAGCATAGTTATTAGGATTCAGAGGAAATCAACCGGACGAATTCACTCAGAATATTGGGGTTATTGATTAAAAGTCTGACACAATTAAAATTAACTCAACGGCGTTCAAACTTATAAATAACAGTCCCCGACTGGTTGATAAAAGTTGTTGTCATTATTGAATCAGAAATGCTGCACAAGGCAAAACCGGTTTCAGAGCTACTGAAAACTGACTGCTCCAATGAAACAACTTTGCGCGAACTTGAGGCTGAACTGTTTACGAAATAGTCAGGGCCCGTTTCATCTGTTCTGATATGCTGAAAATTGTGGATATGTCCACAATAATAGGCATCGACTTCATGTTTCTGCAGTATGGGTAATAAGCTACGCTGAAGGTCGATTCGTTCTGATGCTGCTTTTGTTGTTCCGGCAAAAACAGGATGATGACCAAGAACGATTTTCCATTTCGCATCCGAATTCTTAAGAATCCGATTAATCCATTCAAGTTGCGCTTCGGCCGATTGCAGACGTGCATCGGGATGGTCATCACTTTGTCTGTATTTTTCGATTAGCGGAGCCGTATCGATAAATACCAGTAAAGCCTCACTCTGTTCACCTGCCTCAAAAGTTTTGGCATAATATCTTGCCGGCATCTGCCAGCGCCGGCTGATCGTGCTGTAATCGAGTACAGCTGCCGTATTGCCTTCATATTCATGGTTGCCCAAAACCGGATACCATGGGATCATCAGCTCGGGATGCTTGTAAATCCATTCAAAATTGGTTTCCCACAATGGGTCATTTACAGATTGAATCCCCATGAAATGATGTACATCGCCCAATGCAGCCACAAAAGCAGCATCCGTATGCGCTGCAGTTTCACCCATCAGCTCAGCGATGATTTTCTGATCGTTATATCCATTCTTTCCCAAATCATTGGCAATGATGAAGGTAAAATGTTCGTCAGGTAGTGATAAATATGTTGGTGAATTAGTAGAAGTTACCTCAGTCAATTCCTGAGAATTTTTTGAAGATTTTTCCTCCACCCGAGTATAATGCTGGCAACCCATGTTTCCAATCAATAGCGCCACTAAAGTGATACAGAAGGTTCTAGAATATTTCATCTTATTAAATTTATTTGTTACATAAATCATCAAATACTTTAATGTGTTAAAGGAGTTCAAAAGCTGACAGGACGGTTAGATTTTTTGAATGTTTGGCTGATATAAATTTTAAGGATCATCTTTTTTGTAACTAAAAATTTTGATACGATCCGTTCAAAATATAGATCCAATTTATCGATGAAGGCAGTAAATGCTGACCGAATTGGAAACGGTCAGCATTCACTAACATCTTATGATCTGTATAAAAATAACAATTAAATGTTATAAGTAACTATTTATCAGGTTATTGCCTGAATATTAGCGATTTAGAAAATCGACTACATATCGAATTTCACACCAAGCTGAAAACGCATATTGTAATATTCAGCTTGCATCACCCTTGAACTGATTCCCTGGTAATAATACAACGGCTGGTTCAGCAGGTTGTTGGCTTCAGCATAAACCCTGAATTGTGAGTTGATGGCATAATTAGCATTGACATCCAGATAAACAGCTTTGTCATAATACCTGTCGTAGAAGGCCTCTTCACCAAATTCATCCACAAAATCTGAAGCGTAATTAACCGAAGCCCGGAAAGAGAAGTTTTTCCTATCAAATGAAACAGAGCCATTTAAGGTGTGTTTAGCTGTACCAGGCAACGAAATATCATCGTCTTCACGACCTTCAATTCGAAAATCGCTTACACTGCTGGAGGTGTAGGTATAGTTGGCATAAATACCAAAACCTTTCCAGAAACCGGGTAAAAAGTCTAGCTGGCGCTGGGCTGCTGCTTCAAAACCAAAAATTGCTGCGTTTCCACCATTTATTGGCTGGCTGTAAGTATCCCAGGTTGTGCCTTCGAAAAGAAAATCTTCGCGTGTTTCGGTAACAATAAAATCATTGATATCCTTGTAAAACACACCTGCTGAAATGATTCCGATTGACTTGAAATATTTCTCAAACATCAGGTCAAGGTTCATTGATTTTGTAGGAGTAAGGTTTGGATTCCCTATAGCAATTTCATTGTCCTCACGAGCAATTTGACGATAAGGAACGAGTGAAAAATAATTTGGGCGTGCCAGTGTATTTGTCCAGGCAGCTCTCAGAATGGTTGTCTTGTTGAAATCGTATTTAAGATGCAATCCAGGTAAGACATTAAGATAGGAGTCTGAAACTTTTTCGGAGAGCACGTTCACATCCTCATCGGCATCATATTGGTTTCCCTGGTATTCCTGAGTGGTGTTTTCCAGACGCAGACCGGCTATCAGCGAAAATTTCGGACCAATATTCTGGTTAAGCATCACATAACCGCCAACGATATTTTCAGTGGCATTAAAATCACCGGCTTCGGCTTCAGCTACTGCTTCTTGTTCAAAAAGGGAGGTATTGGTAAGGTCGAGACTTCCAAGATAGTCTGCTGAAATTTGATTACCGGAAGCATAATCACCAGCTAAAAAATTATCTTTTGTAAGATTCTCAAGATTGGCAA
>JANJXG010000131.1 GCA_024709145.1 Bacteroidales bacterium | reverse complement strand
ATCTTCGGCATGAATTCGGGCGAAGCCTTTGCCGCAGTGATCGGACCGCTGGTAGAAGTGCCCGTGATGATTGCGCTGGTGAATGTGGCTTTTTGGTTGAAGAAGAAATTCTTTGAAGAGCGCTGAGATCGACAAGTCACAACGACGTAGTTGCAAACTACGCCGAGCAAGAGAATTGATATACATTTTTTCAATATCTGTTTGGCGTAGTTTGCAAAATGACAACTTTTAAACCGGTCTCCGGATTGAGATCGATTAGTCGGAGGGGGCAGCATAGATGCAAACTACGCCGGGCATGCTACTTTTATCTCGATGAAAAAAAGCAAGAAACAAACAGGCACTCCCCTGTGAATGAAAGGATTGAAAAGTTTCAAAAATCATTTTTGATTTTTAATGAAAAAAATCAATAAAAAGAACATTTTCTCTATTTTTACCGGGGCGCTTGAACATTTTTAATTTTCCAATTTATGAAACATCCCAGGATGTGTGGCGGGCTGAGCATTCAGTTGAATCCTGTTGCAAGGAAGGATGTTAACCTGAAATTATTCCACCTTTTCGGGCTGGAAAAATTCATACTTCCAAAACTAAAAAGCCTCATTTTATGTTGTTTACAGAAAAGAAAATGTGTTCAGGCCAGCCATGACCTCTTTTCATTTTGTCTAAGTTTTTGTTTCCGTAAACCACCGGCCCCTCTTTTTTGGATTGTATGTCTAAAGAAGAAAAAAGCATCCGAAACCGGCAATTTCCCCAAAGTTGCCATACAAATAACTTTTTTCAGACGTTTACACCTTTCCACCTTTAACATCCTTTCAAATCTGCCAGGCTTAGCAAGACCAATTTTCGACCATACTATCATTATCTGCCCAGTGAACCCACAAATCCGGAAATAAGTATGCCATGAACGATGAATCCTTTTACAGGCACATCCTAAAAAACGCCAATTTTGGTTATGCCAGTTTTGAATTGATTAACGATGCAGCCGGCAAAGCAACAGACTTTCGCATTCTTGAAGTAAACGAAAAATTTCTGCAAAAGACCGGGTTGCCTGAAAATGAAATTGTTGGAAAAAGGGCGCTCGAGCTTTTTCCAGTTTTGTACAACTGTCAGTTTGATTGGATCGGGGCATTTGCAGCAGTTTCAAGTTCTGGAAAGACAGCTGAGGTAGAGCAGTTTTTCGAACCCCTGAGCCGCTGGGTTCGTGTAGAGATAATTTCCAGAAAAGTGAACTGCATCTCCATCCTGGTTTGCGACATCACCGAGGTAAAAAAGGAAGCCGAACAGACTGCTGCGAAAGCCATGCATGAAAAACAGCAAGGTGAGGATCGGATCAGAAGCATTGTTGAAGCTATGCCCGACATGATTTTTGAAATGCAACGCGACGGAACAATACTCGGAATCATCGGGGCTAAGCCTGATCTTCTGGTTGCACCCCGGGAGCAGGTCATCGGAACATCCATCGAGAACTGCTTCCCATCTGTGGAATTTAAACGACACCTCCGCACCTATCAGCAATGCATCGAAAAAAACGAGAAAGCACAAATTGAGTTTGAGCTGACCATCAATGGTAAGAAAAAGTTCTTCGAATCCCGGATCAATCCCATTGACCATGAGCGACTATTAACTTTCGTCAGGGATAAAACAGAAGAAAAGCAATTGCTCGAACGCATCAGCGATGGCTTCGTTGCGATGGATGCCCAATTCAATTACATTTTTGTTAACGAAGCAGCAGGAAGAATTTTAGGACGCCCGGGTTCGGAACTTGTAGGTAAAAATTATTGGACTGAATTTCCGGAGGCCAAAGACACGCCCTTTGCCAGGGCCTATGTAAAGGCAATGACCGAACAGGAAACCATCTTTATTGAAGAGTACTATGAACCCTGGGATCGATGGTTTTCGAATGCTATTTACCCTTCAAAAAGCGGGCTATCCATTATCTTTCAGGAAATAACCCAACGAAAAAAAACAGAAAAAGCACTTCAGGAAAGCGAGAAAAAATATGCTTTTCTGGCTAACAGCGCCACTGACCTGGCTAATCTCACCTCGTTGAATGAGATTTACACCTATACAGCCAAAAGCCTCAACAAGCTGATGAACAATCAAAGTATCGTGGCAATTGTGGAATACAATAACCATAGTGGCAGATGGAGAATGCAGCATATTGACGGACTTGACAAAAGCATCAACAGGCTGACAAAAATTTTCGGTTTCGACATTAATAAGTTGGAAGGAGATATCAGCACCCGATACAAAGAAAAGATTTTGAGCGGTAAACTGGAAGAAATGGCTTTTGACTTTCCGGGTCTTTTTAACAACAAAATTCCGGAACCGGTTGGCAAAATGGTGAAAGAGCTCATGTCAATTGATCAGATGTATTCCATTGCAATCAAACAAAGCGAGCAATTGTATGGTAATATCACTTTTGTTAAAACCAGTAAAACCGGCAAACCGAATGCGGAACTGATCGAAGCATTTGTGGGACAGCTGACCAATTTTATTAAACGATTCAAAGCCGAAAAGGAAGCAAATTCCAATTACGAGCTCATGAAAATTGCCGGACAAATTGCCAAATTCGGTGGTTGGAGTGTGGATCTCGACACAAACTTGTCCTATTGGTCGGATGCCGTGGCCGACATACATGGTATGCCTCGTGGCTATGTTCCGGAAGTAAAAGACGGCATCAATTTTTACGCCCCTGAATGGAGGGATAAAATAACCCAGGTTTTCACCGATTGCGCCTTTAACGGCGTCCCATACGATGAAGAGCTGGAGATTATTGACATTGCCGGAACCCGAAAATGGGTGAGAACAATCGGTAAAGCCGTCAAAGACCATAACGGAAAGATTTATAGGGTGGAAGGTGCTTTTCAGGATATCAGTGACCGTAAACGCGACGAAGCTGAAATCATCCGGTCAAATCAACAGCTTGAATCGTTTCTTGAGATCAGCAGGAACATAACCAAAACCTGGGATCAGCAAAAAATAATGCAATTAATAGTTGACAACGCTGTGCGCATCATGGGAATGCAATCAGGGGCCATTTACCTTCAGCCCGATGACGAAAAACTGAAACTTGCAGCCACAACCCCTCCGCTTAAACCCGACATGCCTCCCGGTGCTAAAATAGCTTATGTTAAAGATCATCCTCACATTCAACAGGCACTTACCTCAGGCAACCATGTGATAATGGCCGACGCCCTTGCCACCCGGCTCACTCCTCAGGAAGAAGAAATTGTCAGGTTACGGAATCTGCGTTCAAATTTGTACGTTCCAATCCAGTTACGCGAAAAATCAATTGGTGTGCTGATCTTGTCAAAACATGAGGTAACAACAAGTTTCAACAACAAGGACATTCAGTTGTTGCAAGGTTTTGCAAATCAGGCTGCCCATATTATCGACAACATCAACAATTTTGAAGAGCTGATCATTTATTCTCACGAGCTGCGGGAAGAAATAGCTCAGCGCAGAGAGGCTGAAGCTGAAATCTTGAAATTGTCGCAGGCTGTAGAACAAAGCCCTGTTAGTGTGGTCATCACCGATCTGGACGGCGTTATTGAGTATGTCAATACGAAGTTTACGACAATTACCGGGTATTCCCTCGAAGAAGCAAAAGGACATAAACCAAACATCGTCAAATCAGGATATCAAACCGACGAAGTATACAAGGCACTTTGGAACACCATCAGTGCTGACAGTGAATGGCGCGGAGAATTGTTGAATAAAAAGAAAAACGGTGAGTTCTACTGGGAGTCAGTATCCATTTCACCCATTTTCAACAAAGAAGGCGTGAAAACACATTTTATTGGCATTAAGGAAGATATTACCGAAAAAAATAAAACAGAAGAAAAACTTCTCGAGGCCCACAAAATCAGCAAATTGGGAACCTATGAGTTCGATTTGAGAACCAGACTTTTCGATGTTTCGGCTAATATGGCTGAAATCTATGGATTTGGAAACAAAATGCAATTTACTTTTGACGAATGGCTCAGATCAGTTCATCCTGATGATCACCAATGGATTTTAACCTATCTGAGTGAAGCCATTGCTGAAAAGCGTCACGAAACCAAACTTGAGTTCAGAATCATACGCATAGGCGACCGGGTTGAAAAATGGATTCATTCAGCCGGAAAAATCAAGTACGATGAACAAGGCGAAGCTGTTGCCATTCTTGGAACCTCAAGAGACATTACTGACATCAAAATTTACCAGCAGGAGCTGATCAGTGCCAAAGAAAAAGCCGAAGAAAGCAATCGGCTCAAGACAGCTTTTCTGCAAAATCTATCGCATGAAGTGCGGACACCATTGAATGGAATTATCGGTTTTTCAGAGATCATCAACGATCCTGACATCACTGCAGCCGACAGAAAAAGATTCACTGATATCATCATCGAGCGTGGATGGCAACTCACATCTATCATCAATGACATCCTCACCATGTCGTCGATTGAAACAAGTCAGGTAGAACTGTATACCGAGAAATTCGACTTGCTGCAGCTGATCGAAAACCACCTTGAAGTTTACAAAGCACCGGTTGCACGCAAGGGACTTCAATTGAAATCAACAATTCTGATCACTGCTGATCAATCAATCATTTATGGCGACAAGCCTAAAATCGGGCAGATTCTGAACAATTTATTCAACAATGCCCTGAAGTTTACCCGGCAAGGTTCGATCGAACTCGGCATCAGCCTCAATGATGACAAAATCTGTTTTTACGTTCGCGACACAGGAATCGGTATCGGTAAAGAGTATCAATCCCTTATCTTTGAAAGATTTACACAAGCCGACGAAACCATAAGGCGCGATTTCGGAGGCACAGGTCTTGGATTGTCAATCTGCAAAGGTTTCATCGAATTAATGGGTGGGGAAATCCGGGTTGAATCGGAGCCTGAACAAGGAGCCACTTTTTACTTCGATTTACCTTATTTGCCAGCTGCCAAATCAAAAACTGAGAATCCTGCAGTTCAATCGGTTGATGATCCTGACAGAAAGGCCACCATCCTCATTGCCGAAGATGAAGACGCCAACTTTTTCGCCCTGAGTATTATACTTTCTAAACAAAATTTCGAGGTGATTCGCGCCATCAACGGACTGAAGGCCGTTGAAATCTGCAGTCAGCAAGCTGTTGATTTGATTTTGATGGATATCCGTATGCCTGTCATGGATGGTTACACAGCTGCCCTCCGAATCAGAGAAACGAAACCACAACTGCCCATTATTGCACAAACTGCCTATGCCGCACAGGTTGAAGTGGCGCAATATGGCAGTGCCTTTGATGATTACATCACAAAACCCTTTACCAAGGAAAAAATTAACAGCTGCCTTTCCAGGTTTTTAAAAAGATAACTATTACAACAGGATTTCCTGAAAATCATCACATAAAACACGTCAAATGAAAAAGATACAGCTCACTCAAAATTTCTGCCTTTCGCGCATCGTACACGGGCAGATGCGCATGATGGAGTGGAAGTTGAACCCGCAACAATTGCTTTCGATGATGCAAGAACTCGTTGAACTCGGGGTAACAACTTTTGACCATGCCGACATTTATGGGGGCTATCATTGTGAGTCGCTGCTTGGAGAGGTTCTTAAGTTAGAAAAGAACCTGCGCAACAAGGTTGAAATCGTTACAAAATGTGGCATCAAGGTGGTTTCTGACCGATATCCCGGACTCAAAGTGAAGCATTACGACTACAGCAAGACGCACATCATGAAATCTGTTGATTTGTCGCTCGAAGGATTTGGTACTGATCATATAGATTTGTTGCTGCTTCACCGGCCGGCACCTTTTTTCGATCCTGCCGGGGTGGCAGAGGCCTTTACTCAGCTTCAGCAACAAGGTAAAGTACTTCATTTTGGCGTTTCTAACTTCAGTCCCGGACAGTTTGAGATGTTGCAGGGCTTTCTTGATATGAAACTCGTTACCAACCAGATAGAAGTTTCACCTTATTGTCTGGAGCATTTCGAAAACGGAAACATGGATTTTTTTATCAAAAACAACATCCATCCGATGGCCTGGTCGCCGGTAGCAGGCGGAAGGCTTATGAGTCCGTGGGATTCCAAAGGACCACGCATCATGCCTGTGATCGAAAAAGTGGCCGAAGAGCTTGGGGTGGATGAAGTGGAAAAAGTGATCTATGCCTGGCTGCTGAAACATCCTTCGGGAATGCTGCCTGTTGTCGGATCGGGTAAGATGGATCGGATTAAAAATGCCGTGGCTGCCATTGATCTGGAAATGAGTCTTGAACAATGGTATATGATTTATGTGGCTGCTTTGGGGAAAGAGCTGCCATAGATGATATGGCTTGCTTTTTTTGGCTTGATGTTGTATCATTGTAGCTGCAAAAAAAACATCCATCAGCATGAATATACCAGCAAGAGCCTATCAGTTTGCGCAAACCATTTATCAGGAATATCTTGATAACCAGGGTGTGGCTTTTTCATCAAAAGAAGAATTCATTGCACAGCAACTGCTGCATCAGCAGAATCAACTTTCACCCGATCACCGTCAGGCCATCCTTAGCGGTAATTCGCAGCGACAACTCACAGCTTTCATTCAGCTTCAGGCGAAAAATCTGGGCATCGACAGCGGGCTTCTCGATGGTTTCTGGGGTCCGCAGACTGACTATGCCTTTCGTGCGCTTGAACATTTGAAAGAACATGGCTATATGCCACCACTGTGGCGCGATTTTGTGGCGCCAGCCTCCAACCCCAACAACTGGCCCGGAAGCGCAGAAAATGAACTCATTGCCTTTTATGGTCAGCCGGGCAATGAAAGCCAGCTTGCCTTTGTGGATCTTCCATATGAATTGCGTCTGGCATGGGACACCAACACACGGCTCTCACGCCTGCGCTGTCACAACAAAGTTGCTCATTCGGTTTCACAGGCATTGAGCGGTGTTTTGGCACATTACGGACAGGCGGAGATCAGGCGGCTGCGGCTCGATTTGTTTGGGGGTTGCTACAACTACCGCCGCATGCGGGGAGGCTCAGCCTGGTCGACACACGCCTGGGGCATCGCCCTCGATTTTGATCCCGACCGCAACCAGCTGAGCTGGGGACGCGATAAAGCTTCTTTTGCAAAAGCAGAATATGACAAATGGTGGGAAATTTGGGAAAACGAAGGCTGGACAAGCCTCGGCCGCACCAAAAACTATGATTGGATGCATGTGCAGGCAACGAGGTAATTCTTTGCTCCTTTATTATATTTTACGAGTTGGAACGATGTCATGAAATCAACTGAAAAGGCAATAGTCAATTTCAGTTTGCTGCTCATTCCAATTGAAAGGTATCAATATAAAAACCCAAACATCCACAGCGGTATAATGTTGCCCGATCCAATTTCGATGCCGTCTTTTACGATGAAAGCCTGTTCCAGACCCTGAAGTTGCTTCTGCTGCTTATTTCGCCCGCCAACTTCAAAAATATATTTTCCGTCGACGATAAAATCTGCGCCTTTTGCAGCTTTAACGTGGTGATGATAACTTGTTTGATTGAAGAAAAAGGTCTCACGCAAATTGCCAGACTCAGTGAAGTCATCTGCCAGATTGAACATCAGATTGGTATTCTCGAGGTAGATTTTGTCAGGCTTATTCAAGCTGTTTATGCCGGCCTCATCAAAATAAAGCAGCGATATCAAACGTGCATCAGCCAGGAGTTGAATATAATTTTTCATCGTATTCAGGCTGATGCCTGTCCTGGAACTTAAGGCATTCATGTTTGGCTTGAAAGGGGCTGAGCGACTGATGATTTTGAGTAGTTTTTTTAAATGGATAATCCCTGAGGTCTGAATTGTTCCAAATTGAGGAATATCTACTTCAAGAACCGTCAGCAAAACTTCAGATAATTTTTGATGATAGGCATTGATATTTTCAAGGTAAAAAGGATAGTATCCATGTTTTAAATAGTCTTCAAACCAGGCTAGTGGTCTCAGTTTCTCAACTATCTGAATCGCCAACTCAGTGTGATTGCCAATAAGGTCTTCAAGTCTAAAAAAAGGTAATGTATTTTTCGTCTCAAATTGCAGAAACTCTCTGAACGACAGACCTGGCATTTGATACATGACTGCACGCCGGCTGAGGTCATTCTTGGTTCTTTGCAAATGCAAGAGGGAAGAACCGGTAAATATCAACCTTAAATCAGGCATATCATCATAAATTCCCTTGATCTCCTGGCTCCAGTTAGGGTAACGGTGCACTTCGTCGAGCGCAAGCAATTTGCCTCCTTTTTTATAGAATTGATCAGCAAGATGATATAAAGTGTTTTCGCTGAAATATAAATGATCCAGGCTTGTATACAACACTTCATTGTTTGGTTTGTAATTTTGCTTTATGTGTTGCAAAACCAGCGTAGTTTTACCTACACCCCTGCTTCCTTTGATGCCAACAAGCCGGTTTGTCCAGTCAATTTCATCATAAAAATTGCGAACTGATTTTGTTTGTGTTGTGGCAAATTTTGAATAAAACAATTGTCTTAGTGTTTCCATTCCAATATTATTATCAATGCAAAGATAGTTTTATAACTCAAATATATCAATGCATTGATACATTTTGTCGAATAAACATCAATTAATTGACATTTTTAATGATTTACATCTTTCTACAGTACCAAATTGAATCAGCTCAGAAATGAGGTCATAGCGTAGTGAAAATGAGCAGCTGTAAGTTGATGCCATTGATTTACTTCATTCAATAAGCGGTCGTTTTCGCAAGTGTGCCAACATGATCAAGGTATTTTTTCTTTTGGATTTCAAAAGAATGTTTGGCTCGTTTAACTCTTTCCTTCCGTTAATGATAATTCTGGCTGCGATGCTGCTTCTTCACAGACAGTAAGAGGGTGAAATGCTTCAAAAAGCTATTAAATCCGACAACATTAGCTGTAACCATTTGAACCTAAAATGCTGATTTAATGAATTATAAGTTTGAGTCACTTTTTTTAGCTTCAGATTACAACAATGACTTCCGGCAATGAAACTGGTTCTCGACCGGATTGGAATGGCATGCAAACTCCCGGTGTAGCCGGCAAGGTCGACAATCGGGCTGTAAGATTCGATTGTTGACCCATCTAAGTTCCGGATGAAGCTTCCTGAACAGAAGATGTATTGAACAGCAAAAATCCGTTATTTTTGCCACAGACACCGTCGGCCCGCTGCATGGCTGCCGCAGGGGTTTAAAAAAATCATGAGCACAACACAGCACCTTCAACCTATTCTTGCTTCGATTCCACACGCTCCGGGCGTGTATCAATACCTCGACGAACAGGGTAAGGTAATTTATGTGGGCAAAGCCAAAGACCTTCGTAAGCGGGTGGCCAGTTATTTTGTAAAGGAACAAACGGGCAAGGTAAGGGTGCTCGTAAGGCGCATTCACGACATCAGGGTGATTGTGGTGGGCAGCGAATCGGAGGCCTTGCTGCTCGAAAACACGCTTATCAAAGATTTGCAACCCCGCTACAACATATTGTTGAAAGACGACAAAACCTATCCCTGGATCTGCATTAAAAAGGAAGCCTTTCCAAGGGTTTTTTCCACACGTAACCATGTGAATGATGGCAGCGAATATTTTGGCCCTTATGCATCAGGCCGGATGATGAAAACATTGCTCGAGCTCATCAGGCAACTTTATCCAATCCGGAACTGCAGCCTGAACCTGTCAGAACAAGCCATTCGCAAAGGCAATTACAAGGTGTGCCTCGAGTTTCATATAGGCAATTGCAAAGGCCCCTGCGAAGGTTTGCAGGATCAAGCCGAATATGAAAGAATGATTGCTGAGATCAGGCAGATTATCAAAGGAAACATTCAGGGTGTTCTGCGGGAGATGAAAGCCGGGATGATGGGTTATGCCGAATCAATGGAATTTGAAAAGGCCCAGCAAATCAAGGAAAAGCTGCAGGTGCTCGAAAATTATAAAAGTAAATCTACTGTTGTCAATGACAACATCAGCAATGTGGATGTTTTCTCCTTGCTTGATGAGCCTGATGTTGCCTGGGTAAACTACATTAAAGTTGTGGAAGGCGCTGTGATTCAATCACATTCGTTAGAAGTAAAGAAAAAACTCGACGAAACGCCCGAAGAAATTCTTACACTGGTAATTCACAGCCTCCGGCAGCGCTTCGACAGCCGCTCGCCCGAACTGATCCTGCCATTTTCGATCGACGATCTGCCCGCCGGCATAAAAATGACCATTCCGCAAAAAGGTGAGAAAAAACAATTGCTTGAACTATCGGAAAACAATGCCCGCCACTTCAAGCTGGAAACCGAAAAGCAGCGAAGCCTTGTTGACCCTGAGCGTCATCAGAAACGGATTCTGCAACAGCTTCAAAAAGACCTTCGAATGGAGGTGCAACCGGATGTGATTGAATGTTTCGACAATTCAAATTTCCAGGGTGATTATGCGGTGGCTGCCATGGTTCAATTTAAAAATGCCCGGCCCAATAAAAGTGAATACCGTCATTTCAATATTAAAACAGTTGAAGGACCCAACGATTTTGCTTCGATGGAAGAGATTATCGAACGCCGCTACAGCCGCTTGATTAAAGAATCAAAACCATTGCCTCAGCTCATCGTGATTGACGGGGGCAAGGGACAGCTTTCAGCAGCTGTAAAATCGCTCGAAAAACTGGGGCTGCGGGGTAAAATTACCATCATCGGTATTGCCAAACGGCTCGAAGAGATTTATTATCCTGGCGACAGCATACCAATCTACATCGACAAAAAGTCGGAATCACTCAAGGTGATACAATTTCTCAGGGACGAAGCTCACCGTTTCGGTATCACTCACCACCGTAAAAAATTTGAAAAGGGTTTTATCAGCAGTGAATTCAGTAAAATAAAAGGAATTGGCGAGAACACAGCACAAAAATTGTTGCTGCATTTCAAATCGTTCAAAAAAGTATCAGAAGCGTCGGATGAAGCGCTGGCCTCAGTGGTCGGACAGGCTAAGACGAAGATTTTGAGAACTTATTTCGATCAAAATAAAAACTGACTATTTCAAACTGAATCGCACAGGCAGGTTGTAGGCTACGCGTGCCGGACGGCCATTCTGCCTGCCGGGTTTCCAGTCGGGCATCTCGCTAACCACCCTGATGGCTTCTTCGTCGCATCCGCCGCCAATGCCCCTTAAGAGCTTGATATTTGATACTTTGCCATCCTTTTCAATGACAAAACTCACATAAACCCGGCCTTGAATCTCCAGTTCGCGTGCCCGTGCAGGATAGTTGAGATTTCTTCCAAGATAAGCCATCAAAGCATCAACGCCTCCCGGAAATTCTGGTGCAATTTCAGGCACAAGAATAACGGGCTCATCTAACTGCATTTCCGGCTCCATCACCGGAACATGGGGTTCGATGGACTCATCGGCAAGGGGCTCGGCATTGATTGTCAGTGTAGCCACATCCTGATTATGGTTGTCAACAGCCACAATGTTCACCACTGGCTGTGGCGGTGGAGGGGGTAATGTTGGTCGGTGGACCGTGACCGGGATCTCCTCAAAAGGTGCTGCATCCATGGAACGTGTGATATCGCGCATGCTAAAGTTGGCCTCCGACCTGTATTCAAAAGCGAAAAAGACCAAAGCCAAAGACATGATGGCGCCGATCTGCCAGAATATCAATTTCTTATTTTCAAGATCGGCTTGATTCGATTTCTTCAAGATCGTTTCCATTGCTGCAGAGTTTTGAGGTTCGCTGACAAAACGCAAACGATTGCAAGAATATTGTATCACCCGGATTTTTCGCGAATTTCTTTCCGTTTGCCGGTTTCTTTGCCAGCATCTGAAGCCCCCCTCTGCCGATCACAAACCCGATCAGCGTGTCAGGTAATATTTTCTGTAAGAACCATAAGAACCGCCCGAACCGCCGGGAATGGTTTCACGTCTCCAGCCCGAAATAACGATCTTATCTTCCTGTATCACTTCTGGGTCGAGGATCATATCATAGCCGTCAAGTACAAGGTCTTCGCCCGGCAAAGCAAAAAAGAGGGTGATGTAATTTTCGTTGCCTGAATTGAAATTGTAGGGCACCCAGGCAGCAGTATCAACATGGTTTTGTCCGTTTTCAACATATTGATGGATCATAAACCCTGCACCATATCCCGGAACAGTTTGATTGGGTTCCTGAAATTCAATGGTCCCATAGTCAAGCCACAAACTGTCGCTGGTAACAGTGCTGACACCCCCGCTCAAAACATCGGTTTTGCCGATGAGTGAATCAACCTGCCAAACTCCACCTTGTGTAAAGATTTCAATTCGCTTCTCGGTTTCTGATTTTGGAAGTATATCTTCTACCACCTCACAGGAAGTTACAGCCAATGCAAGCATTATAAATACGATAAGTGAAGTTTTTTTGTGTTTCATTTGAATTTGTTGCTGATTGAACGAAATTTTTGCGCAAAATTAGGATGCAGTGCACCGTGATTTTCTACGTCGTTTACCGTATTTTAGTCAGGCAATGAATCCGCAACAAGGGCTGAAGGATTTCGTTCAGATCGCTGTTCTGTCATTGTCGGGAAAAAAGCGTATTTGATAGGGGAATTTGAGCCATTGATCGACAGAGTTTGTAGATGTTATAATTGTGTTTACATTTGCGTCCCCTTTTCAATTTGCTGATTCATATTGTATTATAAAGGAACAAATCCAAAACACATCTGATCATTAACAATCCCGGAAATGAAACAACACCTTCTTTTGCTGCTGTTAACCCTCTTTTTAACCGCACATTATGAATCAATCATCGGGCAGAGCATCCTGATTGAAACACAAACCGGTGAAACCCACACCGAATTGCTCAGCAATATTCAAAATCTGCATTTTGCAACCGGTGATTTGGTATTGCAACTCAACAATGGTTCGCAGACAACCTTCGCTTTGTCAGGACTTAAAAAACTTCGTTTCGACACCTCCATCGGGATTGCTGATCAAAGAGTTGAAAAACTTATGGTTATCCCCAACCCGGCCACTTCTTTCATCAAGCTGAAAGGCTTACCCGGAAATGCCCGGAACCTGTCGGTTTTCACACCGGATGGAAGACTTCTGTTGAAACAAGGTATTGAATCAGGAAGTCCCCAAATTAATATAAGCAGCTTTGCTGAAGGTATTTACATCCTGAATATTGATGGTCAAACTGCAAAATTCATCAAACAATGAGAAAATTCAACCTGCTTTTTTTGCTTTTGCTGACTTTGATCAGTCTTCAGGCTCAGGACAAAATGTACCTCCATTTCAGTAACAAAACAACACTTGGTGCACCGATCTCAAGCACTGACAGCCTGTGGTTCAGTCCTGACGGAAGTCAGGCTTATTTCAATATCAGTGGCAGCATTTACAGCTATGCCATCAATCAAATCGACAGCATCACTTTTGGCAATGATTCGCAAACCATCGGCATAATTTACGAAAACGAGTCGGTAACACTCTTCAATCCAATGGCCTTCGAAGGGGTTGAAGTGACAATCAGCGGCGGTGATGTTACGGTGAATGCCACCACCGAGCTGCAGGATATCAATTTCAACCTGAGCGGAAGCACTGCCGATGGTTCGTTCAAAATCTATACTGTTAAGCGTTACAATCTCTTTTTAAATGGATTAAGTATCACCAATCCTGACGGTCCTGCAATCAATGTGCAATCTGAGAAAAAAACCACAGTCATCCTTGTCGATGGAACGATCAATGAACTAACCGACGGAGCTGTTTACGTACCCGCACCCAATGAGGAAGATCAGGATGCTGCCTTTTTTAGTGAGGCCAAACTGGTTTTCACAGGCAACGGAAACCTCACCATCAATGCATCAGGCAACGATCAGCATGGATTAGCCAGCGATGATGAAATTGAAATTCTGGGAGGTAACATCGCCATCAGCAGTGCAGTAAGAGACGGCATTCATGCCAACGACGGCCTGTTGATGACGGCTGGTAATATTCAACTGACTGCCTCAGGCGATGGTATTGACGCTGATGCTGGTGCGATGGAAGTCAGCGGCGGCAGCATCAGCATCCAGCTTCCTTCAGCTGATGTAAAAGGACTTTCGTGCGACAGTACACTCCTTATTTCCGGTGGCAGCATCAACATCGCCATGACTGGAAATCAGAGCAAAGCGATCAAAAGTGACCAGGCCCTGACACTCAGCGGCGGAACCATCGTTATTCACACCAGTGGCGATGCCGTGCTTGAAGCAGCCGGTCAGGGTTTTGATCCTTCTTACTGCACCGCCATCAAAAGCGATGATGTGATCAACCTCAGCGGGGCATCCATCACCATCACCAGCACCGGTAAAGCCGGCAAAGGCATCTCATCTGATGTTGGTATCGTCATGACAGGAGGAATTGTTTCCGTGACTACCACAGGAAATGGCGCCGTGTATACCAACAGTCTTGGTCAGGCTGATGCTTATGTTGCTACCTGTCTCACTGCCAACGGAAACATAAACCTGCTCGACGGCAACCTCACCACCTCAAGTACAGGCATCGCCGGAAAAGGACTTTCGGCTGATCACACCATCAGCATTGGGTCTGAAGCCACAAACCCGGTCATTCAGGTAACGACCACCGGCGCAAGGTTACTTGTCAGCGGTTCAGGCAGCAACGCCAATTATGCCGAAGCCAAAGCACTGAAAGCTGATGTGGACTTCATAATGACCGGCGGGAGCATCACCATCAGTTCGTCCGACGACGGGATTAAGGCCGAAAATGCCATTACCATTCAAAACGGAATTGTCAACATCACCAATTCAAAGGAAGGTATCGAAGCACCGTTTATCACCTTTAATGGCGGCAACACCCACGTGAAATCGACTGACGATTGCCTGAATGCCACCTTTGGAGGTGGAGGCGAGCAGAACGACGGCAGCCTGATCAGTTTCAATGCTGGTTATGTGATGACAAACAGCACCGGTGGCGATGGCATCGACAGCAACGGCAATATGCTCATGACCGGCGGAACAGTCGTGGTGCACGGGCCACCCTCCAATCCCGAAGTTGGTCTGGATGTGAACGGAAGCATCAATGTCAATGCGGGATTGCTGGTGATATCAGGTCCAAACAGCAATATGACCGAGGCTCCGTCGGCCACCTCTGCCCAATACAGTCTGAAAATTACCACCAGTCAGGCATTGTCGGCAACCACACTTTTCCACATCCAAAATGCAGCCGGCGAAGATGTGCTCACTTTCCAACCCATGCGTTCTTATGCCTCCATCGTTTTTTCGTCGGCAGCCTTACAAAATGGGCTAAGCTATTCCATTTATACCGGCGGAAGTTGTACAGGAACTCCGGTTGACGGGCTCTACAGCGGAGGAACCTATTCCGGCGGAACACTTCGGAAAACATTTACCGTGACCGGAAAAGTGACCAATGTAACTTTTTAAGCTATTCGTCCAGGTTTCTGAAATACTGAGTAAAACCTGTATTTTCTTTCAGTTCAGCGGCACCTTAGGCTAATAAAAGATGAAAAATTGCCTTCAGGGACTGATTTTGATTAAATCTTTTACATTTGCGGCCGGATGACAGTCAGATCAGGCTGTCACAGTGAAATACCCTAAACAAAAAGACTAAACCATGACCAGCGAGAAAACCCTTCAGTCCAAAGCAAGCCGGCTTTATCTGTTTCTGGCAGCAGTATTCCTTACCAATGCCATTATAGCTGAAGTGATTGGAGTCAAAATGTTTTCGGTCGAGAAAATTCTCGGCATCGACCCGTTGAATCTTCCCTTTCTGTTTGGCTCAACCCTCAGCCTTAACATGAGTGTCGGCATCCTGATCTGGCCTGCGGTATTTATCTTGTCCGACATCATCAACGAATACTTTGGAAAACCGGGTTTGCGACGCATCAGCTTTTTGGCTGCAGGAATGATTGGTTATGGTTTTTTAATTATCCTTGGGGCAACACAGCTTCCGGCAGCCGATTTCTGGCTTGAGCTTAACAGCACTGATGCTGCCGGCGGACCATTTAACATTGAATATGCCTACGACACCATTTTCAGGCAAGGGATGGGCATCATCATCGGTTCGATTACTGCTTTTCTGGTCGGTCAGTTGGTGGATATGCACACTTTTCATTTTCTTCGTAAACTAACCAATCATAAAATGCTGTGGCTGAGGGCAACAGGTTCCACGATCGTATCACAGTTTATTGATAGTTTCCTGATTCTTTTTATCGCTTTTTACTGGTTAGGCAACTGGAGCCTTCTGCAGGTTGTGTCGGTAGGGCTGATACAATACATTTACAAAGTGGGTTTTGCGGTGGTGCTTACCCCGGTGATTTATGGTGTGCATTACCTCATCGACCGCTACCTTGGCAAGGATGAGTCGCTTCATTTGATGGATCAGGCGCTGGAAAAATAACAGGCTGATAAGGCGGAAATGCTGACCAGGCATACAGATCATTAGCCTCAGCCGCTTTTGGTCCGGCCAACAGGTTCAAGTACCCACAGCTGAACCTTTTCCTTCTTTCTTATCTCTCCAAGCCAATCGCGTTTTTTTGACGGCTTCTGGGTTACCGGCTTTTCGATCAGTTCAATCAACCTAAAACGTTCATTCTCAAATTCTTCAGCAATCGGATGACGCTGGCTTAGGCCTGCTGCCTGCGAGAAAGTTGAAAACAGAAGAACCAGACGGCTGCTGGCAGGCATGATACCGGCTGCCTGATAAAAAAAATCTTCAAAAAAATTTGCCGGATACCTGGTCGCACGGTCGAGGTTGTTTTGTGGTGTTTCGGGAAGCCAAGGCGGATTAAAGACCACCAACTGGCAGTTTTCTGATTTCAGTCCTTCGAAAAAAGAACCCGGATGGAGGTTGAACTTCTGCCTTAAACCGAGCGTTTGCAAATCGGCATCCAAGCCAATGAGGGCATTGCGGTTGATGTCGGTTGCGGTTATATGTTTAACACCGTGATGATGAAGCAGAATTGAAAGTAAGCCACAACCTGTTCCAATTTCGGTGGCCCGATCAGGAAGTGACTGTTGCGACAACCAGTCATCAAAAAGAAGCAGGTGCTCAAAGCGGGTGGGGAAATAGACGCCATAATATGGGTGGAGCTTAGATGGAAGCAGCGGAAAAGTCACTCCCTGTTTATACCACTGCCAGGCACCGTTCATTCCTAAAAAATCGGTGAAGCGCAGCAAAAAGGCATCCATTTCGGGATACAACAACTCCAGCCAGCCATTTTGAGGAGCACCGCTGATGTCGGCCCGATGCTGCTTTACCGGAATTAAGAGCTTTTTCGTCAATCCTTCGAGTTCAGCTTTGTTGTGGCGGAAGCTGTGATAGTCATGTACCGGAATTTTTGCGTTGACCTCTTTTTTCAACCAACCGTAGAAAGCCATCACCGTGCCAAAAGTGTCGGAAGCCACGAGTGTTTTTCCCTCAAGGATCATGGCAAGCAGCTGCCTGAAAGGCATCCCTGCCCTAAGAGATACGGAGGATGAAAGCAGCATTTGCGGCTCAGGCCGTGAAGGGTTCATCTGTTGTAATCCGGGCATTGCTCTATGGTCAAAGACCTAGCTGTTGACAAGCAATTTGAACCCGACTCCATGAACGTTCATCAGCTCGATGGAAGAATCATCTTTGAAATATTTCCGTAACTTGGTGATGTAAACATCCATCGAACGAGCATTGAAATAACTGTCGTCGTACCAGATTTTGTTGAGTGCCACCGAGCGGTCGAGCACATTGTTCAGGTTTTCACACAACAAACGCAGGAGTTCCGACTCTTTGGAAGTCAGTTTGTTTTCATCTTTTCCACGGACCAGCAATTGCCTGTTGTAGTCGAATGTAAAACTTCCGATTGTAAAAATGGTTGGCCTGATGGTATCTTCGGCTGAACGGCGAATGATTGCTTTCATGCGCAGGAGAAGCTCTTCCATGCTGAAAGGTTTGGTAAGGTAATCATCGGCACCCAGTTCAAAACCCCTGAGCTTATCATCCTGCATGGCTTTGGCTGTGAGAAAAAGCATGGGAACCTTCTTGTCGAGTTTGCGGATTTCAGCGGCAAGGGTAAAGCCGTCCATCACCGGCATCATGACGTCGAAAACGCAGAAATTGAAATCTTCTCTTTTGAATTTGTCAAGGGCTTCCTGACCATCGCCACACAGGGTGGTAGGGAAACCTTTGGCTTCGAGGTAGGCTTTCAGGATGGTGCCGAGGTTTTTGTCGTCTTCGGCAAGCAAAACTTTCAATTGTTGTTCCATTTCTGTTTTTGTTTAATGACTGCTTAAGGGCAGTCTGATAAAAAATGTTGATCCTTTTTTCAATTCACTGTTTACACCAATCATGCCACCCATTTTGTCAACCACAGCTTTTACATAACTCAATCCAAGGCCAAAGCCTTTCACATTGTGAACGTTGCCTGTTGGCACGCGGTAAAGCTTTTCAAAGATACGCTTTTGATTTACTTTACTGATGCCAATTCCGTTATCCGTTACACTTAACTCAAAAGCATTGGGTATATTGCGTGTTTTGACGATGATCTGCGGAACGGCCTCGGTATATTTCAGGGCGTTGTCGATGAGGTTAAGAACGATGTTGGTAAGGTGAACTTTGTCCCCTGTAACAAGGGCTTCATCGGCTTTGAGGTCGGTGAAGATATGTCCGTTTCGGCTCTTGGCCTGAAGCATTTTGGTTGCAACAGCTTCTTTAATAATTTCATGAAAATCAAGGCGATCGCGCCGGAGCAAAAGTTCTCCTTTATCCAGCACAGCCGACTGCAGCACCTGTTCGGCCATTGATCCCAGGCGTTTGTTTTCCTCATCAATCATGCTGATATAGGTCGAATAAAGCACCTCCGACTTTTGGATATCATTGTCGCGCAGGGCTTCACAAGCAAGTGCAATGGTTGAGATCGGTGTTTTGAATTCGTGGGTCATGTTGTTGACAAAATCATTCTTCATTTCCGAAAGTTTCTTTTGTCGCAAAATAACCCAAATCGTTGAGGTAAAAGCAAGAATGATAATCAGAATAAGTAAGCCCGACACAAACAGCAGCTCGGAAAGCTGCCTCACAAGAAACCGTTTCTCATGAGGGAAATACACAAGCAGTTTGTCGGCAAACCGCACCGGCGAGATGGTTGGATACAGATCGAAGGCAAAACTTTGGTCGATAAGCTGTTGCGGATAACGGCCTGTTTTTTGGAAAAGCATGGCGTTTTTAGTAGGGCTATAAATACCGAGTTCGAACTGTGTTTCGATGCCAAAACGTTTCAATTCGGTGCGGATCATACTGTCGATGCGCACAGGCTGCATCTCCTGAACAGCAGAGGTGGCTTCCTGATAGCCGAAGATCATTTCCTGCAGCTTTTCCTCTGCGATGGTCGTCCGGCGGATAAAGGCAGCGTACTCTTCCTGCGACATAGGCTTCTGCAGGTCTTCGGCCATACTCCGTTTGAGCGAGTCATACACCGCTATCACATTGGCCCGGCGGTTCATCAGATTCACATGATGTGCATACTGACGTTCCATCTCCTCTTTCTCAAGCACCATAACCACCTGTTGCAATGCCTGATTGACATCACGCACAAAAGTGGCTTCTTTCACCTTCACCGCATCGCCGATGAGGTAAATTTGTATGCCCATCATTCCGATGAGGGCTGCTGACATCAGCAGGACGATTCCAACCAGTAGTTTCTTATTCACACAGCAAAGGTAAACGATCGATTTACATGGTTTACAGACCCTTAACAAATCTTAACAACCATTAAAGTTCGTTAACAGCCTATGCCCGCTTTTGGATGTAATTTTGTCTCAGTTCTTTTCATACCTAAGTATATCATTAGACCATCCATTTATGTTCTAATTATTGTGCGTTAAAGGTTTTCATAAATTTTGGTTTTTGGTTCAAGGAGGCAGACGTCATGTTTGCCTCTTTTTTTGTTTCTGCAAATCGCTGCAAACACCTTTCTTTTTACCTTTGCCGCCTCATGAAGCATTGTTTATTAATCAGATATCAGCATGATACAAGTAAAACTTAATTTGGAACAAACATTCGGTTTTATTCCGAAAGATGAAATACTGGCCTGGGACAAACACATCATCAGTGCCTACCGGAAGATCTACAACAAAACCGGTGCAGGTAACGATTTTCTGGGCTGGGTCGACCTTCCCTCTTCAATTACCAATCAGGAGATTGAAGCCATCGAGAATCATGCTGCCGAACTAAGGCGTAAGTCCGAGGTTTTTGTTGTAATTGGCATTGGTGGCTCTTACCTGGGGGCCAGGGCTGTGATCGAATCCATGACCCACCATTTTGCTCAGCTCAACGGAAACAGTGGTCCACATGTTATCTATGCCGGACAACACATCAGTGAGGATTATACTGCTGATTTGCTCGACTTGCTCGACAAAAAAGATTACAGCCTTGCCGTGATCAGTAAGTCGGGTACCACCACTGAGCCAGCCATCGCATTCAGATTGCTGAAAGCCCACATCGAAAAAAAATATGGTATCGAGGAAGCCCGCACTCGCATTGTGGCCATCACGGACAAAAGCCGTGGGGCACTCAAGCAACTTGCCGACAGCGAAGGTTATGTTTCGTATGTGGTTCCAGATGATGTGGGAGGACGGTATTCGGTTCTTACTCCTGTTGGTTTGCTGCCCATCGCTGTTGCAGGCATCAGCATCCGCGACCTCATCGAAGGTGCACGCAAGATGGAAGCGATGAGCCGTGCCGTGCAAAAAATTCACGGCAACCCGATTGCCTGGTATGCTGCGGCCCGGCAAGCCCTCTACACTTCAGGTAAATCAGTGGAAATCATGGTGAACTATGAACCACGGCTTTTCTATTTCACCGAATGGTTTAAGCAACTTTACGGCGAAAGTGAAGGCAAGGAAAACAAAGGCATCTTTCCTGCCGGCGTTGGTTTCACAACAGATCTTCATTCGATGGGTCAATACATTCAGGAAGGTCTGAGAGTTCTTTTTGAGACAGTGATTTCTGTTGAAAGCTCCCAACGGGAGATGCGCGTCCCTATGGCAGAAAGCGACCTCGACCAGCTGAATTACATCGCCGGAAAACGCCTGTCAGAAGTGAATCACAAAGCAGAACAGGGAACCACCCTTGCGCACGTGGATGGCGGCGTTCCCAACATCAGGATCAGCATTCCGGAAATCAGTCCAGACACCATCGGTCAGCTGATTTATTTCTTCGAAATGGGCTGTGCCCTCAGTGGCTATATGCTTGGCGTGAATCCTTTTGACCAGCCTGGTGTTGAAGCTTACAAAAAAAACATGTTTGCCCTGCTCGGCAAAAAGGGTTTTGAAACCCAGACAGCGGCTTTGAAAGCCAGACTTGGTGAATAAAATGGGTAAGCTCGAGGGCATCGCCTACAAAACCGTTAAAAGAGGCAGCATGCTGACAACGGACGAAACTTTTGTGAGTCCCGTATGTGGCATCACACACGATTACCGTGGGCTTCCGGGCAAGAGGCAGGTGACAGTGATGACCCTCGAAGGCTTTGACCTTGCCTGTAAAAACCTTCAAAAACCTTTGCCCTGGACCATCCGTCGGGCCAACCTGCTCATCAGCGGCATTGTATTGTTCGAAACTACGGGACAAAAGCTTCAGATAGGCAGCCTGATTCTTGAAATTACAGGCGAAACAGAGCCCTGTTACCGGATGGATGAGCAGTTTGAAGGCCTTCAGGCGGCCCTGCAACCCGACTGGCGCGGCGGCGTTACCTGCAGAGTGCTGTCAGCGGGCCACATCCGCGTTGGCGATGAAGTGAACCTGTTTCCCTGATGTTTCATACATAAATACCCGCCATGATTAAAAAAAATCTTTACATCGCAGTCTTTTTCTTCCTGCTGGCTTTCGGTTGCAAAACAGCTGATCAGCATGAAAAGCCACTCACCGATATTACCGGCTTGTGGCAATCGACCGAAGGGCCGCTTTTGTATGAATGGTGGACATTGAGCAACGACTCCCTGCTCAGCGGGATCAGCTTCAGCATTAACCAGGGCGACACCCTGCTTCTCGAAAAAATGCGTTTTGGCATGCAGAACGAAAAGCTTCATTTTTTTGCCCGTGTCCCCGATCAAAACGAGGAGGAAGAAGTGGGATTTGAATTAAGCAAACAGTTGACCAATACCTGGGTTTTTGAGAATGCCGGTCACGATTATCCCAACAGGATCATTTATGAACTGAAAAACGACAGCACCCTCTATGCCCGAATTGAAAACCTGCGCGGCAACAAACGCAAGGAGTTTCATTTTAAACGCATCGACCTGTGAGGTGCTGCTGAGTAACCGGATATTCCAGATTTCATAGCCATCCGAATAAAAGTCAGGTGGTCGAAAGATGTTCAGCAGTCTTCTACCTCACCTTTCCATAGGCAAAAGGAAACTGATAACCGATTCCCCATTCAATAAAATCGGCTACGGCTCCATTACGGGTTTTCAAGGCTGCACGGGCAAAAAGCCTTTCGGTAATATGATAACTGGCTCCAACCTGCAGATAAAGCTTTCCTTTATGAGATACATGGTCTGAAAGATAGAAACCGGCCTGTGTAACGAGTGAAAGCCTGTAAAGACGCAGGTAATGAGAAATATGCCAACCGACATAGGACAAATCATTGAATCCGGGATTTACAATCCTAGTTGGATAATCGCGAAGGGCCGACTCATAAAAACCATCCAGGCCAATTCCAACCTTACCTATATGATGATAAGCCCAGGCATAATCAAGTGATAATGATGAAATAAAATAAGTAGGTCCGTCATAGATTTGTGTAGTGGTTGTTTTTCCACCGACGCTGCCAAATACGATGATATCGGAATGACGCTGGTATTTTGCGGGTTTTTTATGAATAAAGTCAGGCTTAACAGCAGGTCGGAAAGTAGAATCGACGGCTTTGGTATAATTTCTTACAGGGTTGAAGCTATATCTGAAACCCAGTGCCAGTCCTGTCAGGTTAATACCAAGATTTGGCGTTCGTGTCGAACCATTGGAAAAGTGCGTTAGATCGAAATCTAGCGTCATATCATACCTGTCGTTCAGGGCGTATGAGATGCCTGTGGCGGCATTAAAATATACATTATGCTCCGATCCTATTACAGATTGATCGGGATTAGTATTGGGGTCATATTTATAAAATCCATACGACAAGCCGGCTCCCATTTCCCAGTTCCACCGGAGCTTTTGACCACGAATCACGGGAGCACGCATAAAAAGATATACCGCCTGAGGCGAACCCAACTCACCTCCTTTAAAAAAGGCTTTATAAAAACCCACTCCATAGACGGGATATCCATAAAGTGCATCATACTTTTTCTTGAGGCCCGTAGATTGAAATCCAATCCTGACATCATAGGCATCATAAGGATTATCCATGATGTTGTCAAGCTTTTGAGAGTTTTTTAAAAAGCGGCCATGATGGTACTTAACATCAATAACATTAAAAAAACCATAGTTAATCTTTTGCCTCTTTTCCTTCAGCAATTGCTGATAGTCCTGAGCCTGAATAAGAAAGCCAGTCTGGATCAGTAATATAAAGCAAATTATCCTAATTTTTTTCATGGTATGATCTCCTACTTATTGTAAGTTTCTGATAATGGGAGGAGCTCATAACTGAGATCACCGGTGTGTGGCCTGTAGATATTGCCCGTAGCGGTGTCAATGATCAGCGGTATAAAACCTGTGAGGATATCAGCTGCCACATACAGCTTATGAGGGCGACGGGTAACCTGAAAACGCGCTGTTTCGTAGCCCTTTTTCCTGATTTCGATCATACTGCCGTGCTGTAGCTTGTATTTTGAAATGCGCATTTTTAACGGAGTTTCACCAAGGTATTCACCATCAAGGTAAACAACGGCTTTTTCCGGATTGCCTTCGTGAACAGTGATGGTGTTCATCTTTCCAGAAAATACAGTAGCACAAGAGGTTGATATTAAGAATACAGATAGCAACATAACTAAAATGAAAACACGCTTATTGAGCTGAAATTGGTACATATGCTTGTTGATTTTAGGCAAAAGTAAACAATGAAACCAAATAACTCACTCTGGATAATCCTTTTTTGGAAACAGGAACAGAATTTTTGGTTTTTTATTCCAATTCTGATAGTATATGAAGCATTTTCTGACCAGCCTTTCCATCCCCATAAAAGTCAGGATGGCTTGCGGGTAAGGAAAGATTTTCGAGTGTTTGGAGCACTTTATCTTTGTTACACCCTGCCAGGGTATTCCAGCCGCTTTCAACGGTTTCTGTCCATTCTGTTTCCTCACGAAGGGTAATGCAGGGTTTCTGCAGAAAATAAGCTTCTTTTTGAACCCCGCCTGAATCGGTCATGATAACCTTTGAGTTCATCTCGAGCCAAAGCATTTCGAGGTATCCTACAGGTTCAAGCTGATGCACGTGCTTCTGAAAGAAAAGGCCGTTGTCCAGCATTTTTTGTTTTGTCCGAGGGTGAAGCGGTAAAACAACATCCATCGATATGTTGTTGATAATGTGCACCAGTTGGGCGAGTATGTCGGGATTGTCGGTATTTCCGGCACGGTGAATGGTGGCCAAAACATAAGGTGTCTCGGCAGTGTTAAACGGAATCAAAGTGGCCAGACCTGTTGCATCAGCAAGACCCGATAGATGCAGCTGATGCCTGTAATAGAGGCTTGCATCGAGCATGACATCCCCCACCGCTGCAATACCCCTGGTAAGGCCTTCACGTGCAAGGTTGTCAACAGCAGTTTTAGTCGGGCAGAAAAGCCAGTCAGAGAGGTGGTCGGTAAGAACGCGGTTTTGTTCTTCCGGCATTTTTTTGTCATAGCTTCGCAGGCCTGCTTCAACATGCACAAGTGGTATCTGAAGTTTAGCAGCAGCCAATGCCCCTGCCAGCGTGCTGTTGGTATCGCCGTAGACGAGTACCATATCCGGGCGATGATTCAGAAGCACTTTTTCGATGCCATCGAGCATTTGTGCTGTCATTCCGCCATGACCTGATTCTGTAACCCGAAGTTGGAAATCAGGCCTGGGAATGGCCATCTGTCTGAAAAAAACCTCCGAAAGGTTGTCGTCGTAATGCTGACCCGTATGCAGGATGAGTTCGCGAAAGTGTTTGCTCCAGCTTTCGCTCCGGATAAGCCTGCTTATTACGGATGCTTTCACAAACTGGGGACGGGCTCCAATGACCGTAAGAATGGTTTTCATGTGCCGGAAGGTATCAAAGTCAACATTGTATCAGACAGCGAAGCGCACCGACCAAAACAATCCCATGCTATAAGATGAATGTTTTGGTCAGCTACCAGGTTAATAAACGTCAAAACTAACAAAAGCTTGCAGATTACGCATGTTTTTTCAGCTGTTTTACGATTTGTCTGTTCGTCGTCAACTTTTCATTGTTTACACATCATCCGGGTTGATCGACCACTTCGGGGTCAGCTGGCGCTGGTTTATCAATCCATAACTCATTACCGATTGTCTTTCTCTTTGGCTTGATTGTGGTTTTGGTGGTAGTTTTTTTTGGTCTTTGGTCATTGATCATGGTTTTTGGTCATTGGCTTGATTGGTCTTTACCACATCACCACAAGCCACAGTCCGTTACCCATCACCTTTTGTCTTTCGCGATGGGAATGTTTTTTTGCGGCTCCATGGATTTCTTTTCTATATTTGGCGCGGCTGATTGTTTAATTATGCACTTAAATACTTAATTGTAATGTTGATGAAAAAGAATATGATTCTTCTTGCGTTTTTCCTTTTTTGGCAAATCAGCGGGTATTCGCAAACGGCGGTAAACTTCAATGTGCCCGACTGTAAAGGTGAGTCTTTTGAATTGTTTTCGGCTTTGGATGCCGGCAAGGTGGTGGTTATCGGCTGGACAATGCCTTGCGGCTCGTGTGTTTTGCCGTTGAAAACAACCTATAACGTGGTACAGAGTTACGAAAGCAGCCACCCGGGCATGGTGATGATGCTGTTGTGTGACGACTATGCCGACCTGCCCTGTTCTTCCCTCGATCTGTGGGCCAACACCTACGAGATGTCCAATACACGCCGCTTTTCGAATGCTGCCATCAAAATGACTGACTACGGCTCTCCGGGCATGCCCAAGGTGGTTGTGTTGGGCGGGAGTGGTCATCAGGTTTTCTACAATGCCATTGATGCCGTGGATCACATTGCCCTTCAGCAAGCCATCAATGCTGCCATCTCGGTAATTTCGGGCACCGAAGAACATGCTGATGCCTGGGCTTCCCTCGGGCTTTCGCCTAACCCTGCCGTAGCCGGTTCGGCCATCACCCTCAAACTTCAGTCGGCTTCGCAGGTTAAGCTGAGTATCACCGACCTGAACGGAAGGGTGATGAGCGAAATTTATGAAGGTAAGTTACAAGCCGGTCAGCACAGCTACAAACTTCCGGTCTTTAAAGCTGGCAAAGGGGTTTATCTGTTGCAGCTGGTTCATGAAAAGGGTGCAGTTTACCGGAAATTTATGCATTCCGCCGATGAATAGATCCGTAATGAAAGCTCCCGGACTGGTGGCGCTGATGCTTTTGCTGAGCGCAATGGTTATGGAAATTCAAGCCCAATGTTGTGCTGTTGGCGGAGGCAGTCCGCTGGCCGGTGATGCTTCGCAGGGTGTGCTTCGTCTGGGACAGATGGAAATAAGCAGTTATTATCAGTATGTTTCGTCGCACCGTTTTCTGCAGGGTAGCCGTGATGAGGACAATTACCTCGACCGCTTCAGCAGTGGCTATCTATACAGCAAAGTGGCTTACGGGCTTACTGACAGGCTCACCATGGCAGTTGAGGCCGGCTATTGGACCGATAAAACCCAGGTGGGCCTCCGTGCGCGCGACAGCTACCAGTCATCGGGTATCGGCGACTTGTTGCTTTTTCCGCGTTACAACATCATTCAGCCATCAGGCAGGAATAAATTCACGGAACTCACCTTCGGAATGGGGATGAAAATCCCCCTGGGCAGCTATCAGGATTCAATCGGACATCTGGAGCCCTTTTCCGGTGAAACGATCTACACCTATAAGCCGCTGGCAGTACAGGCCAGTTCAGGCGCACAGGATTTCCTTTTCAGTCTGTTTTATGCCGGACGCCTTCCGGCGACAAAGCTGCGTCTGGCAGCCAATGCCCTTTTTATCCTCAAAGGCTGGAATCCACTGGGCGAGAAACTGGGAAATTATGCCAGTCTGGGTATTTTTGCCGGATACAGTTTCTTTGAAAAACTTCATGCCAACCTGCAGCTCAAAGGCGAATGGATTGGCAGTATGACGGTAAATCCCGATATTCTCATGAGCAGCTATCCCAACTACGATCCTTTGGCAACAGGCAGTCGCAAGCTGTTTGTGTCACCCCAGCTAAGCTATGCCGTCATTCCCGGGCTGATGGCTTTTGTTCAAGCCGATTATCCTGTGTATCAGTATGTAAACAAAATCCAAATTGCCTCCCAATCGCAATATACATTTGGACTCAGTCTGCGGTTCATGGCCCTGAAATTTCCAGCCACCCCTGTTCCGGTATCAAAGCAATGAACGCCTTTCCGACTTTTTCATGTAGCTTATTCTGCACTTTGGATGAGCTGAAAGACGCCGTTGAGTAAAAATTCGGCTTCAGGCAGGGGCTTGTCGATGAAATTGAGGGCAGTGACGCTGCCCGCCGTCAGCCTGGGCATAACCTCCACTTTTCTGAAAACAATGCCTGCTGAATTGGTACCAGTCTTTTGCAGCACATAAAAGGTGTCGTCGGCTTCGGCCACGGCTGTTGAGGGCAGACATTGCACCGGCAGACTTGAAGCTGCCACACCGGCCCTGACAAACATACCCGGGCGCAGCGATTCGGGCCAAGGGCTGTCAATGGCAGCAATCACACCGGCACTGCGGCTGTCCATGCCAATCTGCGGACTGATCTGACTGATGGTTCCCGTAAACGTTTGATCCTCCTTTCCGGGCACAGTGATCTGCACTTTTTGACCTTTCTTAATCTGTGCTAAATCTTTCTCAAAGACCTCCATCCGCAGTTGGAGCTGCGAGAGGTCGACGAGTTCGACTGCGGTTGTTTCGGGGTTCAGCCATTGTCCGCCGGTCACAGCAATGCCGGCCACCACTCCCGACACCGGAGCACGCAGGGTGATGAGGGACGATAAGTTGCCGGAATTCAGCCGTTCAGCGTCGATTTGCAGCAATTGCAGCTTCGCTTTGAGGGCGCTGAGCCGGGCTGCTGAGGCATTCCAGGCAGCAGAAACGGCCTGAAGTTCTTTTTGCGAAGCTACATTGCCGGCCGCAAGGGTCTGCTGCCTCTCATAATCCTGTCTGAGCGCGGCTGTGGTGCCGGCTGCTTCGAGGTAGTCTTGCTGGAAGGTAAGAAATTCAGGGTTTTCGAGACTGAGAAGCGCATCGCCTTTGCGCAGCTGCTGACCCAGGTTCACATGGATGGAAGCCACTTTACCCGAAAAGTAGGTACCTGTGAGGTAGCGATGGCCGGGGGGTACATCCACAAAACCCGTGAGCGGGAGCAGCGTGCTGACAATGGTATCGGTCAGTCTGCCTGTTTTCAAATCCGATTGGGTCATTTGTTCCTGCGTGAGTACAATGTCGTCAGAAGTAACATCACCGCTAGAACCGGTGTTTTCGGGAGCAGGAGCTGAGCAGCCGACAAGCAGGAAGGCTCCCGAAAGCAGCAGCCATGCACCGACACCTGACAGCTGACGAAGGAAGAAGGTTGAAAAAGGTTTCGCGGCGAGGCCTGAGAGGTCTTTTTTATTTTTCATTTTGTGTATAATACTTTAATTCAATAAGTTGGATATTATAATTGTGTAGGGCAACAAGGTACTCGATTTCAGTGTTCATCACCTGATCGAGCAAAAGAAGGTATTGCAGCGCGTTGATCTGGCCGGTTTCAAAAGAAAGGGAAGCAGCCTGACGCAGGTTTTGGTTGAGGTTATTCCCTTGCCGCGTATAGAAGTCAAGTTTTTCGGCAGCAGCGCTGAAGGCCATTTTTTTGGCATGGAGGTCGTTGACATAGGCTTTTCTGGCCGATTCAGTTCGCAGGCCAATGGCTTCGGCTTCGAGTCGGGCAGCTTTGACAGCGGCCTGCTTCGACGGCAGCCAAAGCGGGATGGCAACACCCAGCTGAAATCCATGATAGCGCTGACTTCCTGATCCTGCATTCGAGCCAAGGAAATATTCAAGGCTGAGATCGGGGTAAGCGAGGTAACGTTCCAGCTTTTGACGCCGGACTGCCGTAAGATAATCAGCCTCAAGCAACAAAAGGCTGAGACTGTCGCCGGGCCGAAGGCTGTCGGGAGTAAAGGGCAGGTAATCACCTGTTTGCAAAGGAACCTCTTCAGGGCTGTTCATCAGCGTCAACAGGCGCCGGGCCGCAATACTGAGTGCTTGCCGGGTTTCTTTCACTTTCATGGCCATGGCCTGTTGCCTGAGGCTGGCAGAGAGTGATTCGAGCTGGTTGCTGGCTCCGGCGGCATAACTTTGTGCGGCAGCACCGGCAAAGCGCTGCAGGCTGGAATCCAGTCCGGCATAAGCCCTCGAAAGGGCTGTGAGGTAAGCCACTTCGGCCCAGCTCAGCTCCACCTCTTTCATAAGGCTCAGCCTGAATGCCTCCGTTTGCAGGCGGGTGTTGCTGTAATGTTGGCGGAACAACCGGTGACGGGCGTTGTAGACAGCCGGAAAGCTTAGTTGCTGCTGAATACCCCATACCTTGAGCGGCAGACCATTTTCGGCGATGTTGTTTTGGTCTAAACCATAATACACCGTAGTTTTATCAGGGTCGAAGGCAGTTCTGACGTTTGTTTCGGCTTGCTGAAGACTTAGTTCGGCAGCTTTCAGGAGCGGATTGTTCTGCAAAGCAATTTCAAGGGCTTTGGCACGGCTGAGTTCCTGTGCCTGAAGCAAACCGGCGGCGGGAAGGAGGAGCAGCAGAAGCAAAGTTTTGACGATGGCAGGCAGGCGAATTTTTTTCTTTTTATCCTGACGCGATTCGAACAGGCAATACATCACCGGCAACACGATCATGGTGAGCAAGGTGGCCGTGATGAGTCCTCCCACCACCACTGTTGCCAGCGGACGCTGCACTTCGGCGCCAGCAGAGGTGGAAATAGCCATGGGAAGAAAGCCCATGGCGGCTGCAGCAGCGGTGAGCAGCACCGGCCGCAGCCTTTCACGCGTGCCGCGGATGATGCGTTCGCGCAGGTCGTCAACACCATTTTTTTTCAATTCCTTGAAATGCTCGATGAGTACGATACCGTTAAGAACCGCGATGCCGAACAGTGCGATGAATCCCACACCTGCCGAGATGCTGAACGGCATACCTCTGATCCACAACAGCAACACCCCACCCACAGCTGAAAGTGGGATGGCCGAATAAACCATAAGGGCTTCCCTGAAAGACCCAAAAGCGAGGTGAAGGAGGGTGAAAATGAGAACCAGGGCGATGGGTACAGCAATCATCAGTCGTTTGCGGGCACTGCGAAGGTTTTCGAACTGGCCGCCGTAATCGATGGTGTAACCTTCGGGCAAGTCAACTTTTTGCTCGATAAGCCGTCTGATGTCGTTCACCACCGATTCGAGGTCACGGTTGCGTACGTTTACGCCGACCACCACACGGCGGTGGGTATTGTCGCGGCTGATTTTGGCCGGACCTTTGGTAAGGCTCACATCGGCCACCTCAGCCACAGGGATTTGTCCGCCGCCGGGCAGCGGAATCATGGCCTGGCGCAACTGGTCGATGTCGCTGCGGAAATCTTTTTCGTAGCGCAACATCAGGTCGAAACGGCGTTCACCTTCAAAAATCTCACCACTTTTCATGCCGGCGAAGCCCATCGATATCACCCTGTTGACATCCTCAACGCTGAGACCATAAAGAGCCAGGCGGGTACGGTCGTATTGGATGGTCATTTCGGGCAGGCCGGCAGTTTTTTCAACAATGATGTCACTGGCGCCCTCCACACCTTCGATGGCCGATTTGATGCGCAGGGCCAGCTTGTTGAGCAGATCGAGGTCTTCGCCAAACACCTTGATGGCCACGTCGGCCCTTGTGCCGGTAATCAATTCGTTGAAACGCATTTCGATGGGCTGGGTAAATTCGTAGTCAATGCCGGGAATCACCAGCAAGGCTTCCTTGAATTTGTCGGCGAGTTCGTCCTTGCTTTTGGCAGTGACCCAGGTTTTGGGAGGTTTCAGGGTGATGATGATGTCGCTCTCTTCCATCGACATGGGGTCGGTGGGCACTTCGGCTGCACCAATGCGGCTTACCACCTGATCCACCTCGGGAAAGCTGCGCAGAATGGTTTCGATGCGGGTGGTCAGGGCGATGGTTTCGCTGAGAGAGGTGCCCGACTTGAAAACCGGCTGGATTACGAAATCACCCTCATCGAGGGTAGGGACAAATTCGCCTCCCATTCGGGAAAAAATGAACAGACTGCCTCCCAACAGCATCAGGGCCATCACCACCACAGCTGTTTTGTGACGCAACGCCCATGACACACTGGGCTCGTATGCTTTGTTGAGCCAGCCCAGCAAGCGGTCGGAAAAAGTGACTTTGGACGAAGCGGGCTTGAGGAAGAGCGAAGAAACTACCGGCACATAGGTGAACCCAAGGATCATGGTGCCTAGCAAGGCAAAGGTAAAAACCTGAGCCATTGGCCGGAACATCTTGCCTTCGATGCCGGTGAGTGACAAAATCGGGATGAAGACAATGATAATGATCAACTGACCAAATACAGCCGAACGGGTGAGCTTACGGGTGCCTTTGAGTGTGATTTTGTCGGTGAGGGCTTGTCGCTCAAAGGGCTGCAGCTTATTGATTTCACCGCTGTTGCGGGTGATTTGATAAGCAATGTATTCCACAATGATCACAGCGCCGTCGATGATGATACCGAAGTCGATGGCGCCAAGACTCATCAGGTTGGCATCAACGCCAAAAATATACATTAGCGAAAGGGCAAACAACAAGCTGAGGGGTATCACTGAGGCGATGACAAGACCCGAGCGAAGGTTCCCAAGCAAAAGCACCACCACGAAGATGACGATGAGACAACCCAGGATGAGGTTTTCGGCGATGGTGAAGGTGGTTTTTTTGATCAGGGCGCTGCGCTCCAGAAAGCCGTTGATGCGAATACCTGGCGGCAGACTGGAGGAAATGTCTTCCACACGTTTTTTAACATCATTGATAACCTGACTCGAGTTGGCTCCCTTGAGCATCATCACCTGACCAAGCACTTTTTCGCCTTCACCATTGGCGGTGATGGCACCAAAGCGCGTTGCACTGCCGATCTTGACAGCTGCGATGTCCGAAACTTTGATGATTTGTCCATCGCGCCGTGACACCACCAGTTGTTCGAGTTCGCTTACCGAACTGATGAGGCCTTCGCTGCGGATAAAGAAACTCTGATTTGATTTTTCGATGTAGCCGCCACCCACGATGCTGTTGTTTCGTTCGAGGGCCGAAAACACCTCTTCGATGGATACGTTCATGGCTTTCAATCTGTTAGGATCAATAGCCACTTCATACTGTTTCAAATAGCCGCCCCAGGTGTTCACCTCCACCACCCCTGGTATTCCCGAAAGCTGTCGGCGCACCTGCCAGTCCTGGATGGTGCGCAGGTCGGTTGTTGAGTAGCGGTTTTGGTAGGCGGAATCTACCTCGAGCACGTATTGGTAGATCTCACCCAGACCGGTAGAGATGGGACCCATAAAAGGTGTTCCAAAGCCCTGGGGAATATTTTCCATGGCTGTCTGAAGGCGTTCGGCGATGAGCTGACGTGGCAGGTAGGTGCCGATTTTATCCTCAAAAACGATGGTCACTACCGAGAGGCCAAACTTCGACACTGAACGGATTTCGACGAGACCTGGCAGGTTGGCCATCTCAAGCTCAACCGGATAGGTGAGAAAACGCTCAACATCGAGGGTTGAAAGGTTGCGCGAAGTGGTGATCACCTGCACCTGGTTGTTGGTCACATCCGGCACGGCTCCAATGGGAATGTTAAGCAGGGCGAAAAGTCCAAAGCCGGCCATGGTAGCGGTGGCAAGCAGCACAATCAGCTTGTTTTGCAGGCTCGATTCAATCAGTTTGTTAATCATATCGTATTTTTTCGGTCATGAATGGTTTGTTGTCAGCGCTTTTGCTTAATCATATTTGTCAGTCGTCGTTTTGTTCCTGTCTGATTCTCTCATGATCATCCTTGTTCCGGTCAACCGGAAGGTTTCGTGCCAGGATGAAAAGTGACAAAGCAGCAGCAAACCAACTCACGGCCAGTATTTTTTGAAACAGATTGATGGAAGCGGGCGGAGCGCTTACATTTTTTCGTCCTGTAAAGATAGCAAATAATGCGCTGTTCCTTTGATGAAGCAGCACATCCAGTGCCAGGCCGCTGAGGTGCAGCAAAACCAATATCAGAAAAACATTGGCTGCTATTTCGTGAAAATCTTCGAGCAAGTGGCTGTTTAGCGAAAGCGTTTGTGATTCAGTTTGATACAGTAGATAACCCGATATTGCTGCCGCCGGACCAGCTGCCACTATTCCCAGCATAACCACTGAAGCCAGTGGGTTGTGTCCAACGAAAGAGGCGTTTTTAACAGAACGGACAAAGAGCCTGATACTGCTTAGTGAGACGGGAAAATCGCTGAAGCGCGAATAGCGCGGACCGAAGAACCCCCAGATGATCCTGCCGGTCAGAAGTCCGCCTGCCAGGGCACCAAAAGCGAAATGAAAAGGTTGAAGGCCATCAAAATCGCTTAGGATATAGGCTGAGGCAAAGCTTAGGGCCAAAAGCCAGTGAAATAACCTTGTCGGGAGCCCCCATACCAGGGTGTTTTCGGTTGTTTGTGTCATGATTTTTGTTTTGGAAATTCGAGTTGTATGTGCGTTCCTTCGCTGATCCGGCTTTGAATCGTGAGTTTGATGCCGGCGATTTTGCAGGCCTTGGCAACGATCGAAAGACCAATGCCCGATCCTTTTTCCTGGTTGATGGCATCGGTGCTGCCCCGGTAAAATGGCAAAAAGATTTTGTTTAACTCCTCTGCAGCGATACCGATTCCTTTGTCGTGCAGTTGCAACAGCACTGATCCCTGGCTGTCATGGCAAACAATTTCAATTTCTCCGCCCCTGCTGGAGTATTTAATGGCATTGGAGAGCAGGTTTTCGAGGATAAGATCGAAGAGAAAGGGGTCTGTCACCACATGCACATCCTGCTGAGGCTCAAAAGCGAGACTGATGTTTTTGTGTTCAATTTTGCGTGCGGCGCGCTGAATCACCTTGTCGATGGCTTCCACGGCAGAAAAAGCACTCAAACGCACATCGGCAGCGTTGTTATCCACGCGTGCCATCACGAGCAGCTTGTCGACAATATCGCTGAGCCGGTCGATTTCGGCCAGGCTTTCCCTGATGCCTTCGAGGTATTCATGGTTGTTCCTGGGTTTTCTGATGAGGACACCCAGACTGCCTTTGAGAATGGCAAGAGGAGTCTTGAGCTGGTGTGCGGCATCAGCTGTAAACTGCTTTTCGCGCTGCAGGCTGTCGTCGATGCGTTCGAGCAACTGATTGATGGCTACGGCAAGGTCGTGCAGTTCATCACGGGTGGCCGGAACGGGAATTCTTTCGGTAAGGTTATCGGAGTTAATCTGTTGTGCTTTCCCGATGATCAATTTCACCGGTCTGATGCTTTTGCTTGCGAGGTACCGGGCTGTGAAAAAGAGCAGGAGGAGGGCAAAAAGGAAAGTAAGAAAGAGAATGTTGCGCAGCGTTTTAAGCACCAGCAGATAACCATCGATGGGAATGGCAGTGGAAATGTAACCAACCACGACGCCTGTACGGATCACCGGAATTTTAAGCAGCCTGACGGGCTGGTTTCGGAGGAAAGTATTAAAATGCTCACCGGCAGGGATATGAGCATGAAAACCAAGACTGTCGACCTTGAGATTGGGCGATTTATCCATGATTTGCCCGTCAGGGCCGTGAAGTTCGATAAAGACAGGATTCACTTCCACTTCACGATGCTCGCGTTCTTCCCATTCGATCTTGTTGATAAACGACACCTTGCCATTTTTCACCTGAACTTCCCAGGCGTGCTTGTCGGCCACGGTATGAAGGGTTCGGTCGAGGTTGGCATACACGGTCATGCGCACCACCAGGTAGATGAGCACAAAAGCCAGTGCAAGCAGGGCTGCCGTTGCGGTGAGGTAGCTCAGCGCGATGCGGTTGTGATAGGCATTTCTTTTCATGATTCCCTGGCGATGAAACCCACCCCGCGGATGGTGTGAATAAGGTCGTCCTGTCGGTTCAGACCCAGCTTTTTACGCAGGCTGTTCATAAACACGTCGATCACGGAAGTGTTGTAATCGAAATGAATGTCCCACACCTTTTCGATGATTTCGCGGCGGGTACACACCTTGCCTTTGTTGGCAACGAGGTACTCGAGCAGGTCGTATTCCTTTTGTGTGAGGATGACTTCACTGTTATTTCTGAACACTTGACGGGCTGTGGCATCAAGTCGGATATCAGCCAGGTTGAAACCTTTGGGTTCATGAACGACAGGTCGGAGCTGTACCCTGATCCGCTCGAGCAGTTCTTCGAAATGGAAAGGTTTTTTGATGAAGTCGTTGGCCCCTGATTGCAGACCTGCTATGGTGTCGTGTAAAGTGTCGCGGGCGGTGAGAAAGATCACGGGTGTAAGGCTGTTTTGCATCCTGAAGCGCCGACACACCTCGATGCCGGTCATCGAAGGTAGCATCCAGTCGAGTAGTATCAGGTCGGCAGCTTCGTCGAGCATGAGCCGCAATCCTTTCTCACCGTCGGTGCAGGCGCTCACCTCAAAGCCTTCTTCTTCCAGGCCTTGCCTGAGAAAGGAAATGATGCCGGGCTCGTCTTCTATGATCAGGATTTTCATGTTGCAAAATTAATGGCAGACTTCATAAGGTGCCGTTTTTTCAACTTAAGATTGGCTTAAAGAAAAAGCCTGTGTTGGCTAAAAACGCTGGGTAATACCCAGGTAAATGCGGTGAGCCGTTACGGTTTTTTCAAACGTATGTTCAGTATTGAGACTCAGGAAAAGTTTTCGTGTCAGGCGGAAGGCAAGACCGAGCTCAGTCAGGTGTTGCTTCTGGGTGAATTCACCGCTGAGGTACCGGTATTGCAGGTATCGGTAACTTACACTGGAATTGAGCCTGCCCTGCACAAAATCCTTGTAAAGAGACAGGCTGTAGATATCGCCATTCAGATACGGTGATTGGGTAAAGGTGGCCGACAGCGAGGCAGCCAGTTCGAGCAGCGGAAGACGTGTCAGGTGAAGGTAAGCGTGGAGGTTTCTGCTGTCGCGGCTGTCGCTGGCATTGCTGCGGTAGCCGGCCCTGAGACCCAGGTTCCAGATTTTGCCCGGACGGTAATCGGCCTGAAAGTTGACGCCCTGTGTTGCCTGTTGTTCGAGTAGCTGCTCTACAATATTCTTGTAAGTCTCATAGTAAATGATGGCTTGTCTTTGGCTGTAGGAAAGCGAAAGCGAA
>JANJXG010000097.1 GCA_024709145.1 Bacteroidales bacterium | reverse complement strand
GAGTGAAGAGTGAAGAGTTGTCTTGTGGTTGCCTGATATTTAAAAACCAAATGCCTTGTGAATCTCAACTCCTAAACTCTAAACTTCTAAACCTCTAAACTTCTAAACTCTAAACTTCTAAACCTCTAAACCTTCTAAACTGCTAAACAGCTAACCCCCAAAAAACAAAAAACCTTCCCTTCTGTAACTTTTTTTTATCATTGTACGTCCAAAGTCTGCACATGACTCATCAAAGCCTATGACGCGCAAAGAATACAATTACTGTGTTGAAACCTACGCCGACAGCCTTTACCGCTTCGTGCTGAAGAACCTGCGCGACAGCGAGAAAGCCCGCGATATCGTACAGGAAACCTTCACCAAGGTGTGGCAAAAGGTGAACGACATCAGTTTTGCCAAAAGCAAGTCCTACCTTTTCACCACAGCATACCATACGATGATCGACACCATCAGAAGGGACGAAAGACTTACCCCGCTCGAAGCGCATCACCAGCAGCAACGTGCCGATTTCAACCGCTTTTCCGACCTGCGTGAGGTGCTCGATGAAGCTCTGCGTACGCTGCCCGAAATCCAGAAAGCCGTGGTGCTGCTGCGCGATTACGAAGGCTACCCTTACGATGAAATCGGACAAATCACCGGCCTGAGCGAGGCTCAGGTCAAGGTGTATATCTTCAGAGCCCGCACCGCACTGAAAAACTACATTCAAAAACTTGACCTGGTTTTGGAGGAAAGCGCATGAAGATCAACCTGCATAACTACGAAGCCTGGCTGCTCGATCAGCTGGAGGGAAAACTGAGTCCGCAGCAGACGACCCTGCTCAAAGCCTTTGTTGATGCCCATCCCGAACTGGGAAGCTGGCGCGATCTCACCGCTGAACTTCCGGTGATCCCTGCCTCAGGGGAATCTTATCCCGATCACGACGCACTGCTCAACATCCCGGCACTGATGCAGGACCCTGATGAGCTGATGGCTGCAGCCCGCGAAGGACTCGCCACAGCCGAAGAGCTGGACTTCCTGAATCAACAAATCAGCCGCGATGACCACTGGCTGAAGTCGTGGAGAATCTATGGTGCCGTGTATTTTAAACCCGATGAATCCGTCGTTTTCCCTGATAAGCATCGCCTTTTGCGCCGAACCCCGGCAGTGATAATAAGGCAGCTGAGCCGCTACAGCGCTGCCGCGGTGGTGGTGCTGCTGCTCGGATGGGGCTGGTGGTTTCTGGCCAACAACAGCGAACCGCCCCGGACAACGCAGGTGGCGGAGCTGGCTCATGCCGAAAACAAAGACGGGATCGAAAAAGATCAACATGCCGGCAGCAACAAAACCACTGCTGACGAAACCACCCCTGCAAAGGTGAAAACGGTTAAAAAAACCGTCAGCACCAAAAAGGCAGTCCCTGCTGAACCCGAAAAGAAAACCGTAACGAGGCAACAGGCCATCCCGCCCATGCCCGATGGCAAAGGGGTGATTCAGCTTAACCTCGGCATGAACGACAGGCAACTGATCTTTTATGAACCCGATCTGATGCAACAACTCACCCTGGCAGCCATCATCGGGCAAATGCCCGAATATGCAGAGGCTTCACAGCCCGGCGCAGGCCAAAGGGTAAAGGGCAGAATACTCCAACAGGCTCTGGCAGCCATGGGCAAACCTGCCAAAATGCGGCAGAAAGCCAATGGGTTCGATCTCTGGGACATCGCAGGAACGGGTTTGACTGCCTATAACTTTCTTACCGACAACGATGTGCAACTGGTGCGCACCACCTCCGACAACGGACACACCGCCATCTCGCTCGAAGGTGAACGCTTTAGCTACGACCATAAAAAAGGTATGGAATAGGCTCTGACAAATTTCAAATTTTTAACTGTTTTTGAATGAAGTTACTTCCAATCTTGTTGGATTGTTCGTATTTTTAATTCCGTAACACTAAATTTAATACCATGATGAAAAATCTACTTTTCGTTGCCATGCTGCTCCTTGGAGCGACAGCATTCGGACAGGGCAGTCAGACCGTCACCAAACCAATGCCGGCCAAAGCCCCCAACCATGATTTGATGATTCAGGAATCATCTGTTTCACAGGCCGCTCCCATGCCGGCGCAACAGCTGCCGGCAACGAAAACTCCTCACGAAACAACACGAACCTCACGCTTTGGGATATCGCCCAAAGAGGTATCAGCACCTACAATTTTCTCACCGACAAACATGTGCAGCTGGTTAAAGCTCACGACCTCAATGGAAATAACACCGCTGTGCAACTTACCTCCGATAAAATTAACTACAGCAGAATCAGCTCGCAGAGGTAGTCGATCAATTAAAAAAAATCATAAAAGGTTAATGAACCCTTCCCTTGTTTAAAAAAAAATGTACTTTTGTCATTGTAACTTTAATAAATTTCAACATGAAGAAAAATCTACTTTTTGCCTCTTTGATACTCCTTGGAGTATCTGTTTTTGGACAAGGGAGCAAGGCAGATCTCAAACCAATGCCTGCCAAAGCACCCAATCTTGATTTGATGATCCAGGAAGCAACTACGAATCAGCCGGTTGCACAAACTATCGCTAACACTCCTGCAAAAAAGGACGGTAAAGAAACCGATTTCGTTTCGGTAACACCTATCGGAACTTCGGGCAACGCCTTCGGATTCTTTGTGGGCTCACGCACCGCAAACATCTCTGTTAACAACAGCCTGAATGCCATTGCCTTTACGCATCGTTTGCAATCTCCTTCCTCGAGTTACATCGGTTATGATGTTTCTTTTGACAGAGGCATCACCTGGCAATTAAATCAGGTGAATTACAATCCTACCCTTTCAGGTTTTTTCCCGGCCCGTTATCCCCTTGGCGCTATTTACAATCCTGAAGGCAACACCGATCCTCAAAATGCCTACCATGTGTATGCAGCACCGCTTCTCGACGGCAGTCTGGGTGTAGCCGGCTCCTGGGGAGGCATTGGCTATGGTGCCAAAAAATTTGCCGAAGGATCAGCAGCTGTTCAAAACTCCTTCAATTCAAGCGGCAGCATCACCTGGTGGTTGCCTTCCACTTTCACCATTCAACCAAACGGCACTGCCTGGTTCATTGACGAGCGCACAACCTGGGACGGCACGACTTCCACTTTTGACGGAATTCTCAATGTTTCTAAAGGTACTTTCAACGAAGGTACAGGCAATTTCGAGTATGAAGTACAGGAATGGCCTTTTGATGTGAATCCGGAAGACGGCATCAACGACATTGAAATTGCTTTTTCTCCTGACGGGTCGGTGGGCTGGATCAGTCTGCTAACCAACGGACCAAATACACTCCCCTTCACCTCCTACCACCCCATTCTGTTTAAAACTACCGATGGGGGCGAAACATGGAGCGACCCGATCGAAGTGCAACTTGGCGGAGCGGCCGGCCTCGAAGGTGTTAAGCAATTCATCACTGACGAAGCGCTTGTAGCTTTTTATGATCCGGAACCGGTACCAAGCCGCGACGAGATTCCTTACTATATGGGATATTATCACGACCTGGTTGTTGACGCCTGGGGTAACCCCCATTTGCACGGAAACGTAATGCTGGCCGACCTTGAGGCAGGCTCCATTTTTACTGGTTCCTCCTACAATGCACCTTTCCATATCTGGTCAACAGATGGCGGAACAACCTGGCAGGCCTATAAATTGGGTAACATTCTTCAATTTGAAGCAGAGTTTACCGGTGGTGGAAGCACAGTAAGTCACTACAATCACAACCAGATTTCTTCTTCACCCGACGGCACCGTCATCTTCTTCTCCTGGATCGACAGTGATATTCCGGATGCAGCCGACAACACACGCCCGGATATTTATTTCGTCGATTTCATGCCTTATATGGGAGCAAACGGAACTCATGGAACTGTTGAAAACGTGACTGTTTTCAGTCCTGCCATGTGGACAGCCAACTGGGCTACGATGCCTGAACGTGTTTTTGTTCAGTCGGTTGGAGCTAACTCCGTTGAATGTACAATCCCGTGGATTTATCAGAAACTTGATGCCGCATATGATCCTTCTGTACCGGTTCAATTCAATTATATCCCTGATTTCAAGAAAACATATACCATTACAGGTGTAGCTGAAAAAATAAATGAAATTGTTGCTGTTAGCCAAAATCAACCCAATCCTTTCAAACACGAAACAACGGTACAATTAACACTTGTAAAAAGTACAGATGTGACTGTTGAAGTTTTTTCACTTACAGGTCAAAAAATGATGGAAAACAAACTTGGAATGTTGAGCAGTGGCGTTCATCCTGTTAAGATCAATGCAGGAAACCTCAATACCGGTGTTTACTTGTACACCATAACTACCGGAAATCAAAAGATTACCCGTAAAATGATTGTTGAATAATTCGACTTCAATGAAGATTAAAAGCTGTCTCAGAAATGAGGCAGCTTTTTTTGTTGATTAGAAGAAAAGAAATAGTTCTAAATATCTTGTTGAAAACTTTAAAGAAAAATCAAAACTTTTCAAAATATGGTAACCCTAAGATAAATGTAAGATAAGCCGGAAAAATATTATAATTTTCACTTGAAACTACTAGTGGATATTTAATTATGCTGTTTTGAAGGTAAAAAAGAATGATTGTGTCAGTATAAAGGCTTTTCATATTTAAATCAGAGTTATACACAGAATACCTATTAATACCTGTCTCTGATACAAATTTTACAAATTCTTTATGCCTTTCGAAGTTGGTTACTATTGTGAGCTTGTCAAACTTTAATTGGTCACAAATATTCAAGAAATGAAGCACTTTGTTAATGTTGCAACTTGAACAGTCGAAATCATTAAAGTACAAAACAAGACCATTTTTATCTAAAATATTGCTATTATCTATAAGGTTTCCTCTCAAGTCTAATAGTTTAAAGGATTTAGGTAGCCTCACATTTTGCAAAAAAAACTCTTCATAAAAAAATGGCCTTTCAGTTGATATTCTATTTGAACTTGAATCATTTTTCACGTTATAACTCTGCTGTAGATCAGATTGGTGCTTAAAAGTATAGTTTATATATATTTGGTAAAGATTTGTGACTAAAAGAGCACTTATTAATATCCATGAATATTTTTTCATAATTCTTTGTCGTTAAACGTGAGTAAAACTAAGATAAGTTTATCATCAACACCAGTTTCAATCTTTTTAATAATAGTTTCATATCTCCTATTAATGAAGCTACTCTCTAAATGTCTGTTTAACAAAAGTGAGGATGAATAAAACACATAAGTTTTGGTTATAGGGTCAACACCTATACAGTTTAAATTTAAGGAACCATAAATATCATTTTCCAAATTTGCCAATGAAAAATTATGGATGCTACCGTTATTCGAGCGAATTAAAAAATAATCTTTCCGGTTAATAGAATATTTTAAATAGAATGTATTATCAATGAAGAAAAAGAAGTTAGCTTGAGCTGAATGCTTTGCGAAAATTTCATTATCGTTAATAGAGTTTAATGAATTATGAGGTTTAAAATCAAAAATATATAATGGGAAAAGTCCTAAATCCGAAATCGCATAAACTGTGTCATTCATATATTTGCGAAAACAACATCTTTGCCCGTCCGTTACAAAAGCATTTCTTAGCACAACAGTTTTGTTGGAACTTGACGGAATCTTTGCTTCGCGAAAAATATGATTTCGATCCATAGAAAGACTTGATGTTAAAATAAGGTCTATCTCAGCGTTATGCAAGGACAATCCAAAAAAATCAGAACCAGGTATTTTCACGATATCATTAACAGAATTGATTGGTATTTTTTCGGAAGTAATACTTTTAATTGTGCCATTTAAAGCCAGATTGCATTTAACAATCACACAATCTTCATATAAAATATAAAGCAATTTGGTTTCAGAATCATAAAATAAATTGCTTGGATCTGCAAAACTTAATTGATTACAGTATCTATTAAGTTCTATTAAAAAATCTCCTTTACGATTATATACACAAATGGAATTCGACCTTTCCCAAAGCACGAAAATGAACTGGTCAGAAAATGAAATTCTTTTGATCCTGAAATTATCATTGGGATCTGATTCTAGCTTAATAAATAAAGCTGTATCAATTATGGAAGATAGATAACATTGATTTAAAATCTGTTCATCGCTAATTGTTATAGTTTCTGCAACAGTTTTAATTGGATCTGTATGATTTCTATTTGTAGTACAAGCAGTTAAAAAAGAAAAAAGAAATATTGCAAATAATGTCTTATTTTTCATCATAAAAAAGATAAAAAAGTATGCCACCCGAGTAGATAAAACTTAGGTGGCATAAACTGATTTACTCATTTGAAGGCTCACAATCATTTGGAAAAGTGATAGTGCAAGGAATAGAGCTTACAAAAGTGCATTTCCAGTAAGTCCCAGAACCATCTTCGCATTGGAACTCAACCATACCTTTTTTGCTTTGATTAACAACTTGGCTATTAACTTTTTCAATCGGAATAATGTTAATTGCAATGATTCCAAGCAAAGCAATTGCGATAAAAAATAGCTTTTTCATGATATTTAGTTTTATTCATACCTACTCTTTAAGCTTTTCGGTTTCCGCTTTAAATAAATACGTCGCAAATGTAAGTAACTATTAAATATATCTTTATAATTTCATTATTATTTTTCAGTTATTTTTTTAAATATTTAAGTATCACTTCAGTTGGATAGATATTGTAACCTTAAAGTTATAAGTTTTCAAATTTCCAAACACAGATATTTATCAGTTGCATATACTTTCAAAAAGTAAGAAAACATGTTTCAGAAATTGTATAATTTAAAAAAAGGTGTCCTAATAACAAGGACACCTATTAATTATACTAAAACAACTAGCATTATTCAATAAATAATTTCTTTGCAACGACGCTGCTACCGGCTTTTACTTTTACAAAATAAACACCTGTTTCAAAACGACTTACATCAATTTTCACTTCATGAGGGCCTGCATAACCAAACCACCTTGACTCGTTATAAACTTCCTGACCAACAAGGTTTACCAAACTTATTTCAGCTTGAACTGCTTTGTCGACTTGTAAATATGCACGCGCTACATTTTTTGCAGGGTTTGGGCTAATCTGTTCAAGAGCAAGAATACTCGGAAATACTTCATTTATACCAACTGTAACTCGTTCAACAGGAAGGTAAACCATATTATTGTCAGAAGCTGCATGACCTTCATAACGTTGATTTATACCAGGTAACATGTCGGATTGAAATAAAATATGAATCTTATTTGTAACATTAGATGATGTTGAAGGGAAAACGCATTCACTAAATATATGAAAAATATCGCCAGTTAGATCTTGGGGATCGCTCCATGTTTGGCCATAATCCTCAGAATAACACATCCAAACATGTCTGTAATTGAATTCCTCAGTTGCAAAACCAAGTGTTAGACTGGAATAAACTGCATATAGAAACTTGGTTTCCGGATCAAAAACAAGTTGAGGCATAGAAGTCATTGAAGCTTGATAAGTTGCGACACCAATTATGGTGTCAATTCCATTATCAACAACTTCAGCAAGCAAATACATAGGGTTCATGCCGCTTGGATCAAGTATATTTGCTGTAACAGCAGCACTATCCATTGTTGGCATCGTTTCATTCCAATAAAGTAAGCCATTTGATGCTGAATAATAATTCGTTGGATTTCCCGCACCACTTCCATCTGCAAAATGAATCATGCGGCCTGCAGCAACATGTACGCGTCCCAAATCATCAATTACAACTGCATTATAGCCATCTAAACCACCGTGATCAGGTAAAGGCACCTCATTATTGAATAGCGGAATTGGGGCTTCATAATATAACATTCGCTCCCAGTTATCGCCACCATCAGTTGATTTCATAACAACACCATCAGACAAAAAATCTCCTACAACGAAAGCTAATGTTTCCCCCACTGGTTTTGCCCATGCATAAACATCACCACCAACACCTATTAGGTAATTGGAGTTAATTCCATCCAAAAGCACATTCTGTGGATCCCAGGTTTGCCCGCCGTCAAATGAACGACTATACAGTAATGCTCCTGTCATACCTTCATAATCAGCATCAAGAGCAGCTATCACATGAATTATCTCATTATTATCTCCTGAGGTTGTCATACGAGGCCATAAAAGTGCTTCATTACCAACTGGACCTGCTAAATAAAAGTTATTCCATTCTCCAACACCCTTGTTTTCTCTCCAGCTAAACATTAATCCGTTAGCACCTCCGGTATGGGCGCATACAATTTCACCATTGTCACCATACGGTTGATAAGCTGGCCATCCTGTCCTAACAGGCTCAATTCTTGTTGTGGGTATTGCACCCCAGGATGTTCCATTGAAATAATTATAACCAGTGCCTCGTTCAGTAAAGCTTGGTTCAACATTCCCCATTGTCCATGTGCCACCTACAGTTCCATCGTCATAAGCATAAATTCTGCTTTGCAAAGTTGCATTTGACTGAAGGTCGTACCTTGTTGCACCAATAATAATATCCTGAATCTTTGGGTTTGTAACATAAGGATTTGCCTCACCTTGGAAATCCTGTTGATATTCAGCAGCAGCATTGGTTTTAACAGCAGCTAATTTACTAAGTGTGACGCTTTGTTTTTGTAATGGAGTTTGTGCCATTACTCCTATAGCCAAAGAAAAGGCTAAAAAAGATAGTAAAAAAGTTCTCATAATCATGATTTTAAATTAATATTAGACGTAATAATATACGACAAAGATAGAATTTTTTGATTAGTTATGAAAAGTTTCTACCACCAGAAAAAAAGTAGTGGAAATATTAATAAATCACAAAAACCCTATAATAGGTAATCCTCTAATCTAGGCCATCACTCTACAGGTTTCAAAAAAACATAAAAGTATGTCACTACTGTCTATTAAAAAATGTTAAAATAAGTTCTATCTCACTCATAATCAATATGGATTATATGAAAAACCTTGTCGCACTTTTGAACAGACTACCTTTGGTTTTAAACCAAAAAGTAGTATGTAATGAACAGCGGCAAGTATATTTTCAGTCAAATTACCGATTTTCTTCCCAAACGATACTTCGAAAGACTCGTGATAACAATCATTAATGATAGAACACAGGGATGGAACCTGACATACTGGAACCAACTTCTCGTGCTTATGTTTGGTCAGTTGGATGGCTGCAACAGTCTTCGGGAACTGACTGATATTACGACTGCACATGCCAAAAAGTCTTTCCATCTTGGGTTTGTGAAGACCCCGGTTAACCGAAGCATACTGTCCAAAGCGAATCAACTTCGTGAATATCAGATTTTTGAAAAATTCGCCTATCATATGGTGGAACTTGCACGTAAAGAGTATGTGAATCAGGAATTTGAGCTCGATGGGAAGTATTACGCTTTTGATTCTACCACTATTGACCTCTGTATGTCCCTTTTTGAGTGGGCAAGATTCAGAAGTACTAAATCTGGAATCAAGGTTCATACGCAACTTGATATTGTTACCCAGATACCAGTGTCGTTTTATATCACACAAGCGGCTGTACATGACGTGAAAGCTATGGACTGGATTAACTATGAGCCATTTGCTTGCTATATTTTTGACCGTGGTTACTGGGATCTTGCGAGACTCTATCGCATCGAGATTCTCAATTCTTTCTTTGTTATAAGGGAAAAACGAAGGCCAAAATATGAAGTGGTTGACGGAGAAGACCTTTTGGAAGGCTCGGATAACATCTTCAGAGATCAAACTGTGAGGTTCACAACAAACGGAAACATCATAAACTACCCGGCTGATATCAGAAGGATTGTCTATTATGAGCCTGAACTCAAGCGAACCTTCACCTACTACTCCAATAACTTTTTTCTTAAGGCCAGGGATATAGCATTCCTGTATAAAAACAGATGGGCTGTTGAAACCTTTTTTAAATGGATGAAAGGACACCTGCGCATTAGGTCTTTCTGGGGGAATACTGAAAATGGGGTTCGTATACAGGTTTACGTTGCTATCATCACCTATTGCACAATGGCAATAATTGCCGGTAAGCTCCAACTCAAACGTAGTATCTATGAAGTTATGAGAATATTGGGCAGCTCCCTCTTGGAAAAAGACAATATTAAAGATCTGTTTCTGTTTGAAAAACCGAAACAAAACCTCGATGATGGGCAGCTGCAATTGGACTTCGATACTTTTTAACATTTCATTAATAGACACTACTGAAAGTATGTTAAATACACAATACTATATTTATAAAAAAAGGCCGTCCAAATAGACAGCCTATTTACTATCCAGCAACTCAAAACTTAATTACAAGTGCTACTGTAATTATCTATCGTTAAGTTATAAGTATTACCATTTGTGGGATTAGTAATTGATCTTGAATCGTAATATAAACAACCGTTATGCATAAAAGACACACTTATTGCTAAATTCCCTCCTTCTGCAAATCTATATTGAAATGCCTCAAGAGGTAAGTACCCATAATAAAATGAGGTTGTTGTGGTAGTGTACCCACTTCCGCTCAAAGTTAATGTACCATTAATTTGATTTGCAGGGAAACCAGTTAAAGTAACATTGACCGTGAACCAATCTGGTTTTTTCTCATTTGAATTTTCAAATGAGGACATTGTTAGAGGGATGATCAAAAAGATCACAATAATTGAAAAGAAACTAAATTGATTTTTCATTGTTTTAAAATTTAAATGTTAATATAATTAAGGCTGGATAATCATGCTTGTTTTGTTATACTTGTTTGGTTGTCAAATATAAAAATAATTTGATTAGATCACCATTTTCGAAAAATTTACAGATAATTAATGATCATTTGTGCTTCTAAAAAGATAGAAAGAAAGTAAATCATCTTAATTCAAATCAGTTGACCAAACACAAAATTATAAAAATTAATGCAATATTGAATAAATGTTAATTTTGAGTAAATTTTTGATCATGAATTTATTTATCCGCGAAGTAAAGAATAAAAAAGACCTGAAAACCTTTATTTATCTGCCCGAAAAAATCCACAAAGATCAACCTGGCTGGGTGCACCCGCTCTATGGCGATGACTTTCATTTTTTCGACCGTGATAAAAATAAGTCATTTCAAAGTTCAGAGGTGGTGCTGCTTCTGGCCTGGGAAGGCAGTAAAGCTGTGGGCCGTATCATGGGCATCATCAACACCCGGTACAATGAACTTCGTGGAGAAAAAAACGCACGCTTTTGTTTTTTGGAGTGTTACAACGACTTTATTATCGCACAAACACTCATCCAATCCGTTGAGGCATGGGCCCTTTCCAAAGAAATGACACACCTCATCGGTCCCTTAGGATTCTCTGATAAAGAACCACAGGGCATGCTTACCGAAGGTTTTGAACAGGAGGTGGTGATAGCTACCAATTACAATTTTCCCTGGCTGCCCGATTTTCTGCATGTGCTGGGATTCAGCAAGGAGGTCGAACTGGTTTCGTATCTTCTTCCGGTCGAAAATCCTTCATCGGCACGAATGTCGGCCATCGCCGAAAGGGCACTGGCAGGGAACAACTTTCAGCTGCTGAACTTCAGCAGCCGCAAAGAACTCAGGCCGTGGGTGGTGCCCATCTTCCGGCTGATCAACGAGGCTTATGTCAATATATACGGTTTTGTGGCACTCGAAGAATATGAGATGCAGGCGTATGCGCGCCGTTACCTTCCCATCCTCGACCCGCGTTTTGTGAAGGTGGTGCTTGATGCCGAAGGAAAACTGGCTGCCTTTGTGGTCAGCATGCCCGAAATCAGTGCCGGAATCCGCAAGGCCCGCGGCAGAATCATGCCCTTTGGCTGGTACCACATCCTGAAGGCCGGCAAAAAAACTACCCTCCTCACCCTTCTGCTGGGTGGCATCGCCGACAGGCACCGTGGCAAAGGACTCGACGCCATCCTTTCGGCAAGTCTGCTCAACTCGGCGCGGCAAGCAGGACTCACCGCCATCGACAGCCACCTGATTCTCGAAACCAACCGCCTTATGCGAGCCGAATGCGAACGACACCATGGAGTCCTGCACAAGCGTTACAGGGTATTTGGAAAGGAACTGAAGGAGTGACGGGTGACGGGTGATGGGTGAAGAGTGAAAAGTGAAGAGTGAAAAGCTGTGGTTGCCTGAATAGCGTTGACCGTTTTTGAGCGAGATTTAAAGCTGAATTTTGCTTTTAGCGGGCTGGCCACATTTCGAAGCACAATCAAGCTAAAGCCTTAGCTAAAGCCTTAGCCTTACAACAGTCCTACACATTTCGAAGCACAATCAAGCTAAAGCCTTAGCTAAAGCCTTAGCCTTAACCAACAGTTCTACCGCCAAACCTCAATCTGCAAAAAGCCAAAGGCCAAATGCCAACAGCCCAAAAACCTGCCGCACGACGCAAATCTTTAAATCCTTTTACGTTTTCTGCTTCTTTTTTTTGGCAGCTGGAAAGAGTATGTTGTTGAGAATGAGCCGGTAGCCAGGCGAATTGGGGAACATATCCAGTTCTGTTGGCGGGTCACCTACCAGGTGCTGATAATCTTCGGGGTCGTGGCCGCCGTAGAAAGTCCAGAATCCGTTACCAAAAGTTCCATGCACATAGCGATCTTCGCCAAACGACTTGTTATCACCCAGAACGATGACTTCGCTTTTGACGAGTTTTTTGTTGAAAGCAGTTGTCTGACCCATAAAACCTTTGATGATTTGTTCGTGGTTTTGGGTGAGCATGGTAGGCACAGGATCCCATTTGGCGGAAAACTCGAAAAGGGTGAAAAAGTCGTTTCTTTCCGAGATGGTTCTGCTTCGGTAATTGGTTACGTCGATGTCGGAAATTTCATATTCCGAAGGGTTGTCGGAGAGCGTGAAACCTGTGAAAGCGAAGCAATTGTCGTAATTGAGTTGTTGATGATGCCCCGGACCGGGTGGGTCGCCGTCGAACATCACATCGCAGATGTCGAGATTTTCGGCTGCCAGGGCCACATCATAGCTGTCGGTGGCCGAGCACATGGCAAACATATAACCACCCCCGGCCACAAACTCCCTGATTTTTTTTACCACAGCCAGCTTTAGCTGCGACACTTTCTCAAATCCAAAACGGCTCGCGGTGGCTTGCTGCTGTCGCACATCTTCCTGATACCAGGGAAAATGACGGTAGCGGGCCCAGAACTTCCCAAACTGCCCGCTGAAATCCTCGTGATGCAGGTGTAGCCAGTCATAGGCCGGCAAGACCCCTTCGAGCACCTCATCGTCATACACCACATCGTAAGGAATTTCAGCATAGGTAAGAACCAGGGTCACGGCATCATCCCAGGGGAGTTTATTTTTTGGCGAATAAACGGCAATGCGGGGCACTTTCTGCAGTTTCATCTCATCCATGTTTACCCCCATATCAGCCATTTCGTTGAGTATGGCACTGGCCTGAGCATCAGCAATCACCTGATAGCTCACATTGCGCAGCTTACATTCCTTTTCAAAACTTTCATGATAGGGTATCAGGTAGCTGCCACCCCGGTAATTGAGCAACCAACTGATTTCGATGTCTTTCTGTAATACCCAGTATGCCAAACCATAAGCCTTCAGGTGGTTGGTCTGGCCCCGATCCATCGGGATGAGCAGTTGGGCCGGCTGCACCGTCAGGGCAAGGAAAGTAAAAAGGTGCAAAAACAATATTTTAGTTGAAAAAACTTTCATGATTCACTTCATATCTGATGCAAAACTACAATTCTAAAGCATACCGATCGCTCGCTTCCGCCAAAATGATGGTAGTAGCAGCTTGATTTGTTGATTTGTTGTTATGTTGATTTAGGAGGTTAATGGTTTAACCTTGAGTCCCCTCCGAAAAGTCCCATTTCGCTTAATCTAAGCGTTTTTATTCCTTTCCGCTGATATTTAAAGACTTGATTTTATTGGTTTACAATGAGATTTTTAGGATTTTGGGTTGCACGGGGTTTTCGCAGCTGATTCAATTTTCTTTTCTCAAACGGAATAGTTTTTACTTTCTCAATATTTTCTAAAATCTTTCTGCAAGTATTAATCAACATATTTTTATCTCCCCGAAACTTTGAAGCATTCCTTTCATCACCTGTCACAAGGTGAGGAATTCATGTATTCAGGTCAACTGAAGCCAAAATAGCTTAACCGCAAAGACCGCAGTTTGGCGCAAAGGGCTGGCGTATTTACGTTTATGATCGGTTAACGAAGAGAACGAAGGGACAATTCGATTAGAGATCATTGATTTCTCTGCGTCCTCTGCGCCCCCTACGCGGATCTCATTTGCGGTTAAAAAAACGCTACCGAAGCCTTATCATGCAATCCGAGCTTCGAATTTTGATCGGGATGCAAGCTTTTTGAGTTAAACAGATTCAAATGTGTGCACAAATAATACAAAATACAGTTATTATTTATTGATATTGATTCACTTAAGGGTTTTCCAGCAGACCTAACTTAACTTTTTGTGTAAACCTTTTTCAGGATATGACAAAAGCCTTTGATTTGAACTCCGGCCTCCGACCTCTTACCACCGATTTCCAGCCCCCAAACCACAAAAAAAAGCCGCCCCTTTCCAGAGCAGCTTTTTATTTGCAATTGCGACAACGGATTTCGCCGACTGTCGCGTATCGGAACCCTCTACGCCACGGCTTGCTGTGCTGTCAGACTGAAGTTTACCTCCAGCTCTTCCGACTCCCTGATATCATAGCGTTGGTTTTCAGCCACCACATAGCCATTCCGTGTGCAGGCAATCGTCAGCCAGCCCGGGAGCAGGCCTTCGATCAGGTACATACCATCCACATC
>JANJXG010000085.1 GCA_024709145.1 Bacteroidales bacterium | reverse complement strand
GCCGTCTTGCTGTTGTTTAAACCAAGTTCTGTCATGATGATGACAGGTTTACTTATTTCAGCTTCTTTTTTACAAGCCTGAAAGAATATACTTAACGAAAGTATTGCCGTGATAAAGATTTTGTTATTTGTATTCATGTTTTAAATTTTTTGATCAAGGTTAAATGAAAAAGGCATTCTCAGCGTGACGATAAAGCTTCTTCCGGCTTCAGGCACATTGATCAGCCTGTAATAACTGGTGTGATTATAATAACGGGTATTCAGCAGGTTTTGCAATTGCATCGAAAGCTCGATTTCCTGCCGGTTCAGTTGAATGACAGCACCAGCGGCCAGACTCAGCAACCGATAAGCCGGCGTTGGTTCTTCGGGCGGCACAATAGTGTTTTGACCTCCTACCAACCTGAAATCCAATGAGACATAAGGTTTGCACAACCATCTGTTACCGTTTGTTCTATATTCCGCATTCAGCAAAAGCGAGGGCGGAGGTGAGAAAGGCAAACCAAAACCCTTCTTTGAGCCAGTTGTCTGGCGGGAGAAAACATAATCGCCGATAACACCAAAACGAAGGTTCTTGTGCACCGAAAAATGGGCATGCACTTCCCCGCCGGTTCTGAATACCTCACTTTGGGTATAATAATACACCTGATTTCCTGCGCCGTAGTTATAGTCATGCTCAGGAGTAGGATTTAGGAAAATATAGTTGGTAAAATAACTCACAAATGGAGTCAGCCCGACAGCTACAGTCTTATGCCGCCACTCGATACCCAGGTCGAGCTGGTAGGCCGTTTCTGGTTTCAGATCAGGGTTTCCGATTTCATAACTAAAATGATGGTAGTTTACTCCATTGGCCGTCAACTCCTTGGCTATGGGCATCCGAAAACTTTTTCCCAGGTTAATTTTCCAGTCCAGAGACTCATGCAAACTGGAGTACCCAACTGACCAGATCAACATGGAATAGTTTCGTTCAATGGCTTCAGCCCGTTGCGCAAAATCCATGTTCTGACCCGAAGCGTCAACAGGGCTTTTAAACCAGTCGGTGTAAGCCTGTGTGTGAAGTTGTCCGGCATCAACCCTCAGACCGGCCTGTAACGAGCTGCCAATGCCGAATTTTTGTTTCCACAAAGAGTAAAGCCCCGCATTGGATTGCCTGAAGGCCGGAATGACGAATCCCCTTCCATCGATTCTATTATCCTGATAACTTAAATTGACACCTGTTGTAATTTCTGCATTTTTGACTGCCTGCCAGCTTACACGCAGGTTAGCCAGTCCGGTATATTTCTCAAAACTCCTCTCCAGATCGCTTGCAAATGGCAAACCATCAGGAAAAACCGGCGGCATATAACCATGACTTACATAATTGCTGAACTCATCACGAAGATTGTGTTGAAACCCTATTTCTGCCACAGCGAGGTAATTGGGTCCAAAAATTTCGGTTTTATTCACCATGCTGAGGTGTGTCACATCCTGGTATGGAAACAATATGTCGCGCTGTGAGGCGTCGTGCAACAATGTGTCGACCCTCCTTGGTTCAAGACCATGGGCGTTGGCAAAAAAACCCTGCTTTTGTTGAATCAAACTTACATTGGTTTTGTTGGTCAAACTTTTCCCAATATACCCGAAAGTAAGGTGACCAGCCTTTTCCCCGCCGGCGGTATTACGCAGAAAACCCTTGTTTAGTTTTGCTCTATAACCGTAAATATCAACCTCTGAGGCTGGTACACGATAATCGCCGTAATCAAGCCAGCTTCCCCTAACTGAAAAGTAGAATTTTGTCCTGCGCATTGCGGCGTTCAAAGAACCACCAAAAAGGTTGTTGTTACTGTTGTAGGTGCCTGCAAGTGTGCCGCTGACAGAGCAAGAGGCGGGAATCATGTCAGACCTGAGATCGATCACCCCGCCGATAGCATCAGAGCCGTACATCAGTGAGGCCGGACCTTTAATAATTTCAACATCTGCTACGGCAAACTGGTCGACTTCAAGACCATGATCAGCGCCCCATTGCTGGCTTTCGTGCCTCATTCCTTCCGACATAACTAACACCCTGTTGAATCCCATTCCCCGGATCACAGGCTTTGATTGCCCCGAACCAATCCCAATGGCATCAACTCCCGGAAGGCGATCCAGGGTTTTCATCAGGTTTCCGGATAAATGTTTCCGGATAAATGTTCCGTCAACATATTCCACAGCAAGAGTCTGCTCAGACCGCAATCGCTTTGCTGTTGTGTCGACTACAACGACCTCGCTCAGGCTCAGTCTGTCGGGAATTAAACGAATGTGTAGGGCTTTTCGCGTCGGAATCTCGACCTCAACGATTTTGGTTTGATAACCTATATAACTGATTTCCAGATGATAGACACCATCCCGCAAGACGGGAAATGCAAACCGTCCCCGTTCATCAGTCACAACACCCGATCCGGAGCTGCGTATAAAAACAGTTGCACCGGGTAAGGCAACTTCCTGATCATCGGTGACATGACCATGCAACGGAAAAACTGTCTGGGCAAACAACCCGGGAGACCATAGACACCATAGCCACAGTCCCAATAAGAAAAATCTCATGGTAAATTGAAATAGATTTTGAAATGCTGACCTGATCAGTTCAAAATCAAGGGAGGAGCCCTGGGAGTAGAAAAGAAAGAAAAGCTTTCAAATAATTCAAATTGGTTGCTAAACATGATCGCTCTGAAGAACAGAATCACTTTTCTCGAGAGCATAACCAATTCTGGCAGTTCTTTGACGGATAATTCGAAATCCTGAAGCGGACATGATTCATCCGCTGCTAAAGCCTTCTCCCAATACAATAACCCATTGCTTGCAGCCGGAGAAGCCTGCCGGCAGGCATCATTGCAGTGCGGCAGGATATGCTTGCTGGCAGTGTGCCAAAACTGAAACAGTGTAGGAAATCCAAAGAGGATCAGCATTCCAACTGCAAGTTGTTTGCTAAAAAATCGAATCACGTCTTTTTTCATGACTCACCGCAGCTTTTACACACCCCTTTTAGAATAAGCTCTGATTCCTTGATAAAAAATCCGGCAGGCAATGCGGGATTATGAACAGGAATAGCATCGAGACACAATACATGCTGGCACTTTACGCAATAGAAATGGGCATGTTCGGGGTTCTCAAACACCGAAGGATCAATAGCATATCTAACGATGGAGGGGTCAACCACAATCTTGTGCAGCAAGCGGTTTTCTTCCAGGGTTTTGAAGGATCTGTAGAAAGTAGTCCTGTCGTAATGACCTTGCAATTGATCTCTGATTTCCTGCTCCGACAAGGCCCTTCCTACAAGCAACATAGCCTCAAGAATACCTTCGCGGCAACTGGTGCGCCTGAGCTGGTGTTTCCGTAAAATATCTGCAGGAGTTATCAATGCAACAAATATTCAAATGCAACAATGTTGCAAAAATACAATTAATTCAGCAATGAATCCGAAAAAAATCAATTTTCAGTCGCATTTGTTTCAAGGCGAGAGCTTAGCTTATAATATACTCCCTCAGGATCAGCGAGAAGCGACTCATGTGTGCCCATTTCAGCGATCACACCTTTTTCGAGTACAACGATCAGATCGGCATCCATCACTGTTGTTAAGCGATGGGCAATGATAATGGAGGTTCGGTTTTGCATCAATGTGTTTAGGGCCTGCTGTACCAGGGCTTCCGACTGATTATCGAGTGCAGAGGTAGCTTCATCAAGGATAAGAATAGCCGGATTGCGCAAGATAGCACGCGCAATGGCAATCCTTTGTCTTTGTCCTCCTGAAAGCTGGATACCACGCTCGCCCACTGTTGTTTGAAAACCATCAGGAAATGCCTCAACAAAAGCAAGTGCGTTGGCCTTGGCAGCAGCTTCCCTGATTTCATCGATGCTGGCACCGGGCTTGCCATAGGCAATATTTTCGGCAATAGTACCCCCAAAAAGCATTACTTCCTGAGGCACAAGCGCCATTTGCTGACGCAGACATTGGGGATGGATTTCCCGGGCATCAACTCCATCAAACAAAAGCCGGCCCTGCGTCGGATCATAAAATCTGAAAAGCAGTGCACTTATGGTCGTTTTGCCGGCACCGGAAGCACCTACCAATGCTATTTTCATGCCAGCACCGATCTCAAGATGAATGTCTTTCAGCACTTCTATTTCGGGGCGACCAGGGTAAGCAAATCCCAGGTGCTCAAATTTCACTGCCCCCTGAAGTTGCTGCTCACAGCCTGTTTGCCCGGCCTCGCCGAATTCGGTGGATTCCTCGAGCAAGTCGAGCAGACTTTCGGTAGCTCCGACTGCTTTCTGCACCTGCGCATATAAATCGGCCATGCCGGAGATGGATGCTCCGATAAAAACAGTGTAAAGGATAAACTTAAACAAATCACCTGCATTGAGTCCTTCTCCCTGATTGACAAGGTAGACACCATACCAGATTACCCCGACAATGGTTGAAAACAAACTGAAAACGATAAGTGAAATGAACATGGCTCTCGCCTTGGCACCTTTCACTGCTATGTGTATTACTTCGTTGGTGCTTTTCGTATACCTTTCATTCTCAAATGATTCATTGGCATAAGCTTTCACATTTGTGATTCCCTGCAAGGTTTCTTCTACAATAATGTTGGCCTGTGCGACCTGTCCCTGTGTTTTCTTCGAAAGTGACCTGATGTGTTTACCAAAAAAGCGCGCGCCGATGGCCACAAGCGGCACAAAAGCCAGCATAAACAAGGTTAGTTTGACGGAAACCAGCGAAAGCAACACAACCCCGCCAATGATGGTAATAAGCTGCCTGATAAACTGAGCAATGGTAAAGGTAAACGTTTCCTGAAGCACTGAAATATCAGCCGAAATCCGGCTGTTAAGTTCTCCGACCCTGTGTTTCGAAAAAAAATACATCGGCAATCGAATCAGGTGATTATAGGTTGTTTGACGCAGGCTTGCCAACATATGCTGTGTCACGATTTCGAACCAATATATTCTTAGATAGGCAAAAACAGCATTGACAGCAAAAATAGCCAGCAAAACCAGCGCGATGCGATTGATGTTTTCGAGGTTTGCTTCCGGGTTGGCCTGATTGATCAGATCGCCCAACAGCATTGGAAAAGCCAGCGTTGTTAAACTCGAAACGGACAATGCCAGCATGCCTCCAACAAAAGCATATCTTTTCGGCCAGACGTATTTCAGCAACGAGAATAATCTTTTCAGGCCATTCAGGCTGAGTTTTGCTTTAGTATGTGTAGTTTCTTGCTCCATTTTGATTTCTATCGGTGTTAAACAGCCTAATTCGAAGCTTGTTCAATCAGATGACGTCGTATGTACAGTTTCCGACCGGACTATGATTTCAGCGGATAAAATCAGGAAGGATTTTTCGATGTTCTATTCGACAGGGTAAAAAACGTGCGTAATCCATTCGGATGGGTTCGGGTTATCTTCCGGACCAACAATATATTCTTCCCAAACGCCCGCACCCCGGAATTTCATCCCAAAATCAGCCATATAGGCATCCATATCCAGGTGAACCTTTCCGAGGCCTTCGTATGAACCTTTCCATTCAGCCTTCAGCACTTTACCGCCGGAAAGCCTGTATAAATTCATCCGGCCACTCTCGCGCACCTCCTCGGCCACCGGAAAACAAGCCCGCATACGGATGGGTGTATCCTCTGTCCAATTGTAATAAACAGCAAATGCCGGACCAGCCTCATTAACCCTGCCACTTCGCATACTTTGCTTTAATTCCTTGTAGAGATCCCTGCTCAGTTGTTCAATCTGATTTATCGTGGCCGAATCGTATATGGCAACCGCCAGTATTTCCGGACGTTCTTCCAGGGTTATTAAAACAGAGGGAGGGATTACTTCGCTGATTTCTTTCAGTTTGGTGAGGCCTTTTTCCTGCATCGGGCGCATCAGACTCTCGATGAAAAACCCAAAATAACGATGAAAAGGATACTTGAGTTCCGACATCTTAAGTGTCCAGGTAACCTGCACTCCATCAGCAGTCTCGGTAAATGTCCATTCATCATAAGCTTTTCCGTTGCCATTCATATCAAGCAGGTTCTGAATAAACCGGTAAGGCTCGCTTTGCAGATTAATCATGCTGCCATCATCCATTACATCGCTTTTCCAGCTGTGTTTGTTGCCCACTCCCTGAGCCGGGCCCTCATACACCGAAATCATCTCCGGGTCACCTGTTTCGAACGGACTCCATTTTTGCCAGTTCTGAAAGCTGTTGACCTGCCTGAAAACGATTTGAGCCGGGGCGTTGATCGTGATGCTGTGGCTTGTTTCGGCTGTTGATTTCATCAACAAAGGCAAGGTAAAAACAACTGCCAAAAAAACAAGGAAAACGATACCAGTAAATCTCAATATTCTCATGCTGTTTCTTTTTAATGAGTTCAATCATTTGCCTGACAAAGATAATCATGTCAGCCTATTTATTATCAACCCACCTGATGAAAGGTCAGAACCAATTTTTGAAGTGCATTCAACAATACTGATCTCGGACAGGCGACATTTAGCCTCATTTTTAGACTCCCACCGGGTCCAAAATCAATGCCCGGACTTAAGCCCAGCCCGGCTTCATGAATCATTTTCTCGCGCAGACTCTTATCGTCCAGACCGAATGCAGCAAAATCAAGCCAGATCATATAAGTTGCCTCCGGCACAAAAACCTTGAGATCGGGCAGCTGATCCGCCAAGAAGGATTGCGTAAGCCGGATGTTTTCATTCAAATAGACAAGCAACTGGTCAAGCCAGGCATCTCCCTGCTGAAATGCCGCTTTGGTGGCTTCATTTCCAAAAATGTTGCCCATTTCGAGATGAAGTTTTTGCACAACAGACTTTACCTTTTTTCGGATTTCTTCATCCCGGATGATGAGTGAGGAAGTTGACAAACCTGCCAGATTAAACGTTTTGCTGGGAGCGTGGGCCGTTATGGTGATACCTGACAAAGCTTCAGAAATATTTGCAAAAACCTGGTGCTTGTTTGGTGGCAACACCAGGTCGCCATGAATTTCATCTGAAAGTACCATCATGTTGTTTTGAAGACAAATGTCACCCAGGCGGGAAAGTTCGTCACGCGTCCAACATCGCCCCACCGGATTGTGAGGGTTGGATAGAATCAAAAGGCGGGCATCTTTCGCCTGTTGCTCAAGTAATTCAAAATTAATGAGATAGCGGTTATTCACACAGAGAAGTTCGTTGTAAACAAGCTCTCTTTCATGATCTTTTACGGCTGTAAAAAACGGAAAATAGACGGGAGGCTGCACAATCACCTTGTCCCCGGGCGATGTAAGAGCCAGCACAACCATATTTAAGGCAGGAACTACGCCGGGCGAAAAAACGATCCAATCCCTTTCAACATGCCAGCTATGTCTTCTGCTCATCCAGCTGATGATGCTTTGGTAATACTCCTCGTCTCTGAAAGTGTAGCCATACACCGGGTGAAGGGCGCGTTTTGCCACTGCCTGCCTGATAAAATCAGGGGTTTCAAAATCCATGTCGGCTACCCACATAGGTAAAACTTCTCTGTTTTGAAAAATCTCCCATTTTAAATCATGCTTGATACTGCCGGTGCCCATCCGGTCGATGACCGCGTCGAAGTTGTATTTCATCTCTTTTTTTCTGCAAAGAAAACAAAAGCAAACCTACTCTCAACTCTTTGATTAAAAACCTTTGAAATGCAGAGGCCGGCTTTTACAAAAAACTAATTTTGCCAAAAAATATAACCCATGGAACTCAGTGTTGCACAAAAGCAAGTAGATGATTGGATTAAAAAAGTTGGTGTTCGTTACTTCAGCGAGCTCACCAATACAGCACTCTTGATGGAAGAAGTTGGAGAACTGGCCCGCATCATGGCCCGAAGGTATGGAGATCAATCGCCGAAACCGGGTGACAAAAAAGATGATCCTGCCGATGAAATGGCTGATGTTCTTTTCGTTCTGATTTGCCTGGCAAACCAAACCGGCATCGATTTGACAATAGCTTTTGAAAAAAATCTTCAGAAAAAGTATCTGCGTGATGCCGACCGTCACAAAAACAATCCGAAATTAGCCCTTTAAAAAAAGCATGGTTGCTTTTTATTAATATCTTTTGAACTTGATATACAGGTATTTATGATCTTTTTTACACTGCTATTACACCAATGGAAACAAGCCCGGCGTTCCCCAATCTGGCAGAAAAACCTGGCTGTTAACCTGATCATGGGATTTTTCTTTATGATCATTTTTCTCGAATTTGTAATTCTGTCAATTTTTCTTGCCGATAAATGGCATGAAATAACCGACAGCGATGCACCGGTTTCTTTCTTTCATCAGATACTGGCATGGTATTTTGCTGCGATGGTAAGTTTCAGGTTTTTTATGCAAAAACTTGCTGCCATCGAAGCCAGACCTTACCTTCACCTTCCGGTCAGGAAAAGCAGCCTCATTCATTACCTCTTGTTCAGAAGCAGCATCAATTTTTTTAACTTATTGACCATCATTGTTATAGTTCCTTTTTCTATTTTTCAGGTTGCTTACGGACGTCCCTCCTATCATGCCATCATCTGGGTTGTCGGCATGTTGAGTCTTGACCTGACCATCAATTTCATCGTATTGTATTTCAAAAAACAATTGGCAGCCAATGTTAAAGTTGCCATGACTTTCATCGCTTTTATTGTTCTTTCAGCTCTGACAGAATACCTTGGATGGTTCAGTTTCTCGAAGTTCATCGCTTCGGGGTTTGATCTAATGCTGGCCTGGCCGGCCCTTGTTTTGTTGCCAATTCTTGTACTGGCATTCACTTATCTTCTGAATTTTAAGTTTTTACAAAAAGGCATGTACCTCGAAGCCTATCAGCCAAAAAGCGAAAGACATGCCTTGACGGGTAACATTCGTTACCTTGACAAAATCGGATTGATGGGGCAACTGATTTCGATGGACATCAAATTGCAGATGCGCAACAAACGCACCAAGTCGATGCTGATGATGGCTCCGCTGTTTCTCCTTTACGGATTGTTTTTTTATCCCAGTGGTCAATATGACACCGACGGAGGATTTGCTGTTTTTGTTGGCGTGTTCACCAGCAGTGGCATTGCCATCAATTTATTGCAATATGCTTTCGCCTATGAAGGATCGTTTTTTGATCTGTTAAACACACTGTCGATCCGAAAATCAGACCTTGTTAAGGCAAAAATGTTACTCGGTTCGTCGGTCGTAATCGTTTCCTACCTTGTCACGATTCCTTATATTTATTTTGGAATGGATGTATTCATCATTCATTCCGCTTCAGCTCTGTTCAGCCTTGGTTTGATCGTACCCGGCTTGTTATTTTTTGCTACTTACAACAAAAAAACTATGGTACTTTCAAGGGGTACTGCCTTTAATTATCAGGGTGTAGGTGCTGTTCATTTCATGGTCATGATTCCCGTATTGGTGCTTCCGGTGATGATATACCTGCCCTTTAAGTGGTTTGGCAATCCAATGGGTGGTGTCATTGCCCTGGGAGCTTTTGGATTGTTGGGTTTGATACTTAGAAATTGGTTTATTAAAATTATCAGCAGTAACCTTGCAGAGCGAAAGTATGTGATGGCTGAAGGTTTCCGTCAAAAAGAATAATTAAAAAACAGAGTATATTATGATACAGATCAACAACTTACAGAAGGAATATGCCGGCATTACGGTATTAAATATCGAAACTTTGACCATTCCGGCAGGCGAAAGCTTCGGTCTTGTTGGCAATAATGGTGCAGGAAAAACAACCCTTTTCCGGCTTTTGCTCGATTTGTTGCAGGCAAAACAGGGATCGGTGCAGCTGAATAACATTCCCGTTGTGGGCCACGATGATTGGAAATCTTTCACAGGCTCTTTCCTCGACCAGGGTTTTTTGATTGATTTTTTAAGTCCCGAAGAATTTTTTGACTTCACCGGTAAAACAAAGGGCATGACCCGGGATGAAATCAATCATTTTTTGGATGAAATGGATGAATTTTTCAACGGTGAGATACTTGGCAAGAAAAAACTCATTCGTAATTTTTCGATGGGAAATCAGCAAAAGATCGGGATTGCAGCTGCTTTCATGGGAAACCCTGCCCTGATCGTTCTCGACGAACCTTTCAACAGCCTGGACCCCAGCACGCAAATCAGACTTAAACAACTTATCAAACAGAAAAAGACGAACTCCAGCGTCACCTTTATGATTTCGAGCCACGACCTGAATCACATTGCCGAGGTATGCGACCGAATTGTCATCCTCGAAAACGGCAGCATTGTTCACGATTTGCAGACCGGCACCGACACCCTTGCCTCACTGGAATCTTACTTTGCCGTTTAGTTCATCCGCATCAGAAAAGATCAGTGCGCGGGTATCATTGTTTAATGACCGGTTTAAAATTGTTATCAATCAGACTGCATGGGTACATTTTCGGTCTCATCGGCTGTAACGTAATGAGCATTTCCGCTTCTTGCTTTCTTATACAGAAAAAGACAAGTCTTTATTTTGTTTTTTTGCTTTTTCTGATGCTGCTTACTATAAAGACCCGGGCACAAAACGAAACATATTTGCTTTCAATCCATCCTCAAAGTCAACAACTTCAATGGCTTTCATCAAAAGATACCATCCGGGATAAGCTTCGAATCAGCCCTCCTTGCTATCTTTATAATCCTTCATCAAATCTCTTTTATACCTTGTCAGGTAATCCGGTGATCTCACCTACAGGTCTTAATAACCCGTATCCTTTAGGTTTAAGCGCTTATTTGAAAACACTTTACACTTACTCTAATAATAGTCTCCTGCAAATAACAAGCGAAAGCCAATTGACCTTGCTCGGCCATCCTTCGTTATCAGATCAGGGCGACACCCTGCAACAAGGCCGCGAAACCTGGCAGATTCAGGATAATACAGATGGTGATAGTACTTTCAGACGAATCGCAGTCACTCGGCAAGGGCAAAATGATCCCATTCTCAACTTCCTTCAATACAGGCTCATCACACATACTTTCCGGGGCCGGCAATGGATAATCGGAGGTCATCTCATTCCAAATCCAGTTCACCCCGACAACAGCAAATTATATGATTTCTACAACTATACCGACTCCATTTCAGATCAACCAAATTCCGCTCAGACATATTTTTTCAAACCCTCTCTTTCGGGTCATGATGACGCACCAACAGGTTTTTTGCACATCGACACTATTCCGCCATTGCGTATGCAAATTGCTACAGTCGTGAATGACACAGCAGGTGGTATTACGGTTTATACAGTCAGTGATTTTCTTGTCGATGACACAATGGGTTTGTTACCTACCGGAACAACAACGATTATGCGATTTCAACCGATTCATAATGAAATGATTATTACCGGCGTAAATCATACCAGAACCCTAAAATTCTCTTATGATATCGAAGATTTCTACTCCGGCGATTCAGTCTTGAATAGCTTCAAAAGTTCTCCCCAACATTTGGCCGACAGCCTTTTAAGCTCGTCCGAACAACAGGCCCACTTTTCACCAACAACTCTGCAGCGTCAATTGAAGCAAGGTTTTGTCCCTCTGGCTTTTACTGACATAATATGGAGAAAACTTATCGCTTACAATGATTTTGAAGGGTTTAAGTTTGGCATTGGATTTCGAACCAATCAAAAATTCAGTCAGCGATTCCGGCTGGCTGCCGAAACAGATTATGGCCTTTGGACCTCCAGATTCAATTATCACTACGCACTGAGTTACCTCGCCGGAAACAGGAAGAACATTCGGTTAAGCCTTCATCATGCCGAAAGATTTCTTCCAAGCGGAGTTGTAGGATTTGATGCTCAGGCTATTTCGATCCTCTCTGAAGGAGAAATTAAGTCCTTTTATGTCAGCAGGATGGATTTTACCAAAGCACTCGAAGCTGAAACAGAAATCCAACCGTCAAACAACTTATCATTAGTGTTTAAATACAGCTGGCAGCGCGTCGATCCGGCTTATGACTACTTCTTTGAATCTCAAAATAACAGGACTTTTGATCAATTCAGCTACCATGAATTATCCACAAAAATTGGTTACAGATGGAATCATCCAAAGAAAAGGCACTTGTCCAAACTGCCTGTTGCAGACCAAGTCATTTTCAAATTCACGCTTGGAACCATGCCTTTTCTTAATAACAAAGGATTCGGAAAACTTGAAGTCAATCTTGTAAAGAATCTTTTTTCCGGCCGTTGGTCAAACTGGTATCTTGAATCAACAGCCGGTTTAGTTAGCGAAAAAATTCCGGCCCATAAGATGTTCAACCTGCCCGGAACGTGGAGCAGAATAGGATTATTTGCACCAGGAACCTTCTCAACCATGAGACCCAATGAGTTCACATCCAGTAAATTCCTCAGCTTTGGCCTAAACCACCAATTGAAAAACCCCATGGTCACTGCCGGCTTTTTACAACCAAAGGCAGGCTTCAGCTTTCAGACGGCATTTGGTTCAATAGCCAGCCCCGAAGACCATCATGGCATCCGGTTACTGCCGCCGGATAAAGGTTTCTTCGAAGCCGGCATTTACCTTCACGAACTTATCAACACTGACGTGATGAAACTCGGAGCCTCCATACACTTCCGTATTGGGGCATACCGGCGACCCGGGCAGCAAGAAAATGTTGCCTTCAAAATCCTGATTTCGGATGGAAATGAATAATTCGAATTCATTAAAAAGTTCCGATACTGACATGATCAGGGTTTTATTTTTTTGAAATATGCAGCCAAAAAACATTTTATCTTTAGCGCAAAATTTCAAAAACCAGGGTTTAGGAAACAATCAGAAGCCAGACCGCTTTAACCGCCTTGTACACTTCTGATGTTATTTTGAACCCCATGAGAGAATTAACCATTTGATAATCCAAAAAATAAAACTCATTAATGGCAAAAATAAAATTCAATTTTGGGACAGGCCTTGTGCTTGGAGCACTTGCAGGCGCGGCAGCCGTGTATCTTCTCAATGAAGAAAGACGCCGGAAAATTGTTGAACAGGCAAAAGATTTTAGTAACAAGGCTGCCGACCAACTCGCTGATAAGTTGGAAGAAATTAAGAAAACACTCGAAGAGGAACCAAAAAAATAGCATCAAACAATTTCAAAGAAAAGCTACCCATGCCTAAGCAGAACACAATCAACGGCCAGATAAACCTTCTGACCACTGACATAAAAACTTACCTGAATTTAAGGCTCAACCTCATTGGCTTGGTTCTGAGCAAGCGAATTGCCACACTGTCATCCCTCATCATCACCGCTCTGATCATCACGGGATTGGCCTCTCTGGTTATTTTGATGCTTTCATTTGCCTTCGTCTTCTGGTATGGTCAAAAAGTTGGCGCCTATTACCAGGGGTTTTTGATTATGGCTTTGGCCTACGCCTTGGTTGGACTCATTGTTTTTCTTGGCAGGAAAAAATTCTTTGTTGACCCTGTAATCGAAAAAATCAATGAAAAACTTTCGGCCAACGATTTTGCAGGAACAGGCACTGCACTGCCAACAAAAGCAGGCAATATCGACGATCAAATCATCTGGTTGACAAAAGAGGTGGATGAGTGCGAAAAAAACATTCAGGCTGATTTTGAATCTTTTACAGATTCCATCCAGCCATCTGCTATTCTAAAAAATCTGTTCACCGATTTGATTGCCAGTCCAACTTTGGTGATTACGCTGATCGACCTTGCACTCAAATTTTTAAGAAAAAACAAAAAAGATGATGGAAATGAACAGCTTTAAACTGTTAAGATATCTTTTTCCTTAATTTCCAACACCTTATCCACTTTGGCGATAAAGGCATTTGTCATTTCCTGAATTTTTTCGATCAATCGTTTAACCTCATCTTCAGGGACACCGTCTTTTTCAAGCTGTTTGGCTTCGTCATTGGCATGACGACGCGTGTTGCGAATACTGACTTTTGCTTCTTCAGCTTCATTTTTAGCCCTTTTAACCAGGTCCTTACGACGTTCTTCGGTCAGTGGTGGCACATTAATGCGAAGTATTTCACCTTCATTCATAGGATTGAACCCAAGATTTGCCGCCATGATAGCCTTCTCAATCGCATAAATGGAGCTCTTGTCGAAGGGCTGAACAATTATCTGCCGGGGATCGGGGGTGTTGATGTTGGCAACACGCTCGATGGGTGTGTGGGCACCATAATAATCCACCATCACCCCGTTCAGCATGGATGGACTTGATTTTCCTGCCCTGATTTTCTGCAACTCACGTTCGTAATGTTCGATGGCATGATCCATGCCTTCTTTGGCCGCCTCAATGATAAATTGTGATTCTTCTGTCATTTCCTTTATTTTTTTTTGGCTGACAAATATACTGAAAAAAATCGCGTCAAATCAAGAGCCTATCGGCTATAATGGAGCATAAAGGCCAAATAAAACGGGATCTTGTTTCTTGATATACAACCAGCGCGACCTGACTTGGAATGACTCCTTTCCTTTGTTCCAATAATATACTCTCAAGGTAGAACCCGGTGGAATTGATGGTCCCGCATCCAGGTGATGAACAACAACAAGGACGGATTTTTTATAGCCCTCGATTGTATTTCCTTCCAAAGTACCTGATCTCCATATAATTGGCTCCTTCACTTCGGGAATTCGTATTTCCATCACCAGACTTACCTGACTCATTGCTTCATGGGCAACTACTTCGCTTCCTGCAACTAATATGCCATCGCCTTTTTCCAACAATGAATCGCACCGTCCCTCCCAAAGCAAACCATAGGTATCAGCAGGGGTAAAAGTTTTGAGGCCATTGGCTGCGCTCTCCTGATAAATGAAGCGCTCATCAGCCATGGGCTGTCTTGAATCAAGGCTGTCTTTTTGCAATAAATAATACCCCGAATTAAACCAATTCTTCGAGGCAATAACTTTGGGATATCGACTCCTTACCAATTCAATCCAATGATAAGGCGCATAGTCGGTCCAGCCCATCGAAAAATAAGGACGGGTACAGGTATCAACCAACACTGCCAGTTCGCTGGCGGAGGCATATTTGGTATAAAGTCTTGTTTCGGTAAGATGCCGTTTTTCCTGATAAAATCCCGTCATCCTGGTTGAGCCACTTACTGCAGCCTGCATCACATCAGCACCCAGCCGCTCCTTGTTCAGGCTGTAATGAACTGCCAACTGATCATAACCTTGTTCATACATCATCTTGTAGTGCTGACGCGAAAAAACCAGTGTCATGGTCCCAGGAATGGCTACAAGCACGACCAATGCCGTCGTATTGATCGGTTTAAGCTGTTTCACAAATCCGGCCAGGCCCATGATGAAAAACGGGAAACTGAAAAACAAGGTACTGTACTGCAAAACAGGTGTTCGAAACCTTGAATAAACCCAGCCGATGGCTAAGGCCAGAAGAAACCAAAACACGAATAGCAGCGAAGCCCTGAGTTGAATTGTATCAACCCGCTGCAGTAACATAGCTGCAAGGAAGATCAGCATGACGACCGATCCGAAAAGCCATGAAAAATGAAACGTGTAACCAAAAAAACCGACAACAAAATCAGCTGAGGGTTGGCCAAGCCAATCGCCGATACCACCAGCCGTCAACTGCCTGATTGCAATGGGCAAATTGGGCAAATAAAGCACTGCTGCCAAAATACCTGCCTTCACCATCACAATGATTTGACCCGGTTTGGCCAGAAAAAGCAAGCCAAGAAACACAAATCCGGCCATCATCATCGAAAAATAATGCATCATAGAGGCTAAAACCAGGCACAAAACATAGCCGGCAAAAATGTATTTCTGATCTTTAACAGCATCCTTTGTCAGGCGGGAGCCGAACCACAGGGCAGCCATCACAAAAAATAATCCTGAACTGTAGGGACGTGCAATTTGGCTGTAAAAAATAAAAAACTGCATCACAGCAACAATTGTTGCTGCCAGGTAGGCTGATGATTGACTGAAATAAAATCGCATGTTTAGAAAAACCAACCATACAGTGGCAACTCCCATCAGAGCAAATGGAAGTTTTATCCAAACAGGATGCCATCCCACAAAATGGTTGATGGCTGCAATAAGTAAATGAGCACCTGCAGGATGGGCATCAGGTATGACACCCTTAATAATCAACTCGCTGAAACTTCCATAATCCAACCTGAACAAGGCACTGAATTCATCATGCATGAATGGGATGGTGTGAAAACGCCAAAAACGCAAAACAAAAGCCAGCAACAGAATGGCTGCCAGCAGCCAATCGATCTTTTTGAAAAAAATGGAAACCGGGTTTTTCAATTTGTCACGATGGTTCCAACTGCGGGATCATTGAGTAAACGCATCAAATTGCCGGGACTATTCATATCAAATACAAGGATTGGTAATTTGTTTTCCTGGCAAAGTGTGAAAGCAGTAAGGTCCATCACTTTTAGTTTTTTTTCATAGGCTTCATCGAAAGTGAGACGCTCGTAACGTACAGCATTTTTATCTTTCTCAGGATCAGCAGTGTAAATGCCGTCAACACGGGTTCCTTTCAAAATGGCATCAGCTTTGATTTCGATGGCACGCAAAGCAGCAGCTGTATCAGTTGTAAAAAAAGGATTTCCAGTACCGCCCCCAATCACGACTACATGACCTGATTCGAGCAATGAAATGGCCTTTGGACCACTCATCGAATCGGCTACCCTGTCGATGTAAACACCGGAAAGAAGAGCCACTTTTAACCCCATCTGCTGCATTGCTGATTGTATCGCCATGCTGTTTATCACTGTAGCCAACATGCCCATATAATCACCCTGTACACGATCCATTCCCAGGCTTGCTCCCTGCAGACCTCTGAAAATATTACCTCCGCCTATGACGATCGCAATCTGGGCACCTGCTTCAACAGCAAGCTTTATGTCTGCTGCATAATCCCTTAATCGCTGAGGATCAATACCATACTGCTGTTCACCCATCAAGGCTTCGCCACTCAGTTTAAGTAAAACTCTTTTAAACTTCATAACTTTCAATTAAAACCAATAACCAATATTTATAAACGTACCCAGTTTTCCCGACCGGTTTCCACCCATCAGGGTAAGCTCAACAGGACCTACGAAGCTTTCATAACTCAGTGTCACACCATAACCTACAAGGAAATCAGGCTTCTCTGTAAAATCTTCCCAACTGACTGACAATACTCCCACATCTGCTTTTGGAATGATGTAAAACTTAGGAAAAATATTGTATTGCCAGGCCATCTGCAGCGACATGCCATACAATCCGGCTTGTTCCACAAATTTAAGTCCGGTGAAAGGTACAAATCCGTCGAGATAATTGGATGAGGCCTGGCCCCCAAGGTAAAACCAGTGTGAAAGTGGCGGGCTTTCAGAATCTTTCAAGGTAAGACCAGCCGAAAGTCCTGCCTTCAGTACATTCTTTTTACCCATCGGAAAGTTTTTATTGTACATAAAGGAGGCAATCAGTGCCCGTCCGTCAAAAAGATTATTGGCATCAGGACTGACTGGAAACAGGTACTTGATTCCAAAATTCAGCTTTTGACCTTTTGTTGAAAAATAATTTTTATCATAACTGTCAATGGCCCAATCGATACGGGGAATCAGCATACCACTAAAACCTTTATCAAAGAAAGGATTGTTAAACCCGCTGTTTAAACTGCTTGTTTCATAAGCTACACCCGCTCTGAGCCGCATCGTATTTCTGAAAGTCCACTGTCCAAAAGCACTCAGATTATAAAGATTAAACCTGAATACATCAGCAATATCGTCTTTCAGGTAAACGTTGAAATCGAGATTTAGCGCGGTAAGTTTAACGCCAAAACCGATCCTGGTTCCGCGGTCGACAAGGTATAATGCCTGAAAACGAGGATTCTCACCCAGATTTAAATCAGTAAAAATCTTAGACCCTTTGATTCCGACATTTTTAAAAGTGGCATTCAGCAGCAATCCAACCTTATAATCCGAATCATAATGAATACCAACACCGAATAAGCCTGAACTTGCCTCGGTAATTTCAAAAACCAGGCCAACACCAAGCTCGTTGGGCACGAAGTAATAATTGATTGATTCAAAAAAACCTGAGCCATAAGCTCTTTTCATGGCTTCATCCACATCAGGCAATTTAACCCAGCTCATCGGCTTGATGTCAAGGGCACCATCCAGAAACTCTTTACTGACCATTTTGAGACCTTCATATCGCAATTGAGTCACAAACAATGAATCCAAAGGTTTGGCATTGAGTTCCCTGGGCTGACGCGGATAGATTTTATTCAGCGAATCAGCAAGCCTCTTTAGCGCAGGTAGCTGTGCCCGTGCAGCATCTTCTCCCCTTTTGATGAGTGTATCGTAGTCACTAAAACTCATCATATCGTAACCCTCCAGGTCAGGCTTGATGTAAAAATCGGTAAGATTCATCGCCCTTTCATTGGAAGAAATACGATAGAATGAAGTCACCTGATCGAGAACCTTGATAGCTGAGTTGATTTCATTTATTTTCATCAGTCCCGACTGAACATCCACCCCTACAATGATATCGGCACCGCGTTTCTTTACCTCTTCGACAGGAAAATTATTGATCACACCCCCGTCAACTAGCGTGATCCCGTCAATCACAACCGGTGTAAAATAACTGGGAATCGACATACTTGCCCTTACGGCTTTATGGAGCACACCTTTGTCAAGAATGACATTGGAACCGTCCTCAAGATTAGTTCCTATACACAAAAACGGAACACTCAGTTTGCTGAAATCCTGTGTTTTATAGGCAGGACTTAAATATTTGGCAAACAGCAGGTCAATCATTTGTCCATTGTGGAGGCCGGTTTTGATTTTAACTTTTTTCTCGACGATGGGAAAAGTCATTAAAAAACGGTCGGAATTTTGTTTTTCTTCAATAGGGACATACTTACGATCGATCATGTCATTCATCAAAAAATCCCAATTTTGCTCTCTGACAATTTTTTCCATCGAATCCGGATGATAGCCCAGGGCATACAAGCTTCCGAAGATACTTCCCATGCTCGTTCCGCTGATGTAATCAAATTGAAGACCAGCTTCCTCAAACACCCTGATCGCACCAATGTGCGCAAACCCTTTGGCCCCGCCACCACTCAGCACCAATCCAAGACGGGGATCGGTTGATTTTCTGGCTTCCTGCGAATGTAAAAGTATGGAAGGGAAAATGATGAAGCAAAGGAGCTGGATAAGTTGATAACGCTTTCTCATAGTCAGGAGTTAAAACTTGGGTTCAAAAGTATCGTAATCCCGGTCAATTTTCTTGAAACCAATAAAAAGATTGCTGGTTTCACCGTATTGTGAGCTCGTGACAATCACTTCATACCTATATTTTCCGGCCATTGCAAGACTATCAGCAAGATTGACATAATACAAGCCGGTATCATTTTTAAAGGTCACTGTTTGACGTGTATCACCAATCCGGTCGATCTTCCAAACGGCACTGTCAGCAAATGTCAGGCTCGCAAATTTCTGCCCTACTGATAAATTGTTGAATAAAATCATGAAATCATCGGGCGGATTTACGATCGCCTGATTATAGACAAAAGTCGGACGGTTTACTACTTCGATTTCGTCTCTACGACACGAATAAAGAAGCAAAACCAACAGCATCGCTGCGGAGAAGAATGTGTTTTTCGTAATCATTTAACAGCTGTTTTTCGAAAAAATACTAGGATCCAAAAGGTCAAAACAACCACTAAATTACATCAAATCAAGCTTCTCCCAACATTTTTCCGTGACAATTTTTATATTTCTTCCCACTACCGCATGGACATGGCTCATTGCGGCCAACTTTTTTCTCTGCAATGACGGGCTGTGTGACCTCTTTCTGCTGGGTATTGCTGTGAGCTTGTGACAGAAGATCCGACCTTTCTTCTTTCATTTTGCTTCGGTCAATTCCTTTGGTTCGCTGTGCTTCACGCACATTGGATGAATCCTGAATAGGGATATCGGCACGCATCAGGAAAGAAATCACTTCGCGGTTGATCCTGTTGATCATGGTCTTAAACAACTGGAAAGATTCAAACTTATAAATCAGCAATGGATCTTTTTGTTCATAGGTAGCATTTTGAACGGATTGCTTCAGGTCGTCAAGTTCGCGTAAATGTTCTTTCCAGGATTCATCAATCAAGGCTAGTGAAATGCTTTTCTCGATCGAGAGCGCCACTTCCCGCGATCCATTGTCAACAGCCCGCTGCAAATTGACGATCACCTGCATTCCTTTGTTCCCGTCAGTAATCGGGATAGCTATGTTCTCATATTGCTTCTGGCGCTCAAATACATCTTTAATTACAGGCATGGTCTTGTCGCCAATACGTCTGGTTTTTTCTTTGTATGCCTGGCTGGCCTTAGCAAAAAGTAATTCATTGAGACTTTCGGCTTTCGAATCGAAAAACTCTTCTTCGTTAAACGGGGGCTCGATGCCCATATTTCTCAAGACAGCCATCCGCAGACCTTCAAAGTCACGCTGCTGCTGATATTCAGTTATCAGTGCTTCTCCGAGGTCAAAAACCATGTTTGAAATATCAACCGAAAGACGCTCACCAAATAAGGCATGGTGTCTTTTTTTGTAAATAACTTCTCGCTGGGCGTTCATCACATCATCGTATTCGAGCAATCGTTTACGTGTTCCGAAGTTATTCTCTTCCACCTTACGCTGTGCACGTTCGATAGATTTGGTAATCATGCTGTGCTGAATCATTTCGCCCTCTTTCAAACCAAGACGATCCATCAAACCGGCGATTCTTCCCGAACCAAACATCCTCATGAGGTCGTCTTCGAGTGAAACAAAAAACTGGGAGCTTCCCGGATCACCCTGTCGGCCTGAACGTCCGCGAAGCTGCCTGTCAACACGCCGCGATTCATGCCGCTCGGTACCGATGATGGCCAAACCGCCGGCTTCCTTTACTCCGGGCCCGAGTTTGATGTCGGTACCACGACCTGCCATATTGGTGGCAATGGTAACTACACCGGCCTGTCCGGCTTCTTTGACGATCTGAGCCTCTCTTTGATGCAGTTTGGCGTTCAACACATTGTGCTCGATGCCTTTACGTTGCAGCATCCTGCTCAGCAACTCGGACGTTTCTACCGAAGTAGTTCCAACCAGCACAGGTCTTCTGGCTTCTACCAAAGCCGTAATCTCATCAATGACAGCATTAAATTTCTCCCGTTTGGTTTTATACACCACATCCTCAACGTCTTTGCGGGCGATGGGTTTATTGGTCGGGATAACCACGACATCCAGTTTGTAAATGTCCCAGAACTCACCGGCCTCTGTCTCGGCCGTTCCTGTCATACCAGCCAGCTTGCGATACATCCTGAAATAGTTTTGCAGGGTAATCGTAGCATAAGTTTGTGTGGCTGCTTCAACTTTTACGTTTTCTTTGGCTTCGATGGCCTGATGTAATCCGTCGGAATAGCGCCTGCCTTCCATGATACGGCCTGTTTGCTCATCAACAATTTTAATCTTGTTTTCGATGATGACATATTCCACATCCTTCTCAAAAAGGGTATAGGCTTTTAAAAGTTGATGAACTGTGTGCAGTCGTTCCGATTTGACACTGAAATTGCGGATCAAATCTCCTTTTAGCTGTAGCATTTCCTGCTCAGCCAGCTGTTGCCTTTCTATTTCTGCAATTTCAGCGCCGACATCAGGCAGAATAAAAAATCCGGGCTCGTTGTAAGAGGCCGAAAGCAAATCAATCCCTTTTTCGGTAAGCTCAACTGAATTATGTTTTTCGTCGATCACAAAAAAGAGCTCATCATCGATCAAATGCATATTCTTAGCCTGCTCCTGCAAGTAAAAACTTTCTGTTTTCTGCATGAGGCTCCGCATCCCTTCCTCGCTGAGAAATTTGATCAGGGCATTATTTTTGGGTAATCCCCTGTATGCCCTGAAAAGAAGCTCACCACCACGTTTCTCATCAGTTGGTTTTGCCCCCTGAAGTAATTTTTTTGCTTCAGCTAAAATACTGCTTACCAGAGTCTTCTGAGCATTATAAAGTTTCGTTACATCCGGTTTTAACACATCAAATTCCTGATGATCACCTTTGGGTGTTGGTCCGCTGATGATCAGGGGTGTACGCGCATCATCAATCAACACTGAGTCAACCTCGTCAACAATCGCATAATGATGCTTACGTTGTACCAACTCATCCGGATTTCCTGTCATATTGTCACGCAGGTAGTCAAAACCAAACTCATTGTTGGTGCCATAGGTAATGTCAGCCAGATAGGCTTTGCGTCGGGCGGCAGAGTTTGGCTCGTGTTTGTCGATGCAATCAACGGTCAGTCCCAGGAAATTATACATGACACCCATCCATTCCGAGTCGCGTTTGGCCAGGTAATCGTTCACCGTCACAACATGTACCCCCTTGCCAGCAAGCGCATTCAGATAGACAGGCAAGGTTGCAACAAGGGTTTTACCTTCACCGGTTGCCATTTCCGAGATCTTACCCTGATGCAGGACAATCCCGCCAATAAATTGCACATCGTAATGAACCATGTCCCAGCGAATCATATTACCCCCAGCCATCCAACTGGTATTGTAGATGGCTTTGTCGTCCTTGATATGGACAAAATCGTGTGTGGTAGCTAGCAAGCGGTCGAGTTCGGTTGCTTTTGATTCAATTTGTTCCTGGTTTTTGAAAAGGGCTGCAGCTGCTTTCATAACGGCAAAAGCTTCGGGAAGCAAGGCACTCAGTGTGGCTTCAGTTTTCTCATATTGCTGCTTTTCAAGCTTATCAATCTGATTATAAATTTTCTCTTTTTCACTGGCCTCCAGATCAAACTGCTCTTCAAGTTGCCGTTTGAGCCCCGATATTTCCTCCTCCTCCTGCGCAACAGCATCACGTATCTTGTTTTTAAACTCTTGTGTCTTAGCTCTTAAAGCATCAACACTGAGTTTACTTACCGACTCATATGCCTTGATCGTTTCCTGTAGTAAAGGTTGGATAGCCTTGAGATCTCTGGTGGATTTGTCACCGAATAGTTTCTTAAAAAAATTGAGCATATCTGATCACATTAAAATTCTTGTTTACCATCCTCAATAATCATTCCGTTCATTGAGTGGCGGCAAATTTACTGTTTTTTACGGGGATAGAAAGCCATCACGGCCGACTTCATGTTTAGTTTGAGACAATTGTCTTTTTGACAAGACTTTTCAGGTGAAGCAAAAGATTACCGGCTAAAGGAGGTGCAGGCGCCATTGCGATCCGGTTGTCCGGATAAAGGATGATATACTCAGGAAAAACCTTGATATTCAAGCGCTCATACACCAATACATCATTACCTGTATTGTAAACCTGCCAAGGAAGACGCTGTTTCGCGACAAACTCAACCGTTTGTTGGAAGCCTTCACGATTGGCCACAATTATGACATGCAAATCCTGCCCGATTTCCTGAATTTCTGATGCCAGCTGTTCCATCTCTTTGAAGCACACTGCACAATTGCCGGAGACAAAAAGAAGCAGCTGCAATTTTTTCCCGTCTCCCCCCAGCCTTACCATCTCAGATTTATGGTTTGTCAGGCTGATCGCTGGGAAAGGACTACCGGGCGAAAGCCATGTTTTTCTCTGGATGATGTTGGCCGCAATGCTGCGATGCTCCGGATATATTGCTTTTCCGGCAAGTTCTGTCAACACCGATTTCACCGAACCTTCGTAAAAGGCTGTATTGTAATAAGCTAAGTCGAGATGGAAAAGCAGCACAAGCTCTTTCAGACGCTCTTCCTGACCAAAAAAGGTATCCTGGGAAATAAATTGCCTGACGGCTTTGAGGCCTGCCCGTGTTGCTTCAACAAATCCGTCGAAATGGAGGAGTTTATTGTTTGAGAAATAATGATCGCTGAAATATTGCTGCAAAAGACTCAGGTATTCCGGATTGGTATACGCTACTGATTTACCTTTGAAAAACTGTTCAAAAATGCGTTTGTTGGTCATTTTCTCCGCTGCTGACGACAAAGAAGCCAGTTTATAGTCACGGTATGAGCTTATAAACGGATCTGATATCAAAGGGATGGCTCTGTCGATGGCGATTTTCAAACTGTCAATCAACTTTGGATTTCCCGACCTTTGCAATTTGGTGAAGTGCTTGAATACGAATGTATTAAAAATAAAGTTGATGGTGTTTAACTGATCATTCCTGCCACCATCGTTGGTTTGCTTAATTTCCAATATGTGGGGTTGGGCATCAAAATAGGAATTGGAAACCTGGCCTTCAAGTATCAGGGCAATTTCATACACCGATCCGGGGCTCAGCAGGATAGTTGCACGGTTGAGACCAATTGCTATCTCAGCCAGGCTAGTTTCGGTAAGCGAAGCACTCAGTTCAAAACTTCCTTTGAAGTCGCTGGTGGTAGTGGCAAGCGTAGTATCGAGTCCCGAAATAAGGTCTTTCACCATCAGTAGCCGCACAATTTTTCCAGGCATGGTTGAACTGCCTTTGATTGTCACTTCTCCGGCAGCAGCCGAAAAATGGAACCAAGCCAGAAAAAAAATCATCAATCGAATGTTTCGTTTCATGCCTCTTGTAACGTGGCAAAGTCCGTCATATTGTCAGATGGATGCTCTTGGGAATAAAAGTACTCACATCACCGCCGTTTCTGAAAACATCTCTAACGATGCTTGATGTTACCGGAATTAACTCGGGTGCTGTGAGCAAAAAAACTGTCTCTATGTCGGTTGCGATAATTCTGTTTACCTGTCCGATTCCTCTCTCAAACTCAAAATCGGCTGAAGTCCGCAATCCCCTGAGGATGAATCCCGCCTCAACACGGTGGCAAAAATCTACGGTCAGGCCTTCATATTCCATGACTTTTATTTGTGAATATGACTGAAAGACTGTTTGAATCCAGGCAATTCTTTGTGCTGACGTGAAAAAATATTGCTTCGTGGCATTGTTTCCGATGGCAATGATAATTTCATCAAACAAAGGCAAAGCCCTCAGAACCAGCGATTCATGGCCGCGTGTAATGGGATCGAATGACCCGGGGAAAACTGCTCTCTTCATTTTTAACCACTGTTTTATTTTAAAGTTTCGAAACAATCAGACTGCCCAACACCTCTTGTACCGAACGGTAAGATTTCCCAAGGACATGTGGAAGCTTCGTCCTGTTAATCCATTCAGCAACAATAATGCCCTCGGACAATTGCGGAACCGGTTTTTCATTGCCGTTATAAGTCATTCTAAACCAGCAGGTATGCTTCATAACCCACTTACCTTTAAACAAATAGCAATGCCAGGTATCAGGTAGCTGAAGGCCACATTGAAGCTTCGAAAGGCCTGTTTCTTCAGTTACTTCACGAAGCGCAGTTTCAAGGTGGCTTTCGCCTGGATCAACATGTCCTTTGGGTAAATCCCAATACTGATTGCGGTAAATAAACAATACTTCATCCCGCTTGTTCATGACTACGCCACCGGCCGCTTCAACAAGTTTCATGGCAGGAATATGTTGGGAGAAAAACCCATATGGCGTCTCTTCACTCTCGAAAATCAAGTCGCTCTGTAAATCACCGTTCAACCAGCGATAAACCATACCGGTTACCTGAAAAGGCCCCGGTATAGCTCCATCGACGACGTCATGAGTGACTTCCTTTTGGAGGGTGACACTTCTGCTTTCACAAAAAACTTTATACATTTGCGGCATGAAAAGTAATGATCAATCAACACTGGCTCTTGCAGGTTTTCTTTTGCAAATTAAAGCAATTAAACTGAACACAGCCAAACCATTTACCTGGGCATCCGGATTGAAAAGTCCGATCTATTGCGACAACAGGATAACACTCTCTTATCCAAAAATCAGAACGCATATCCGGCAGGAGTTTGTCAGGCTTATCCTTGAAAAATACGACAAACCTGACCTGATTGCCGGTGTGGCAACCGGAGGCATTGCCCAGGGTGCCCTGGTGGCTCAGGAGCTTGGCCTTCCATTTGCCTATGTGCGGTCGGAACAGAAATCGCATGGCTTAACTAACCTGATCGAGGGCGTTGTAGAAGCAGGTCAATCGGTAGTGGTTATCGAAGATCTCGTCTCTACCGGAGGCAGCAGCCTTAAAGCTGTTGAAGCTTTACGCGAAAAAGGGGCCAACATCAAAGGTATGATGGCCATTTTCACCTATGGCATGAAGGCAGCCACCGAAAGCTTTCAAAAAGCCAATTGTGAGCTCACAACGCTCACTGATTTCGAAACATTGCTACAAAAAGCTTCAGAAGAAAACTACATCACCGAATCTGATTTTGAGTCGCTTCTCGACTGGAAACAAGATCCTAAGTCCTGGAGCGAAAAACACACTTAATCCTCATTAATATGACAGTTTCAAGCCAATGGAAAGAGACTAAAGGTTCTCAGACACAAGTATTCAGCTTTGTAAGCGACCTGAGAAATATGGGTGATTTAATGCCTGAGCAGGTGATAAACTGGACTGCAGAAAAAGAAAGATGTTCGTTTACCGTCAAAGGAATGGCCAACCTGAGTCTGCGCATTGAAGAACAGATTCCCGACAAACGAATCAGACTGGTTCCTGAAGGCAAATCGCCTTTTGAATTTGAATTGGTAATGCACCTGCGAGAAAAAACCTCTCAAAGTTGTGAAGCCATGGTCGAAATCAATGCCGAACTCAATGCCATGATGGCGATGATGGCCAAACGCCCGTTACAGAATCTGGTTGATATTATTGCCGACAAACTGAGTTTCCGGAATTTTTGATTGGCTCTCAGCATCCGCTGATATTCCTGCCGTCACATTTTTCAGATTCTGGTCTAGCGCTTGTTTTATTCGATCATTTAACTTTAGAAGAAATATCAGCTTTCCAGCATAATTTCGGGGCATAAATATCAAAATCTAAACGCCACTTCTTTCAAATCCAGTGCCAACAGCTCAGCATTTCTTGTTTCAAGCATCAGAAACCCAAATTCGTTGACCCCTCGAATAATTGCTTCTTTTTCAACACCTTTGACCAGGTAAGGGGCCCATTCCTGGTAACGTAACAAATGATTAAGGTATATTTTGTTGAGTAAAGCCTCATCCGAACGCATCAGTTCGATGGCTTCGTCCAGCTTCTGAAGCAAAACATCCAGTACCAAACCGGGCTGTGTGTGTATGCCGGTCAACTGCAGCAAGGAAACAGGATTGGGTATCTCATCCGGAAACGACTCCTCGTTGAGATTGATACCGATTCCAATGATGGTATAAGTCAACATTTGCCCGCTCACAATATGGGTTATCAGCATGCCGCCCAGTTTTCTATCCCCTACATATATGTCGTTGGGCCACTTAATCCTTAGTGCGGCCAGGTCAGCAACAAGCTCTGCAACAACTTGATAAACAGCCATGGAAACAGCTTTTGAGATTAAAAACTGTTTTCCAGCCTCAACAAAATCAAGTTTCCTCCCAATGCTGCACAGCAGGTTCTTATTTGGACTACTAAACCACTTGTTTTCTGCCAGTCCTTTACCAGCATGCTGGAATGCTGTTTGCACAACCAGGCCATCGTCAGCCTGACCCGACTCCACCATGGATTTCAGCTGTTCATGTGTGGAAGCTGTTTCATTCAGGAATATTTTCTTATAAAGCATCATATCAATGAAAGCACAAATCTACAGAAAGCACTTTGATTGCAACTGACCTTTTGGCATATAATTTGGACAACGTCAGAAATGAACCAAAAATGCCTAATTTTGTTGATTGTTTCAAATAGAAAAAATGAGAAAAAGACACCAGACTGAAAATCCCGAAGAAATATTGCAGACCATTGTCTCAACGATGCAAGAGAAAAAAGGTATTGACATTATAAGCTTGAATTTAAAGAAGATACATGCCTCTGTCACCGACTATTTTGTAATTTGCCATGGAAGTTCACGCACCCAGGTTGATGCCATTGCCTCAAATATTGTTGATGAAGTGAGTATTAAATGCGGTCAACGACCTTATAATAAAGAAGGTTTTGAAAACGCGGAATGGATTTTGATTGACTACATCGATGTCGTCGTACATGTTTTTCTCGATACCACCCGTAATTTTTATCAGTTGGAAAAGCTTTGGGCTGATGCCGAGAAGGTTAGTTATGACGAGTAAGTGTTCGTAAATTATTTTGTATTGAATTCATGAAGAAAGAGAAAAACGAAAAACCTATAGTTCCCAAGGCTGGAAAAGATGACAGCCAAAAACCAAAGTTCAATTTCTATTGGATATATGGCCTGCTGGCCTTTACTTTCCTTGCACTTCAGTTTTACAACTGGGAATCAGGAGCTAAAAGAATTGACAAAGGCGAATTGTTGAAAATGCTTCAGGATCAGGATATTGAAAAAATTGATCTTGTCAACAGAGAAATTGCTGAAATTTTCATCAAACCTGATAAACTTTCGAAATACCTCGAAAAAGACGGACAAGGAAAGACAACGGATCGCAGTTTTGGTGCCGCCCAACCCAATTTTATCTATCAGATCGGGGAAGTCGGAACCTTTGAAGAAGATTTGCGACGTGCTCAGGAAAACATCGAAAATCCGATATACGCCAACAATGTCAACCGCCGCAACTGGACTTCTGAGATTTTTGGCTGGATTTTACCGATCCTGCTGCTTGTTGGAGTATGGTTTTTCATCATGCGGATGATGAGTCGCGGTGCCGGTGGTGCCGGAGGGCAGATTTTCAACATTGGCAAATCGAAAGCACAGCTCTTCGACAAAAATACCAACGTCAATGTCACCTTTAAAGATGTAGCCGGTCTGGAAGAAGCAAAAGTGGAAATCATGGAAATCGTTGATTTCCTTAAAAATCCGGATAAATACACCAAACTGGGTGGTAAAATTCCGAAAGGAGTATTGTTGGTTGGCCCCCCCGGAACCGGTAAAACATTGCTGGCCAAATCGGTAGCCGGAGAAGCTCACGTGCCATTTTTCTCCATTTCTGGTTCTGACTTTGTCGAAATGTTTGTTGGCGTTGGCGCGTCTCGGGTACGCGACCTTTTCAAGCAGGCCAAAGAAAAATCTCCCTGCATTATATTCATCGATGAAATTGATGCCATTGGCCGTGCCAGGGGAAAAAATCCTGCCACAGGTGCGAACGATGAACGCGAGAACACATTAAATCAATTACTCACTGAAATGGACGGCTTCGGAACCAACTCAGGGGTAATCGTCCTGGCAGCAACAAACCGTGCTGATATTCTCGACAGGGCACTCATGCGTGCCGGCCGCTTCGACAGACAGATTTACGTGGAACTACCCGATCTTGAAGGTAGAAAGGAAATTTTTGATGTGCATATGCGTCCCCTCAAATTGGATGGCAGTGTCGACAAAGAATTTCTGGCTAAACAAACACCTGGTTTTTCGGGCGCTGACATTGCCAATGTCTGCAACGAAGCTGCCCTCATCGCTGCCCGCCACAACCACGAGACAATTACCAAACAAGATTTCATGGATGCCATTGACAGAATTATCGGTGGTTTGGAGAAGAAAAACAAAATCATCTCCACAAGTGAGAAAAAGGTGGTAGCCTTCCACGAAGCAGGTCATGCCACAGTGAGCTGGTTACTTGAACATGCACATCCCTTGGTTAAGGTAACCATTGTGCCAAGGGGTAAATCCCTTGGTGCAGCATGGTATCTTCCTGAAGAAAGGAGCATTACCACCTACGAACAAATGTTTGAAGAGCTTGTGGCCACCCTTGGTGGCCGTGCAGCAGAACAGGTTATTTTTGGCAAAATTTCAACCGGAGCGCTCAACGACCTTGAAAAAGTGACGAAGCAAGCCTATGCCATGGTTACTTATTATGGCCTGAGCAAAAAAGTTGGAAATCTCAGCTTCTATGATTCTACCGGCCAGCAGGAATATGCCTTTAACAAGCCTTTCAGCGAAAAAACCAATGAGGTAATCGACGCTGAAATCAGTCAAATTGTAGAGTCAGCTTATACCAAAGCTGTTCAGATTCTCACCGATAACAAGGAAGGCTTGACCCAGTTAGCCAACAAACTGCTTGAAAAAGAAGTTATTTTCGGCGAAGACCTCGAAAATGTTTTTGGCAAGCGACCCTGGGTGAAAGAAGAATTACCCCATGTGGTGAATGGTACCGAATACGAACAAAAAACCACCCAGCCTGCCAATCAGGAGGCTGGTGAGAACCAGGTCTGAAACTAAATCCAATCTCAGCATGAAAGACGCAACACCCAAAGAGCAAATCATGAGTAAGATCAGAAACGCCCTGATCGAAAAAACTGAAAATCCATATCAGGACAATGAAATCATGTTGGACGTGATTAAGGTGAGCGACCCGGATGAAGAACCTGAGGTGCTCTTTGCTCAGGAATTGATTGCTGTGGGTGGTAACTTTATCTATTGCGAAAACGAACACAGTTTTCTTGATAATTTGGGCGAGTTGATGCAGGACAGGGGCTGGAAATCCATATGGTGCCAAAACGATAGAATTACGCAATTGTTACGAACAGCTGAATTGCCCCATTTCAAAGAGGTTGAAAATTCTGAAGATGCGTTGGTCGGCATCACAGGCTGTGAAAAACTCATTTCACGAACCGGCAGCATTCTTGTTTCTGATGCGGAGATAAGCTCAAGATCAGCTTTTTCATACCCCGACATACACCTTGTAGTAGCTTACAATTCGCAGGTTACCGCCACTATCAAGTCGGCCCTGGCTTCCATAAAACTGAAATATAACGGCACACTTCCAACACAACTCACCTTTGTTACAGGCCCCAGCCGTACTGCCGACATTGAGAAAACACTCGTAAAAGGTGCTCACGGGCCCAAGGAATTGTATGTATTCCTTATCGACGATTTTTAGCCGATGTCATTGCATGACACTTTTTTAATAAGTTTGCAGCCTGCTTTCATGCAAAGCCATCAGATATGAAAAATTTGATCACCAGAACGATCTTCGGATTGATGTTTGCAGTTGTTATGATCGGAGCCATGGTTTTGGGTGCCCCGACCTTGTCGGCTGTGTTGGTGTTGGTTACCATGATTGGCAGCTGGGAATGGATCAGAATGCACCAGCATTTTTTAACTTCCACCGACAAATTATGGGTACTCAGCACTACGCTTGGATTTTATGTGGTTTTGGCAACTGTTGCTCTTGAAATTTTTACCGCTCAGTATCTCGCCCTCCTTATCCCCTTGATGCTCTTGCCTTTGTTACATGCCCTTTTTTCCATCCGCCACAAAGCTGATTCTGTGATGTCGTTGCATTGGTTTTCAATGCTTTTTGTGGCCTTGCCTGCAGCCCTGATGCTGTTTTTTTATCGAGGAGATTATGTCGGAAATCAGGCGGGATACACACTGCTTCTACTCGTCATTGCCTTTATCTGGATTAACGATATTTTTGCTTATCTGGTTGGTATCATGATTGGTAAGCATCGGTTGTTTGAAAGAATTTCACCCAAAAAAAGTTGGGAAGGCAGTATCGGAGGTCTGCTGTTTACGCTGATAACTGCGCTGCTCGTTTCCAGAATCACCGATTTTATCCCAACAACCAAAGCTCTTTGGATGGCCGGTATCGTGGTGGTTACGGGAAGTCTGGGCGATCTCATCGAATCAATGATTAAACGGCAAGCCAATGTCAAAGATTCGGGGTCGGTTATTCCCGGCCACGGAGGCATCCTCGATCGTTTCGATGCAGCCTTTTATGCTATTCCGTTCGTTTTTGTTTACCTCTTAATGTCACGCTGATCATGCACATCCATCGTAAAGGTGTTCCGATTATCTTTTCAGTACTTGCTGTTCTGGTAGTTATTGCTGCCGTCAGTTGGTGGCTGGTTCCACTTGTGATTTTGAAACTTACAGTCTTGACCCTGCTTTTGGCAGTGCTTATCTGGACGGTTAGTTTCTTCCGGGTGCCTCACCGCAATCCTGTTATTGAAGCTGACAGCGTTGTTTCTTCTGCCGACGGAACGGTGGTCGTTATTGAGGAAGTATATGAACCTGAATATTTTAAAGACAGAAGATTACAGGTTTCAATCTTTATGTCCCCTTTAAACGTACACATCAATTGGTTTCCTTTTGATGGCAGTGTAAGTTATATGAAATATCATCCCGGTAAATTTCTGATTGCCAACCACCCCAAATCATCAACCGAAAACGAACGAAACACACTGGTAGTGAAAGATTTAAAAGGAAGAGAAGTTCTCATAAGACAAATTGCCGGCATGATGGCACGACGTATTGTCTGGTTTTGTAAAACCAGCGACAAAGCCAAACTCGGTCAGGAATTCGGTCTGATCCGATTTGGCTCAAGGGTTGATTTTTTCCTGCCCCTGGATGCCAAAACACAGGTCAAAATCGGTGACAAGGTAAAAGGTCAGATCACCGTTTTGGCAAAGCTTGTTTAAACTGTGATTTGCTTTTATGAACAAGGGATTATCATCGATCTCTGAACCAACGTCCTGGTTTAAACTCCTCAGACCATTCCTGTTGTGGCTATTAACGCTACAGCTTGCATTTTTTCTCTTTACAATTGTTTCAGCATGGCTTCCAGCCACCAACATCCACCGCAACATCGAGTCTTCAGTTGAGGCGGTCATTCAGCAAGGCGACTACCCCGAGCCGCTGATAAAAGGCCGGAAACACAGTCTGGATTACAGCATGGATGCCATGATGGTGAATATGATTTATACCATCGATCCTTCAAGCCCTTTAAATTCCGCCTTACTGCTCAACTCCCGGCACAGCAATGGCCCCTATGTTTCTCAGTGGAACCAGGTTAAATATAACATCGAAAACAAAACCCTGGAACCCAATTTACAGTATCCAAGGTATTGGCATGGAAGCACTTTCTTCTTTAGGTGGTTTTTTCTTTTCAGCACATTCAACGACCTGAAGTGGATCCTGTATGTTATCACTTCACTCCTTCTTTTAGTTTCTGCTATCAATCTATACCGGGAATTAGCGTCAGCTCAAACACTTGCCCTTTTTACCAGTTTCTTTTTTGTCAATGGATACATCATGCAATTTTCAATGCAGTTTGCTCCAATTCTGTTGATTACTTTTGCCTCTGTCGTGGCAATAACACGAATAGAAGCTTCAAACGAACAAAAAGCCGGGCTGATTTTCCTTTTTGCAGCTGCCTTTACTGCTTTTTTCGATTTGCTCACCACTCCTTTGATGAGCTTTGGGATACCCTTACTAATCTGGATAAACCGCCAAACTGACCTGGAAAGCAAAAATTTCAAGCAGTTAATAGCCAAACCTGTATGGTTTGGATTGATTTGGCTTACAGCATTCACGATTACCTGGGCATCAAAATGGATTTTGACATGGATGTTGACAGATTTTCCCATTTTTAGCAATGTTTTTAACGAAGCTGCTCACCTATCGGCTGATCAGGAGGGATCCAGGATACATGCCATTGTTGACAATGTGAACCAACTACCGCTGGTAATCATCAATAGTATGCTATTTATATTGGGCATGTTTGCGGTGTTTTTCCACAAACCTCATCAGGGCAAAAAGAACCTGCTTCTTTTCCTGACTGCCTTACTGCCTTTCGTTTGGCTAATGCTAATGGCAAATCACTCGATTATTCATTCATGGTTCACCTATCGCATGCTGGCCATTAGCCTGACAGGCCTGTTTTTTATCTTCATAAATATGATTTCTGAAGAAAAGCTAATCGCATTTTTCAGATTTTCAGCGAATTCAGTTCGCAGGTAATACCGGCCGTTTTACTGTCTGCAATTATAAATAATAACAAAGCTCCTCCAGCCGGGCAATTTCAAGTGTTACATTGTTTTGGTGGGCAATCCGGTAAGGATTAAAAAATACAGCATCCATGCCAACTGCCATTGCGCCAGCCACATCCACCTCGGCGTCATCGCCCACCATCAGGCTTTCAGAAGCAATAGCCCCTGCCCTTTTCAGTGCATAATGAAAAATTCCGGGATCAGGTTTTTTAACACCGGCTTCCTCCGAAGTGATAATCTCTTTGAAATATTTATCCATCCCACTGGTTTCCAATTTGATATATTGAACCTCCTGAAAGCCGTTGGTGATAATGTGCAATTGATACTTTTTACTTAAGCATGCAAGGGTTTCGATGGCCTCTGGAAATAAAAACACGTTACGCGGCGCATGATACAAATAAAAATCCGCCAGCTTTTCGGCCAACACGCCATCTATAATGCCAAAATCTTTCAAAGCTTGTTCGAAACGAATGTTCCGCAGGATTTCCTTCTCCATTTTACCTTCCCGGTATAAAGCCCATGCGGCATCGTTATGGATGTGGTAAAAATTCACAAAATCATCGAGTGAATGAACTCCCAGCGTAACCAGCTGAAAATGCTCATACATCATTTCGAAGGTGTGCGCAGCACTTGCATTGAAATCCCACAAGGTGTGATCGAGGTCAAAAAAGATGTGTTTATATTTCATTTTCATCGTTTCGAAAACAATTTAGTTGGGGATTTACAACAAACCTGCATTCATTTTTTGCCTCAGCCACTCAAACATCACCACCGATGCAGCATGACTCACATTGAGCGAGCGTGTGGGGCCAGGCACAGGGATATACACACATTGCTGCATAAGCCTGAGTAACCCGGGACGAATGCCCTTGCTTTCGTTGCCCACAAAAAAAACCACTGCATCGGGCAAGGGCGTCGAAAAGAGATTGGTAGCTTCGGTACTTGTTTCAATACCCACAAGTGTGTAACCCACAGGAAGACGCGACAAAAGTTCGCTGTCCGACACAAACGACCAGGGGATGTTGCCCACACTGCTCGCTGCCGAACGCTTGAGGCGGCTCGCTTTCATATCGGTTTCGTTGCCAACAAACAACACTTCTTTGGCTCCTAAGTTATCAGCCAACCTGATCAAAGCACCGGCATTGTCGGCATTGCGCAACTGGTCAGCAACCAAAACCGGCCTTGGCAAGCGTTCATACATCTTCTCAAACTGCTGCTCCGCAAAGAGGTCGTTTGACTTTATATACTCATTTAGCATAGAAAATGCTTTCGAATTGCGAAGGCCGGCTTTTTCAAGACGGCCTCGGGTTTTTTAAAATGTGTCAGGAATCAGTTTTTTATCCTTACCACTATTATTATCTTCCTGAAATGTATCGCATGTGTTGAAAAATGAGCATTCCAAGTGCCTGTTTCTGCTTGTTTTAATCCAGATAGAGTTTAGCAACAACCCATGTCATGGGAACAATCAGCTGTATAACAAATATCAATGTAACGATCACAAAAGCCCTCATTGACCCTGCATAAAACAACGTAGCCAGAGCCAATAAGTTTATAACAATAATCACAAGATAAATCAGCTTGTTTGTCCTGTTGGAATAAAATGATTTGAAAACTTCCAATAGCGTTTTTCCATTTTTATCACGGTAATCAGGCTTTTTGATATCCTTCTTTATGATAAAATAAAAAGTAGTCACCAGAGATGCCAGGGTGAAAATCGAAAAGATGATAACCGGTATAATGATAATCGGAAAAGGGCCATCACTTTCCCATGAAACAGCCAATATACCGCCATTAAGAATCGAAGATGTAATTCCGCTCAGTATCATTCTTTTTCTGTAATCCTGTTTGATATCCTTTTTAATTATAAAATAAAAAGTACTCAATAAAGATGCGAAGGCAACAATCGACAATAAGATCATCGAAAAGCTGACATCACTTTTCCAGGAAACTGCAAGCATTGTGAAACCCGAAATTGCAGTTAAAACACTGCTCAAAATCATTCTTTTCCTGTAATTCATAGCATTGGCATTTAAATGGTTTGACAATATTTTCGTAACAAATTAAAATTGAATGAAGTAATTGGTTGTTGACATGAAAATGTTTGTTTACATTTCTATTCACAAAATAGAAATGGCATT
>JANJXG010000067.1 GCA_024709145.1 Bacteroidales bacterium | reverse complement strand
GACGGACTGGACCCACAGGATTACAGACATCATGAAATCAGCACTTTATATGAAGAATTTAAGAACAATAAATCGATTGATGCCAAAGCTTTTGCTCAATTTGATCTGATGCTCTCCGAGTCTTTGTTGACAGCCGCTGCTCATTTACTTTCTGGAAAGGTCGACCCTAACACACTCAAAAATAACTGGAACATCGAAACTGCCACTTACAAGGAAAGATTCCCGAATGCTGCTCAAAGATTTCAAAAAGCTTTGGAATCCAACACAATAAAAGAAGAATTCGATAAGGTCAGACCTTCCCATTATATGTATTCCGGTTTAAAAAAGAAATTGGCAGAATATCGGAAATATGAGTCAGAGGGAGGATGGGATAGCATACCAACCGGTACAACAATCAAAAGCGGTAACCGCGACGAGCGTTTGGTGGCACTCAGAAAGCGGCTTTTGATAACGAATGAAATGGAACCTTATCAACCAGCTGACAGCATGGTGTATGATGCCAGATTGGTTGAAATTATGAAGGGTGTTCAAAAAAAATATGGAATTGAAGCGGATGGCAACATTGGCAAAGGAACACTCGAAGCATTAAATTTACCTGTTGATTACCGCATTCAGCAAATCAGGGCAAATCTTGAAAGAGGCCGCTGGGTTTTGCAGAACCTTGAAAAAAGATACATCGCCGTAAACATTGCAGGCTTTGAGTTATACCTGATCGATGATGGCCTTGAAGTGCTGACGTCACCTGTTATGGTAGGAAAAAACCAAACCCAGACACCAGTTTTTAAAAGTCAGATGAGCTATATTGTCCTAAATCCTACCTGGACTGTACCGCGGAGTCTGAACGCTCAATACCTTTCGAATCAAAAGAGAAACATCGATTATCTCGATAAGGAAAACATGGAAGTCGTCACTTCCACAGGAAAAGTGTTGGATCACAAAGCTTTAAACTGGAGCAAATATACCGAAGCAAATTTTCCGTATATGTTCAGGCAAAAGCCAGGTCCTAAAAATGCTTTAGGTGAAATGAAGTTTATGTTTCCCAACGATCACAGCATTTATCTTCATGATACACCATCAAGAGGCCTTTTCACACGCGATCTGCGAGCCTTCAGCCACGGCTGTATCCGAACAAAAGAAATATATGCTTTGGCCGAAGAATTGCTAGTTGGAAATCACGAGGGTTGGACACAAGAAAGGTTGAAATCAGAGGTTGCTTCTGGTAAAACAATCACAATTAACCTGAAGGAACGCATTCCGATTTTGCTGCTTTACTGGACAGCAGGTATTGGATTCAACCAGAATTTCTATTTCAAATCAGACATTTACAAACGTGATGATGCACTGATTGAAGCTCTTAATCAACCCTTTGGGTTTTAAAAAATTGAACTAAGTTCCAGGTCAACCTGCCTGCTTTATAATTGTGACTATCTTTGCCGGCAATGAAAGTTAGATTTTATTTTGTCGTTTTAGTGATTTTCGGGTTTGGATTAACTGCCGCTTATGCGCATTATCCAAGCAGTCAGTTTATCAAAGTCAACGGCATTCCACTCCGTTTTAAGTTGTTCAGCTTATCTGCGATGCCTGGTGATAGTCTGATCTTCGATCAAATTCCCAACCCTGCTGCTTTTCAACTATACCTTGCTGATTCATTACTTCATACTGACACCACCGGGAAAAAAATTACCTGGAAAGTGCCTTCGAAGCCCGGAATCTATGAATTAATTGTCCGAACCGTTTTCGATACAAATATCTTGAAAATTATGGTGATGAAACCTTTGGTGGACATAAAGAATGAATCCTCTCATTTTATCGTAGGTGATTATCCTTTAGCCATTTATAGAAGTCTCAACCAATACAACCTTCCTGAAGGAATGATTGAAGTAACGCTCGAAAACAGGCAAACTTCTGTCAGCGAGCACTTCAAACTCGAAGACTTCCTTACCAGGCAACAAGCAGGTTTTCCTCAATATGTCATTATTTCACCTAAATTGATTTTCAAACTGGAACTGTTAATTGAAAAAATGAATTCAAAAGGCATCGATGTTGAAAACCTGCACGTGATGAGTGGGTATCGGACACCTTATTATAACGGTAGCATAGGAAATGGGAAAAACAGCCGGCATGTTTATGGCGATGCTGCAGATATTTACCTTGATAATGACCGGAATATGGCCATGGACGATCTAAATGGCGATGGTACAATTGACATGAAGGATGTAAGACAATTGGCATCTTTCATTGATGAAATTGATGCTGATGCTGAAAATGCCTGGCTTGCAGGTGGGATAGGAATTTACAAAAGCAACGGTTCACATCGTGGATTTGTGCACCTCGATACCCGTGGATTTAAAGTTAGCTGGTAAACTGGCTATTTTAAATCCTTTTGTTGTCTTTTTGCTCTGACGAATGGTTTTGTTGGATCAAAAAGTATTCGGTAGGTCACATGGGTTTTATAAATTCTGGCATCAATATTTTCTACCACTTTCATCATGGGCGCATTGAAATCTCCTATCCAGTTCATTTGCAATTCCTTGTAAGGAAAATTCTTTTGAAGGGCAATATCTCTGAAATGTAAAATCAAGGCCCCGTCAATACCTTTTCCCTGATGCTCAGGTACAATACCGAATATCCTGCCGATAATCCTGTCACATTTCTTTTGAATTTTGAGTCTGTACATCAGGCGGATTTTGTTTAGGATGGTCAGTTTTCCATTAAAATCACCAATAATTTGATTCAAATCTTGCATCATGATAAAGAATGCAATAGGCTCACCTTTATAATAGCCAAAATGAGCCAACCGCTTATCGAGTATTTGCTCAAGCTGCTTGAGTAAAGCCATTGCATGCGCCTTTGTTATCAGTTTTACACCTGGAATCACACCCCAGGCCTTGTTATAGATCACCATAAAGTCATCGGCAAACTTTTCCTTCTTTTTCCATTGTATGGTCTCGAAATGATAATCAGGATTGGCTCTGATACGGGCAGCTTTTTCAAGGATGGTTTCACTAAGGCCTTCGTTACTTATCATCCGTCGGTAGGTATATTGATTAAAATAGTTTTGAAAACCATAGTTCTCAAAAAGTTGGCTGTAGTATGGAAAATTATATGGCATGTTATACACTGCTTGTGTATACCCATCTACCAATACTCCCCAGAAATTATCCCTGTCACCGAAGTTAATCGACCCATCCATAGCCTCCATACCACGATGTTGCAGCCATTCTTTGGCAGCATCAAAAAGTTGATTTGCAGCCTGCTGATTATTGATACAATCAAAAAAGCCGCATCCGCCAGTTGGCTGGTCATTGTTGCGTGCCGTGTTGGGATCGATGAAAGCTGCAATTCGGCCAACGGTTTTTTGTTCGTCATCTTTTAGCAACCATCGAATGGCCTCACCACCTTTGCGCAGAAGTTTATTACTTTCTTTGTTGAAAAGCTTTTTTACATCATTGTCAAATGGTCTGACATAGGAAGCTTCATTGCAATATAATCGGGCAGGGAAATCAAGCCACTCTTTTTCAGTAGTTTGATCAAGGACTTCAATAAGTTTGAAAGTATTCATAAGATTTTTTCTTAGCACAAAAAAAAGGAAAAAAGCCAATCACAGCTGCGGTGTAAGTGCTTTTTTATAAGCAAGTAATGCGCGGTCACGGGCAAAGTTATGTTGCACAATGGGTTGTATATAGCCAAAACTGTCAAATTCAGGCAACCACTTTCTGACGTAACTTAGCTCAGGATCAAACTTTTTTAATTGTTCTGTCGGATTAAATACCCTGAAATATGGAGCTGCATCACAGCCTGTCCCGGCTGACCATTGCCAATTTCCAACATTAGATGCCATCTCATAATCTAGCAATTTGTCAGCAAACCAGGCTTCTCCCCATCGCCAGTCAATGAGTAAGTGCTTGGTTAAAAAACTTGCTGTCACCATCCTCACGCGGTTGTGCATCAATCCTGTAGCTAAAAGCTCGCGCATTCCGGCATCAACAAGAGGATAACCGGTTTTGCCTGCTGTCCAGGCTTCAAAGGCCGATTCATCATTAAGCCATTGTAATGGATCGTACTTCCGGTAAAAATTCTGATTGGCAGAATGCGGAAAATGAAACAGGATATGCATGAAAAACTCCCGCCATATTAACTCATTCAGCCAGGTCTCACTGGTTTGTAAAGCCATTTTAACAAGTCTGCGTATGCTAACCGTTCCAAAGCGCAAATGGGTCCCGGCCAATGAGGTGCCGGCCAAAGATGGGAAGTTCCGGTTGTTTGCATAATTGCCAATAATCGATGCTTCAATCTTCATGGCAGGCACCTGAATCGAAGCTGGCCTAAATCCGGTTGCTTCCAGGTCTGGAAAACTAAACTCTGTCCTGACAAAATTTGAAAATAAAGATATTGGGTCAAATGGTTCAACCTGATTTGGTGTAAGCTGTAATTTCCAGCGCTTGGAAAAGGGTGTAAAAACAGTGTAGGGTAGCTGGTCTGCTTTCAGTATTTCACCTGGAGCAAAAATAACGTGATCTTTAAACAAATGAAAATCAATGCCATGACTTTTTAAGAGTGATTGAATGGCTTGATCTCTTTGTTGTCCGTAAGGCTCATAATCCTGATTTGCGAAAACCTGTTTTACACTTCCTTTTTGAATCATCCTTGCAAAAATGTCAACCGGCTTCCCAATTTCTATCTGCAAACCCACATTAAACTTTTTCAATGTCTGATGGATCTCAAACAATTGATTGTAAATAAATTGTACCCGCGGATCATTTTTACTTGTTAATCGGTTAAGGATTTCCGAATCAAAAATAAAGAGTGGTTGCACAGGCAGTCCACTTTTCAAAGCTTTAAAAAGCCCGTGGTTGTCATCAAGACGCAGGTCTCGTCTGAACCAAAATATGTTGATCATTTTTTTCTTTAACAAACAAAAAAAAGCCCGATTGGTTTTGCTAGTCCATTCTGATCTCTGCGATTTCTGAATGGAATGTGGAGCAGATATACTTTTGTTTTCTCAGAGAATAAATCAATGTAGATTATTAAAGCGCTGAAATATAGCATAATAGATAGTTTGTATATTGATGAAACATGATAATATGTATAATTTAGAGTCGTTCTAAATTAACTTATTATCGACTTTTTGACTTGCAGAATCATTGCTTTGGTTGTACTTTTGTACAAGAATTTAGGAATATAAATACTTAAATACCGAATCTATTTATGAAGAAATTAATCACCTTTTTCATTCCACCACCGCAGTGGCGGGTTGTTGTTGTGGTGATGCTCGGGGTGTTGGTTGGTCTTGGTTTGTACGCAGCTTATTCAAGTAAGGCGATATCCTATCTGTCAGATTCACCTGCAACTTGCGTTAACTGCCACATTATGGCGCCCCAGTATGCAACCTGGCAGCACAGCAGCCACCGCGAAGCTGCAACCTGCAATGATTGCCATGTGCCACACGACAATGTTTTTCGCACTTATTATTTCAAGGCGATGGATGGCATGCGTCACGCAAGCATGTTTACCCTGCGGCTCGAACCTCAAAACATTTTTATAAAGGAAGCTGGAATTTCTGTCGTGCAGGAAAACTGCATCAGGTGTCACTCAAACCTCGTAACCGATACCAAATTACTAACCCAAACCTCTGCCTTTCATAATAAATTTGAAGAAAGGTTGTGTTGGGATTGTCATAGGGAAGTTCCACATGGAAGGGTAAAAAGCTTATCATCAACACCTTATGCACGTGTACCTTTACTTTCATCGCCGGTACCCGAATGGTTAAAATCAATGAAATAATTCACCAAAATTCCAAATATCATGAATTCAAATCAAAAGAAAAGAAGTCCCTGGGTTAATTGGACGCTGTTTTTTATTACACTGGCAGCCGTGTTTTTACTGGGTTTGTTGGTTTCAACGATAACTGAACGAAGAGCTGAAGCCATTTTCGCTTATAAGCCAAAAATGAAACTAGCTGATTTTGAGCCCCGAAATGAGATATGGGGTAAAAACTATCCCTGGCAATATGAATCATACAGGAAAACACAGCAGACTGATCTGCGTACAGCCCATGGTGGCAATGCCATGCGTGACGTCCTAGCCGAAAGTCCTGAACTGATCGTAATGTGGGCAGGATACGGATTTTCTAAAGATTACAATCAGGGCAGGGGACACAGCTATGCTGTTGAAGATGTGTACAATTCGTTAAGAACAGGTGGACCAAAGGCTCCAGATGACGGCCCGATGCCAAGTACCTGCTGGACCTGCAAAAGCCCTGATGTCCCGCGAATGATGAACCAATTAGGTTCTCCTGCAGCCTTTTATGCAGGTAAATGGGCCAAGCACGGTGAAGAGATTGTGAACTCGATCGGATGTGCCGATTGTCATAACCCCGAAACGATGGATCTTGCCATTTCACGTCCGGCTCTCATTGAGGCTTATGAGGCTATGGGTAAGGACATTTCAAAAGCTACCCATCAGGAAATGAGATCGTTGGTTTGCGCTCAATGTCATGTCGAATACTACTTCAACAACCAAAACAAAGAAGAAAGACCAAATTACCTCACTTTCCCATGGGTGAATGGTTTCGATCCCGAAGCAATGCTCAGATATTATGACAGCATCCAATTTACCGACTGGACACACAGCATCAGTAAGGCACCAATGCTTAAAGCACAACATCCAGATTATGAAGTATATACAACTGGTATACATGCTGAAAGAGGAGTTTCCTGTGCTGATTGTCACATGCCTTATGTCAGCGAAGGTGGCCTCAAATACTCAAACCACCATGTTACTTCTCCTTTGAAATATATCTCTCAGGCATGTCAGACCTGCCACCGCGAAAGTGAGGCTACCTTACTGAAAAATGTGTATGACAGACAGGAGAAAGTTGCTGAAATCCGGCACAAAGCTGAAGAACTGTTAACGAGAGCTCATGTCGAAGCCAAAATCGCATGGGACAATGGTGCCATTGAGCAGGAAATGAAACCAATTCTCAACGAGATAAGGGCCGGACAATGGTTTTGGGATTATGTAGCAGCTTCACATGGTGGTAGTTTCCATGCTCCGGTAGAGAGTGCCAGGGTTATTGGCAAGGCAATCGACCACGCTCAGAATGCCAGGGTGATGCTCGCACGTTTGCTTGCTACAAAGGGTCTTACCCATGAAATTCCTTACCCAGATATTTCTACTAAAGAAAAAGCACAACAATACATTGGCCTTCCCATGGATAAGCTCAAAGAAGAAAAAGATGTGTTTTTAAAGGAGATTGTTCCGGTCTGGAAGAAAAAAGCTGCTGATAGAGAAGCAAATTACGGATTGGTTTTAAACGAATAATCTCATTATCAAATTCATAAAAGCCGGTTTATCAACTAGACCGGCTTTTTTATTTGTTCTCCGCTATAATTGACTGATTGAACGCCTAAAATGTATCTTTGCACAGCTTCTAACGAATGTGAGATTTTATGGTTCCAGCCCGATTCGATTTTCATAAAAAAACCCACCTTTTTAATGATACTCCCTTCATCAGCTTGATGAAAAAGCGTATTTACCATGTTTTGCTAATTTCTTCAGTTTACGATGCCTTTATGCTTGAAGAAGATGGGCGCATCGATGAACAGATTTTTAACGAATATGTTTCGCTAAACCTGCGTTATCCGCCAACATTTATTCTTGTCAGCACCGAAGAAGAAGCTTTAAAGACCTTACAGGAAGAAGCCATTGATTTGGTTATCATTATGTTGAGCTCAAGAGAAAAACAGACTTACGAGCTTGCCGAAACAATCAAACGCAAACACGAGCATATCCCGATTGTTGTGTTGGCTCCACTTTCAAGAGAGTTGAGCATCCGAATCGACCGAAAGGAACTTAAATCGATCGACTATGTTTTCAATTGGCTCGGAAATGCTGATATTTTGTTGGCAATAATCAAGTTGATCGAAGACAAAATGAACGCCGAACATGACATTGTAGATATTGGCGTTCAATGCATTATACTTGTTGAAGACTCGGTAAGATTTTACAGCAGCTATCTTCCAAACATCTACAAGATCATCTTCAAGCAGTCGAAATCATTCATGACTGAAGGATTAAACGAGCATCAAAAAACTTTAAGAATGCGAGGAAGGCCAAAAATTCTTTTGGCAACGAACTATGAGCAAGCGATCAGCTTCTATAAAAAATACAAAAGCAACCTTCTTGGAATTATTTCTGACATTTCCTACGAACGCGAAGGGAAAACCGATCGGGAAGCCGGTATCCGGTTGTGCCAGGTTGTGAAAAAGAATGATAAATACATGCCACTGTTGCTGCAATCATCCGACAATGAAAATGAGGAAATTGCAAAACAAATTAAAGTTGGTTTTATAAATAAGAACTCCAAAACTCTGTCGATCGAGCTTCGACGCTTTATCAGGGAATATTTTGCCTTTGGTGATTTTGTTTTCAAAGATCCGGCCACAGGAATGGAAGTTTTGCGGGCGGGTGACTTAAAATCGATGCAGGAGAAAATCTTTCAGGTTCCAAATGAATCGCTGCAATATCACATCGAACGTAACCACCTTTCAAAATGGCTGAGAGCCAGAGCACTATTTCCTCTTGCTGACCTTTTCAAAATGTTCTCACCCGAAGATTTCTCAGATTGCGACGATATTAAAAGATTTGTTTTTGATGCAATTGGCACTTTCCGATTGAATAAAGCCCGGGGTGTCATTGCCGAATTCAACAGGGAAAGCTTCGATGAATACCTTTCGTTTACCAGAATAGGGCAGGGGTCGATTGGCGGAAAAGCCAGAGGCCTGGCATTTTTGGATTCATTGATTAAGCGTAACAGACTGTACGACAAGTATGAAGGTATAACAATCGGCATACCCAGAACTGTTGTTTTGTGCACAGATATATTCGATGAATTCATGGAGGAAAATAATCTTTATCCCATTGCTTTGTCGGATGAGTATGCAGATGATGAAATTTTAAGGTTTTTTGTCGAAGCCAGGCTACCCTTTAGAATTCATGAAGACCTATATACCCTTATCAGCGTAATTAGAAACCCTTTGGCAGTCAGGTCTTCGAGTTTACTTGAAGACTCTCATTATCAGCCATTTGCCGGGATATACAGCACCTATATGATTCCGGTCGTTGAAAATGACGAGCGAACAATGATCAAGCTTCTGAGCAATGCTATAAAAAGTGTTTATGCCAGTGCCTTTTACAAAGACAGTAAGGCATATATGATGGCAACGAAGAATGTGATAGACGAAGAAAAAATGGGCATTGTTTTGCAGGAGGTTTGCGGTAAATCATATGGAACACGTTATTACCCTGCTTGTTCGGGTGTTGCCCGCAGTATCAATTTTTATCCCATTGGCCCTGAAAAACCCGAAGATGGCATCGCCAACATCGCATTAGGTCTTGGAAAACACATTGTAGATGGAGGTCAAACGCTGCGGTTTTCTCCTAAATTTCCACAAAAAGTATTGCAAACCTCTCAGCCTGACCTTGCACTCCGCGAAACTCAAAAGGTGTTTTATGCCTTGAATCTTGATCCCGACAGCGTTAAAATAACACCGGATGAGTCGGCTAATTTGTTGCAGCTCCGCATTGCAGAAGCTGAAAAGGATGGCGTCATGAAGCTGATTTGCTCCACCTATGATTATCACAGCAATGTGTTGAGAGATGGTTGGCAGGATGAAGGAAAACGTTTGGTTACTTTCGCTAATATACTCAAATACAATACTTTTCCATTGGCTGAAATTCTTCAGCTTGTGCTTGAAACCGGTCAAAAAGAAATGGGAAAACCCATCGAAATCGAATTTGCCATTGAACTTAACAAACCTGTTGGCGTTCAGAAAATGTTTTACGTTTTGCAAATACGACCCATTGTCAACATTGATGAAACCATTGAGCTAAACCTCGATGGTATTCCTGATGATCAATTACTCATCAGAGCCGAGCACACACTTGGCAATGGGGTAATCAATCAAATTCATGATTTCGTTTATGTAAAACCTCAGTCTTTCGATCCTGCAAAAACGAGAGACATTGCTGCTGTGATTGGCAAGTTAAATGATGAATTTCTGCTTAGAAATCAAAATTATGTCCTGGTCGGACCTGGACGATGGGGATCGAGTGATCCATGGCTCGGCATCCCTGTAAAATGGCCTCAGATATCAGCTGCACGTATTATTATCGAAAGCGGTTTGGAAAACTACCGTATTGATCCAAGTCAGGGAACGCATTTCTTTCAAAATCTGACCTCATTCGGGGTTGGTTACTTTACCATCAATCCATTTATTCAGGATGGCTATTATGATTTGGAATACCTTGACAAACAGACAGTTGTATATGAAGATGATTATGTACGGCACATTCATTTCGAGGGTGAAATTACAATTGCCATTGATGGTAAACGCAACAAAGGTCTCATTATGAAGGATGGAATTCCGTTTATAAAGCCAAAGTAAAGATTGGCAACATTTCAGTAGGCATGTTTATGTTTTAACTTATTCATTTTTCAAAGGTGTATTCATTTTGCAAAAAATCCTATTTTTGTGAAATAATTAACAATTGACAGATTATGACAAGACATGTAATGCTCATTTTAATCGGTTCGAGGCAAGAGGCCGCGGAAAAAGTTCAAAAGATTCTTACAGGGTGGGGCTGTTTTATCAAAACACGTTTGGGATTGCACGACGATGTTCTTGAAAACTGTTCGCAAAGTGGCCTGATTTTCCTCGAAATGACAGGAGATTTGGAAAGAATGCAGGAAATTGAGCGCAAGCTCAATCTTGTGAAGTCTGTCGATGCCAGACTGATCAGTCTTACTACAGAATAATACCTTCTCCTTATTTATTCGTGGTCGATTGAACCTAAAGTGATCGATCAGCAACTTGATTATGCGTTGAATGAAGTCTAAAAGTGGTACTTTTGCACTTTAAAAAGGAATCATTCCAGATGAAGCAAACCATAAGTTCGGATTTTAAGCTTGGAATACTTGGTGGAGGACAATTAGGCAAAATGCTTTGTCAGGCAGCAAGTGCGTGGGATATCAACACTTTTGTTCTGGATCCTGATCCGGAAGCTTCAGCTTCTGGCATAGCAACACGCTTTATTCAAGGCTCCTTCAGAGATTATGATACTGTGATGTCCTTTGCCAAAGAATTGGATATGATTACGATAGAGATCGAAGGTGTAAACATTGAAGCTGTTGAGGAACTTGAAGCTTCCGGAATACCGGTCTTTCCGCAACCTTCCTGTTTGAGAATTATCAGAGACAAAGGATTGCAAAAACAATTTTATGCATCAAATGATCTTCCTACAACAGCTTTTTCCTTGTATGATTCATCAGCTGAAATACTCGAAGATCTAAAATCAGGAAAATTGAGCTTGCCTTTTGTCCAGAAAACGCGTTTATCGGGCTACGACGGGCAAGGTGTACTGATCGTTCAAAAGGCTGAAGATCTTGAAAAACTGTTTGATGTTCCCTCTCTTGTAGAAGATTTTATTCCCGAAGCCCTGGAAATTGCTGTGATTGTTTCACGTAATCAAAGTGGCGAAACACGAAGCTATCCTGCTGTGGAGATGGTTTTTAACCCTATCGCAAATCTGGTTGAATCGTTATTGGCACCTGCCAGAATTACCTCCACACTGGAAAAAGAAGCTGAAAATCTGGCTCTTAAAACAGCTGAAAAACTGAATCTTGTCGGGTTACTTGCTGTGGAATTTTTTATTGACCGACAAGGTAAGCTTTATATCAATGAAGCTGCACCCAGACCTCACAACAGTGGACATCACACCATCGAAAGTGCAATCACATCTCAGTATGAACAGCATCTCCGCGCAATTTTTGGTTATCACCCCGGCTCAACCAAACTTAAAATGCCTGCTGTGATGGTAAATATTTTAGGTGGGGAAGGTTTTAACGGGCCTGTTGTTTACAAGGGCCTGAACGAAGTTTTGCAGATGGAGGGAGTTAAATTGCATATTTACGGTAAAAAACAAACGCGTCCATACCGAAAAATGGGGCATGCTACCGTGCTTGGCACCACACCCGAAGAAGCTCTTGAAAAGGCAACTTTGGTTTTAAAAACTTTAAGAGTAGAAGCGTAATTTTATCATTATCAATACTATGGAAGCAAATAAAGAGGTTTGGGTCAGCATCATAATGGGTTCCGATTCCGACTTACCAGTGATGAGGGAAGCCGCCGAGCGCCTTGAAAGTTTTGGAATCGGCTATGAAATTAAGGTTGTGTCTGCCCACCGTACACCTGAGTATATGGTAGAATTTGCCAAAAAGGCAGCCTCGCGTGGGATAAAAGTAATCATCGCCGGAGCCGGTGGCGCGGCACACCTGCCTGGTATGGTGGCAAGTCTGACAACTCTACCAGTGATTGGCGTTCCCGTGAAATCAAGCAATTCTATTGAAGGTATTGATTCTCTTTTAAGCATCGTTCAAATGCCCAAAGGAATCCCGGTGGCTACAGTTGCCATTAACGGTGCTGCCAATGCAGGAATACTTGCAGCCAGAATCATAGCTAGCTTTAACAACGATGTGAGTGAACGTATGAAATACTTTATGGAGCAGCAGACCAACGGTGTCATGCAAAAAGCTTCACTGAATCTGAGTATATAATAAAATCAATGCCCGGCGAGTTCCTTTTCATTTGTTTGATTAAAACAGACCATTACTTCATGTAATTTTTCCTTGCTACCTGAAAGAATGAATAGTTTATCATTCACCTCCAGGGTTGTGGAACCATTGGGAGTCAGGTATTGCCCGTTCCGCTGTATCATGGCAATAATGGCATTTGACGGAAACTGAAGATCAATAATACGCTTGCCTGCAACCTGATGCTCAGCTCTCAGAACAAGTTCCTCAAGAACTGCATTACTTGGTTCTTCAAGGAATTCATCCAGGGGGTATTTTCGCTTCTCTTCTTCGGGAGCATCCAGTTTTAACCACCGGGCAAAAGTAGATAGCGTTGTTCCTTGTATCAATACTGATGTTACTGAAATAAAAAACACAATATTAAAAATGAGCGGTGCTTTGTCAATACCAGCCAATAATGGATAAGTGGCAAACACGATCGGAACTGCACCACGCAGCCCTACCCATGACATGAAGATCTTTTCATTCATTCCCATGCGAAATGGAATCATGCTGATGAATACACTGAATGGTCTCGCCACAAGGATTAAAAATACAGAAATCAACAATCCCATTCCCATAATCGGAAAAATTTCGGATGGATAAACCAATAAGCCTAAGGTAAGAAACAGCACTATTTGCATGAGCCAGGCCAGTCCGTCAAAAACCTTTAATACAGTTTTCTTATGTATAAAATATTGATTGCCAACATAGACTGCTGTCAAATAACTGGCGAGAAATCCATTTCCTCCAATTACCTGAGTCAATGAATACGTGAGCAACATGAGCGTAATGACCAAAACAGGGTAGAGACCTTCAAAACCGAGCTTAATGTTGTTAATCAACCATTTACTAATATATCCGAAAGCAAGCCCTGTCAATCCCCCAATAATCATTTGCTTCAGAAAAAGGGGAATTAAGGTAATCAGTCCCTGATCCTGATTCACAACGAATCCTAAAAATGACAACATGAGTACATAGGCCATAGGATCATTGCTACCACTTTCCAGTTCCAGAGCCGGGCGAAGGTTGTGTTTTAAGGAGATATTTTTGGATCGAAGTATGCTAAAAACTGCCGCTGCATCGGTAGAAGAAACGATCGAGCCGAGCAACAAGCCTTCGTAAATTGTTAAATCAGAAATCGACCAAACAAAAACCCCAACTACACCAGCGGTGAGGAAAACACCTATAGTAGAAAGAGTTATACCCTTTTTAAGAACAGGTTTTATCGACACCCAATTGGTATCCAACCCCCCTGAAAACAGAATGAAATTTAAGGCAATAACTCCAATAAACTGAGTTATTGAAGGACTATTGAAAAAAATCCCACCGATACCTTCAGAACCTGCCAACATTCCGATGCCAATAAAAAGCAGTAGGGTAGGAACGCCATATTTATGCGAAGTTCTTCCTGCTAAAACACTGATTAAAAGCAGGATAGAAACCATTAACAGAAAATATTCGGGATTGGCCAGCATATTTTTAGCGTTAAGTAAAAAAATCAATTGCTAAAATACAATTTTTATGTGAGCATTTGATTCGAAAACAGCCGGGATCACCGGATGATATTTCATAACTGACCTTTGTTACCGAATCTGTTTGCCAATTAATCTTCGAGCAACCGGTGGATACTTTCGCTGTGTCGGCAACCAATTTTATAGCCAATTTCGTAAATTTGTTTGGCCTGATTGAAATCAAATATTCCAATCCCGTTTACCTCAGGTGCGTCAATAAATAAATCACAGCAAGTTGTTTGGTCTTTGAGTGTGTTGTTTACGGCAAGAAAAAGTGACCGTTCCCAAACCGTTTTGATTGAAACAAAGGCTGTATCAACCGTCTCAAGATGGTTCGATTCCAGGGCAACCACCTTTCTGTTTGGTTTGGAAAGACAACAAACCGGAAGATTGTTTGTGAGCCCCCCATCCACATAATATTGATTATCAATTACTACAGGCTGAAAAATAACGGGAATTGAAGCTGAAGCCACCACCCAGTCCAATAAACTTCCTTCTGAGATCAATTCATTACGACCTTTGTTAAGGTTAGTAACTGAAATAATAAGAGGCAACTGAAGATCCCCGAATGATTTTGAACGCAATAAACTGTCCAGGTGTTCGCGAAGCACCATGAGCGAACCAATGCCACCTTTTCTGCCAATCCAGGCCGGGAGACTTGAAAACCCGGGCTTAATCATTACCTGAAGCATTTCTTCAGGGGGAAATCCATCAGCATACAATGCTCCTATGATGGCTCCCATACTTGCACCTGAGATTATTTCAGGCCGAAGCCCGGACTCATTTAATGCCTTTAAAAAACCGGCATGAATAATAGCCCGGGCTCCTCCACCACTTAATGCCAGTCCAAAAGTCTTTTTCATGCTTACTTATTTTTCAAACTTTACAAAGTTAGCATGTAATTGGACTTCAGGCTTTAATCATTGTTAAAATCATTTTAAATTTTTCAACCGCCTGAACAGCATGACTGATATTGGCAGGCATAATAATACTATCACCGCTTTTTAGACTGAAAGGTTGTCCTCCGATTATAATCAGCGCTTCTCCCTCAATAATCTGTACCAAAGCATCAAAGGGTGCAATATGTTCTGACAATGCTTCTCCTTTGGCAAAGGCAAATAAGCTTACGTTTCCTTTTTCGTTTTTCATCACCTGTCTGCTGACAATTCCAGCATCAGTGTAGGCAATTGAATCGTTGAAACTAAATATAGATCCTTTTTGAAATGTATTCATAGATTATAAATTAGAATTTATTGAATAAAAACTGGTTTAAAGGTAAACATGAGCCAGGCCCAGTTATTGGTTTGTTTGTAATCACCTGATTTCAAAACTTGTAATGATTCCGTTCCAAGCATCTGAGAATAACCGGCCGAAATTCCGGCGATATCATTGATCTTGTAGGCAATAGTGAAATCCAATTCCGTTCCCAATCCCGAAGACATAAGTTTAGAACCTGAAGGCTCAGCTTTGTATATATCCTGATTTGCACTGAAAAAATGTGCTGTCAGCTGAACCGTGGTTTTTTGTTTTTTGTAACCGATTTGGGCAAAAAGATCATTCAATCCCACACTGTTCAAGTGGTTACCAACATAAAAATAGTCCATAAAGCCATTAAACTTATGGTTGGTTCCATAAAATGGATTGAAGCTCTTGTTTACATAGAAAGGATTGTCCATTTTCTCTTTTTGGCTTGTGCCAGATAAAACCTCCACACCAGCACCAATGCTCCATTCTTCATCCAGAGCATAATCAACACCCAACATCAGGTTGTAAGCTCCTAGTTTTCTGTCGGTTATATCTTTACCAGTAGTATAGTAAGCATTGGCATAGAGACCTAATTTGTCGGCTTTGTAAATTAAGTGGGTTCCAAATGTTTGGCTATACATCGTTTTAATTTTGTCAACACCTTCTTCAATATACTTCATTTCCATACCATTGTTGAGGAACAAAGCACTCACCGAAAGTTTGTCAAACTTTTTGTTGAACCAGATAAACTGAAGAGATTTGTAGTTTGATGTCAAGTCGTAATTGGTAGTTAGCAGTTGATCAAATTGCTGATTAAAAGCCAATCCGGCATGAAGTTTGAAACCTTTTTCATACTTTAACAAAACGAGATCGTGGGCTCGTGCCTGCTGTGCCCAGTCAACATTTCCAAAAATTCTGGCATCATCATAGACCAATTCCTGCCGGCCCATTTTTAGGCTCAGATTTTTTGCAAAAGCCCATTCAGCCCATGCCTGATGAAGCATGAATCGGTTAGAAACTGCAGTAAGCTGTGGAGTTTCTCCCCATAGACGAATGTCCTGAAGTGTTAATCCAAACTTCAGTGTTTGATAAGTGAAGCCTGCATGTAGGCGGGTTCGTTGAGAAATTTGAAAGGCTGCCTTGTCATTTTCAGACACCATCGTTTTAAATCCATGCCTGTATTCGGCTCTCGGACGAAATTCTCCACTAAGGGTAAATTGCGCTTTCATTACAGGCGCAATTGCCAGTAGAGTCAATACCAGAAAGTTACGGTTGAATAGAAAAGTTTTTTTCATGGTTCTAAACATTAAATGAAACATTTTTTTATCCCACAAAGATACAAAACTTCATTAAAAAAGATATAAAGTATTTAAATACTTAAATGTTATAAAAAAACAAGCAGATGTTTCATACTGCTTGTTTTTAATACATAAGAATTGAATTCACATGCAAAGGGTGATTTGTGCCATCCAATGAAATCCGGCTTGTGGAAAATAGCCATCCATTTGGTATGCCTCACCATTATAATAATAGCGGTAAACCCATGCATTGGTCTCATAACTGGCATTGAACAGGTTGTTTAGATAAAGCCGTATCAGAGCCTGTTTAAACAATTTTTGTTTGATTGTATAATCTATACTCAAGTTTCCAAGGTGATAGGGTTCAAGACTTCGGTTTATATCCGAAGTATTGTCGATGAATTGGCGGCCAACAAATTGTGATGAATAATTAATTGTCAGACTTTCTGTCGGTTTCCAGTTTAGGCCTGCAAACGCAAGAACCGATGGTGAAAAAGAAATATGGGTATTACCTCTCTCAAAAGTATACTGATAGGGTTCATTCTCAGGATCATCCCAATAATTCCAATTATCCACATATTCTGTGAAATTGTTGATTTTATTGAGGCTTAAGGTTAAATTTGTCATCAAACTGAAATCAGAAGAAAAGGCAATCTGCATGCTGGATTCCCAGCCAGCCCTGTAACTGTCTTTGACATTGGTCATAATGGCTGCGCCTACGTTGTTGATTTTTCCTGTCAGAACCAATTGATCAGTGTAATCCATCATAAATAAGTTTGAACCGATGGTAACTCGCTCATTCCTAAATCGGATTCCGGCTTCATAATTCAGAAGTTTTTCAGCCTTAATAACTTGTCCGGGGTCGGCATCACGGTATACTGATCTGTTTGGCTCACGGTTTGAAATTGCAAAACTCCCATATAAGTTAAGGTTTTTACTAATCCGGTAATTCAAGCCTGCTTTTGGGTTAAAAAAATCAAAACGATGTTGTTGGGTAAAGTCAGCCAGATCCTCATGAACGCCTTCAATGGAGTAGTATATGTGTCGATATTGCAGATCTACAAACAATTGCATTTTTCCAGAAAGTGAATAATCTGATTTTGCAAATATATTCAGGTCAGACTTATCACCTGTATTCATATACCAGGGAGAATCATTTGTTGAGTTACCGGCGTATTGTGCCCAGCTGATGAAACCGAAGTGATCCCCAACATATCTGTTCCAACCAATTCCGAAGGTGTTTTGAAGATTTTTTATTGTATGATTCAAAGAGACCTGACCACCATAGAATTGATTGTCCAACCATTTTTGCTGAACCAAATCAGTGGTCTCAATTGTTTGACTACCTGTACCTCCGAAGCTAAATCCATAATCCTTCAGGTCTTCATCGTTTTTCCAACTTTCATAATATCCTTTGCCTTTGGTCAGAAAAAGAGATGCTGACAATGTGAATTGTTTGTTCAACTCACGTGCGGCATGTAGCTGATAATAATCTTGTTGATAGTTATCCGTCTGATTGGGATAATATCCGGAAATTTGGCCATCATCATCTAAAATGGCACCTGCCGGATTGTATCGCCTGTTGGATTTAAGACTGTCTTTTGGAATACCATACCAGGACTGATAAGTCTTCTCCTTACCACTTGTAGCAATCAATTTAACGATATTGCGACTATTGGCCCAGTTAACTGCCAGGAAATAAGATTTCAGATCAGAAGCGCCTCGTTCCACGAAACCATCCGAAGTGATTTTACTGAGCCTCCCATCCAACGAAAAACCATTGTTGCCAATTCCGGTTCCAAAACTCAAACCGTGCTTCAATGAGTTAAACGAACCTATTGAACTGGTGATCGTCGCGAAGGCATGTTCCGCGCGGTCGCTGGTTTGAATGTTCAGGCTGGCACCAAAAGCGGCAGCCCCGTTATTGGATGTACCAACTCCACGCTGGATCTGTATGTTTTCGACAGATGAGGAAAGATCAGGTAAATTAACAAAGAAAACCCCATGTGATTCGGGATCATTGACAGGAACACCGTTGAGCGTCACATTAATGCGCGTAAGGTCTGTACCCCTGATCCGCAGGTTTGTGTATCCGATTCCGGCACCTGCATCTGAACTAACTACCACCGATGGTGAGGTTTGCAATAGATAGGGCAGGTCGGTACCCTGGTTTTTACTTTGTATTTCTCCCTTTGTTAAAACACTGAATGTGATAGGGTTATCAGCTGAAACCCTGGAAGATTTAACAACAACCTCTTCACTCATGAAAGTTTGAGGCTCCATCATTATCAACATTGTGGTGTCGTTGTTTAATTGAATCTCAAAATTCGTTTTCTGATAACCAAGAAACCTAACCTCAATCGCTTTTTTTCCCTTTTGTAATGCTTGGAACAGAAAAGTTCCATCAGCAGATGAGATTACACCATTGTTGGATGGCTTTAAAACGATACTTGCTCCCGGTAATGATTCCTTGCTTTGTGAATCAACAATTTTGCCGCTTAGCATTACTTGGGCTAAGAGACTGTCGGCCGTAAAGACCAACATCAATAAAATGATTTTAATTTTCATAACACATTGATTTAAAAGTTTTTTACACCAATAAATCAATAGAGGAAAGGATTTTCTCTTCTTCCCTTCGCCGGCATTATCCGGATCAGGTTCAAAGGGTATGATCTCAGCCTTTTGTTAACCGCCTTAACGGATTTAGGCACCCCTATTGGAATGGGACAAATTTAGTGATATGAATGAAACCTCCAACATTTAAGTGCAGATCAGGATTAAAAATGTATCTAAAAAACATGGTAATACAGAAATTGTAAATAAAAAATCCAGCTACCATTTCTAAATAAGCTTTCCAAAACACTGATAATGAAAAGCTATAATTTAGAAAATCTTTTATTCAAGATAATAAGTAATAGAATACTTAAATAGTTTAATTTTGCAGTCTAAGTAAGAATGTTTGCCATGGAATATTTTAATCAAAGCTCTAGCCTTTTCGAAATCACTGAAAAATACCCTCAAACACTGAAGGTTTTCATTTCAAACGGTTTTAATCAATTGGCGGATGAGTTGAAAAGACAAACTTTTGGAAAAGCCCTTCAGTTAGGTATTGCTTTAAATATGAGGCAACTGGATTATGATTCCTTTTACAATGCGCTTGTTGATGCCATTGAATCAAGAGGTGGAGCTGCCGACAATCAAATCTATCATACCAATGAGGTGAAAATTAAAGGACTTTTACCATGCCCTGTGAGGATACCTTTGCAAGAGGGTCTTGATGGATTCCTGGAAGAATTGAGACTGCAAGGTGCCGCCATCAGCACAGATATGAAGTCAGCTTCAATGGGTTTGGACTGGATAAAAGAAGAAGTTTTTGCAGCCAAAAGAGCCGCTGATCTTGATGATATTTATGTGTCAGCAGGTTTTGATATGTTTTTTGAAGAGGCATATTTCGGACGTTTTATAAAAAATGGAGATTTTCGTAATCCATTGAAATGGAATGATATTAATGAATCATTTAATTTGGATGTTCAACTAAATGATCCCCAGAACCGTTTTGGAATTATTGCTGTGGTTCCAGCTGTGTTTCTGGTAAACACTGCTATTTTAGGTGACAGACCTGTTCCACAAAGCTGGCATGATTTGTTGAATCCGGTTTATGAACGCTCTATCAGTTTGCCCGTTTCAGATTTTGATCTGTTCAATGCTATCTTATTGACTTTGAAGCAAAAATATGGAATGGAGGCCATTGCGGCTCTTGGAAGAAATATGCTTCAAAGCATGCATCCGGCACAAATGGTTAAATCGGAGCGGCAGAAAGAAAACAGGCCTGCCGTAACCATTATGCCAAATTTTTTCACCAAGATGGTGAAGGAGGGTAGCGCGATGAAAGCAGTATGGCCTTCGGATGGTGCTATCATCAGTCCGATTTTTATGATTGGAAAATCTAATTCATCCGCTGAACAGGACAAGGTAGCAGATTTTTTTGGAGGATTGTCTGTGGCTGAGATACTTTCACACCAGGGGTTGTTTCCTTCCTTGCATCCACAAATAGATAACAAACTACCTGCTGATGCAAAATTTATGTGGCTCGGCTGGGATTTTATCAACAATAACAATCTGAATCAAGCCTTTGATGAATGTCATAAAGTATTTAACAACAATCAATTAGTTTGAATAATGAATCTAATTACCATTTCCGGGCCACCTTCATCAGGCAAGACTGCTGTGATCATCAAAACTGCTGAGTCACTAAAAATGCGTGGTATTAAGATAGGGGCTGTAAAGTTTGACTGTCTTGCCACAGAAGATGACATAGCTTATGAAAAGGCCGGAATTCCTGTCAAGAAGGGTTTGTCGGGTCAGCTATGTCCCGATCATTATTTTGTGTCTAATATTGAGGCTGTATTAGACTGGGGTCTGAAGGAGGAATTCGACCTGCTCGTATCTGAAAGTGCGGGTTTATGCAACCGTTGTTCCCCATATATCAAAGAAATTAAGGCTGTGTGCGTTATCGATAACCTCAGTGGGATTAACACGCCGAAAAAAATAGGTCCAATGCTTAGAATGGCTGATATTGTCGTTATCACAAAAGGTGATATTGTCTCGCAGGCTGAGCGGGAGGTTTTTGCTGCCCGTGTTCATGCAGTTAATCCTACTGCTATCGTAATGCATATCAATGGATTAACCGGACAGGGTGCATACGAGCTGAGTACACTTTTATATGACCAGGATCAAAGAGTCAATTCGTTAAAAGGTAAAAAACTACGATTCTCAATGCCCTCAGCTTTGTGTTCTTATTGCCTTGGCGAAACCAGAATTGGTGAATCGTATCAAATGGGTAATGTCCGTAAAATGAATTTGGAGGAAAAATAATATGCCAAGTAAAGAAATGCTTTTGTTGAGTAGTCCGGCATCACTCATCAGGGCTTATCCGTTTTTAGTTGTCTTTTTTCAAAATCAGCCGATAAATCTCCTTAAAAATGAACACCTTAAACTACTTCACATACTGAAAGAAATAGAGGAGGAAGGGTCAGAAGATACTGTTTTTGAAGGCGGTCATTTTGTCGACCAACTGCAGGAATATATACTTCAGATGGAAGAATTTAGTGGTATTTCAAGCCAGCGTGTTGAATCATTGACGGTTATGCCCGGAAAAGACAAATCGGGCGAAGCTGAGAATTTTGACGCGCTTCACTTTCGAAAAAGTACCATTACAAGTATTGTTGGACCAACCGGTTCAGGAAAAAGCAGGTTGCTGGCTGACATAGAATGGGTTGCACAGGCCGACACGCCTACATCGCGTACAATTTTGGTTAATAACAGTAAACCTTCATCCGATTGGCGCTTTGCCTCAGGGAAAAAACTCGTTGCACAGCTATCGCAAAACATGAATTTTGTGATGGATTTAACTGTGAAAGAGTTTCTCGAACTGCATGCAAGTAGCCGCATGGTTGCCAATGCAGCTCAAATTATTGACAGAATTATCGATGCTGCAAACGAACTGGCTGGTGAAAAGTTTAAAGCTGATACACCAATAACCTCTCTAAGTGGTGGACAGTCAAGAGCTTTAATGATTGCTGATACAGCCATGCTCAGTTCAAGTCCGGTTGTTTTGATTGATGAAATCGAAAACGCTGGAATAGATCGTAAGAAAGCGCTGGAGATTTTAACAGGTGAGGAAAAAATCGTATTGATGGCAACTCACGATCCAATCCTCGCTCTGATGGCTGACCAAAGGATCGTAATTAAAAATGGCGGAATCCACAAAGTGATCCAAACCTCGGCTGCTGAAAAAGCCATGCTTACGCAGCTTGAAGAATCCGACAAAAAGATGCAAAAACTGAGAACTATGCTCCGCAGTGGTGAAGCATTTGAAACATTATATCTTTAAGTATAACTTGAATTAAAATAGTATAAATCAAATTTAATCAATAGAATAAGTATGTCACACGAAGGATGTTCAGGAAGTTTTGAAAACGGCCAAATGGTTGTTGATAAGGTGAGGCAAATGGGATTTGACCAGCATTATATGCCTGTTCCTTTGGAAATTCATTGCACACATTGCCAAACAGACTTTGAAATGGATAGCTATGAATTTCATTGCCCTGGATGTGGTATGGTGTATGCTGTAACACCCTGCCATGCGTTTGATGCCTCTCAGGTGAAATCGGCCGGGATTGGTTATTAAAAATTTTGGCAAACTTTCTTTTGATGAAAAAGTGGAAGTGGATTCACAGGTGGTTTTCAATCGTCCTTGGCATCTTACTAATCTTTTGGGCTATTTCCGGTATTTTACTCAATCACAGGGATTTAATTTCTTCCATACAGATCAGCAGAGAATATTTGCCTGCTTCTTACCGGATTCACAACTGGAATAACGCTTCTGTTAGATCTTCCTACCGTGTTAACGACAACTCAATCATTGTATACGGAAATATCGGAATATGGGTATGTGACTCGGCATTCAACCATTTTGAACCATTGATGGAGGGATTGCCCAAAGGTATTGATCCTGCGAGGACTATGAAAGTTGTTGGCACAGAATCGGGCAAGCTTTTTGCAGCCACGCAATCAGGCTTATATGAACGAAACGGCCTTTCCGGGACTTGGAAGTACATCGAATTGCATAGTCATGACAGCAGGGTAATGGATCTGTATTTAAAGTCGGATAGTTTGATTGCATTAAGTCGATCAAATGTTTACATCATTAAAAACTTCGATGATGATAAGACTGTCAAAAGCATTCAATTAAAGCCATCATCCACCGATGATGGAAAAGCAGGATTATTTCGCACACTTTGGGTCATCCACAGCGGGGAGCTTCTTGGTATGTCTGGAAAACTGATGGTTGATTTTCTGGCTTTGGCTTTGGTCTTTCTTATTATCACCGGATACATTTATTTTTTCTTTCCGGATTGGATAAAAAGAAGAAAAAGGAAGTCCTTGACAATTGAAAAACAGCAAATTGTCACAAAATTCTCCATTAAATGGCACAATAAAGCAGGCTTGTGGCTGGGTGGTTTTTTGATCGTCACTATCTTTACTGGTATGTTCTTACGACCTCCCATGTTGATTATGATCGCAAATGCAAGGGTGGCAAAGATTCCGTTTTCCATTCTTGACGACCCAAATTCCTGGCATGATAAACTTCGTGTAATAGCATATGATTCGGCACAGAGTCAATGGCTGTTAGGAACCAATGAAGGAATTTATACTGTTGATAATCAATTCAGTGAATCTCCAAAAATCCTTGAAACCTTGCCACCGCTGTCAGTAATGGGAATAAATGTTTTTGAACCGTTAAGCGAGGGATACTTTCTTGTAGGCAGCTTCAATGGTTTGTTTCTCTGGCACCCTGGTCGGGGTGAAATCGTTGACCACATAAGCGGTCAGACACCTGCGAAAAAAAGTCATACGGGCTCACCAATTGGTAAACATTTAATTAGTGGACTTATCAGGGATGGAGACAAGTTCTTGATCTTCGATTATAATAAAGGGTTAATAACAAGCAATTTGCCCATGCCAGACAAAATCAGGGCAACACCAATGCCCCTTTGGAATTTTGCTTTGGAAGTTCATACAGCCCGAATATTTGAACCATTTATTGGATCATTCTACCTGCTAATCATTCCACTTTTGGGTTTATTGACTTTGCTGATCCTTGTCTCAGGTTTGATCATTTACTTGAAAAAAGGGAAAAAAGTTCGGAAATCCTCTACGAAAGCGCTTCCTTCAACCTGACAAGTTCTTCGAGCAAGGCTTTTGCCCGATCGAGCGGGAGCATGTTTGCGCCATCAGACAAAGCTTTGGATGGTTCGGGGTGTGTTTCCATAAAAATACCATCAGCGCCGGATACAATACCTGCTTTTGCGATCAAACTTATCAAAGCTGGCTGACCACCGGTTACCCCTGAGGCTTGGTTGGGTTGCTGCAATGAATGGGTAACATCCATGATGACTGGTACGCCGATTTCCTTCATAAAAGCAATATTCCTAAAGTCAACCACCAGGTCGCTGTAGCCAAAGCTATTGCCTCTTTCGGTTAGCATTACCTGATTGTTGCCTGCAGCCAAAACTTTATCAACAGCAAATTTCATGGCAGGACCTGATAAAAACTGCCCCTTTTTTATATTGATCACTTTACCGGTTTCAGCTGCTGCTACCAATAATTCCGTTTGCCGGCAAAGAAAAGCCGGAATCTGTAAAACATCAGCATACTCGGCAGCCAATGCTGCTTCTCTGACATCATGGATATCAGTAACAACAGGAATTCCAAATGATTCTCTCACTTTACCAAGAATTTTCAGGGCTTTTTCATCGCCAATTCCCATGAAAGAGTCAAGTCTTGAACGATTGGCTTTTTTATAGGATGCCTTGAAAACCAGTGGAATATTTAACTTATTGGTGATGTTGAGTAAATACTCTGCAATTTCCAAGGGCATAGTTTCATTTTCAACAACACAAGGGCCTGCAAGCAGGAAAAATCGGTTTGATGGAATTTGAGGAAAAATCGGGTTCATAGGTCAGATTTTCTTAGCTAACAATTTGATTGAATAAGAATTATAGTAAATTTGTGGTTCCTGAAGGGTGCTAATTACAATCATTGCATTGGCAACTTCTTCGTCCTTAACAGCCTGAAATCGGCTTAATGAACCTGCAAGTGTCCAACCAAACAAAGTCATCACCCAGGCACCAATTTTTTCTCCCAACCGAAATTCCTTTCTGTTCCCTAGAAGTAAGCCTGGTTGCAAAAACACCGTTCTTTCAATACCTTGAGCGAGAACCTCTTTTTCCATCCTTCCCTTGGTTTTAAGATAAAAATTTGATGAGGATGCATTGGCTCCAACACTGGAAATTGTTATCATAGCAGGAATCTTTTCCCTTGACGCCAACTCACTTATTTTTACCGGATAATGCAAATCAACCAGTTCAAATGCAGCTTTTGATCCGGCTTTTCTGATGGTTGTTCCAAGACAACAAAATACAACATCCGCTCCTTTGAAAAGATTATAATCAGCAAGTTTATCAAAATCAATAACTTGATTAAAAATTTTTGGATTTGAAAGTTCCAACGGGCGTCGGGTGACTACGATCAGACTCTTAAAATCATTATTTTTCAGCAACAACTGCAACAACGAACTGCCAACCAGACCAGTAGCCCCAAAAATTATTGCTTTCATAGCTTAAAATTTATTACAAAAATAGAAAATTGCCGGTCACTCACTTCAATGAACCCGATGGACGGATTACAAGATAAACCCCTGTAAAAATCAATAAGGCAGGAAGAACCACTGACAAATTTAGCTGGTCTTTCCCCAACAATAACGCCAAAATCGCAGTAAAAAATGGCTGAAGGTATATAAAGGCGCTATTTGTCGTCGGACTGATTCGTTGCAGGGAGAAGTTATTAAAAAAATATGCCAGAACAGTTGTAAAAACGATGACATATACAATTGAAAGCCAGATCGTTGGTGGAATTAATGTCCAATCCGCTTCACTGGCTATATGCATGCTAAACGGAATAACCGAAATCATGCCAAACAGAAAAACCCACTTCATCACTGTGATTGGATGATACTTTTCCATCATTGGTTTTATAAGTACCAGATAAAGTGCATAAGAGCTGGCATTGAGTACAATAAGAGCATTACCTAAAGCCGTGGATGACGAAAATTCAAAGCTTCCACGCTGAAGAATTAATGCAGCAGCTCCGGTTGTTCCAATCAATATACCCGCTACTTTAAGCCATGACAGTGCTTCACCTTTGATCAGCCTGCTAAAACTAAGCACCCCAAGAGGCACACAAACCATTATGATGCTGGCATTGATAGGTGTGCTTAAATTTAAACCTTCAAAAAACAGTATTTGATTGATTGTAACCCCAAAAAGGGAGGCAAAAGCAATCAGCAGCAAATCTGATGTCTGAACCTTTTCCGTTTTTGTAAAAAGGGATACCACCCAAAATATCAAGCTTGCACCTATTACCCGAAGCAATATAATAGTTCTCGGCTGAAGGTAATCAGGCATGATACCCTTGGCCACGATGTAGTTGAGTGAATAAATCAGATTGGCACCTAAGGCTGCCAAAAGGGCAGGGGCTCGGTGTTTAAGACTTTGTACGGGCATTAAAAGGGTAGATCGTCCTCAAAAGTTTCAGCAGTAGCTGGTGCAACATAGGGTGCTTCTTGAACTGCGGCAGTAGCAGGAGTTGACTGCACATCACGTTCAAATTTCCAGACTTTTACATCTGTAAACCATTTCCCGTTGTATTCCCTTGATTCAATGTTAATAGAGGCTTTAATTCGTTCTCCGATTTTAAAGCTTTTAACTTCATCGGCTTTATCTCCCCAACACATCAGACAAACTTTTTTCGGGTATTGCTCTTCAGTATCAAGAATGAGCTCCTGCTTTACCCAAACACCATTACGGCCTTCACCTGTTGCTCGTTGACCCAGCTGTGCAACTTTTCCTGTAATTTCCAGATTCATAGTATGTTATATTTAGATTAATGATTTTTTCAGCTTTGATTGATTATCTGCAAATGTAAAGAATTTCATCCTGAATTCAACAAAAGTTAATGTGATTCGTTGTTTACAAAAACAGTTTATGAAACTTTTTTTTAAAACTTCAATCCTTATCATCCTCATGTCAAATTCTGTTTTTGCTGGAAAAGAAGAAAAAATTACCCTGGGTGCAGGCTGCTTTTGGTGTGTAGAAGCTGTTTTTCAGCGTGTTAATGGTGTTATAAAAGTTGAGTCTGGCTATTCGGGTGGGTTAATTGTTCAGCCTTCATACCGGGAGGTCACCTCCGGATTGACAGGCCATGCCGAGGTCGTTCAGGTTACATTTAATCCTGATGTGATTCCTTTATCACGGATTTTGGAAATTTTCTGGAAAACCCATGATCCAACAACCCTCAACAGGCAGGGAGCAGACGTCGGGACTCAATATCGCAGCGCGATTTTTTTTCACTCAACTGAGCAACAAAAAGTTGCAACAGAGCTCAAGAAAACGCTCAGTGATGCGAAAATCTGGGAACAACCTATCGTTACAGAAATTACTGCCTTTAAAGCATTTTACCCAGCTGAAGATTATCATCAGAATTATTACAATCAAAATGCATCACAGCCATATTGCAGGTTTGTTATCGTACCTAAACTGGAAAAATTTGAAGAGTTATTTGGAGCTTATAAAGTAAAACCATGATATGTGGTCGAACATCATAGGATTTAGGTAAATTAAACAGAAAATATTTAATAAAACAAATGATAATTGATATTATGTTAAATTGTAAATTTTAACACACACATTAAGCCAATGAAAAAGCAGCTTCCCTCTTTTGAGGAAAGCTGCTTTAAAATTTTTCTGCAGAACGAGTTCTGATTACAACTCATTCATCTTTTTAAGCTTGTCATCCATTTTAAATCTGGCGTAAATGGATTTCAGCACCTGAATTGTTTCCTGGTTTTCAGGTTGCAATTCGAAAGCTTTTTCAAGGTGTGGCAAAGCCTTGCGGATAATGACATTGGCTTCTTCAGTAATTTTTTCATATTCCTTGGTTTCAGTCAACGGCAAATCGTTGGCTTTTACCTGAAGTTTGTTTGATTCGTTGATGTACAACGCACCTAAATTATAGATTGCGTCATAATATTCCGGATTCAATGCGATGGCTGACTCGTAATATTCTACAGCTTTGTTCATGTCATACATGGCTGCGTTTGTTTCGTCACCATATATTGTTCCCAGAACAAAAAATATTGAATAGTTGGTTGGATCTTTGACTGTGAGTTCCTTCAAATCATCCACAACTTTAGCACCCTGACCCATAGCAAGGTATGCGTTGATCTCTTCCAGCATCAGACCAGCATCGGTTGGGTAAAGTTCGCGGCCCTTATTGAGTGCTTCGAGCATTTTGTCGTTGTTTTGAAGGCCTCTGTACGAAGCAGCAAGGCTACGGTAAACATCAGGCTCATTGAAACCTATCGCAAGCAATTGATCATAATAGCCAATAGCTTCGTTGTAATTTTCGCCTCTTAAAGATGCCAAACCCGCATTTAACAGTGCGAGTGTATCGATTTTCTGATTTAGTTTAGCTACATCGAAGGCCTTTTTAAAATCAACAGTGGCTTCCTGAAACTTTTGGGCGTTAAAAGATTCAACACCTTTAGCAAAATACTGTTGTCCGATGGCATCAATTCGTGGCTTGATGTCTTCACCCTGCTTAAGTTTGTCTTCCGGGTCGAGTTCCATTGTTTTTTGGAATGACTCCAAGCTTTTTTCAAGTGCTTGAGGATCAAGACTTGAATACTGCTCTGAAAAAACAATGTTTAAATAAATGATTCCACGATACATCCAGGTTTTGGCATCGATCATGGTTTTTTCATTTAAAATTGCTTTGTCGATGGCTTCACGGGCCTTGTCATACTGTCCATTTTTATTGAACATGTATGCATTGGTCCTTTCTTTGGTCTGGCTCATGAGCGTTGAAGCTACGATGATAAATACCAGCATCATAACGACTTTTTTCATACTTTTCTTTTTTGTTGTGATTGAAATGGTTATACATTAATTATGCCAGGATGCAGATTAATTGTCTGAATCGATAATTTCCTGGTTCTCATCTGTTCCGGGATTATCAGTAAGGTCAACATCCGACTCAAAACTATCTTCTTCATCAATGGTTACTTTGGCAACAGCTGCAATTTCATCGTTTGAGCGAAGGTTGATAAGCCTTACCCCCTGTGTTGCCCTGCCCATTACACGCAGGCTTTCAACTGCGATGCGGATAATGATTCCGGATTTGTTGATAATCATCAGATCATCAGTATCTGAAACCTCTTTTATGGCGATCAGATCACCGGTTTTATCCGTAATGTTCAAAGTTTTTACGCCTTTGCCACCCCTGTTGGTTACCCTGTAATCATTCAGATCCGATCTTTTACCATAACCTTTTTCAGACACTACAAGGATGTTATGTTCTTCATTTTCAACACAGATCATTCCTACAACTTCATCGCTTTCGTGTGCAAGGGTAATTCCTCTGACGCCGGATGCATTTCTGCCCATTGGCCTCACTGTACTTTCATTAAACCGGATAGCCCTACCCGACCGCAGCGCCATGATAACTTCATTGTTGCCATTTGTGAGGCGTGCTTCAAGCAATTGGTCACCTTCGCGAATGGTAATGGCATTAATCCCGCTTTGCCGTGGCCTGGAATACGCCTCAAGGCTGGTTTTCTTGATGATACCTTTTTTAGAACAGAGGATGATATAGTTATTCTCGATGTACTGTTCATCCTTCAGATTGAGAACATTGATATAAGCCCTAACTTTGTCGTCAGCATCGATGTTGATCATGTTCTGAATGGCTCGTCCTTTGCTGGTTTTAGTTCCTTCCGGGATCTCAAATACTCTCATCCAGAAGCATTTACCAAGTTCAGTAAAGAAAAGCATGTAATTGTGATTGGTAGCAATAAACAGGTGCTCTATAAAATCCTCATCCCGTGCTTCAGAGCCTTTTGCGCCTTTACCCCCCCTTGTTTGACGACGGTATTCACTTAAAGCAGTCCTTTTGATGTATCCAAGATGCGAAATTGTAACAACGACAGCCTCATCAGCAATGGTATCTTCGATCTTGAAATCATCAGGTGAATACACAACAGTTGAACGCGGTTTGTCACCGTATTTATCTTTAACACCCAACATTTCTTGTTTGATGATTTCAAACCTGAGTCCTTCATTTCCGAGAATTTCCTCAAAGTGTGCAATCATTTTCAAAATCTCGTCATATTCTTCCTTGATTTTCTGAATTTCAAGACCAGTAAGGCGTTGGAGTCTCATATCAAGAATTGCACGAGCCTGTATCTCAGACAATTTGAAAGTCGTCATGAGACCATTACGAGCCTCCTCAGGATTTTTTGATTGCTTGATCAGTTCGATAACCGCATCGATATTGTCAAGTGCAATAATCAAACCCTGCAAAATATGAGCTCTTTTCTGTGCTTCAGCAAGATCAAATTTTGTACGGCGAATAACAACTTCATGTCGGTGTTCGACAAAATAATGAATGAGCTCACGCAGGTTGAGCGTGCGGGGTCTGCCATTAACGAGCGCTACATTGTTGACACTGAATGATGTCTGAAGCGCTGTCATTTGATAAAGCTTGTTCAGAACGATGTTTGGAATTGCATCTCTTTTTAATTCATAAACAATCCGCATTCCATTTCGGTCTGACTCATCCCTGATATCTGAAATACCTTCGAGTTTTTTGTCGTTGACAAGGTCAGCGGTTTTTTTGATCATATCTGCCTTGTTCACCTGATATGGGATTGAAGTAACAATGATCCAATCACGACCGCTGTGTTCCTCAAAAACAGCCTCTCCGCGCATCATTATCCTGCCACGTCCGGTCTCAAAAGCCTCTCTAACACCTTCATAACCATAGATTATTCCTCCTGTTGGGAAATCAGGTGCTTTGATAAATTGCATTAATTCTGCAACTGTAATATCTCTGTTATCAATGTATGCTACAACACCATCAATCACTTCCGACAGATTGTGAGGGGGCATATTGGTTGCCATACCAACGGCAATACCGCTGGCTCCATTGATAAGTAAATTAGGAATGAGGGCTGGTAAAACTGTTGGTTCTGTGAGACTATCATCAAAATTGAGCTGAAAATCAACGGTATCTTTATCGATGTCAGCAAGCATTTCTTCGGCAATCTTACGTAAGCGTGCCTCAGTGTAACGCATTGCAGCCGGGCTGTCACCATCAATGGACCCAAAGTTACCCTGACCATCCACAAGTGGATAACGCAGCGACCATTCCTGAGCCATACGCACCATAGCATCGTAAACCGAGGTATCGCCATGCGGGTGATATTTTCCAAGCACCTCCCCTACAATTCTGGCTGACTTTTTATAAGATCTGTTTGCAAGAACTCCCAACTCCAGCATACCATACAGCACCCTTCGGTGAACAGGTTTCAAACCATCCCGTACATCGGGCAAAGCACGTGAAACGATGACCGACATTGAATAATCAATGTAGGCCGACTTCATTTGGTTTTCAATATTGACCTTTATAATCTTCTCACCTTCAAATACTTCTTCCATTAGGCTCTTTATTTTCTGCTAAATTTCATTAAGGGTGCAAAACTACGAAATTTTTGCGTTTAAACCGCAAACTTAGCACCTATTATTAATAGGTGAATTCAGCTGTTTCACCAGAATGCGGAATTTTAAAAATGAAACACAATGCATTAACAAAGCGGTGTTGATACTTTTTGTCAGGCGAACAAAGTTGGACTGATATTTGTTCTTACTTTTGGCTTGAGTACTAATCACACGAACAATTATCATACGAAAATAAATATGGACGCAAAATTTTCACCTCAGGTGAGAGATATACTGAGTTACAGCCACGAGGAGGCTGTAAGGCTTGGAAACAATTACATTGGCCTCGAGCATTTATTTCTGGGCATGGTCAGAGATGGTGAAGGAAAAGCTATTCAGGTGCTTAAATATTTAGGGGTTAATATCGAAGATTTCCGAAAAAAAATTGAAGCTGCGATTAAAAATAACGACCAAACTGAAAACACGGTTACCAACATTCCATTGATGAAACAAACGGAACGCGCGTTGAAATTTACCTATATTGCAGCCAAAGAAATGAATTCTGACACCATTCACACCGAGCACCTGATGCTGGCGATTTTACGTGACAAGAATAACCTTGTAACTCAGAAACTTGAAGCACAAGGCATTGACTTACTAAGTTATAAAAATGAACTTACTTTTATGATGACAGGTGAAGAGCCATTGACTGAAAAACCAAAAGCTGAGTTTCCGAGTGACTCACCGGAGGATGAGGATGAGCCTCGTCAGGCCGCCGGAAATGTCAGAAAGCCGGCGGATTCCAAATCGAAAACACCTGTTTTGGACAATTTTGGCCGTGACTTAACCCGGGCAGCTGAAGAAAACAGGCTCGACCCTATTGTTGGGAGAGAAAAAGAGCTTGAACGTGTGGCCCAGATTCTTAGCCGGCGAAAAAAGAATAACCCCATTTTGATAGGAGAACCTGGCGTTGGCAAATCAGCTATTGCTGAAGGTCTTGCGCTCAGAATTGTTCGACGCAAAGTGTCCAGAGCACTATTCAATAAAAGGTTAATAATGCTCGATATCGCTTCCCTGGTGGCCGGTACCAAATACAGGGGACAGTTTGAGGAAAGAATGAAAGCAGTGCTGAACGAAATTGAGAAAAACCCTGATGTGATTTTATTTATTGATGAGATCCATACCATTGTTGGGGCAGGAAATGCCAGTGGTTCACTCGATGCCTCCAATATGTTCAAACCCGCATTAGCCAGGGGCGAGCTGCAGTGCATTGGCGCCACCACACTCGATGAGTATCGTCAATATATTGAAAAAGATGGTGCATTAGAACGCAGGTTTCAAAAAATCCTTGTTGACCCCACCTCACCTGACGAAACCATTGAAATCCTGAATAATATCAAAGAAAAATATGAGGATCATCATTTGGTTAAATACGAACCAGAGGCAATAGAAGCTTGTGTTAAACTGACAAATCGTTATATGTCAGATCGTTATTTGCCTGACAAAGCCATCGACGCACTTGATGAGGCTGGTGCCAGGGTTCATATCAACAACATCAACGTACCCGGTGAAATAATCCAACTCGAAAGTCAGATAGAAGAAACCAGGCTCAAAAAAAACAAAGCAATTCAAATTCAAAAGTTTGAAGAAGCTGCAATGTTTCGTGACAACGAACGAAAACTGGCTGACTTGCTCGAAAAAGCAAAAAGGAAATGGGAAGATGATTCTAAAATACACCGGGAGTTGGTAACGGAGGAAAATGTGGCAGAAGTTGTTGCCATGATGACCGGGATACCGGTTCAGCGCATTGCACAAAACGAAAGTGACAGACTCCTGCACATGGAGCAAGATCTCGAAGGCTCAGTAATTGGTCAAAATGAGGCAATTAAGAAAGTTGTTAAAGCCATTCGACGTAACAGAGCCGGGCTAAAAGATCCGAATAAACCGATTGGAACTTTCATTTTTCTTGGACCAACTGGCGTTGGTAAAACCTATCTTGCAAAAGTATTGGCAAAATATATGTTCGATACAGAAGATGCACTTGTAAGGATTGACATGAGTGAGTACATGGAAAAATTTGCAGTTTCCCGACTCGTTGGCGCACCTCCCGGTTATGTTGGCTACGAAGAGGGAGGCCAACTGACGGAAAAAGTTAGACGCAAACCATATTCGATCGTATTGTTGGACGAAATCGAAAAAGCCCATCCCGATGTTTTTCACCTGATGTTGCAAGTGCTTGACGATGGCGTACTGACCGACAGTCTTGGAAGACGAGTTGACTTTAAAAACACCATTGTGATCATGACCTCGAATATTGGTTCACGACAGCTGAAAGACTTTGGACAGGGTGTTGGCTTCAGTACAGGAGCCAGGCAAGCAACTAAAAACACTTATTCTCAGGGTGTTATCGAAGGTGCACTTAGAAAAGCATTTGCTCCCGAGTTCTTAAACCGAATTGATGACGTTGTAATTTTCGATAGTCTTGTTAGAGAAGACATTCACAAAATTATTGACATTGAATTAAGTCATTTGTATAAAAGAGTGGGTGAAATGGGTTATAAACTATCTTTAACCGATAAAGCCAAAGATTTTATCGTTGAGAAAGGATGGGACGAACAATTTGGTGCCAGACCGCTGAAAAGAGCCATTCAAAAATACGTGGAAGATGCCCTTGCTGAGGAGATTATCCGCACCAAACTAAATTACGGAGATCAGATTGTTCTGGATTACGATTCCGAAAAAGCTGATATGGTTATCCAAGTAGAAAAATCAGTTCCTGCTGAAGGTTAATGCCTTTCTGATTATCGTGAAAGCCTTGTAAAGCCTGCCTCATAAGATGGCAGGCTTTTTTGTAATCTTTCTAAATAAAGCTGTTGGCACATCCCGCTTTCTCCAATTGAGCGGAAAATGCTAAGTTTGCGGCTCATAAATACACACATATGAGCAAAAATGCAGTAATTAAAGGAGGAGAATTCCTGATAAAAGAAGTTGAAATCGAAGATATTTTCATCCCTGAAGAGTTTGATGAAGAAACGAAAATGATTGTTGACAGTTGCAAGGATTTTCTTGATAATGAAGTATTTCCAAATCTTGAAAGGATTGATAAACAAGAAGATGGCCTGATGGCTAAACTGTTAAAGAGTGCTGGTGAATTAGGTCTACTTGGTTTATCGGTGCCTGAAAACTTTGGTGGGTTCGAGCAATCGTTTCTGACCATCATGCGTGCCAATGAGGCATTAGGATCAGGCTATTCTTACTCTGTGGCTATCATGGCACATACAGGAATTGGCACCCTTCCCATCTTGTATTATGGCAATGAAGAGCAAAAATCACGTTACATTCCAAAACTGGCCTCAGGCGAACTGATGGCGGCCTATTGCCTCACAGAACCCGGTGCTGGTTCTGATGCCAATTCAGGCCGCACCCGTGCCGTATTGTCAGACGATGGCAAACATTACATTCTAAATGGTCAAAAAATGTGGATTACGAACGGTGGTTTTGCCGACGTTCAAACAGTATTTGCAAAAATCGACAACGACAGGGTTCTGAGCGCTTTCATCGTAGAACGTGAATGGGAAGGCGTAAGCATGAATCCTGAAGAAAAGAAAATGGGCATTAAAGGATCATCGACACGTCAAATCTTTTACAATGATGTGAAAGTTCCTGTTGAAAATATGCTCGGAAAACGTGGTGAAGGCTTCCGAATCGCGTTAAATATCCTGCACCTTGGTCGAATTAAGCTTGGAGCAACAGTGATTGGTGGTGCCAAACGTGCTATTATGCATTCGGTGCAGTATGCCAATGAAAGAAAGCAATTTGGTAAGGCCATTGCTGAATTTGGTGCAATTAAACATAAACTGGCACAACAAGTCGTTCGCACTTTTGCAACTGAGTCAGCCGTCTATCGTGCAAGTAAAGATATTCAGGACAATATTTTATGGATGAAGTCAGAAGGAATCGAACACGGGCGGGCCAATATTGAAGGTGTTGCAGACTATGCGATAGAATGCGCCCTGTTGAAAGTTTATGGTTCGGAGGCACTCGATTTTGTTGTTGATGAAGCAGTTCAGATTTATGGCGGTATGGGCTTTTCGAGTGAAACGCCTGTTGACAGAGCCTATCGTGACTCACGTATCAACCGGATTTTTGAAGGCACCAACGAAATCAATCGCTTACTTGCCATTGATACGCTTCTTAAACGTGGTATGAAAAACGAGTTCAATTTATTCGAGATTGCCCGTTTAGCGAGTGATAGCAGAAATGAAGTTCTTGAAATTGAGGGTCTTCCCTATTTTGAAGAAAAATTTGCTATCATCAAAAACCTAAAGAAAAGTATCCTTATGTTGATTCCCGGCATTTCTGAAGCTTTCGGACGCAAACTTGCTGAAGAAGAAGAGGTGATGATGAATCTATCTGACATGTTGATGCAACTTTATGCCCTGGAATCTACAACCTTACGTGTTATGAAACTGGAGAAAATGCAACAAGAGGGTCAACAATTGATCTATCGGGATATCCTGGATGTTTTAACTCATGAAGTACTTGCCAATGTCATGAAATCGGGCACAGATGCCATTGTTTCCTTTGCTCCGGTTGAGCAACAGAGAGAATTAATCGGCAACTTGCGACAACTCTGTAATTCTGTACCTGTTAATGTGAAAGACGCCCGCCGACGGATAGCTGAAATGTTGATTGAGCAAAATAAGTATTGTTTTTAGCGAGAACAAATAAAACAAAAGCCGTCTCAATGAAACGGCTTTTGTTTTAAAAGGCACTCCCCTATTTGAGAATACTTTTCGAGATGACGACCCGTTGAATCTGATTGGTACCTTCATAAATCTGGCATAACTTTGCATCACGCATCATTTTTTCGACAGCGAACTCCGTGCTGTAGCCTTCTCCTCCCATCACCTGAACTGCGTCAGTGGTTACTTTCATCCCTATATCAGAGGCATACATCTTTGACATGGCTGACAATTTGCCGGCACTCTTCATTCCATTATCGTATGCCCAGGCTGCATACCAGGTCATCAGTCTTGCAGCTTCGACTTCAGTTGCCATATCGGCGAGCATAAAACTAACACCTTGATTAGCAGTAATAGGAGCGCCAAACTGTATCCTGTTTTTTGCCCAATGAAGTGCTGTTTCATAAGCGGCCCTTGCATTTCCAACACTCAAGGCAGCCACACCTGTTCGTGTCCTGTCGAAGGTTTTCATTGCAATAAGAAAGCCCGTTCCCTCATCACCAAGGCGATTTGATTCCGGAATTTCGACGTCGTGAAATATTAATTCATTTTGAACAGAAGCCTTCTGTCCCATTTTTTGAAGCCTTGGTTTGATTTCCAATCCGGGGCTATCGGTTGGAACAACAAAGGCTGTCAGGCTTCTGGCACCTTTTTCCGGGTTAGTTAAGGCAAAAACAGTGATAAATGAGGCTGCTTCAGCATTGGTGATGTATCTTTTGTGTCCGTTTAGCAGGTATTTATCACCATGCTTAATGGCTGTGCTTTTAATGCCGGCAACATCACTCCCAGCATTAGGCTCTGTTAAGGCATAGGCAGCAACAGCTTTATTTTCGTTGATTAAACCAAAGAAACGTTTTTGCTGCTCCTCATTGGCAGCCAAATACAAAGGCGTTAACGCTAAAGTATTGGCATCAATGGAAATACCAATACCGATACAACCGGCACCCAACTCCTCCGATGCAAGCGCCCCGTCAAGGATGGAGTAATCACTGCCGCCAAATTTTTTTGGCATCGGACCATTCATAATTCCTTCAGCATAGGCTGCCTTGACAACTTCCCACGGAAATTCAGCGAGTTGATCATACTTCAAACGATTGGGAATCACATATTGCTGTACAAAATCGTGGTATTTGTTTTTGATGGCGAGTTGCCGATCATCGAGAGAAAATCCAATCATGGTTTTGAGTTTTTGGTTTTGAAGTAATTAGTTTATAAATCATTGCAAATATGCAAATATTTAAATGTAATTACAAGCTAATTTTTTTTTGCTTCTGCAGTTGGTTTGTTGTAATTTAGTACCAACCATTTAAAACAAAATCTATGAAAAGTTACACCTACGAAAGGTTTGGTGGCTTGATAAAAGACGAGCCATTGAGTTGTATCGACCATTCACTCCTGATGCCTGAAACTTGTGTTTTAGAATCGGTTGCACCTTTTTCAGGCTATTACAATGAGCAGCTCGGGCAAAAACCTTTGTATCTCTACCTGATGCTCGAAGGAAACTATACATTTTGGCCTGTACAATTTCTACTTGAAAAGGCCAGATCGAAAGCTGGTTTCCATTTCGATGCGACATTCACCGAGGTTACATTTACCGACCATACGCATTGTTTCGCAATCAGAATCAGAGATTTAGATACCTATCAACAAATTGCTGAGTTGCAAGAAATACTGAAATCAACTGGCCTTAATTTTAAAAAGAAAACACGTAAAATCGATCAGGTTCCAGCCTCTATCCGACTCGAGAAGTTCTTTTACCTTGATGACTGGGGCGAAGATCTTTTGCTCGATAAGCAACAAGATCACCATGGTTACTTCCGTCTGCCGTTTAGTTTGGATAAAAATCAGTTTTTTAATCTTACTGAGGAGGTGAAATTTGATACCAATCTTCTTTATTTTGATGCTGCATTTGCCTATTATCAGCAGGATGAACAAATTCATTACCTGGTGAGAATTTACAAGGAAGGACTCACACCAGTTAAACTGGATGCAATCAGGAAGCGATATCTCATGCTTCTCAACAGATTCACCAGGTAAGAGGGCTTGTTAAAGTTCAAAAACTGAATCAGGATAACCAACATCCTGCAAAAAAAGTGCATGCGCCGGGACTGAAAGGCCAGCTCTTCCGCGATCCCGGGCTTCGATGATTGCTCTGAACCCTTTTTCATCGATCTGTCCTTTGCCTGCCATCAGCAAAGTGCCCATGATTGCTCTCACCATATTTCGCAAAAACCTGTTGGCTGTGATGATAAAAGTCAGTTGGTGGTAGTTTGCAGAGAAAGATGCCTGAGTCACTTTACAGAAATTGGTTTTTGTCTGGCTGTGAAGTTTAGAAAAACTCGTAAAGTCATCATATTCAAGTAATAGTTGTGCGCAACGACTCATTGAATCCAGATCAAGCTTACCATAAACATAGAAACTGCTTTCATTTAAGAAAGGATCTTTTCTGGTGTGAAGATGATAATGATAAGTTCGGAAGATGGCATCGAAGCGGGCATTCGACTCCGGTTTAACCGGGATCACCTTATGTACACCAATGTCAGCCGGAAGGCAATTATTCAGTTGATGTAAAAATGTCTGATTGCATAAATGTTCCGGTTCCAGATCAGTGTCGAAATGAGCATAAAAACAGGAAGCATGTACACCTGCATCCGTTCTTCCGCAACCAGTTACAGCAGTTTTGGATTTGATCTTAAATGACAGGCATCGCTCTACAACATCCTGAACAGAAGGCGCATTAAGTTGTGATTGCCATCCGTTGTAATTTTTGCCATTGTAGCTGAGTTGAAGAAAATACCTGCTCATTTATCTTGTTTTTTTGCAAAAATCGTGTTTTTCCGGCTAGCTTCCAAAAACAGCTGCAGCAGGTTCATAAATAGTAGTTAACCAATCAGCGGAAAAACTTATTTTTGCAAAAAAAGCCCTTATGAACACATCACTCATCTGGATTCTTCTGCACGCCGACCATCATCACATTGCAACTGCTGCTCCTTTTTTGATCGGACTTATTGCAAGTTTTATGCATGTTGTTTCTGGTCCCGACCATTTGGCAGCTGTTACACCTCTTGCCATCGAAAACCGACTGAAAGCATGGATAGTAGGGCTTGGCTGGGGATTGGGGCACATTGCCGGAATGATGCTTATCGGGCTTTTGTTTTTATTTTTCAGAAATCTGATACCTGTCGAAAGCATTTCTGATTACAGCGAATTGCTTGTTGGTTTGCTTTTGATAGCCATTGGTTTATGGGCCGTATGGAGAATATTTGGTCACTCAAATCATCATCCTCACGAACATCCCCATTCTCATTTAACCGAGTCGGGTGAACTCATCACCCACATTCATCAGCATGATCACCCTGCAATGAATGTGCACGATCATAGTCATACCCTGGCCATAAAGCAATCGTTTATTTCTGCTTTGCTAATCGGAACATTGCACGGATTAGCAGGTGTTTCGCACCTGATTGGGATGCTACCGACATTGGCTTTCCCAACAATGACGGATTCCGTGATGTATTTATCCGGCTTTGGAATAGGGACGATTTTTGCCATGGTCTCATTTTCAATCATTTTAGGTTTCATATCTTTCAAAAGCGCTGAAAATTCAAAGCCAATTATCTTCAGAAGTGTTCAGTTTGCCGGAGCCGCTGCATCACTCATCATAGGAATTTACTGGGTTGTAGCCTATTTTTAAAATGAGAAAAAAACTCCTGACATTTCTTTTAAGTATTTCGTTTGTTGCTCAAGTTTCGGCACAAGGTGTTGAACCACCTGCAGTTCAACACAGAATACCTGCCGATGAGACTTCAAGAGCTGTCAAACTCAGAGCTGAACCACAACAAAAAGGAAAATGGTTTGCAGGCCTTTCAGGAGGGATGCTTTTTGGTGACACCGATATGTCAGGAAGGAATTTCAACGTAACAAATATGAATTCGTTTCAATCGGGCCTTGTTTTAGGTTATGGACTTACAGAAGAATTCAGAATTCAGGCTGAGTTTTTGTTTGAACGCCGCGGGTTCCGGTCAACACAGTCAATAACCGGATTCAGGTTAACCGATACTTCCGAACATGTTTGCTGGCAATGTTATTACGATTATGATGTAACTTTTATATCCGATTATCTTCACCTTCCTTTGCTTATTCAATATGGAAAAGCCAAAGGTCCTATGCAGATTTCGGTACAAGCCGGATTATATTACTCTTTACTTCTGATCAACAATCATCATGGATATGAAGCTTTTTATCTTGATCCAGAAGGTGCTGACCCATTTCTTCAGCAAGGTTTTGAACCCGGTCTATTGAAAATAATTTACAGCGGGCCTACAACCAATGTTATCAACACTTATGATGCAGGATTGTTACTGGGTCTGGGCTTTGGATACGAGCTTGGTCAGCATTTCACTATACAATTCGACGGCAGGCTCCAGGTTGGATTTGCAGGAATATTTGAAAATCCTCAGATGCCGGTTTTAAACTTTAAAAGTTATGTAGTTCGCTGTGGATTCATGTATAAGTTCAAATCAGTTAATGAATGATCATTAATTTACCTGAACAAACCGTTGAGCGCCTAAGTCAATACAGGCGCATTCTACTAAACTACCAGTATCTGGATCATGCTTACATTTTCTCTCATAACCTTGCAAGGGTCCTCAAAACCAAATCCGGAACCGTTCGGCGGGACCTCATGCTTATCGGAGTATCCGGTGATGTTCACAAAGGATATGATATCAACCTTATTTTGAGAAAAATTTCTGAAGCAATCGACGGTGACACTCCCGAAAACATTTGCTTTATTGGAATAGGTAATTTGGGCAGGTCAGTTGCGAACCACTTTGCGGCAGGAAACGGCAATTTACGCGTGGTAGCTGCCTTTCTTTTTGATCAGCATCAGAGTATTTTCCCTGATGTCCCGGAATACGACCTGACGATGCTTTCTGAGGTTATTAAACAGCAAAATATCCTTATCTGTGCACTTGCTGTTCCGCGTGATTATGCCCGGGAAATCACACTTCTTCTTGTAAACTCAGGCATTATGGGAATTTTGAATTTTACAGCCACTCAACTTCAGGTGCCTAAGCATGTTTTTGTTGAAGATTATGATATGGTTGCCAAACTTGAAAAGGTATCCTATTTCATGAAGATGACTAAAAACCATCTGCAGGCTTATGACTGATGATATAACGCCTATGTCTGTTCCAGTTCTAAATTCAGTGTTTTTAATAAGTTAACAATAACCCAAGGCTACCTGAATATACTTTTGAATGTGTGATGAACCAATCATTTAAGTGTTAAAAGGTGAGTCAGGTTCTTTAGCCATGTGACGAAAGACCATTCTGTCAACTACCGAAGGAAAAAATTTATTCAGTGTTACAGTAAGTTTGCCTTCCCAGGTAAGCGTCATGGTGCGTTTTCGTTTCACGATAGCTTTAAGCATTATTTGAGCAACTTTTTCGGCAGTCATCATTTTACTTTCGTCGCGTGGTGATTCACCCTGTTGGGTCCCATCGGCGGCTAAGGCAGTGTTTCGAATGTTTGAAGAAGTAAACCCAGGGCAGGCAACAAGTACATGGAGGCCTTTGTGAAGGTTTTCAATCCTCAGGGCTTCAAGAAAGCCAACCATTGCAAACTTCGATGCTGTATAGCCTGTTCGGCCTGGCAAACCTTTATAACCAGCAATAGAAGAAACTCCGGTAACCGAGCCCTTTGTTTTCAGGAGCCATGGCAAAGCATACTTTGTACAATAAACAGTACCCCAGTAATTTACATCCATAATTCTTTTTAAAACCTTCAAATCTGTCTGTTCAAAAACTGCTCTCATCGAAATACCGGCATTGTTAATGAGAACATCTATTCTGCCATATGTTTCGATCGTAGAATGAATAATTCTTTTGCAATCCTCTTCAATGCTGACATCAGCAGTTACCACGATTACTTCAGATGTTGATTTCAGGCATTCGGCAGCTACGTTATTTAACAATTCCGTATTGCGTGCCGCAAGCACCAGTTTTGCCCCATGAGCAGAGGCAGCAATGGCTGTGGCTTTCCCAATTCCTGATGAGGCTCCGGTTATTATCACGACACGGTTTTTCAAATCATTCATCCAGGTTTTTTTTTGCAAATTTATAATTTGGTGGTAAAAGAATTACTTGAATAATGAAAAAACCTTGAAATACAATTTCCGTTTCATGTTATGTTAATAAAAAACTGATACCTTGTTGATAGTTTAGCTCCTTTGCTTCTGTGCTTTAATCTTGATTTAATGGTAATTTTGCCGAAATTTTCATGATGATTTCAAACAGACAATTATTTATACAACACATGGGGCTGCCATCAGTGGTGACTGATCCGGTTGAAATTGTAGAGGCAGAGGGAGTTTTTTTAGTTGATCTATCAGGCGACAAACACCTAGATTTGGTTTCAGGTGTTTCGGTCAGTAATGTTGGGCACCGGCATCCAAAAGTGATCAAGGCAATTCAAAATCAGCTTGAAAGGTATTTACATGTCATGGTTTATGGCAAATTTTTACACGAACCTCAGGTACAGCTTGCCGCAAAACTCGCACAGAATCTACCATCACAACTTGACGCTGTTTTTTTTGTTAACTCCGGAAGTGAAGCCATCGAAGGTGCTTTAAAACTTGCAAAGAGGTTGACAAACAGGGCGGAAATTGTTCATTTCAGAAATGCTTACCATGGTGGTACCGCGGGTGCTTTAAGCCTGCTTGGGCATGAAACAATGAAAAACGCTTTCCGACCCCTTGTTCCTTCAACGAGAATGCTTGATTTTAACGACTTCGGTCAATTAAACCAAATCAGCAACGAAACAGCTGCAGTTGTCATTGAACCAGTTCAAGCCGAAGCAGGAATCATCCTTCCCCAACCCGGTTATCTCCAACAATTAAGAAGCAGATGTGACGAAACAGGATCAATTCTCATTTTTGATGAAATTCAGATGGGATTCGGCCGAACCGGAAGGCTTTTTGCTTTTGAGAATTACGGAGTCACACCCGATATTCTTTGTCTTGCAAAAGGAATGGGAGGCGGAATGCCTATTGGTGCTTTTATTGCCTCAAAAGCTATGATGCTAGCTTTGACCAACCATCCCGAATTGGGTCATATTACTACTTTTGGCGGCCATCCGGTAAGTTGCGCAGCTGCGCTGGCTTCGCTGGAAATCATCATTGATGACAATTTGGCACATGCTGCCATTGAAAAAGGCTTGCGCTTTGAAAAAGCACTCGAAAAACATCCTGCTGTAAAAGAAATTCGACGGGCCGGCTTGATGCTTGGAATCGAACTTTACGATCACCTTCAAATCGGGCCTTTGATGAAAACATTTGCAAAGAATAAGCTTGTTGTGGACCAATTTCTGTTTCACAACCATGCATTCAGAATAGCTCCGCCACTCACCATTAATGAAGATGAAATTGAACTTGCAATTTCTTTGGTAATTAAATCCCTTAACACATTAATTGACACCTATGAAACATAACATTTTCATCTTGTTGCTTTCAGTTTTCTTGACTTTCCAACTAATAGCTCAGGACCGGATAACAGGTCGAAATTTCGCTACCCGCTCCGAAGTCATTGCCAGGCAAGGAATTGCTGCCACAAGCCATCCTTTGGCAACACAGGTTGCACTGGAAATACTAAAGCTTGGAGGCAGCGCTGTTGATGCTGCCATCGCCGCCAATGCTTTGCTTGGTTTGGTCGAACCCACGGGTTGCGGCATTGGAGGAGACCTGTTTGCGATCGTCTGGGATGCCAAATCCAATGAATTGTACGGGCTTAACGGCAGTGGACGTTCACCCCAGGGTCTAACAATTGATTATTTCAGGAAAAACAAACTCAAATCCATTCCTTCATTTGGACCGCTGCCTGTCACCGTACCGGGCTGCGTGGATGGATGGGACGAGCTTCACCGCAAATTTGGAAAGCTTTCGATTGAGGAGATCTTAAACCCTGCCATAACATACGCGGAGGAAGGATTTCCATTGACAGAAGTAGTGGCTTATTATTGGGCTACGAATGCCGCAAAATTGCAAAGTTTTCCTGGCTTTGCCGATGTATTTATGCCTGATGGAAACACACCCGCAAAAGGAGAACTCTTTAAGAATCCGGCATTGGCTCAAACTTACCGCAGATTGGCTGAAGCGGGATTACGCAGTTTTTATGAAGGTGAGATGGCTGAACAAATCGCGGCCTACATGAAGGAAAATGGCGGTTTCTTGAGTGCCTCGGATCTTAATAACCATCGCAGTGAATGGGTGAAACCGATTACTACAAATTACAGAGGTTATGATGTTTGGCAGCTCCCTCCCAACGGTCAGGGTCTTGCCGTGTTGCAAATGCTTAATATCCTTGAGCTTTACGACATCAAATCAATGGGTTATGGCAGTGAGGAATATATACACCTTTTTGTCGAGGCAAAAAAACTTGCCTTTGAAGATCGTGCAAAATTTTATGCTGATCCAACTTTTGCTGAAATTCCGGTGACAAAACTTTTATCGAAGAACTATGCTGCCGAAAGAGCAAAGTTAATTCAGCCTCAAAAAGCTGGTAAAAGTTATCCGCCTGGCATCGTGGAAACAGACAACACCATCTATCTTACCGTGGCGGATGCCGAAGGCAATATGATTTCTTTAATCCAAAGTAATTACCGGGGAATGGGATCAGGCATGACACCTGCAGGCTTAGGTTTTGTACTTCAGGACAGGGGTGAATCGTTCTCTCTTGAAGCCGGCCATCCCAATGTTTACACACCCGGCAAGCGTCCGTTCCATACTATTATACCCGGTTTTGTTACAAAAAACGGAAAGCCCTGGATGAGTTTTGGCCTCATGGGCGGAGCTATGCAGCCACAAGGGCATGTGCAGGTGTTAGTAAATATGATTGACTTCGAGATGAATCTTCAAGAAGCCGGTGATGCCATGAGAATAAGTCATGAGGGAAGCACTGAGCCCACGGGTAACCCTATGAGCGACGGTGGATGGGTGAATCTGGAGTCTGGTTTTAATTACGAAACCATTCGCGAACTCATGAAAAAAGGGCATCGGGTTAAATTTGATCTTGGAGGTTACGGTGGTTATCAGGCCATTATGCGAGATCCGGTTTCAGGGATTTATTATGGTGCATCTGAGTCAAGAAAAGATGGACAAGCAGCAGGTTACTGATCTGGCTTGTTCCTATTTTATTCATCAGCGATAGCGGTGTACAGTCGGATAACCTCTCACCGTCAATTTTCTTACTTGCCTGACTTTCGAAATGAACTTGAGGAAATTAGGTTACTTTTGCCCCTTTCTGTTTTATACTTGCTAAGAAAGAATTTTTATGTTTAATTTAAGTATAATTATTTGATTAGCAATTAGTTTCACAATTTGATTGTATCAATATTGACAACAGACTAATGTTTAAGCAACGTTTTAAAGATAAGGTTGTGTGGATAACAGGCGCCTCTTCAGGTATTGGAGAAGCTTGCGCAAGGGCATTCGCCAGCGAAGGCGCCCGGCTGATTTTAACCGGAAGATCGGAGGAAAAGCTGATCCAGCTTAGTCAGGAATGTAATTTTTCTGGCGGAAAAAGTACTGTTTTAATCTTTGATCTCTCAGCTGTGGAGCAGATTCAGTTGCTTGTTGAGCAGGCACTTTCCATTTATGGATTTGTTGACATTTTATTCAACAACGCAGGTATCAGTCAAAGAGCCTTGGCTGGCACAACCTCGCCAAAGGTTGAAAAGTTAATTTTTGATATAAATTACTTTTCGCCAGTACTGATAGCAAAAGAAATACTGCCATCGATGATTCAGCATGGAGGCGGAACAATCGCTGTAACAACAAGCATAGCCGGCAAATTTGGTTTTCCGCTCCGATCGACTTACAGTGCTTCGAAACATGCACTTTACGGTTTTTTTGAATCTTTACATGCTGAAAACTATCATCAAAATATAAGGGTAGTTTTTGTTTGTCCCGGTCGAATCAAAACAAATATTTCGCTGAACGCAGTCATTGAAGATGGACAAAAACATGGTGTGATGGACCAGGGTCAAGCCGAAGGGATTTCAGCAGAAAAAGCGGCTCAAAAAATTTTAAAAGCGATTTATTTTCAAAAAGCTGAAGTCTTGGTTGGAGGAATGGAACTTATAATGGTTTATCTGAAAAGGTTTTTTCCGGCAATCGTTCGAAAACTCATTAGAAAAATAAAATCAAGCTAGAATATGGACAATTATGTTATCAGTGGTGTTCAGCAAATAGGTATAGGTGTTGAAGATTTGAAAAGTTCCTGGAAATACTACATTGATACTTTTCAAATTGATGTGAGAATACTCGAAGATGATACGGTGGCCGAGCTGATGTTGCCTTATACAGGCGGTAAGCCACAAAAAAGGCATGCAGCCATTGCAATTAATATGCAAGGTGGCGGAGGTTTTGAAATTTGGCAATATTCACAGCGTAAGCCATGTAAACCGTCGTTTGAAATCCAGCTTGGTGATATTGGTATCTTTGCTGCCAAAATAAAAAGCCGGAATGTTGAACAAACTTTTGGTGAATTTTCACGCAATCCTGCAATCAAAATTGTCGGAAAGCTCACAGAAACAATTGACAATCAGCCGAGTTTTTTTGTGCAGGATCCTTTCGGCAACCATTTTCAGGTGGTTTATGACAACAGTCTTTTCGTTGACGAATATCGTAGCTCAGGCGGTGCAGCAGGTGCGATGATCGGGGTAAATGATATCGACAAAGCCCTCATCGTTTACCGTGATATTTTGGGACATGACAAAATGCTGGCTGACCGAACCGGCTTTTTTCAAGATCTTCACGAATTGCCCTCGGGTAACAGGACTTTCAGAAGGGTGCTATTGACTCATTCCAAAGCACGCAAAGGAAAGTTCAGTAAATTACTCGGAAATTCGTACATCGAATTAATTCAGGCACTCGACCGGCAACCCAATAAAATTTTTGAGAATCGATTTTGGGGCGACCCCGGCTTCATCCATTTGTGCTTTGATGTCGGAAATATGGAGGCCCTTAAAAAATATTGTGTCACCAAAGGTTTTCCCTTTACTGTAGATTCCTCGGTGAAACACAATGCGGCCAACTCCTTTGATATGGGAGAGGCAGCCGGTCATTTTTCCTATATCGAAGACCCAGATGGCAACCTGATTGAGTTTGTTGAGACCCATAAAATCCCCCTGATAAAAAAGTTAGGCATTCATATCAATCTTAGGAAAGGTGATTTTGAAAAACCCTTGCCAACCTGGATGCTGAAATTTCTAAAACTTGGCAGAATCAAGTCCTCCTCGCTCTGAAATAGGCTCAGATTTTTTATTTTTTAAGATAATTACATTCTGGTTTCGAACTTACCGGCAAAAAAGCTGTTTTTTGGGTAATACCACGAATGAAAACAGAGCAGATTCAAAAAAAACCGTAGAAAATCCTGCGGTTTTTTCTGTAAAGATTCGTTAACGATAAGCTTATCCCGAATTCAACAATATCTTTAATGACGAAAAACAAAAGCAATGGCTGGCCATCCAGCATGATAAGTTTATTCGATATATACTTTAACTGAATTACGTAAACCATTGACATCTTGCATCGTAACAACATATACACCACTTGCAAATGTCGTAACATTAACAATTGGAATTTTAAGATGCTGATCAAAAACAACTACTCCTTTGGTGTCAACGATGCTGACTCGCTCAATTTTACCTTCCATTAACAAACGTCCACCTCTGACAACAGCCTTCATACTTTCAGGTTTAGGAGAATTTTCTGGTGTTCTAACCAGATTAGGAAGTTTTAATACCCAGTTGAATGAATTGGTACCATTCACACCGATAAGCGTTCTTCCATCTGCAGAAACACTGAAAACGCTACCAAGTTTATCATAACCTGTTTCATCTTGAACATCTAACCCATAAGTAGCAAGAATTTCTTCGTCAAGCGAGACCCAGAGTCCGTTTTTGAGGAGGAGTGCATCCCTGATTGGAAAATTCAGTGGTGTACATCCAAATAGATTTCCATTGTTATCAACAGCAAAAGAGGCGACTTCAACATCGTCCAGAAATAATTCGGTTACGTCATTTTCAACATCATAACGAAAGGGGCAAAAATATTCTGACACCCACATTTCTTCTACCCAGTAAATATCACCAGTCACATATTTGCCATCCGGACTCATCGAAAGGACGTCATAAAAATTATAAGTCGAACCACCCTGAAGAGGATCATAGTTTTCGGCTCCAAACATAAAATATTGACCATCTTTCATTAGAAATGCAGTCCGGTTGGGCAATATGGTATAGTTTAAACAACCTAGCATTGTGCTTCCATCTGCTGAAAGAGCCACCATTTCGTTGAAATAGGCATTGTCTCCAAAGCGATCTGTTGTGGCATGATTCACTGTTGTTAACAGACCATTTTCCCAAACACAGGCATAGCCTGCTGACCAATCATTTGCAAAAACCCTTCCAGCCATTTTTGAGCCATCCGGCGTAACCGACCAAACATCTCCGGTGGCATCTTCTACTGGCAAAGGCAACATGGTTAAAAAACCATCTTGCCAAAAGGCTGGTTTGTTATCATAATTTCCAACAACAACTGATCCGTCATCTGACACATCAAATGCTGCTGCCATTTGTCCCTGCGGAACAAGTTGATTACGTTGATATGTTTCCAAATCCCAAACTGACGCTCCCATATAATTTGAAGAGGTGTAAGAGTAACCGGCAGCCCATCTCCCGTTGTCAGAAATCTTGATCATGATCGCTCCGTCATTTTCAGGAACTGCCACAAGGGTTGCCTGCTGCGCCAGAATCGGGTTGATTCTGAACAGCTGTGGCAAAAAAATGAAAATCAGAATAAAAAGTCTTTTCATGAATTTTATAACTTTAATGAATGAATAAAATTTCTTTTGTTCTTAGGTTCTTAACTCAGTATTGAATCCCATTCAGAAGGGAAAAATCCTCAAATACAACCACCATCTTTATCATATACTGCGTTCATTTATTTAAAATGATGCTGGTACCATTGCTTCAAAATCACTTTTACGGTCTGCAAAATTAAAAAACATCCTTCATTTAAATCAGGTTTAAGGTATAAAAAAGAAAATAATTTTTTATTTAAATTGAAAATACACCACATAAATATTCACATTACACTATCCTTGAACACTTTATAAATTATCTACTCCAAAGATGCGGTCTCTCAATCAAACAGCTTTAAACATCCACATAGAGGAAGAAAGAATGATTCAAGAAAATTCTACCAATAAAAAAGATTTGATTTCGCTCATATCTTTGATTACTTTTCACTAGTGTCTCGTTTAATCTTTGAAAAGTTCTTTGAAAAGTTTGAATATCAATTATTTGTAAGCGTTTTTACAGCGTGACGATTTG
>JANJXG010000052.1 GCA_024709145.1 Bacteroidales bacterium | reverse complement strand
CCCTGCGCGCCGGTGCCTACACCCTGCAGTTTGTCAACGACAAAGGCCAGATCCACAACAGAACCATTGTGATTGGCAGGTAGTCCTTGCGCATTCCAATACACAAAAGGGGAGCCCGTAAGCTCCCCTTTTTTTATTTCCGCTTTGAACAGCCAATGTTCGTATTTTTGCAACTTATTTCTTGTTACCTTTTATTTATCCGATGATTACGATTCAAAATTTAAGCATGCATTTTACAGGGGAGGACCTGTTTTCAAACATTACTTTCCTGGTTCGTGACAAGGATAGAATCGGCCTTGTGGGGAAGAATGGCGCAGGAAAAACTACCCTCCTCAAATTAATCTGCGGAACTGAACAACCGCATAAAGGTGAAGTTGTGGTACCCGATGGTATTACTTTGGGTTACCTGCCACAGGAAAAGAATCTGAACAGCAAGCAATCAATTTTAGAGGAGGCTTTGCTTGCTTTTGAGGAAATCAAAGCAATGGAACATCAAACGCTTCAACTCCAGCTTGAATTGACCGGACGTGAGGATTATGATTCCGTCGGATATCAAAAACTTATTGAAAAACTTGCCCACCTCAACGAACGGCTTGCACTGTTTGGGGCTCATTCTATGGAAGGTGATGCAGAGCAAATCCTGATTGGTCTCGGTTTTGAACATGAGGATATGTCCAGGAGTATGACGGAATTCAGCAATGGTTGGCAGATGCGTGTTGAGTTGGCCAAAATTCTTTTGATGCGGCCATCTGTGATGTTGCTCGACGAACCTACAAACCACCTTGACATTGAATCAATTCAATGGCTGGAGTCTTACCTGCAGGGGTACTACGGTGCTGTCATTATTGTCTCGCACGACAGGGCTTTTCTTGATAATGTGACAAACAGAACCATTGAGATTAGTCAGGGAAAAATCTATGATTACAAAAGCTCCTACACTGAATATGTTGTTTCTCGATCGCAACGGATTGAAACACAAACTGCTGCCTATGAAAACCAACAAAAGGAAATCAAGGATATCGAACGCTTTATTGAGCGTTTCAGATACAAGGCAACCAAAGCCAAGCAGGTTCAGTCAAGAATAAAGCTTCTTGAGAAAATGGATGAAATCTCTATAGATGAGCTTGATCTGAAAGGGATTCATTTTAAGTTTCCTCCTGCACCGCACAGTGGAAAGATTACACTGGAATTAAAGCAGCTTTCAAAATCGTATGGCAGCCTGGATGTATTAAAAGAGGTTGATTTGCTGGTTACAAGGGGCGAAAGGATTGCTTTTGTCGGAAGGAATGGCGAAGGTAAATCTACTTTGGCTAAGATTTTGGCTGGTGTACTTGATTATTCCGGTGAACTGAGGTTGGGACATCAGGTTGAAGTCGGGTATTATGCCCAAAACCAACACGATATGCTTGATTTGGATAAAACCGTTTTTCAGACACTGGATGATGTAGCTGTAGGTGAGATCCGGACGCGTCTTAAGGGCATATTGGGAGCTTTTCTTTTTAGTGGGGATGCCATTGATAAAAAAGTAAAAGTATTGTCAGGGGGTGAAAAAGCTCGTTTGTCGTTGGCGAAATTATTGCTCCATCCAACGAATTTGTTGATTCTTGATGAGCCTACAAATCATTTGGATATGCAATCGAAAGACATTTTAAAGGGGGCACTGTTGCAATATGAGGGCACCTTGATTGTGGTTTCTCACGACAGGGATTTCCTTCAGGGATTGACAAACAAAGTTCTTGAATTTCGTAAGCCTGTAATTCAGTCTTATCTTGGTGATGTCTATGATTTTTTGGAGACCAGGAAACTGAAAAAGCTGCAGGAGCTTGAAATCGTAAATGACAACAGGTCGAAACAGCCGATCGAAAAGGAACAATCAATTTCACGGCTCAATTGGGAGAAGAAAAAACTCCTGGAAAAAGAACGCAGGAAATTTGAAAGGGAGGTCGAACGGATCGAAAAAGACATCGAACAAAAGGAAGCTGAATTGAAAAAATGCGATGCCATCCTGGCGGCTCCTCCAGAGAATGAACAAATGCTCTTTGATGCTGATTGGTTTCGTAAATACCACCAATTGAAGGAAGAAATTGCCGGACTGCTGGAAGATTGGGAAACAGGCCATGCTCGTATGGAAGAAATTGACCTGGATATTAAAGTATTAAATCAGAATAATCAATGATTGCGTTGATACAATTGATCGGCAAATCCTTTCATTAACGTTATCCTGGATTCAGGGGCTGTGCAATGATCCAAATGCGACATGGCTTGCTGATAATACCAGTCAATTGTCGATTTAACCGATTTTTCAATCTCCAGTTGATTGAAGATGGCTGTGACTTTTTCGATTTTTTCCTGGGGATTCATCCCTTTATCAAGGTATAACTGATGCAGCTGCCTTGCTTTATCTTTGTCAGCAAAGGTCATGGCTTTCAGGTATAAAAATGTTTTTTTATTGGCTACGATATCGCCTCCGTTTTTCTTACCGAAGGTGGATTCATCGCCATAAACGTCAAGAAAATCATCCTGCAATTGAAATGCAATTCCCAAAGCAATGCCAAAATTGTAAATTTCCTGAACCGACTTCTTATCTGCACTGGCAATAATAGCACCAATTTTCAAACTGGCAGCCAATAAAACGGCAGTTTTCAGCGTGATCATTCGGATGTAATCCTCGATTGAAACATCATCCTGTTGTTCGAAATTCATATCGTATTGCTGTCCTTCACACACTTCAATGGCAGCTTTACTAAAGACATCCAGGATATCGGGGATGAATGCGGACTGTGTTCTTACCGCATATTGATAAGCCATGGCAAACATGGTGTCGCCTGAGAGTATGGCAATATCCGAATTCCATTTCTTGTAAACAGTTTCTTTTCCCCGCCGCAAGGGAGCTTTGTCCATGATGTCATCGTGCACGAGGGTAAAATTGTGAAACACCTCAATGGCCAAAGCCGGGTAGAGTGCATCCTCAGTTTTACCGCCAAACATGTCACAAGCCAGTAAGGTGAGCATGGGCCGAAGGCGTTTACCTCCTTGCGACATCACATATTCAATGGGGGCATAGAGCTCTTCTGGTGTGCTTGGAAATTGCTGCTCCCGAATAAGCTTGTTTATAAGTGAATGGAATTCAGATATTTGATTCATGTTTGTTTATTTGATGAGATTCATCAGGTATTTTCCATAACCGCTTTTCATCAACGGTTGTGCTAATTTTTCGAGTTGTTCCTTGTTTATAAAGCCCTTGTTATAGGCAATCTCTTCGATGCATCCCACCTTCAGCCCTTGCCTGTGTTCGATCACCTCAACAAATTGTGATGCCTGTAAAAGTGATTCGAAAGTGCCTGTATCAAGCCAGGCGGTTCCACGTCCAAGGATGCCCACTTTAAGCAGGCCTTTATCCAGGTAGTATTTGTTAACATCGGTAATTTCATACTCGCCTCTGGCACTGGGCTGAATATTCTTTGCTACCTCAACCACGCTGTTGTCGTAAAAATACAATCCTGGAACTGCATAGTTTGATCGGGGATTTTTCGGTTTTTCTTCGATGCTGATGGCTTTGTTGTTTTCATCAAATGTAACAACACCATAGCGCTCCGGATCCGAAACGTGATAGGCAAAAACAACGCCTCCTTCCGGATCGTTGTTTTGTGTCATGAGTTGTTGCAAACCACTTCCATAGAAGATGTTGTCGCCCAATACCAGCGCCACCTTGTCGTTTCCGATAAATTCTTCGCCAATGACAAAAGCTTGCGCCAACCCGTTTGGAATGGCCTGTTCGGCATAAGAAAAGGAGCAACCCAACGATTTGCCGTCACCCAATAACTTGCGAAAATGTGGCAGATCCTGGGGGGTCGAGATAATTAATATCTCATTGATGCCTGCCATCATCAGGATTGACAGTGGGTAATAGATCATGGGCTTATCATAGATGGGCATGAGCTGCTTGCTGACAGCAAGTGTCAACGGGTGCAATCTTGTACCGGATCCTCCGGCTAAAATAATGCCTTTCATTGTTTTGGTATTTAGTTAAAATTAACGAACGTGCTGATCATCAATGGGGCTTTCTAATTGTAATTCATCCAGATCGATGTCGGATTCCTCATCCAATATTTCAAGCAGCGGCTCTTTAAACGATTTTGTCGTGCTCCATCTGTCGAGTGTCAGTAATAACGAAGGGAGAACAAAAAGGTTCGATAGCATGGCAATTAACAAGGTAAATGATACCAGATAACCGAGTGCTTCAGTGCCTCCAAACGAAGAGAGGATGAAAATGGCAAACCCAAAAAACAAAACAACGGCTGAATAAATCATACTGAAACCGGTTTCGAGCAAGGCTGCCAATACCGATTCATGGATTTTCCAGTTGTTCAGCAACAATTGCTGACGATACCGGCTCAGAAAATGGATTGTATTGTCTACACTGATACCCAGGGCGATACTGAAAATCAGGATCGTTGATGGTTTGATCGAGATACCGGCATAGCCCATCATCGCTGCGGTTAAAAGTTGCGGGATCAGATTGGGAATCATCGAAATAAGAATCATCTTAAAGGATGAAAATGTGAGTGCCATGAGCAAAGCTATAATGGCTAAGGCAAGCAGGAGGGAAGAGATGAGGTTTTGAACCAGATAATTGGTGCCTTTTAAAAACACAACACTGGTGCCTGTGTTGGTAACGGTATAGTCCTCCGGAGGAAAGATGGCATTGATTTTTGGATAGAGGCTCTGCTCAATGCTGTCGATTTGCCTGGTGCTAACATTGGCAAGTTGCACACTGATGCGGGCTACCTGAAGGGATGAATCAACAAATGAGTTCATGAGGGTCTTTTTGCCGCTGTTGAGGCTGGGGATATAGGATAGGATGAAGTTTCTTTCCTGTGTGTTGGGCAAGGAATAATAGGCAGAATCGCCATTGAAAAAGGCTTGCTTTGAAAACTTTACAAGTTCCACAACCGAAAGCGGCTTACTCATTTGAGGGTAGGCAATAAGTGAATCTTGCAACTGTTCCATTTTTTGAATGGTAGAGGCCCTGAGGATTCCTTTTTTCTTGTGGGTATCGATGCTGATTTCATAGGGCATGACCCCATTGAAGTGGGTTTCGAAGAAAATCAGATCCTTGTACATTTGATCCTTATGTGAGATGTCGTCAACGACGTTGCCGGTTGTTTTTAACAGTGTCACGCCGCCAAACCCGCTGAGGATTAAAATAGCTGTAACGATATAGACAAGATTGCGGTGGTTTACAACAACATAAACAATGCCTTTCAGAATTTTGTTGACATTCCCCTTTTCGAAATGCTGATAGTGACGAGGACTGGGTTCGGGCAAGTAACTGAAAATGATGGGAATCATTAACAAACTCAGAATATAGGCAAACAAAATTGTGAAAGAGGCTACGATACCAAATTCAACCAGCATTTCATTTCCTGTGATGGTAAAAGCAGCGAACCCGGCGGCAGTAGTGGCATTGGTTAAAAAGTTTGCCGCACCGATACTTCTGATCACCCGCGACAGTGATTTTACTTTATTGCCGTGAAGAAAAAATTCGCTGTAATACTTATTTAACAAAAAAATCGAGTTTTCTACACCGATCACAATCATCAGGGGTGGGAGAATACCGGTAAGCACAGTAATTTGATATCCGAGCAATCCCATAATACCAAACATGAATACAACTGAAACCAAAACGATAAGGATGATAAAACTAACGTTTTTGGCCGATCGGAAGAATGCATACAGAATAAGGAATGCCACCACCATCGACAAAAACACGAACAAAATAAGTTCATGCTGAACCTTTTGTGAAGTGATGGTCCGGATATAGGGCAATCCGGAATAATGGAGCGGGATGTTGTATTGGGTTGTGTATGAGTCAAGTGTATCTTTTATGGTGTGAACCAAACCGATCCGGTTTTTTGTATTCAGAACTTTTTTGTCGAGTGTGATCATCATCATATTCACTCCGGCTTCTTTGTTAAACAACAAGCCTTCATAAAAAGGGAGGTTATAAATGGCCTCTTTCAGCGAATCAAGCTCGTGCTGCGTCGAAGGGAAATGTTCGATAAGTGGCTTAAAATCAAACTTTTTCAATGAATCATTGCGCTCAAGGGTATAAAGTCTGCTGAGTGAAACTACCTCATCTACTCCATCGATTTGTCTAACTTTTTCAGTTAATTCATGCCAGGTACGGAATCGGTCAAGCTCGAACAGTTGTTTGTCCTGTACCCCGACAAACATCACACTGCCATCCTGACCAAAGGTTTCTTTGAAGTGTTCGTAAACCATGCTGGCAGTATCAGAAGCGGGTAGCATTCTCGCAAATTCATACGACATGCTCACTTTTGAACCTTTCCAGCCCATAAACATGGTGGAAAGCGCAATAATTATCAAAATAGCAAGCCGGTTCCGAAGGATAACTCTAACAAGTAAATTCCACATTATCAATTAGTTTTGAAAAACATCTGTTCTCAGTAAATGATTTTTCTCTTTTAGTTAACAAAAACCGAAATTAAGACAATAATTTCAACTGTGAAAATGAAACCTCTTCGATGTCTGGTGATTTGAATGTATGAAACATACGGACTTTTTTAGGTGGACTTTTGAGTATAAAACGCATTATTTTTCCCATTATCTGATTAAAACCAAATCAACATTTGTATTGAAATTGGCAGGAAATTTTTTTTGAAGGGTGAATTCAAAGGTTAACAACAAATTTTTTTTGGACTTTTTTAATCCAACGACAGTTAAATAGTGCTTGTCTTTAAAGTCCGATGGCTTCGTTATGTTCGTCATTCATGTCAGTCATTTACACTAGTAAACTCCTGACATTCATTCCGCACATGCCTCGCCCTCGAACTTTAAAGCTCAAGCACCTGACATTATGGACAGACAATAAATAGTGTCTGTCTATAGTATCTTGAGCTTCAAAGTTTGAGGGCAAGATATTAAAAATGGCAGAGGTATACTAAAATTGATTACTTGCATGAATGGTGTTCATAACGAAGTCCTCTGAATATTAGTCAGGCACTAAATAGATATATTCCGTTAGTACTTAATAATGATTAATCGATTATTAACTTGAACTTCAATCTTTGAGTAATGATTTAGTTTAAATTGAGGTAAGAATTACTAATTTAGCCATGTTTAGTTTAAAAACATATTTAAGAGTCCAAAGCTTTATATTAAACTTAAGAGTAGTTTCCAATGAAAATCCTTTTTATCGATACAGCCCATCCTTTTTTAAGAGAGCAACTAATGTTAGCTGGTTATGAATGTGATGATTTCCCTGGTTATTCTTATCAGGATTATCTGGGCATCGCCGGAAATTACTCGGGCATCGTTATTCGCAGTAAGATTCCTGTTGATGCCAGGTTCTTAAAGGCTGCGCATTCACTCAGGTTTGTAGCAAGAGTAGGTGCCGGGATGGAAAATATTGATGTTGAAACAGCTGAAAAACAAGGTGTAATTTGTCTGAATGCGCCTGAAGGAAACCGAAATGCAGTTGCCGAACATGCTTTGGGAATGCTACTTGCTTTGATGAATCATTTGCCAAAAGTGGATGCTGAGGTCAGGCGTGGCATCTGGATCAGAGCTGAAAACAGGGGTACGGAAATTAAAGGAAAAACCATTGGCATCATCGGTTTTGGTAATACGGGCTCAGCCTTTGCACGAAAACTTGCAGGTTTTGAGGCTGTTGTGCTGGCTTATGATAAGTATAAAAGTGGCTTTGGTAACAATCATGTGATTGAGTGTGATATGAATCGAATCTTTGCTGAAGCCGATGTGCTGAGCCTTCATATTCCACTCTCGGATGAAACCGGCGGTCTTGTGAGTGCTGATTTTCTGAATCGGTTTAAAAAACCGATATGGTTGATCAATACTTCACGTGGCCCGATCGTAAAAACAGATGATCTGGTGGAAAGTCTTCAGAATGGCACTGTAAAAGGTGCCTGTCTTGATGTATTGGAGTATGAAAGGTTTTCTTTTGAAGACCTGAAGGTGAGTCATTTGCCTGACACTTTTCGTCGTTTGCTGTCAATGCCAAATGTTATTTTAAGCCCTCACATCGCCGGGTGGACTCATGAGTCGCACCTGAAGATGGCCGAAGTCCTGTTAGATAAAATATTGGCATTGAAACTACTTGCAACATAAATGTAATAAAAAAGGCAACTCAAGTGAATTGCCTTTTTTGTTTCAGTTTACCAGTTAAGTATTTTTTTGAAATCAAATTCTTCCGGGTTATCGAGGTATGCACGCGCTGCTACATAGTCGTCCTCGCCAATGTATTGCAACCCGTTTTCAAAGACCAGTTTGGTTTTCTCCCCATGCATATTTACAAGACGCGGTCTGACTTTCCCTTTTTCATCTTCAACATCTTTCAGGTAAAGAGGAGCTGCATTACCTGCAGGATCGGAGGTTACCATGGCACCGGTAATCCCTTGATCATAAAGTGCCTTGACACCGTAACCAAGCAAACCGCAATACATCAGGTCGAATGCTGTTGGCCTTACACAACGCAATTCATACCCAAGCTCCACTGGTCGGCTTTTGATATTCAGGTTAAGGTCTTTTAGCTTGTGCTGAAGCAACATATTGTAAATGTGTGCTTTGCTGACGTTTCCAAGTTCAGGATGTCCGTGTTCGTCAAAAGTAAAGTTCACACCGGATGAAACAATTTCGGCATCGGTCATGAAATGAAACACACCTTCACTTACAATAGCTGCACCATATTGAATGCCAAGCATTTTTCTTTTTACCATCGAGGAGATAATGAGACGCGTAATGCGGTCGAAGGTGACTTCAGTGTTGTAAAACATTTCAGGGATGATTATCATCGGATAATGACAAGCTGCACCGATACCAAATGCAAGGTGACCTGCCTCACGCCCCATCGCTGAAACAACGAACCAATTTCCACTAGTTCGGGCATCTTCATAAACTGTTTGAGCAATTCTGACACCTTCATCTTTTGCACTGTAATAACCAAACGTTGGTGATCCTTCGGGCAATGGCAAATCATTGTCAATGGTTTTAGGCACATGGATGTTTTGGATCTTGAAATTGTTTTCAGCCAAAAACTTTGAAATCCTGTTTGCGGTTGACGCAGTGTCGTCGCCACCAATAGTAACCAAAAGCTTTACATTGTTTTGAATAAAAAAACGTGTCGTAAATTCGTGATCCTTTGGTTTGTAACGACTCATTTGTATTGCCGATCCTCCTTGCTTTTGGATGTCATCGGCAAAGGCAAAATCAAACTCGATCATTTCCGGCGTTTCCGAAAAAAGACTTTTATAACCGCCATGCAATCCAATAACCCTGTAACCACTTTGTAAAAATACTTTGGCAACAGTGCTGATCACAGTATTAATTCCCGGAGCCGGCCCTCCGCCGGCAAGTATAACAATAGATGATTTCATAGTGAAAAAATTTGCGCAAATATAATTGATTCAGTGAATCTTGCCTTTCAGGGCTATCAAACAATGATGGTTTCGGCAGTGAAGCAAAACTTCAGAAAAATTCAATTAAACTATGCTTTTGAAAATCAAGTATATGTAGATTCATTTTTTTTAACAAGCACAATCGTGTGCAGGAAATGGACTTTTTTTAAAAAAAAAGCTACTTTTGTCAGGTTAACTACAACACATTCAGATGATGAAATATACCCTTTTCAAAGCATCAGTGATGCTGCTGGCATTGTGGATGGCCTTGCCATCATTTGCTCAGGTCGAAACAAATGTTCAGGAGCTGAAGGCAATAGCCCGTGAACAACAAAAAGAATGGAAGCAGAAGGAAAAGCGTGTGCAAGCCTATGCCAAGGCCAACAACGTGGATATCAGGCAGATTTTTGATGATGGAACCATCATTGAACTGGTTGATGTTGTCGACGGCCAACCCGTTTATTACAAAACCGACAATGCAGGTGCAGCCATCACAACCAGAGCTAACCAGCTTTGGCAAGGTGGTAGCGTTGGTGTTGTCATCGAAGGTGAGGGCTACAATAAAGTTGGTATATGGGACGGAGGCGCTGTGCGCAGAACCCATCAGGAGTTCAATAATACAGGCACGCAACGTGTGACACAACCCGACAATGCAACCTCACAATCAGCCCATGCAACCCACGTCGCCGGAACCATTGTGTCCGGTGGTGTGAATGCCAACGCCAAAGGGATGGCTCACAAAGGACAACTCAAAGCCTATGATTGGAACAGTGTGGAAACAGAAATGTCTACCGCTTCAGCAGCAGGAATGGAGATTTCTAACCACTCCTGGGGACAGGTAAGGGGTTGGAATCAAAATGAAAGCACCGGTGAGTGGACATGGAATGGTTCGCCAAGTGTTTCACCTGTTGAAGATTACCTTTTCGGATTTTACAACTCTCAGGCACGCACCTGGGATCAGATCGCATACAATGCACCTTTCTTTCTGATTACAAAATCTGCAGGTAATGACCGCGGAGACGGACCATCGAACGCCGGCCAAAACGGCGAACCCGAAAAAGATGGTGGCCTCGATGGTTATGACTGCATCGGTGGATCAGGTAACAGTAAAAACATCCTGACCGTAGGGGCTGTGAATGAAGTGCTCAATTATACAGGCCCCTCGAATGTGGTCATGAGCAGTTTTTCAGGCTGGGGACCAACTGATGATGGTCGCATAAAACCCGATGTTGTGGGGAAAGGGGTGAATGTTTATTCGCTTAATTCAAGCAGCAACACATCCTACACCACGATGAGCGGAACAAGTATGTCGTCACCAAACGTTGTTGGCAGCATGGTGTTGTTGCAGCAATTGTATCAGCAAACGCATGGTGGAACACCCATGAGGGCATCAACGCTAAAAGGTCTTGTAATCCACACGGCTGATGAAGCAGGCCCGAATCCTGGCCCGGACTATAAATTCGGATGGGGCTTGATGAATACTGCCCGCGCTGCCGAAATTATTATTGAAGACCAGGTTCAAACCGTTATTGACGAAGTGACCTTGTCAAATACGCAAACCTATACCCGCGAAATTACGATGGACGGTATTGACCCATTGCGTGTTACAATTTCCTGGACTGATAAACAGGGAACTGTTCAACCATCTGCATTGAATAACAGAACACCCTCCATCGTTCACGATCTCGATCTTCGGATCGTTGATGAAAGTCTCAACGTATATTATCCTTACAAACTTGATCCGGATAGCCCGGCTGCTGCTGCAACAACCAACTCAAAGAATGGTGTTGACAATGTAGAACAGGTTTACATTGCTGCTCCTGCTGCCGGAACTTATACGATCATCGTTGATCATGCCGGAACGCTTACTGCTGATCAGGTTTTCTCAATCATTATTTCCGGAATTGATGAATTTAACAGCCTTCCGGAATGTTCCAATGGATTGGTAAGCCCCGTTAACGGTGGAAATGAAGCCTTCCTCAATCACCTTGTAACCTGGGAGCCGGCTCTTTTCGCTTCAGGTTATGATGTCTATTTCGGTACAGATGGTGGAGGTGTTACAACACCTGGAAACATATTAAATGGAGTAACTGTTACAGAAAATTCCTTCAGAGAAAACCTCGAACCACTGACAACTTATTATCTGACGGTGAAACCCAGAAATACTTTTGGTGTGGCTGAATGTCCAAACATTTATAGTTTCACCACGATGGATGTTATGAGTACATTGCCCTATGAAATGACAGTTGAATCAGTGACTCCCCCAGCCCTGCCACCTTATTGGAGCGCAATTAACAACGGGTTACTTTCATGGTCAACAACTTCGTTGATAGGATACAACAGTTCCAAAGCATTTGCCTGCTATTCCCAAAACGGATCACCACAGGCTCTCGACAACTGGCTCATCGCACCTCCTTTTCAGGTAAGCGCAGCCAAGGAATACAAACTTTCCTATGCCTATCGCTGCTTCTTCCCATCCAATCCCGAATCGATGAAAGTTGCGTGGGGCACTGCCGGTGACGCTTCAGGCATGTCGAATGTGCTGTTCGACAGCCAAACCATCAGCGATCAAAACTGGCTTTTAGGTGATCATTTGATCGTTCCCGGCGTTGACGATCATATTTTTATTGGTTGGCATGCATACACACCAAGTGGTATGGGGCAGTTTGTTGATGCTGTGAAGCTGGAAGACTGGGGCGCTGTAGGTATTGCTGAAAGCCCTGAGAAGAAAATAAATGTGAATTATTTAAACAAATCCATCACTGTAGATGCTGAATCTGGATTAGGTGAAATGATCATTCAATTGACCAACGCTGCCGGACAGTCTCTCTTTGTGGATAGTATGCCTCAATCAGGACGTTATTCAAAAGGAATTGATCTGAAAACAGGCTTATATGTTATTACTGTTAAAGGTGATGGTTTTGAAAAAAACACAAAAATTCTGGTTAATTAATCTATTTTAATGCAAAATTGAAGGCTCAGGACAAACCTGAGCCTTTTTTTTAAGCATATGCCTATGATTTACCTTTGCTGGAATACGCTGATTCTATCCTGAGTTTACAGCAAATTCTTATCCATGTTTTAGGTTGAAAATTTGCAGGGTTCCACTTTTTACTATTCCTTTACATTCATTTTAGAATTTCAATTGGTTTTATAGAACTAAGCAATAAGTTATGAACTGTAAGTTACACCTGGCCAATACGATAGTTATATTTTGCCTTTTCATTTCCGCACAGACATTCGGTCAGGGAAAACATGAAATAAAGGTAATGACATTTAACATTCGCCTCGATCATGCGGGTGATGGTATTCACAACTGGCGCTATCGAAAAAGTGCTGCAGCCGGCCTAATTGAACGTGAAGCAGTTGATATTGTTGGAACACAGGAAGTTTTTAAGAATCAACTCGATGATATTCTAAATGCAGCTCCAGACTATGCTTCTGTTGGCGTTGGTCGCTTCGACGGCAAGGAAGCAGGAGAATACAGCGCAATTTTTTATCGAAAGGACAGGTTCACGCCCGAGAAGTCAGGAAATTTCTGGCTCAGTGAAACCCCTGAAAAAGAAGGGTCGAAAGGGTGGGATGCTGCTTGCGAACGAATAGTAACCTGGGCCGTCTTTAGTGATCGGTTATCAAACACGAAAGTCCTTGTAATGAACACCCACTTCGATCATGTTGGTAGTCAGGCCAGGAAGAACAGTGCCAAATTGTTGTTAGCTAAAGCTAGTGAATTAGCCAATGGTTTACCTGTGATTATTACAGGAGACTTTAATGGGACTAGCGAATCGGAGCCGTTACAAATCATGCTTCAAAGTGGATGGCTCTCCGATACGCATGCAAAAGCACAAACAGTTGAGGGGCCAGAGTGGAGTTTTCATGATTTCGGGCGATTGCCCCTTGCTGAAAGGCCATTGATTGATTTCGTTTTTGTAAGTCCACAGCTGGAGGTTAGCAGCTATCACAATATTTTCCGGGAAATTGACAGCACCTTTTATTCGGATCACAACCCAATTCTAGTTGTATTGAACTTAAAGTCAGAATAACATGAAATTGATCATCAAATTGGCATTATTTTTTTCCCTGATCAGTATTTATGTTGCAACTTCAGGCTATGCTCAGAAAACAGCTCAAGACCCGAAACTGAAGTTTAAGCCTGATAAAGCTTTTCGAATCCTTCAGTTTACAGATATTCACTGGGACAGCAATATCCCTGCTTCATGCCGGCTGGTTGAGACCTTGCTGAATTCGGTTATATTGGCTGAAAAACCTGATTTGATTGTTTTCACCGGCGACATTGTAACCGTAAGTCCGGCGCGGGAAGGTTGGCTAAGTATAGGCAAGCTCATGCAATATTCGGGGATTCCATGGGCTGTTACTTTGGGTAATCACGATGACGAAACAGATTTATCACGCGAAAACATCTTTGATTTACTGGAGACTATGCCCGGCTTCCTCGGTCGCAAAGGCAGTGTTTCAGGGGTTGGAAATTATGTGCTCCCAATTCAGGCGAGTTCGGGTGATGGGTTGGCCGCGTTACTCTATTTTCTGGATTCGCAAGCATATACCGCTATCGCAGATGCAGGGTATTATGATTGGTTTCGGTTTGATCAAATTCAGTGGTACCGAAACGAAAGCATTGCCAGAAATGATAAAACCAAAACTGACAGACTTCCGGCTCTGGCCTTTTTTCATATCCCGACACCAGAGTGGGACAGGGTCTTTGGTAATCCGGGAACCATAGGTCTTAAGAATGAAACCGTTTCTTCTGCAGCAATTAATCCTGGTATGGTTGCTTCCTTCATTGAAATGGGTGATGTGATGGGGGCTTTTGTTGGTCACGATCACGTGAATAATTACATCGGATTGTATCACGGTGTTGCCTTGGCATATGGACAGAAAACCGGATTTAACTCTTATGGTGATTTACCCAAAGGCGGACGTGTGATTGAATTAACGGAAGGCGAGCGGACTTTCAAAACATGGATCAGGACTCCAGAAGGTGAAATGTTTCATTATTTTTATCCTTACGGTGTCAGCTTTCGTGAACAGGATTATCAATTTATGTCTCCAACCACGAACAATGATTTGAAACCAGGCCTGAAATATAGCTATCATGAAGGGAAATTTACCAGCGTAGATGAATTAATGAAGTCTGAAGTGCTTAAATCAGGGATTGTCAAAGTCCCTGAAATCTCAAGCCAGGCTGAAAAAGATTACTTTGGTTATGTATTCGAAGGTTTCATCGAAGTAAAAAAGAAGGGGCTTTATCGTTTTTCTTTGAAGTCCGACGATGGATCAGTCCTTTGGATTGGTGGTAAGGAACTCATTAACAATGACGGTACGCACGGTTCCCTTCGTAAAGATGCTGCTATCGCGCTTGATGCCGGCTTTCACGCTTTCAAACTTTGCTATTTCGATGAATCCCTTGATCAGCTGCTGGAATTAAACATGGCAATTCTCGGACAAGAAGCACTGTACTTGAAAGAGGAATACTTTTTTCATTCAAGTACGGAGTAGTTTAAAATGAATCGTTTATGACAATTCTTATGATCGGGCGAACCAATTGTTGAATTGTTGATTGCTGTTAATTACCTGGAAAGAATTTGCCATCATTAGTTTTTTTAAAACGGATTTCAGACCTTTGAAAAAAAATCAATATGATTAAATTCAGCTTCTTGCCCATTGCTTTGATAATATACATTATTATGATTCCAACGGTCTACGCCCAGGATTGGGCAGATTTGCAGCATTTTAAAGCCGAGAACATCCGGATGGGTCAGCCCCGGCCCGGTGAAAACCGTGTCGTTTTCATGGGCAATTCAATCACTGAGGGTTGGAGCGATCACATGCCTGAATTTTTTGAGAACAAGCCTTACGTCAACCGTGGCATCAGCGGGCAAACTACACCTCAGATGCTGCTACGTTTCCGTCAGGATGTGATTGAGCTGAAGCCAAAAGTAGTTGTAATTCTTGCCGGTACCAACGATTTGGCTGGTAATACCGGACCTGCAACGGTGGAAGAGATTTTTGGCAATATATGCTCCATGGCTGAGCTTGCCCAAACCAATCATATCAAAGTAGTAATTTCGGCAGTTCTGCCTGTAGAAGATTATCCCTGGCGGCCCGGCCTCGAGCCTGCCTCTAAAATTATTGCGCTCAACCTGCTGCTCAGAAAGTATGCCCTTGATCATGACCATGTTTTTGTTGATTATCACCAAGCCATGGTAAACGAAAAACAAGGACTACTGGCCGAACTGACTTATGATGGTGTTCATCCCAATCGTGCCGGTTATCTTGTGATGGCAAAGCTTGTTGAAGTGGCTATTGAAGCTGCCGGAGTAAAACATTAATCCACTGTTTGTTAAAATGGGTACTTTTTTGCCTGGATTTATGATAAATTCATAAATCAATATATATCAATAGGTTGGATGTGAATTCCTGATTATTTGGTTTTGCGTGTTTTACGCAAATTTTTGCAACCAGTGATGTTGCCCTAACTCAGAAATCTACAGCTTATTTACCTTACCAAAACATTTTCAATATTTTACCTTCGTCAAACTTATTTAGATTGAATATAAATTGCTGTTAATCAGCATTTAAACCAAAGTTGGCGACAAAATATCTCTACTTTAGTTCACTCAAAACTGAACTAATATCCGTAGATATGCGTATCAACCGTTTGGCTGTCGAACAGCCTGTTGCAACAGAGAAGCCGCAGGATTTGCAACCGCTGCTTCACATTTTCGCTAAATACCGTAACAAGCAGGGGAGTCTGATTCCTTTGTTGCAGGCAGCGCAGGAGCATTATGGCTTCCTGCCGGAGGCTGCTTTCGGATTGATATCGGAGGAAACGGGAGTGCCGGTGGCCGATATCTATGGTGTCGCCACTTTTTACGCGCAATTCAGACTGAAACCGGTTGGTAAAAACGTGATCAAGGTATGCCATGGTACAGCCTGCCATGTTCAGAATGCCAACGCCATCAATGAAGCCTTACGTGACGAACTGCAAATAAAGGATGGGGAAACGACATCTGACGGCTTTTTCACCCTTGAATCAGTGGCTTGTCTGGGCTGTTGCTCTCTCGCTCCTGTGATGATGATCGGTGATAATACCCATGGGAAACTGAATGGGAAAATGGCTGTGCGCATCATCAGAGAAATCAGAAATCAGGCCTCTGTCACAGAAAAATAAAAGATTCATGGATACGATTGTAAAACCAAAAATTGTTGTTGGATTGGGAAGCTGTGGCATTGCTGCAGGCGCGTCCAAAACCTATCATAAACTTGAAACGCTCCGGTCAGCAGGTTTGTTTGACTTTGAACTTGCCAAAACAAGTTGTGTTGGCATGTGCTACAAAGAACCTCTCGTCGAGATCCATGAGAAGGATCAATGGGTCATCTACGGTGACATGACCGAAGATAAGGTGGAGGAAGTGCTCAGGCAACACCTTGAAATGAAAACTGTTGTTGAAACTATGGTAGTCAGTCAGCAATCGGGTCTTGGGGCTGAGGATGCTTTTTTTGAAGGTCAGGTTAGGATTGCCTTGCGTAATTGCGGGCATATTGACCCGGAATCGCTGGAGGAAGCCGAATCAAAAGGAGCCTACCAGGCCATCAGGTCCATTGTCAGCGAGCAGTTGTCGGCTGAAACCGTGATCAAAACTGTGCTCGACTCAGGTTTGAGAGGCCGCGGAGGTGGCGGATTTCCAACCGGCCTGAAATGGCGTTTTGCAGCCCAAAGCGAAGGGGCTGAAAAGTTTATCATCTGTAATGCCGACGAAGGCGACCCCGGGGCTTTTATGGACAGATCGCTGCTCGAAGGCGATCCGCACGCTGTGCTCGAAGGCATGATGATTGGCGGGTATGCCATCGGTGCATCTACAGGAGTGATTTACTGCAGGGCCGAGTATCCCCTGGCTATCAAACGCCTGAATATTGCCATCCACCAGGCACGTGAAAAAGGCTACCTGGGTAAAAATATCTTTGGACATAGCAGTTTCGGTTTCGATATTTATGTAAAAGAAGGTGCCGGCGCTTTTGTCTGCGGCGAAGAAACAGCCCTGATCGCATCCATCGAAGGACAACGTGGAATGCCCAGAAAAAGACCTCCTTTTCCGGCAGTTTCAGGGCTTTGGCAGAAGCCTACCAATATCAACAATGTGGAGACCTGGGCCAATATTCCCTGGATTATCAATCACGGTGCCGGGGCTTATGCTGCTTACGGAACTGAAAAAAGCAAAGGAACCAAAGTGTTTGCACTTACAGGCAAGATCAAAAATGGCGGCCTGGTTGAAGTGCCAATGGGGATCACCATCAACGAAATCATTTTTAAACTTGGCGGCGGAATTCAAAACAATAAAAAATTCAAAGCTGTTCAGCTTGGTGGCCCATCAGGCGGTTGCATTCCGGCGTCCCTGGGCGAAACAGCTGTTGACTATGACTCAGTGAACGCTACCGGTGCCATCATGGGCTCGGGGGGAATGGTCGTGATGGATGAGTCAACTTGCATGATCGACCTTGCCAAATTCTTTCTGCACTTCACCCAGGATGAATCCTGCGGAAAATGCACCTTCTGCCGCATCGGAACTAAACGTATGCTCGAAATTCTTGAAAGAATCACCGATGGAAAAGGACAATCCGACGACATCGAAAAACTTGAAACCCTGGCTCATCAAATTAAAAACAACTCACTCTGCGGACTGGGCCAAACAGCTCCCAACCCGGTGTTGACAACATTGAAATATTTCAGACATGAATATGAAGCTCATATCCATGAGAAAAAGTGTACGGCAAAAGTTTGCAAGCCTTTGTTGCATTATCATATTGACCCAGAGCATTGCACGGGCTGCACAGTTTGTGGTAAAAAATGCCCTGTCAATGCCATTGACGGTGACAGAAAAAAGGTACATGTGATCAATCAGGACATGTGTATTCAGTGTGGTGAGTGCTTTACCGTATGCAAGTTTGATGCTGTAGTTGTGGAATAGTAAAACGGAAAGAGAAAAAAGATGAATCAATATATTAATTTGAAGCTAAATGGCGAATCCGTTAAAGGCATTCAGGGTGAAACCATTTATGAATGTGCAAGCAGGCATGGAATCGAAATACCAACTTTGTGTCACGATCCCCGGATAGAGCCTTACTCATCCTGTTATGTTTGTGTGGTAGAAGTGGCCGGGATGCGCGGACATCAGCCTTCTTGTTCAACCATGATCACTGAAGGTATGGAAGTTAACACTGAAACGGCTGCTGTAAAAAATGCCCGCAAAGCTGCTCTTGACCTGCTGCTGAGCAATCATTACGCTGATTGTATGGGGCCTTGCAAGCAAACCTGTCCTGCCGGTGTTGATGTACAGGGCTACATTTCCCTGATCGACAAAGGCCGCTACAGCGATGCAGTAGCCTTGATCAAAGAAACAAATCCATTGCCGGCCATCTGCGGCCGTGTTTGCGTCAGGCCTTGCGAGGCCGCCTGCCGGAGGGGATTGATGGAGGAAGGTGCTGCTGTTGGCATCGACTATCTTAAGCGTTTTGCCTCGGATTACGATCTTCAGTCGTCCGGGAAATTTGTACCCGAGCTTTTGCCCGACACCGGAAAAAAAGTGGCTGTAATTGGTGCTGGTCCCGGTGGTCTTTCAACAGCCTGGTTTCTCAGACTCAAAGGCCATCAGGTAGATATTTACGAAGCTGCATCACATCCGGGTGGTTGGTTGCGTTATGGCATTCCGGAATACAGGCTTCCCAACGACTTGCTTGACCTGGAAGTGAAAAACATTACTGATCTTGGTGTTAATATTCATTATAACAATAAGTTAGGGGATAATTTACATTATAATGATTTGCAGGAAAAATATGATGCCACGGTGCTCACTATAGGATCGCAGAAAGGGACAGGCGTTGGCTGCCCTGGCGATGATGCGGAGAACGTGTTTTCTGGCATCGACTTTTTGAAGAACATGGAGGTAACGGGTCAACGCTATGATTTTTCAGGTAAAACGGTGGTTGTAGTTGGTGGTGGCAACACAGCGATGGATTGTTGTCGCACTGCGCGCCGCTGCAAAGCTGACAAAGTATTTGTGGTGTATCGGC
>JANJXG010000064.1 GCA_024709145.1 Bacteroidales bacterium | reverse complement strand
AAACTCAGGGATGCGGTGCTGAATGCCATAATCCAAGGCAGCCCATGTGGCTAATACGCTTGGATACAAGTGCGGAAAGGCCTTATCAAGACCACAAACATAAAGTTCAGCAATTGTATGACCGGGTGTCAACGGACAAATGATCCCTCCGATAAGCTGATTCTGATGAAAGACCAAAAGGATAACTCCCTGACCAACCGGAACCAGTTTTTCGTAAAAATGATTAAAGAAGGTAAGAGGAGGCAATGGTTTTTTGACCCTGGTTTTGTATAGCTTGTGCAGCATTTCGTAGAAGTCTTTCACCTCTTTCAAGCTGACAGCCTGCCTGATTTCAGGAGTGGCAGCCAGCGCTTTTTTCAATTGACGCCTTCTGGAGGCACTGAAAGCCGAAAGAACCTTGTCGGCAGATTCAAGTGGGACAATCAGATTGAGTCTGTCGCGCAATTTGTAACCATGTTTTTCGAAGATGCTTACCGAGCTTTGGTTCCAGTATCTGAAATTTCTAAATTGAGTGAAGATAGCTTTGGTCTTCATTTGGCGAGTCAGCGTTTCCAACAGGGTGGCGAGGATGACATCATTATCCTGATCGATTATTGGTCCGCCATAAATCACACATCTGCTGCTCACAAAAGCCATCAGACCACTGCCTTCAGCAATGATTACAGCGAGCATCACCGCTTTGACCAAACCTGATTCGTCAGTAATGCTAAAATACAAGGGTTTGTAATTTGGAAGACTCAGGTAAAAATGAAACCATTCAGGTGACTGGAACGAGGTATTATGCGGATGGGTTGATAAAAACTGCTGTATGGTCTGCTGCTCCTTCAAAGGAATAGCTTTCCGATAAATTGTAAGTTTGAAATGGCCATTCATCAGCGCTTCATTTTACAAACCAATACCAAAGCCTGCTGAAAAAGTATTGTTGACACCATGCAGGTATTTCGGTCCAAAACGGTTAAGATAAAAGCCGGCTGTCTTTCCATCAACAGGATAACCGGACACTTTACTGTTGCTGTATTCAGCAAAAAGCCTGATGTTGCTGACAGGAAGGTATTCAGCTCTCAGGCTGATTACAACGCTGCTCCAGCTTTTTTCTTTCAGTACGGGGTTTTCATCCACCGGCACATCTCCAAAAACATATTGATAATCATTGCCGTGCCAGGCATTGGTATATGATAACTTGAGCTGAAGGCTGCTCATTGGAAACCAGGATGTGGAAACAAAAAACTCTTCGGAATTGTCCTGCATATAATGACCCAGGTTAAACTCATTGGATGCAAAGGTAGTAGCCGGCACCCGGTGCTTGTAAGTCATGGGAGTTGTTCGGGTGTATTCACCGGTCAGGCTAAAAGCAGGGATAGGCCAAGCCTGAAGGGATGCACCCGCTTTGACCGACCAAAACTTGTGCCTGTCAGGGTCGGCAAATCGGGAAAACGAAAGCTCATCGATAAAAAGTGAGGTGAACAAATGAAGGTTTTTAATCTGACGGCTGCTAACATTGACAAACATTGCTGAGTTTTGATTGTCGATGTCTTTATTGAGGGTATGATCGAGTGATTTAAAGAAAAAGAACGGAATAAGATAGGCAGGTTGAACCGGAACATCGCTGTAAACAATAGAATTACCCACTGAAAAATGGAATTGTTTGAAAGGTTTGAAGGTATACATATTGGCAGCGATATATTTTTGCCTGAAGACTCCTCTGAAGTCACCGTTAGAGGTGTAGTAGGATCTGCTGCTGTCGATCACCTGCGAGATGAGCCAGCCATGAAAGTAATTGAACTCAAACCAGGAAGCAGGTTTGAGTTGAAGTTTCACCATTGGAAAGGAGGGTGATCTGCCCGAGAAAATATTGCTCCCGTTGTAGTTGTCGCCCCATTGTATGTGATCTTTGATGAGCCCGAAGGAGCCCCATTTCCAGCTATAGGTGATGCCACCGCGCATTTCGCTGTATTCGGCCCCTGAACGTCCCTGTACACCGGTTTTGAAATTACCCCCTGCTTCCGTTGTCAGATAATTTGGCAGGGCGAGTGCTTCAAGGGTTTGATAATTGTCACGGATGCTGGCATAAGCAGTCCATTTACCATCGGCATAAGCGATCATTTCGGCCCCGCCATAGCTGTGGTAAAAGCTGCCATTCTGATTGGTCACATACCTGATGCCGTAAACCGGACGTATCAATGCTGCGAACAGGCTGTCGCGGTAGGCCAGTTCGGGTGGCAGCATGTGCATGGCAACCGAAGTTTTATTGCGAATGAGGTTGAGTTTACCACTGGGAAGAAAACCTGTTTCGGTGGCATACTCGTTGATTTGCTGATCAATTCTTTTCCTCAGACTCACGGGCAGGCTATGATTGCTGGCTTTTGCTTCCTGAAGCCATGCAGCGATTTGTTTGCGGCTGTATGGCCTGATTGCACTGTTGATGTCGATCAGATGCAGGCTGCTCAGCTCAGACAAAAGCTGATAGACCGGAGCATTTGAGATGTGCTCATAGGCTGTTTGTGCGGTTCCTGTTAAAGAGAACAGCAGGATAACAAACGTGATCAGGTGTTTTTTCATAAGGAAGTTTGGGCAAAGGTAGTTTTTTTTG
>JANJXG010000008.1 GCA_024709145.1 Bacteroidales bacterium | reverse complement strand
ACCACCAGTTGGAGCAATGCCTCTTAATTCAGCATCAGTTCCAATTTCCTGCCCTGGATTCATAATTGTAAAGCTGCCACTTCCGGTACCAATTCTAATCCCGCCAAATCCTGTATTACCGGTGGTTGCAGTGGTACTATTTGCAGTTGTACCAAAACTTAACGAACCGTTTGGGGTTTGCCCCCACCCATCAGGTCCGCTGCCCAGCAACATCACCACTAAGCTCAAAAAAAGTAATTGTTGTTTCATAAAAATCGTTTTTGGTTTTTATTATTGTATATGTATTTCAAAGCAGTATAAACGCTGTTGCAAGGGGGTTTCAATCAGGGGCGGGCAGTTTTTTATCCATCGTGTGGTTGGCACATTTCTTCACCGGCTTCCGCTGCGAGGCGGGAGACCTTCTCCAATCATTAAACTGAATGCGTTGATTGAGCAGCCTTTTCGCAGGCAAAGTAAAAAATAATTTCTTAAACAGATGTTAAGTTGTAGTAAAAAAATAGGGATTTTTTGGTGACGGGTGATGGGTTGTGAGTGAAGAGTGAAAAGTGAAGAGTGAAAAGTGAAAAGTGAAGAGTGAAAAGTGAAGAGTTGTGGTTGCCTGAATAGCGTTGACCGTTTTTGAGCGGGATTTAACGCTGAATTTTGCTTTTATATTTCATGGCTATTTTAGCCGCTTGCTTCGTGCAGGTGCGGAGAAACGCAAAGAAGCTTATGAATGAATGATATTCGATGATTTGTAAGGGTTCTTAGTACCTTGCACACAAGAACAATATGTCAGTGCACTTTTAGAATGCGTCAGCGCAAACATCTTACGGCCTAAACCCTTGCTCAGTTTGCCAAAAGCCAATAGCCCGCTGCGCCAGACCTAAACCCCTCAATCTCTCAACTTCTAAACCCTTGCGCAGTTGCCAATAGCCTGCTGCGTCAGCCCTAAACCCTTCAACCCCTCAACCAACGATTCAAAAGCTCAGTCTTTCCAATGGAAAAGGACTTTCAATCAATCTTTTACACAGCGCACCGACAATCCGCAGCCTTTGCCGTTGAGGCTTTCGTAGAGTTCGCTGCTTTCGAAGGTGACATACCAGCACGAGGCATTGAGGGCGTCATAGGAGGTGGCGGTCCAGAAGTAGGCTCCCCGGCCTGCTTCGTAAAAGGGTCCTGATGCGGTGCAGTCGCGCAGGCCTGCCGGTAAAGCGCTAAACTGTAAGTTGTTGGTGGCGCCGGTATTGGGTGCCAGCCAGAGGGTGGTGCCTGCTGATTTCAGGACTCCTCCTGCCGCCTGACTTCCGCCTGCGGCTTCACGGAGGTTTTCCCATTCGGTAAAAGTGGCCACATGCCACCCTTCCGGTGCCAGTCCGCGGGGATCGTTTACGGCCTGCCAGTTGTACAGACAGCCGTATTTTGCGGCATTGTTTTCGTCGTTTTCATAATAGCAACAGGCACCCTCCTGTGTGTAGGCCCATGCGTTTCCGTCGGTCACGGGATTGACGGGCTCTCCGTTGCGGTAGCTCGTCACCCGCAGGTTCCCGGTCATCCAGGTGAGCCCGTTGATGGTCACGGTCTGGTAAACATGGCCTTCAACATCGGTAACCTCCCCGAAGCCGTCAGGTTTTTCGTCGGTTTCCTTGTTGCAGGAGGATAAAAGCAATGTCAGCGTCAGCATGCCTGTCATGACGAAGTATTTTCTCAGGTTTTTCATGATTTTTGTGGTTCTTGTTTCAAATAAAGTTGATTTTTCGATCCGGCGGCCTGCTCAATAAATGGTGAGCTGCACGGTTGCGATGCTGGTATAGGGTTCGGTGAGGATGCCCTCGGCAGTGAAATTGCCTGTTTCGGGTAAGGCCAGCGGCCCCACATACAGGTGTCCGTAGCTTTGTAGGGCTTCGTAATTGTAGACGAATTCCTGCTGGGTGACGACGTTTCGGACAACGATCCTGACCGGAGAACCCGACATATCATCCTGTGTCTCCAGCCTGAAATAGAGGGTTCCGTGCGGAAGGGTAAGTGCCTCACCGGTCAGGTTGAAGCCATTTGTCCCGGTGCCGAAGCTGAGGGCGTTTTTCCAGGTTGTGGTTTCCTCTTTGTCGCAGCCTGCGGTGAGCAGAAGGAGCGTGAGGACAAAAAGAATGTTTTTGCTTTTAAGATGGACTTGCATGGTAACAGAACTTTTGATTTTTTATGATCGGGGTGGCTTATTTGTGCGGGACAAAAGAAATCACCGGTATTCCGGCTGAGAGGCTTCGATGCTGCCGGCCTGTCAATCTTTGACGCACCTGACGGCGAGGCCGGTTTTTTCGAATTCGATGGCTTTTTCGATGCCGGCCGAGTACATATTCATTCCAAAATACCAGGCACTGGTTTGGGTAAAGTTTTCGGTGGCGCTCCAGTAATAGCCATATCCGCTCAAGCCGCTGAAAGAGCCGTCAGGACTGCGAAATCCGGTAGGCAGGGCGGTGAATCCGCTGCTGTTGGTTGCGCCTGTGTTGGGGTCGGCCCAATGATCGAGGCCGGTCTCTTTCATCGCCCCGCCTGCCACTGCTTCGCCTCCAAGCTGTGCAATGAGGATTTCCCATTCGGCCACCGTGGCGATGTGAAAACCGGTTGGGGCGATCCTGCGGCTGTCGGAAACTGCCAGCCAGTTGTAAAGTTTGCCTTTGGAAGGGACGATGGCAGCGTTGTTGGCGTAGTCGGCCCAGGCACCCTGTGTGGCCGAAGCCCAAAGGGCATCTTCCTGCAGGTTGGCAATGGGATCACCATTCCTGTATGTGGTGGTTCGGAGGTTTTCAACCAGCCAGGTTTGTGTTCCGATGGTGACAGTGTGGTAAACATTTCCATCGGCATCGGTGATGGTTTCAGGAGTTTCGGGCTTGGGTTCGCTGGTTTCTTTGGAGCAGCCTGAGCACCACAGCATACTTCCGAGAAGGATTGCCACAGCGCAGGCGGCGGTTAATGGGGAGGATCTTTTCATCTTGTGCCGTATTTTCCCGACAAAAATAAAGTTGCGTAAGTCCCCGGACAATAGCCTGTTTGGGTCATTTTCGGAGATCTCTGTGGGTGCTGAAATTCATGGGTTGCGGGATAATGCCTGAGGTTTTCGGGCGCTGACAAGCCTTTTCAGACGATGTTTTCGCGCAGGGCTTTCGAAACGGCCTGTGCCCTGGAATGAACCTGCAACTTGGCGTAGATGTTTTTGATGTGGTTGCGCACGGTTTGCGGGCTGATGAAAAGGTTTGCGGCAATTTTTTCGGTATTTACTCCGTTGGTAATCAGCGCCAGGATCTCCAGTTCGCGGGCTGTAAGTGCTTCCTGCTGTGAGGGGCTGTGTGTGACGGGTTTGTGAAAAAACGCCAGGACCTGTCTTGCCACCAGGGGTGTGAGTGCAGCGCCTCCTTCGTAAACCTGCTGCACGGCATCGAGTATTTTCTGTGGTTGCGACTTTTTCAGGATGTAGCCGTCGGCTCCCCGGCAAATGGCCGTCATGATGTGCTGATCATCATCCAGGATGGTGAGCATAATCACCTTAAGACCGGGGAATCTTTTTTTTAACAAGGGCAATGCATCGAGGCCGCTCATGCCCGGCAGGTTGATGTCGAGTAACAGCACCTCCGCATCGGCAGGCTGTTGCAGATAGGCTTCCACTGAGCCCACACTGCTCATCAGCTGAAAGTCGGAGAAGGAACCGATGATAAACTCGAGACTGTGCCTGAATTCAGTATGATCTTCGATGATGGAGATTTTCATCCTGCCATGTTTTTTGTGTTGCTAATTTACGACCTTTTTCAGCGGGATACATGACCGAAACGGGTCAAATTTTGAAGGTGAGATGGATTTCTGTTCCCCTGCCTGCATCCGAAATCATGCTGAGTGTGAGCTTCGATTCCTGAGCGCGTCTGCGCATATTGTTCAGTCCGTGTCCGTGCAGCTCACCGCTCTTACTGCGGGTGGCGTCCATGCCCATGCCGTTGTCGGCAAGGCGCATCCGGCAATGACCGTCGGTTACACTCACCTCAAATACAACATTTTTTGCTGCTGAATGTCGGAGGATGTTGCTGGTTGCTTCTTTCAGGATAAGGAAAACATTGTTGCGGAGGTGCTCTTCGAGTGCGATGGGATCGTGCTGAAGGCTTGTCTCAGCCTGAAAGGCGATGTTGCTTTCGGTGAACAGCTCCTGCATGTCGTTGGCCGTTTTGTTGACGAGGCTTTGCAAGGTATCATTCCGGGGCGAGGTCATCCAGATGATTTCGGTGATCGCCCTGAGGGCCTGCCGGCTCAGGTTGGCAATTTTCCCTGAGAGGTAAAGCGTACGGTCTTTGTCAGGAAGGTTTTGCTGTTCCAGGGTGTCGGCATAAATGGCCACACTGCCCAGGGTGGAAGCGAGATCGTCGTGAAGGTCGCGTGCCAGCTTTTCCCTGATTTCGGTCTGCTGCCTGCGTATCAGTTGTTTGCTTTGGATGGTGAGAATCAGAAAATGCGCCAGGGCAAGAAGGAAAGCAGCCACCATTGGTCCGATGAAGAAATGGAATGGTTTTTCGGCGAAGAGGTAAAGCTGGTTTACCGCTGCGAAAGCCAGAACTACCACTCCAGCAGCGATCAGGTGATAGCGAAAAGTACTGATGTCGTGCATGCGTTGCTGCCGCCACAGGTAGCATAGTATGGCCAGCAACACCATGATGTATTTCAGCAGTTCGGGCACCATCTCGCGGTCGGTTGTATACCGTTTGAGGAGTTGGAGGCTGGTGGTGACGAATTTTTTCCATCCCTCGGTTTCATTCACCTGATAGGCTACACCTGCACGGATGTCAGGGACGAAAATGGTGTCGGCAGCGCGTGGAAACCAGATGCCGGCCAGATATTTTTTCTCCGGGTCGAGGGCGAGGATGATTTCTTTGTCAGAGGCAGAGCCATAGCCCGAGCCGGCGACAAGCTCGCGCCGGGCTGCCAGCAGCGGTAGCTTTCCGCTTGAATCTGTTTCAAAAAGGCAGATCACTGCGCCGATGGCATCGCGGTTGGATGCTACACCCCGCAGCCGAAACTTTGCCGTTGCCGGCGTTTCAGCCTGGTTGATGAAGAGCATGGAGTTGCCGCCGTCATAACTCGCCGCATATACATCAGGATCAAAATCTCCGTCAACATCGGCACAAGCCAGACCGGTACCATAGCCCTCCATTTCGAGTCCGAAGACGGCAGTCATGTCGGTGAAAAACTTCCCTCCTTCGTTTTGATAGAAAACATTTTTCCCTGCATTGGAAACATAAAGATCGGTGAAGCCGTCGAGGTTGAGGTCTTCAAACAACAATCCGTTCGAAAGCCTTGCTGGCTCCCCGGGCAGATAAACGGAACTTTGATCGCGGAAATGGCCGTTGCCCGGATTCAGGTAGAGGGAGTTGCGGGCATTTCGCCTTGCGATGAAAAGGTCGGGGTGTCCGTCGTTGTTCACATCGGCAAATGCGATGCCGTTGCTTTTGGTGGGTTTGCTTTTGGCTAGGTCGGTGAGCTGCGTAATTTCTTCAAAACGTATCTCAGTATTGGTACTCCGGTTGAGGTAAATCTTATCGCCGGGAAACCAGAATGTTACAGCCAGGTCGGGCAGCCCGTCGTGGTTCACATCAGCGAAGGCGGCGCACATGCCACCTTTCTTTGTTTCCAGACCGGACTGGCGGGTGATGTCTCTGAAATGGCCTGTGCCGTCATTGGCGAAAAGTCGGTTGGAGCTGTCTTCACTCGTGACAAACAGGTCGAGGTCGCCATCGCTGTCAACATCAGCAAAAGCGGCAGCATTCGATCGTTTAAAATCCTCACTGGCCCGGTCTTTCTGGTGGGCCACCGACCTGAAGAAGCCGTGACCGTTGTTTAAAAACAATTGGTTTGAACCCGTAAGATGGCAAACATACAAATCCTGATCGCCGTCGTTGTCAACATCCGCCATCACAGAGCCCAGCTTGTAGGAAAGCATGCTGGAGTTGTCTTCATCGGGCAGCTCACCCGAACAGCCACGCCTGAAGGCTTCTTCGGAGAATCGTATTTTCCTGTCTCTGTTCTCAGACACCGTCCTGTTGATATACAATCGGTTGGGTCCGGAGAGACTGACAGCGAATAAATCGGGTAATTCATCGCCATTCACATCACCCAGGGATACACCATATTCATTGTTGGTTTCCAGACCAGTGACAATGAGTCGTTGCGGTGAGAATCCGCTGTTGCCTTCTTCGAAAACTTTCAGCGCTTTGTTTCCCTTGTAGCGCAAACAACCGCCTTTGCCGGCAACCCACATTTCGTTGCCATATACGGATGCAGCGGTATATTCTTCGGTGACAGTCTCCTGAACCAGTTCGGTCTTTCCATTCGCCACTGTGGCAATCATCCCATTGCGACCCACCACCAGCTGCTCATTTTCAGCGACAAGGGCAAAGGCCCTGGCCATGGCGAAAAGGGGACTCACAGCAAGGGTGTCGGTATGATCACCAACACGCCTCAGCAAGGCCTTAGCAGTGAGCACGTAAACGGACCGGGACCCCGCAGCCTGAAAATCGATCACGCCGGATTCGGAAAAAAGCTGTGTATAGCGGCCATGAAACCAGTGAAACAGCTCCCCCTTTTGGGTGAAAGCCCAGAACTCATCCTTCGAAATAAAGGCAAGCTTCTCTACTGCATAGCTTGTTGGCACCGGAGGGAAAAAATCAAAAGACTGCTGGTGATAGCGGGCAACCTCCGACCAGCTTGCAAACAGACCTTGTGTTCCCGAAGAATCAAAGTGGATGGCAGTGATGTAATTTGCAAACGGAGACTCTATTTCTTCCGTGATACCATCTTGAATATGATACAAGCGGGAGACATATGTTTCAAGCATTTGACTCACCCACCATTCGCTGCCGGAAATGGCGCAGAAAACATTCGCCTGAAGGTCAGGTGGATGCGATGCAGCGCTTTTAGCCGAACTGTCAAGCTTGTAAACCCTGTTGGTGAGAAAAAAGCAACTTCCCACACCAATGGCCTGAACATTTTGTATATCCGATCTTGTCCGGGTGTCGAGTCGTTTAAAACCTTGTCCGTAAACACGCTGAAACCAGGCTGACAACAGTAGCATTCCGACCGGGATAATCAGGCAGCAGCAAACCAAAGGTTTGTTGAAAAAGTTTCGGACAGGATGGGAGCACTGCCTGACTGCTGTCATAGGTAGATTGATAAAACACAAAAATAAAGAAACCGGCGAAGATGACAGGAAATAGTTTGTCATCGGGCTTACTGTTGCCGGTTGTCCTATTTCATTAATTTGTTTCGTGAGGTTGGATGGTTTATTTGATTTTGTAATCAGCTTACAACTAGACCTTTCAGAACCTTGTCAATACCCGATTCTGTCCAAATAATTCTTCATTAACTATATTCCATAACTGCCATTTCATGTTGTTGCAACATCGCATGCTATTCTTTCTCTTGTTCAGAACAAAGGAACTTCCCGCCATTTTTACTTTTTTTCTTTTTTTCTTTTGCGGCTGCAGTTCTTCCATCCATCCAAACCTTTCCTCGGCAATTCAGCGAAGTTTTCAGCATATTTTGGGTTTGATAATCAGGAGAACGGCATAGGGATAGACGATGCTTGTATTATCGAAGACGAAATTCAGGCGCTTTGTCTCAAAATGAGTGTAAATTTGACCGGTAAAATTCAGGGAATATGAACAACGAAAAGATTTTTAAAATGCCTTTTGCCAAAGTGTATCCCTTTTACCTTCAGAAGGCGGAGAAGAAAGGCCGCGGCAAGGCCGAGGTGGATGCGGTGATTTGCTGGCTCACCGGCTACGACTTAACTGCCCTGAACCATCACCTGAATTCCAATTCCGATTTTGAAACCTTTTTTATGCAGGCGCCTCAATTTCATCCCCTTGCATCTACCATCACCGGATTGGTCTGTGGTGTTCGTGTGGAGTCCGTCACCGACCCGCTCATGCAAAAAATCCGCTACCTCGACAAACTTATTGACGAACTGGCAAAAGGCAAAAAACTGGAAAAGATATTAAGGAGCTGAAGGCTTTCAGCTTTTGGTCTTTGGCTTAATTGTGCTTCGGGTGGTAGGATGTTAGGTCTTGGAGTCTTGGGGTCAGTTCAAAGTTCAAAGTTCAAAGTTCAAAGTTCAAAGTTCAACCCAGCTCGTTGCGGTAAAGCGCATCCCCGGCAAAGGACTGCACCAGGTAACGTGTGTTGATATCGTTGACTGACAAAGGCTTGTCGGTACTTTCGATTTTGAAAAGGGCGTAGTTGCAAACTACGCCCAGCGCAGGGATGCGCTGCAGCATAGGCAAAGTTTGCAACAACTTCATCGATATTAGTTTATGATAAAGCTGAGCGTAGTTGGCAACTACGCTCCTTTGTTTTCAGCAAAATATCCTGAATTTGAGCATAGTTTGCAAAAACGTCATTGATTATTAGAATCCTTGACTTTTAAACTAAAGAAAAACTTAACTTTGCATTCTCAAATCATTGGATGTACAACACTACATTGGAGTCGGTCAGGTAGGTAAGTTCGGAGGCAGTCCGTGCTTATCTCATTGCTTAACAGTGCCATAGCAGGATTCATTGTATATTTTACAATGCCTTCTGGTTGTGGTTAAGGTATTGCTGCCTCACTGTTCAATCTGCTTCAATTCATGCTGAAGCAGTTTAAGACTGTTCAGCCATTTATTTCTTTTAATTTTTTTTATCATGGACAAAGAAAATTCATCCATACACGATTTTGATTTCAACCTTATTTGCGAATATTATTCCGGTATTGACCGGCAAGGGCCGGGTAGTCCTGAATCCACCCTGCTAGCTTTATCGTTCACTGACGGTTTTGATGACCGGGCGCATTGTGCCGACATCGGCTGCGGCACCGGCGGCCAAACCATGGTGCTGGCATCCGGCTTCCCGGGCCAAATCACCGGTATCGACCTGTTTCCGGCTTTCATCGACCTTTTCGATGCTCAGGCCTCCCAACTGGGATTATTCCCGCGGGTAAAAGGCCAGGTAGGCTCGATGGAGAGCCTGCCCTTCGGCGATGAAACACTTGACCTCCTCTGGTCCGAAGGCGCCATCTATAACATTGGTTTTGAACGCGGCATGCGCGAGTGGAAGCGTTTCCTCAAGCCGGGAGGCTTCATCGCCGTCACCGAGGCATCGTGGTTCACCAACGAACGGCCGGAAGAAATCAATGCTTTTTGGAACGATGCCTATCCGCAAATCGACACCATTGCCGGTAACCTTGCCAAAATGCAAAACGCAGGCTATGTGCCCGTGGCCACCTTCATCCTGCCCGAAAACTGCTGGACCGAACATTTCTACAAGCCACAGGAAGCCTTGCAGAAGGAGTTTCTGAAGAAACATCAGGGCAATGCCACGGCATCAGACCTGGTGGAAAACCAAAGGCACGAAGCACGGCTTTATGATGTTTACAAAGCCTTTTACGGCTATGTGTTCTATATCGGAAAAAAGATCTGATTCATTGAATGAAACAGGCTGTCTTAAAAGTTAAAATGGCAGATGCCATTTCATGGTGAAACAAAGCGTTTACTCTGCGATATGCTGCTATACATTTAATTGCAAATGCCACTGCGTTTCACAGCATACGATACAGTGCCACATCATACACTTTTAAGACAGCCTCGTTTTCGTTATCAAATGTCTGTCGCAACAGGCTACAGCGGCGCCCGGGTGTACGCTTCATCAAAGTACTGCAATGGTTGCAGTAATCACACCTTCATCTGTTCATTTTCTGCGGATAGCAGCAGCTGTTTCATCTGCTCATCAGTGAGCGAATCATGTTATACACCTCCTCCGGAGCTTCCAGAGGGCTTACATGTCCTCCTTTGACAATGTGTGCTTGAGGCAGGGGTGGTGTGCCCACATAATCTGACTCACCGGTCAGGGCCATGGTCCTAACCTGCAGTGAGCGAATCAGGGGGGTGGCATCCGTAGCATTGATCCTGACGGCCCGATCGGTATAGCGGATGGCTTTGGATGGCATTTTGCTCATGGGCATGATCAGTTGTTGCATCATTTCAGGATGACGAGTCAGGCTTTCTTTACTCATCAGCGCCTTAGCGGCTTGTTTCATATAAAAACCTTTGAAAATCATCGCCGTATGTTGAATCTTGATGTTCCGCTTTTCCTGTTTTGTTGCCGCCTGAAAGGGCATATTGCATAAGCCGGCTGATGCAAACCTGTCGGGTGCTTTGCCGGCGGCGCGCAGGATGGTCATGCTGCCCCATGAATGACCAACGGCGATGACCTGTTGTAGCTTCAGGCTGTCAATCACCTGCAGGAGCATGTCGGCGCAATCGTCGAGGTTCCAGTCGGCTTTGATGTTTTCAACGCTCTCACCGTGCAATGGCATATCTATGGCAATCACTGTCCTGTCGTTGATTTGGGATGTGAACTTGTCCCATAAGCGATGGTCAAAATACACCCCGTGCAAAAAAACAATGGGGGTTTCTTGCGAGGGATGTTGTTTTATAAAAATAGCGATGTTGCCTGCTGTGGTTTGAATGATTTGTTTTTTCATTTTTAGAAGGTTTTGTGCGGATAAAGTTTGGGAAAAAAGAAACATGATCATCGTTGGGAGAAGCCAATTCAAAGAAAAATCGCGTCGGTTTGATTTGGTATGCAACTCGTTGAATATTGAAGCTGCAAGAGGAAGGGCAGCGGCGCTTGTGCGGTCGTGGGCAGGGTGAAAAGAGAGATGTTTCATATCTGAGGCTTTGATGCCGCAAAATTTGGCGGAAACCCGGAGACAATCATGACACAAATGCGTCAAAAAAAAATTATTGGCGGGCAATTTTTTGGCGAATCCGTGTCAGCGTCTGCCTTTCGATACCGAGGTAGCTGCATAAATGAGTGAGCGACACACGGTTGAACAGCTCAGGGTGACGCTTTGTGAAGGCCACATAGCGTTCTTCTGCCGTTTGAAAGATGAAACTCTCGATGCGTGCCTGCTGCATTTTTAAAATCTCTTCTGCGATCAGCCGTCCGTAACGCTCAAAGTTTGGAAAATCAACATACATACGCTGCATCTGATCATAGCTTAGCAAAACGAGTGTGGTGTCTTCAAGGCACTGAAAGGTATATTTGGATGGTTCGCGGGTGATAAAGGCGGTGTAGTGGGTGGCATAGTCCTGTTCGGAATAAAACCTCACAGTGATATCATTCCCCTGGCTGTCAATATAAAATGACCGGACCAATCCTTTTGTAATAAAACCAATATGCTGCTGAATCTGACCCGACTGCAGGAAAAACTCCTTTTTTTTCAACGATAGGCACATGAGCAACGCGCTAAAGTGTGTCAGCTCTGCATCTGTCAGTACCGGACAAATGGCCTTCGCCGACTGAATGAATAAATGAAAATCCTGTTGCATGGTCCGTCAGGTATAGAAGCAGGTTTTTGATGATCTGTGATTGCCCGATCGACAAATCGTCCATCTGGCAAATGTAATAAATCCATGCCTGAAGGGAAATAACTCCTTTATAAGCCATGATCATTGCCTTCTCTGCGAATGCGCCAATTCACTGCAGGGAAGGGGGGCTGGCAGAACGACTAAAAGTCGAAGAGTTCACCCAGCAGGCCTTTTTTCTTCTTGTAGTGGTATTCTCTGTCGGAAGGATAACGCTGCTTGTCGGAATAACCTTCAAAAGGCGTTTGCCTGACGGTCGGGCCTGATCGCTCGATGATTTTGTCAAGTTCACCGCGGTCGAGCCAAACCCCGCGGCATTGCGGACAATAGTCAATTTCAATTCCGCTTCTGTCGGTCATCACCAGACTCACATTGCAATTCGGGCATTTCATCGTTTTGATCTTTTTTTTGTTAATTAATTCTTCCTTTTCAAAAGTAACAATCATTCCTGTTGTTTTGTTTCAGGATGAACAATTTTGTTCAGCAACCGGATATAAAAGACATCATTTGAGTTGATTCCGGATATATTTACGAATCTGACAAACTTATCCGATGCATGGTTGTTTACATTCTTATTACATCAATCATATCTTACTCAATGAAATCACTCTACTACACTTTCCGAAAGTTTTCGCGCCTGACAACTTCTGTCGCAATGCTGATCTTTTTCGGTCTGCAAAGTCAGGCACAGTCACTTACCCTGCAGAATCCCAACGGCGGCGAAAGCTGGGTGTACGGCTCTGTTGAGACCATCAGCTGGACAGGGCAATCGCTCGGCGGTGTCATTTACGTGGAATTTTCACCCAATGGGGGCAACACCTGGTATTATTTCGGTGAAGTTCCTTCGGCTCCCAACGGTGGCAATGCTTCGGTGGGCGTGCCTTACTTTGTTACCCAGAATGCCCTGCTCCGGCTGACAGATTTCACCAATTCTTCCATCAGCGATGTCAGCGACGGACCGTTCAGTATCAGCGTGCCGCCGATCACCCTTTATCAACCGGGAACGGGTTCGGTGGTTTTTGTCAACACACCTTTTTATGTGTGGTGGCTCATTAACGATCCGGATATTACCCTGCTCAATGCAGAAGTTTCGGTAAACAACGGATTGTCATTTGAGCCTTTGGCTCAAAATATCAATGCACTCAGCGGTTATAGTTATTTCGTTTTTCCGGAATCTCCGGCGGTTTCCTGCATCCTGAAGCTGAGCAACGCTGCTGACCCAACCGAGTTTGTGCTAAGCTCGCCTTTCACGGTTAGTCCAATCCCTGTCTATACTTTAACATCTCCCGCCGGTGGCGAAATTGTGGGGGTTTACAGCCCGCTGACGATCAGCTGGACCGTAGAACAACCCTTCTCGGAGAACTGTGATCTTGAATATTCAACCGACAACGGTCAGAGCTGGATCACCATCACCAATGCCATCAGCACCGGCAACACGGGCAGCTATGTGTGGACCACGCCCAATGTGAATTCCGAAACCTGCCTGATCAGGATCCGCGATCCCTACGCGCTGTCAGCCATGGACACCAGTGCCGTCTTTTCGATTTTCCCCTTGCCGGATACCCCATTGTGCATGGTGACGGTCGACAGCCTGAGCAACAACAATATGATTGTTTGGGAAAGACCTGATTCGGGTCTCATCGCCAACTTTCTGGTTTACAAAGAAACCAACCAGGCCAATGTGTATGAGGTGATTGCCACTGTGCCTTATAACGGCGAAACCATTGTAACCGACAATGCATCAAATCCTGCCGTGCGACCTTACCGCTACAAAATCGGATTTACCGACAGCGAAAACAGGATTTTTCCTACCGGTGATTTTCATCAGACCATTCACCTCACTATCAGTCAGGGTGTGGGTGGCAACTGGAACCTGATCTGGACACCCTATCTGGGCTTTGAGTTTGCATCGTACAACATCCTGCGTAAAACAGGCTCAGGCGGTTATCAGCAGATTGCCACACTCTCTTCCAGCTTCAACTCTTTTACAGATTTTGATGCTCCATCGGGCACCGTGAGTTATATGGTCGCCATCGAAAGGGCAGACGGCTGTACGACATCGGTTCAGAAAAACAGCTATTCAACGGTCTATTCCAATCCTGCCTCGCTCAATCCGGTGTCAGTGGCCGACAACAAAGCATTAGATTTCAATGTTTTTCCACTTCCAGCCAAAGAAGTGATCAACATCCGGCTGGCAGGTGCTTCTGCTGCCGATCTGCAAATCACCCTCACGGATTTGATGGGAAATGTGGTGTACAAAACCACTGAGAATATGATTCAACCCGTTCAGCAACTAACGTTGAGCACCCGGGAATGGGCAGCCGGAATGTATGTGCTGCAGCTGATTCAGGACGGCATCAGGCAGTCACGAAAGATCGTGATAAAACCCTGATCTGTCGATCGAAATTTTGATTTCCCAACCTTTAACAAGGTAGTCCGAAAACTTTGATTGAATAAACCGGATTCATCTTTATTTCAGTTTTTAGCAGGTTTTGCGCAAACTCACCGCAACTGATACCGTAGCCCGGTGGTCAGAAGGAAACTCTTTCCGGTGACTTTCAGACCTGTGCTGTTTTCGGTTGGCGCCAGTTCGAGCTGGGGTGTGAAATCGGGCCGTCCTGAAAACTCGAGCAGTAAACGTAATTTGCTGACTTTGTATTCAGCTCCGGCTGCCCAGTTGAGGCCCGCCATCAATTTATTCTTTTTTTTGTTAAGCTCTCCGCCGAAATCAGACTGTGTTGCAACGCGAAAGTCGAGTCGCGGTCCTGCCTGAACATAAAACGACAGCTTCTTCAGGTCAAAAAACGCTTTCAGTGCCGGACAGAAAGTAAGGTAACTGGATGTGATTTTGGCGGTTGTGAATTGTCCGCTACCCTCCGGAAACTCAGGCGTGACAAGCTCAACTTCGTCCTGCGAGCCTTTTTGCACAAAACCTGCCTCAGTGGACAAAGCCAGGTGCTTTCCCCTGAACGATTCAGCTGTTGCAACCAGATAAAGTCCGGTCTTGTAATCCATCTTGATTGAAAAGCCGGGAGTTTTGTAGTAGTAAGTCTGGTTGGAATAACTTATTCCGGCTTTGATGCCGACGCTTTCGATAATTTGAGCAACAGCGCTGAAAGAAAACAGCCAAAGAAGCAAAATGCTGAATGAGTATTTCATGGAAGCTAATTTTCTAAAAGAACCGAAGGTATCAATTGCATGCCAAAACTACTGACCGGATTTCATCCTTAAGGCTAAAAATTGAAGCTGCAATCAGTTTTTTTTTCTCACCGAATAAGGACTTTTGCGGTCGAGCAGGATAGCCTCGTGGAGAATTTCGGAAATCTGCTGCAACGGAAGTTCAGTCACAAGCTCCAATTCAATGCCGCTCACCTGTTTTCTGCCTTTGCTTTGCAGCAAGCCCTGAACATTGGAAAGTTCGTTTCCACGGATAAAAGCGAGTTCCACCCTGTCTTTTTTGATGGGATTCAGGTAACATACCCAGCTTTTGGCATCATAAAAAGGTATCTTGAAACGCATTTTCGCGTTGAGGTTGAAGTCGTTGCTCAAATAGTGATGAAAAAAGAGCATCAGTTCGCGCTGATTTCCTTCATGCTGAAAAATAAAATCTTCGACTGCTATCATTTGCTGATCGGTTTGAAACCTACACTATGGGTGGCGCCAGTAACCTTGTCTTACAACCTTAGTTGAAGTTTGTATTTGTTTCGGATGTAAGGCACAGCTTTGTAAAATCCGTTTCAAGGGCAGGGTATAAAGCCTTTTGATGCCAACGGGCGTAGCTGCCACATTACCTTAATACACCTTGATTTCGCTTGGTTCAACCACGCCAAATTGTTCCAGGCCACGCAGCATATCGAAACTGAGCGACACATAAAAGACGTGAACATCCATGTTGGCATAGGGTTTCATCGGGATGCCGTTGATGGTTTCGGTGAAATCTTTGTTGAAAAAACCGGTGAGGTAATATTTGAATTTGAGGTTGGCACCACCTTTAAACTGAATACCCGCCATGACGGTATGATAGAAAGAAGGCACACGCTTGCTGAACCAAACGTTGAAGCGGTCGGTTCGTTTTTCATTTACAAAAGTCTTTTCCTTGTAATTGATTGGAAATTCGATTTCATAACCGGCATAGAGAAAAGTCGCATCCACATTGCCCAGTTTGATGCCGGCAGGAATTCCGATGTTGTAATTCCGGTGTTTGGTGCGGGTGTTACCATCGGCATGTTCGTAAATAAAACCAACATTCCGGAGGTTCAGACCTGTGAACACCCCAAATGCGCTGTTCAGGTCTTTGTTGATGTGGTTCTGACTGTTGAAGAAAGGTGAAAAACGCAGGATGCTGCCACCTTCGTTGCCGTTGTTGTCGATGGCAGCAGCTGAGAAAATAAGTTCGCCGGCGGTGGTGTAATACACTTTTTTCTTTTGAGCCTGTGCGTTGAGGCTGAAGAGGATCAGGAGGCTTGCCAGGGAAATCAGGAATCTTTGCATCGGGTGCTTTTTTTTTAATGGTTGATACTCTTTTGATGATTCAGTTGCAAAGAAAACAAAATTATGTTTCGTCTGAACGGCAAATACCACAAAGCTGAAAATTCAGTGACCGATCAAAAAGCAAGTGAATTTGGCAATTGAATTCAACTTCAGTAAAGTCTCCTGTTAGGGCGCTTAACCCAAACAATTATTGTGAAAGTAATCAACCAACGGTTCAGCCACGTCGTCGAAACGAAGAAAGCATTGCAGCCAACATGCTCCTGCCAAATTTAAAATGAACACATTTCTTTGAAATCGATCTGGTCTTTTGTGGCTTTAGGGGGTTAGGCCGGATGTCAATCAAAAAGGAGTTGTTTATTCAACGCCCAGTGTCTTGTTTCGCCGGTTGTGGGCACAATTGCAAAACATACACAGGATGAAGTTGAGGGCTGAGAAACTCATCAGAAACATGGCTGCGATACAAACGTTCACTTCCAGAAACAGCCAGCCGGCCACCATGGTCAGTATGGCCAGAAAGAAGGATCCCAGGCCGATTTTTGAGAAGAATGTTCCAAATTTACACATGGCTTTTGATTTTTTACAAACATACAACCACAGCTGCCCGGATTGATCTCAACAATGTGATCTGTATCACTGTTTTTAGGTGATACCAATCACAAAAACAATTTAACTTTGCCATGATTGAAACCAATGGATGATTGAATGAAACAGCTTGAAAAAACGAATTGTGAAACCTGTCAGTTCAAGTCATGTGCCGTTGAGGTGCTCGATCCGGCTGAGCTTTTCATTTTACAAAACAATTGCTCGGCCATCGTTTTTCAGCGCAATGAAAAGATTTTCCGTGAAGGAAACCCGCACACCGGGGTGGCCTATGTGAAGTCGGGGCTGGTGAAGGTTCACAAAACAGGTCCGGCCCGCGATCAAATCCTCAAAGTGGTGAAGCCGCCGCGGTTTATCGGCCTTCCGACAGTGCTGGGTAATAAGCTGAACCAATATGCCGTAACGGCGCTCGAAACCACCCATGTGTGCTTCATCAGCAGCGACAGCTTCAGAAAACTGATCATGCTCAATGGTAAGTTTGCCAACGAGATCATCAACAACCTTTGCCAGGATGAGCTGTCTTTCTTCGACCGATCCATCAACCAGTCGCAGAAACACATCAATGGAAGGGTCGCCGATGCCTTGCTGTTTATGGCCAACGAAATTTTTGGCAACGACAGTTTCCTGATGCCGCTCAACCGCAACGACCTTGGAGATTTTGTCCACGCCCGCCGCGAAAGCGTGACACGTACCCTGAGCCGTTTCCGCAAGGACGGACTCATCAGCCTCAACGGCAAAAACCTGCGCCTGCTCAATAAAGCCATGCTTGAAAAGATCAGCAGAAACGGGTGAGGGGTTGTTGTTAAGCGTTCTTAGTTTTTAGTTCAGCGTTTTAAGTTCAAAGCTGTGGCCTGGAAGTGTAACCAACGAAAGCTTTTACGCATATTCAAGAATTTTTAATGTTATATCTCTTTGAAATATAATGACATATGATGTTTTTGGACAAATTTAATTCATAAAATGGAATTTGTCCATTACATCACCGGATAACAAGTTTTTTTCTGCCTGTTTGAGTTGAATTCTTAATTACAACTACATATATGCCTCTTCCTAAATGGCTTACATCAAGCATGACCATCCTCTCCCTGATTTGTTGGTAATTTCATCGTGGGCCGAATGATCAAAACCATAACCCAAAACAGCCGTCACCGCATCAATAGCCGACACCAGCACAATGCCCTCCTGATCGAAATTGTAAATGTAGAAAGCAGTGCGCTCGTTGTGCTTGTATTCAGAAAAGCTGGCCACCGAAGCTGACTTCTTATTTTCAGGTGCATAATGCCGGTACCAGTTTTGGGCTGCAACCCGCGCTTTGTCTTCTTTCACGTTATCAGCAGATAAATGACCGATCGTGCAGAAAAGCAGGATGATTGTCAGTAAATATGAATTTTTCATCTGGATTGGTTTTGGTTCATTTTCAGATCTTGGGTTGGATCTTAAGGTTTTTAAAAGTTCATAATTTTTTGTTAAAAGCAAAGATTTTTCTTTCCGTCTTTATCATGTTTGCGAACTAAATCCAATTTATTGTATGAATCACGCTTGATCCAAGTCGTAACCAATTATTATGAGAAGAATGGTAGAATATCTTCATCTCTAATAAGCTAAATTCCTTAGGCTCCAAATGATAAGGATTAGGAATGATGGATCGGATTTGCATAATTGCCAGACCCTCTGATGAGAAAAGACCCCGAGACCCCTGGACTTCCTGACCCTGCGACCAAAACTTTACGAACCACCAATCTCACTGTCATGACTTTAAAAAACGCTTTGATCCTCCTCAAAGACACCTTCGGCATGTCTGATTTTTAATGACTTTGACCCGACTTTACTTTTGTCGTGAATTTATCAATGTTTCATTAAATAAAAAAATTGGCATGAAAACAAAAACATTCTTTACAGCCCTGTTGCTGACCCTTTTGTCATTAAATACACTGATGGCTCAACCCAACAAAAAACGTTTTGCCTTTGAGCTGTCCGGAGGCGCATCGCTGGCAACGAGCAAGCCCGGCAAGGCTGAACTCAGGCCTGGCTTTGGATTTGAAGGTACATTTCACTACCGAATCGCACCTTTCGCCGGCATATATGCCGGATGGGGCTGGAACCGATTTGGTTCGGATGAGTCGTTCGCCGGCGAAAAAACCAGTTTTGAAGAAACGGGCTATGTGCTTGGTGTTCAGTATCTGCATCCCATCTCAGGCGGGCCGCTGTCGTATGATCTGCGCGCAGGAGCCCTCTACAATCACATCGAGATCGAGCGTGCTCAGGGAGACATCGTGGGCGATACAGGACATGGTTTTGGTTATCAATTGGCTGCCGGAATCAGTTATAACCTGGGCAAAAACTGGAGTCTTGCTCCCGGAATCAAATTCAATGCACTTACCAGAGACCTGAAGATGGAAAGCAGTGTCACCGAACTAAAGCACAATTACGTATCCTTGCGGATTGGTATTGTCAAACGTTTCTGAATCCACATCACTGGTCGAAATACGTGCGTGGTTTTGCATCCTTCCGCAAAACGGAAGCGATGCCACACCACTTGCGGTTCAGGTATTCCGGTTGACCGAATGGGCCATCACTAGCAACACAACACAAAAATTCTTATTGCAATCCCAAAGCCGGGTGCCTGATTTAATGCCGGCGACAAGGCAGACGAATTACCGGGTTCTTTCGTTTTCTTAAAAAAGAATTGCTTCAACATACAAACCCTCAAACGAATCTCATGAAAAAAATTGCACTGACAACAGGAAAAATCTTCCTTCTGGCCTCGGTTTTTATCGTTTTTTTTATTACTCCCACCATCCTGCTGCCAGTATCGGAGGCAGTGCTTAGTAAGATCAGGCCTGAGGAGATGCAGGGATTTTTCCCCCTTTTGTTGCTTTTTGCGCTTTATGTAGCGTTGACCTATTTTCTGTTGCTGCGCCACCGCAACCAAAGCGGGATGGTTTTGATGCTTCCCTTGTTGATGGCCCATTTTCTGATGTACCCGCTGATGGGGCTTCTCGAGACACTTTTTTGGGGTGATGCCTTCAAGGGGGTTAGTGTGAATGAGTTTCTCCGTGTTTTTTTACGATTTTGTTTAACTTTCGGAGCTTACACCATTTTCCTGGTGTGGATATCAGGAAGGCTAAAGTCGCATGGAAAACCTGCAGATTTTGACTGGCATCTGCTGCCGGTAGTCCCTAAAATCCTGCTGATAGCTTCACTTTATTTTGTTTTGTACAACCTTTTCGGGTATTTCATTGCCTGGCAGTTTGAAGCTGCCAGGGTGTTTTATTCCGGGAGTGCCGAAGATGCCGGTTTCGTGGCCTCTATGTTGAAAAACATCAGCGATCCCACATTTGTGGTAGTTCATTATTTCAGAGGCATCCTTTTTGGTGTGGCTGCCTGGTTGTTTCATCAGATGCTGGGATGCAGCCAAAGAAAAAAGATCCTGATTCTGGCCCTTCTGTTTGGGGGCTTTGGATTTCAGATCATTCTGCCCAATCCTTTCTTTCCGGCAACGGTGAGGATCGCGCATTTTATCGAGACCACCAGTTCCATGTTGCTTTTTGGAGCTTTATCGGCTATGCTGCTCAACAGCCGCAAAGGATTCGGACTGACGGCTTTGCTCAGCATCCTGATTCTGTTTGCATCCTGCCGTAAGCAGGACGACATCCGGTTTGGTTTTGATTCAGAAATAGCGAAAAACAGTCGTGGACTGTGTCTGATGCATGTCGGGAGCGATCATTCGCTTGTTGAGCTGTCCGGCTGGGTTGCTCTAGGCGAAGGTGCAGTGGTTGTTGAACTACTCGATGCATCGGGCGAGGTGGTGTTCGAAAAGCTAGTCGAAACACCTGGCACCGCCTCTATTGACCAAACGTTTGAAGCTGTTTCTGGCAATTGGAAACTGGGCTACCGCAGTCTTGATGGAAAGGGTTCGCTTAAGCTGCAACTGAGTCGTTTCTAAGCCTGAAACCGATGAAGACCAATAAACTAAAACCGCTGTCAATCGTGTTTGCCATCGGTGGATTGTGGGATACTGTGGCAGGAGTGCTTTATATCTTTGCCATAGGCACTGGCAGGTTGATTCAAAACCCGCCTGCAGATCCCTTTTACGCAGTTTTTTTGGGATCTTTTTTCCTTTGTTTTGCCTGGCTCCAGCTGCTTTCCTCGCGTCACATCAGGCATTACGCGCTTAATGTGGGTTGCCTGATTTTTGGAAGACTGTTTTATGTGATTGTCCTCTACTACTTTATGATTTTTGTGGAAGATTTTCCGCCAACATTTTGGTTTACGGGCATCATCGACGGACTGCTGGCTCTGCTGACTTTTTATTTTGCAAGGAAAGGCGGCCTAAGGCTCCGCGACTTATTTTTTCCGTCTTCAAATCTTTAAGTGCCTTCAAGCTCCTCCTTATCAGCATTCTCAGTGTTGACGATGCCCTCAACAATACTTTAATCCGAACTACCGGCATGCTTTCAGGCGTTCGCGCCTTTTTTCTTTTTTTCACTACCAGTTTCCTTTCAGCATCGAGTTTAGAAACATACTTCTTCTGCACGTTCAACTGCCCCCTTGTCGCTTTCAACCAGAAGGAAGACACTCCCGGCATCCGGAATTTTTTCCCGCAGTTCGACAGAATTAATTTTGCACTCATAATCAAATACTTAATCACTAAATGAAAGCAATTGAAATGAAGACCATGATCCTTTGTGTAATCATCCTTTTTACGACCTCCCAATATGTACAGGCAGATGGCGGTATCGTGAAAGGAAGGGTTACCGATACAAAAAATCAGGTGGTGGAATATGCCACTGCCGTGCTCATTCATCCCAAAACGGGTGAAATTGCCAGAGGCAGCGTTTGCAATGGTGATGGAAACTTTGTGATGGAGGGGGTAGCTTTTGGCGAATACCTTCTGTCGGTGCGCATGCTTGGTTATGAGACTTCAGAATCGGAGCCTGTAATACTTGACAACGAGCACAGAATCGTTGAGAAAAAGGTGATGCTGAAAGAAACGAGTCAGCAGCTGCAGGAGGCTGTTGTGAAGGGAAAATATGCTTTTGTTGAGCAGGCAGTGGATAAAACGATCGTAAACCCTAATGCTTCCATCGTTTCTTCGTCAGAGACAGTGTATGAGATTCTGAAGAAATCGCCCGGTGTTGACATCGACAACAACGACAACATCACGCTGAAAGGTATGCAAGGTGTGGTGATTATGATTGATGAAAAACCTACACGGGTTTCGGGTAAAGAATTGGCGCCGATCCTCAAAGGGATGCTTGGAAAGCATATCAGAAGCATCGAAATCATCGAAAATCCCTCGGCTCGGTATGATGCTGAAGGCAATTCGGGCATCATCAACATCAAAACAAAGCACAGCAAAGCACCGGGCTTCAATGGCAGCGTGAATGCAGGTGCCACCCTCACGCGCAGCCTGGGTGGCAATGCCGGCGCCGACCTGAATATGAATTTCGGTAAAATGAATGTGTATGGAAATTATGCTTTCTACGACTGGAAAGGCTGGTACAAAATGGAAGGCATCCGACGCTTTCGAAATGATGAAGACCCTGGTCAGTTCACCCTGATGTCGAACGAAAGCAATAGCAATGGTGATGCCCACAATTACAAACTGGGTGCCGACTGGTATCTCGCCGAAAGTCATGTAGTGAGCCTGATGTTCAGTGGCAATAAGGGATCAAACAGGATGCTGGACGATGGCCTGACAGCATTTAAAAACAGCGATCATGCAGTAGATTCTTCGGTGATAAGTTCTGCCAACAGGCTGATGGCCTGGCAAAACATGACCTTCAATGCCAATTACAAATGGGACCTCGATACCCTGGGCCGAAGCCTGATTGTGGATGCCGATTATGCCCGCTTCCTTTTTGAAGGGGATGCCACCCAAACCAGCGACTTTTTCAAGTACCTTGCTTCTGACATACCCGAAAGAGCCTACCTGACAAGTTTATACGCGAATACCATCGATATTTTTTCGGCCAGAGCCGATTACACCCATCCGCTGAGCAAAACCTATTTCTTCGAGGCGGGAATCAAAAGCAGCCGGGTGAGCATTGATAGCAAGTCATCGATGTTCGGATACCTGGATCAACAAGACAAATTTTTGTATGATGAAGTTATTCAGGCAGCTTATGTCAGTGGCCGCGCGCAGATTCAATCAACAATAGTTCAACTGGGTCTCAGGGTTGAAAATACCTTCTCGGAAGGAAATTCTGTTTCAACGGACCAAATTGACAAAAACAGTTATGTCAATGTTTTCCCGTCGGTTTTTTTACAGCAGCAGCTGGCACCGGAGCAAACCCTGGGTTTCCGCTACAGTTACCGTATCGGAAGGCCAAACTACCATGCTTTGAATCCCTTTAAATGGATGATGGATCCCTATACCTACAACCTTGGAAACCCCGGGTTGAAGCCGCAGTTTACGCAGGCGCTGTCGTTGAACCATGCCTGGAAAGGAAAGGTGTTTACCACCCTGGGTTACAATTATTCCACCGATCTGTTTACTGAGGTGATCTATCAGGATGATGAAACCAGAGAAGCTTATCAAATCACGGAAAATTTTGGCAATACAGTGGATGTCAACCTGAGTGAAACCGTTCAGCTTCAGCCTGCGCGGTGGTGGCGACTTGGTGGTACTGCTGTCGCCATTTACAAGGAAGTGAAGGCAAGGGAATCGATCGGCGGCCAACTCAGCAGCTGGGGCTTCATTGGCAACCTTAACAACAGTTTTACTTTGCCCCGGCAGATCAGCCTGGAAGTGAACGGCAAATATGTTTCAAAGCAACTGAATGGGAATTTTCTTCTCAAGCCATTTTACACCATCGATCTGGGAATGCAAATGCAGGTGCTCAACGGGCAGGGTGTTCTCAGGCTATCGGTAAGCGATCTGTTTAAAACCGGTTCAACGGGTGTGTTGGCGCAATACGGCAACCTCGAACTTGATGTGATGACCCTGGCAGAGACCCGCCGGCTGCAGCTGCCGTTCAGTTACCGTTTTGGAAAAAGTGAGTTCAAAACCCGCGCCAACCGCGCCACTTCCTCCAAAGAAGAACGTGACAGAAGCTCAAAATAAATTGATTTTCCCAAAATACATGATTTATAACCTATATTATGAACACGAAATGCCTCATTGTCTGTGAATCAGTATACCACCACAACACTTACCGGATTGCACGAAGTATGGCACAGGCCCTTGGCTGCAGGCTGGTGTCTGCCCAAGAGGCCTTACATATGAGCCTGGATAGCTTTGACACCATTGGTCTGGGTTCGGGTATCTACTTTGGAAGTCATCATCCGGCAATTTTTGAGGTTGTAGACAAACTTTCAGCCTCTCCTCAGGAGGTGTTTGTTTTCTCGAGCCGTGGAAATCCCTTTCCGGCCAACTACCATAGTCGGCTGAAAGCTGCTCTGGTTCAAAAGAATAAGCAGATTAAAGGCGAGTTTTCAGTGAGGGCTTTCGACGAAACAGGCCCCTGGGTGATCATTGGTGGGGGCAACAAAGGCCGCCCCGATGAAAACGACCTGAAAAAGGCTGCCCGCTTTGTCCTGAAAATCATGCCTCACTATGCCCTCACCGACCTTTATTCGACTGTCAGTGAAAAACGTCCTGTTAAGGATGGGGTTACAAACAGCTATGTCGTGATGGAACAGGGCCGGACGGTTGTGCTGGCAGGCGACAGGGTCACTTTCAACCATCAGCGTTGCAATGGATGTGGCAAGTGCGCACAACTTTGTCCGCTAGGCCTGATCACGCTTGTAAACCAGAAAGCCTGGCCCGAAATGGAAAACGACTGTAGTCTTTGCAGTCTTTGTGCCGACAATTGTCCGCAGCGGGCCATCAGCCTGCACTACGGCTGGCGCGATGCCATCGGCGTAGCAAAACGACATAAAAACCGAACCTCACTTTATTAAACCAAAGGCCTATGAAATGGATATTCGCAGCTTTTGTAAACTTGCTTTGGCTGACTTCTGCGTTTTCGCAGACAGAGGTGGAGATTACCATCTTGAATGCCGGCCTCCGCGACGGTAAGGTATTGCTCTCAGTGTTCAGTAATGCAGCCGATTACGGGCAAAAAAAGGTTTTTGCAGCCTACGAGCTGGCGTCGGATCGCATACCAGTAGTCACAACCATCAGTCTAAAGCCCGGAAAATATGTTTTCACTGTTTTCCAGGATCGCAATGGCAATGGCAAAGCTGATACCAACCTGATCGGGATTCCGGTCGAAAAATTTGGTTTCAGCAATTACAACGCCGGGGGTTTTCCCGGTGTCTTTGAAAAACATCAGCTTGACATTGGTGGTGCCCGTCAAAAAATCAGGCTGAACCTTTATCAGCTTTGATGAAAGAGCTGCAATGAAAGTAACGCAACATATAAAAGTAAAAAGTATGGTAGTTTCGCTGCTGATTCTCATCATTCTCTTTGTACTGCCGGTTCTTAGGCTGTGGCGGATGAGTCCTGGCAAGCCACAGGCACTCACCGACAAGCAAGGTCAGCTCATAGCCGGAAGTATCTCTGAGAAGGTTTTCGTTCCGATCGGTGGTTCGCGTCAGGGCATGTTTATCCGGACGAAGGATTCCGCACGTCCTGTCTTGCTTTTCATACACGGCGGGCCGGGATTTCCCAACTATTTCCTGATTGAAGCATACAATCCCGGACTGGAAGATTATTTTACAGTCTGCTACTGGGAACAGCGCGGCTGCGGACTTTCGTATGATGCCACAATTGATCCGGAAAGCCTGACGTTGGAACAGCTCGCTGCCGACGCGCTGGAAGTAACGAATTACCTGCGCAGGCGCTTTGCTAAGGAAAAAATCTACCTCCTTGCCTGGTCGGGAGGCACAGCCATCGCCTTACCACTGCTCCAAAAAGCCCCCGAACTTTTTCATGCATACCTGGCGATGGGCCAGCTAACCCGACAGTATGAGTCGGAGAAAATTGGATACGATTGGATGATGCAACAGCTGAAAGAGAAAAAAATGCCTGCGCTTCATAAAAAACTTGCGCGTTATAAAGGTCTCAGGGATTCAGCTGACATGGCTGCCTATTATCAGTCTTCCGCGCGCGACGAGGCGATGCACCGGCTGGGTGTTGGAACCATGCGGCAGATGAAATCGGTTTTCAACGACATCTTTCTGGCCGTGTGGCGTTGCCGTGCCTACACAATCGCGGAGAAAACAGCCATCTGGAAAGCCAAACTGCTGCTTTTGCCCCGAACAAAACTCAAATCAGCAACATTGACAACAGATTTTGAGGCCTGTTACCCGTCCTTGAACGTAGCGGTTTACTTTTTTGGCGGTTTGTATGACTACACCGTGAATACCGGGCTGTCGCGAGCTTATCTGCAACGGCTGAAAGCACCGTTGAAAGGCTTTTACACTTTTGATAATGCAGCGCATGGTCCTTTGTTTGAAGACCCGGAACACTTCAGGATGGTGATCGAAAAGGATGTGTTATGTGGCAAAACAACCCTTGCTGACGTCAACGCTCAACAATTGAATGATCATGTTCAGGCAGATTAAAAACACCTCCGGCCTTTATTTTAACACCTTCAGTGCTTTATGTTTTTTTATCTGGCAGAGCTTCTGTACTTTTATTCAAAATTTTATCAAAGCAGGCAAGATGGTTTTGGGTCAAACACATAAAAACTTTCCATTCAGCAAGTTACTCAGATTGGTGTTTGGAATGGCTGTAGTACTTCAGCTGGTTGTAATCACTTACAATCACTACAGCGGCTATCATGAACTCAGTGGAAGCGATGAATTTTTGCGACGCCTGGTGTTCGGTATTTTTTACAGCCTGATCGCAGGTTTCGCCATCGCATATCCCGATCTGGGGGCTATTCAATACCTGAACAGGCACCTGCCATGGCGCAGGCAACCTTTGAAAAGAATTGCAGTTCAATTGCTGTTTACCATCCTCATTGCAAGCACAGTTTCCACTTTGATCACCCTTTTTGCTCACTGGGTGAGTGCCTACAGGCAGGCGTTGTCAAATGTATTGTTTAACAACATGCTGATATACTGTGTGGTGAATGCTTTTTTTATGTCTATCCTTGAAGCCTGGCATTACCTTGACGACAGCACCCGTGAAAAAGTTAAATCGGAGGAACTGCAAATGGCATTGTCGCTCGAAGCAGCCCATCGGGCCATGGTGGAGGCGCAGGTGAAGATGGAAGAAGAAAAAAACAGCCATGCCGCTCAACTTATCGAACAGGAGAAAAAACTCAATGCCCATCTCGAAGAAGAGATTAGAAAAAGAGAGGCGGTAAGCAGACAGCTCAACGAAAGCCGCGAGCAACTTAACAGCCTGCTTTCCAACTTGTCAGGCTCGGCCTACCGCTGCTGTTACGACGAACATTATACGATGAAATATATCAGCGAAAAGATTTTTGACATTTCAGGTTATCATGCCACTGATTTGACTGATAATGCCAGCTTATCCTTTGCCGATATCATTCATCCTGCTGACCGCAGTTTCTGCGACGCAAAAATACGTGAAGCCATCGAAGGAAAACGTCCATATGAATTTGAATACAGGCTTTTGCACAGGGATGGAGCTGAAGTGTGGGTAAGCGAAAACGGCAAGGGAATTTACAATGAGAAAGGTGAGATTGTGTGGCTCGACGGCATCATCAACGACATTACATGGCAGAAACTGGCTGAGGCTGAGGTACGCGAAAGCGAAAGGAAGTACAAAGACCTGCTCGATCTTTTGCCACAACCTGTATTTGAACTCAATCTGCAGGGCGAAGTGTTGCTGAGCAACAAGGCCGGGGATGCTTTCTTTGGTCCCTTGCCCACAGAACCCGGTGTGAAACAATCGTCGCTCGACTGTTTCATCGAAGCCGATCGCCCACAGATCATCGAAAGTTTCAGGAAGTCGGCAGAGGGCATCGATTCCGAACCGGGTGAGTTTACTGCTATCAAAGCTGACGGTACTTTATGCCCTGTGATGGTGTTTGGCAATCCTATCGTGAAGCAGGGCACGATCGTTGGCCGAAGAGGGATCATCGTTGACATCTCCGAACGAAAAAAACAGGAAGAGAAACTCCTCAGGGCCAAGGACGAACTCGAACGAATCAATAACACCCTTGAACAAAGTGTGGCCGAACGTACCCAACAGCTTACCGAAGCCAACACCCTGCTGCTCAAGGTGCAGAAAGAAAACCTTCAGTCGCAGTTTGAGGTTCTGAAACAACAGGTTAATCCTCATTTTCTTTTTAACAGCCTCAATGTGCTCACTTCACTCATCAAAGTGGATCCCGATCTGGCGGAGGCTTTCACCGAGCGCTTGTCAAAGGTGTATCGCTATGTTCTCGAAAACAAAGAAAAAGACCTCGTAAACCTCAGTACCGAACTGGAATTTCTGAAAGCTTATCTCTTCCTGCTGGAAATCAGGTTTATGAAAAAACTTATCGTCAGCATTCAGATCGACAAGGTCTTCCACGATTATCAGATTCTGCCCATCGCCATACAGCTTATCATTGAAAACGCCATTAAGCACAATACGTTCTCAAAGGCCCAGCCTTTGAAAATCGATATTTTCGTAGATGATCAGCTGCGCCTGAACATCATCAACAACCTGCATCTGCGCGAAACAAAACTGGTTTCAACCGGTGTCGGACTCGAAAACATTTCGCGGAGATATGCCCTGGTATCGGATCAACAACCCGAATTCGTGAAAAGCAAGGAGCAGTTTATCGCGAGGCTTCCCTTGCTCAAATCAGAAAAATCAGAAACAGAATAACAATACTTACCTTTATGAAAGTCGTAATCATAGAAGATGAAGCCTTTGCTGCCATGCGGTTGAAAAAGATGATCCAGGAATATGATCCTCAGATACAGATTGTTGCCGAGCTGGAATCCGTTGCCGAATCGGTTAGGTGGTTCAAGGCAAATCCTGAACCCGATCTCATCTTCCTCGATATCCACCTCGAAGACGACCTCAGTTTCGCAATTTTTGATCAGGTGAACATCCTGAGCCCGATCATCTTTACTACTGCCTTTGATGAATATGCCATTAAAGCCTTTAAACTCAAAAGCATCGACTACCTTCTAAAACCTATTGTGCATGAGGAATTGGCTGCTGCCCTGAAGAAGTATGAACATTTCAGCGGTCTTAATCGTCATGCTGTTGACCTGCAATCGCTCTACAATTTGATCAATACCAGTGAGAAGAAGTATCGTGAACGGTTTTCAATCTCCATCGGAACCAAATTAAAAATGGTTGAATTGTCCGATACTGCATATTTCTTTGTCCTTGATAAAGGCACTTTCCTCCGAACTTATCAGGGACATACCTATCTTATCGATTACACGCTCGACAAGCTGGAGGAAATGCTCAACCCTGTTTCGTTTTTCCGCATCAACCGCAAATACCTGATCAATGTGGCTTCCATTGTCAATATGGTGTCTTACTCCCGCGGGCGTGTAAAACTGGAGCTCAAACCACCTGCCGATGATGAATTTGATGCCATTGTGAGCATCGACCGCTCCGGAGAATTTAAAAAGTGGTTGAATCAGTGAATGTTAAGATGATGAATAACATCATTTGGTCGAACGGGCATAAAGTAAAATTTGAGGACATCATCGATGCTGATAATTGTTATCTCTTCGACTCAAAGGGCAACAGATTAACAGATCTGGAATCGGGTGTCTGGTGTACGAGCGTAGGGCACAACAACAAAAGGATTAACCAGGTGATTTGTGCTCAGATCAACAAAATCTCACACACGGGCTTTTGTTATTGTCATCCGCAATTGGAAACCACAGCCGGTAAATTACTTGCCATTACGGGTATACACCGGGGAAAATGCGAGTTTTTATGCTCCGGCAGTGAGGCTGTTGAATATGGCATGCGATTGTCAAGGGCTGTCAGCAACCGTCCGCTGGCATTGGCATTTTCAGATGCTTATTTTGGCGCATATGGTGATGCTGCTGCCAAAGATGGTCAACGCTGGCACATTTTTAACAGGTTGGAATGCAGCTGCTCCAAACCAGATGAAGGCTGTGTAGGCGAGTGCCAGGAATTTGCAAAGATTCCCTTCGACGACATTGGCTTTTTTGTTTTCGAGCCGGGCAGTTCTTCAGGACTGGTCCGGTTTCCATCAACCCGCCTGATATCGAAAATCGTCACCCGTTTGCAAAAGCAAGGTGGTTTTGTTTTTTGCAATGAAATAACAACCGGCATGGGTAGAACAGGGAAGTGGTTTGGCTTCCAGCATTATGACCTGATTCCTGCCATGGTTGCCGTTGGCAAAGGCCTGGGTAATGGGTATCCGGTGAGTGCTGTCATTGCAGCTGACTCCGTTCTGGATCGACTTGAAAAGACACCCTTTGTTTTTGCGCAATCACATCAGAATGATCCACTTGGGGCAGTGATTGCTAACGAAGTGATCGACCTGATTGAACATGATAAGCTTCTTGACGCTTGCCGGCAAATCGGTCAATACCTCTTGTCGCGTTTAGCTTCACTTGCCGGTCCGGAATCACCTTTAAAAGCAGTGAGAGGCAGAGGTCTGATGCTGGCACTGATTTTTGAAAACCAGGCATCAGTCATTTTTGAAAAGCTCATTGAAAAAGGCTTTATTTTGAACAAACGGCCTCAGATAGAGGTACTGCGTCTTGACCCGCCCTTAACAATTACCAAAGAAATTGCTGACCAGTTTCTTACCGCGCTTGAGGAAGTTTTCAAGGAAGTTACACTTTAGCATCGTCTGCTTTAAAACCTTTTTCAGCATGAGGGACTACCAGATACAGCATTTTCACTTCACCCGCCTCGCATCGATCGATGTGTTTGAAACCGGCAGAAAGCGCCACCACATCACAGGCCTGTTGGAGCTGGATGTAACAGAAAGCAGAAGAAAGCTCAAAGCCTTAAACATGGGACAATCTGTTAAAGTTTCGTTCAATGGCTGGCTGACCGGTGTGATTTCCGGAACCATCAAACAGCACGGAGCAGTGGCCTCCTACCTTGCAGGTAAAAACAAAAGGATGATTTTTAATGACGTCAACATTTCTTTTCTGGTTGAAAAGGAAATTGGCGATTCACGGGTTCCCATCCCACTGCTGATCAACAGGGCAAGCCAAGAAAGCTTGCAAGCTATCTCCTCGAGGATCAACATGGCAAAAAGCGGTGAGCTTCGCGCAGATGAGTTGGTGTTGATGCAAAAAACCAGCAGTGCTGAGAAGGTATATTTCTGCCTTCCGGGCTTCATCAGACGGTTTTTCTGGGTTTGGCTCATGAAACATCCAAGGCTGGCATTCAAAAAAATGGGCAATGTGGCTATAACAGCTGTCGGGACGATGGGAAAAATTCATGGCTGGTTTATCCCTATTTCAATTCATCCCCTTTGTTTTGGTATCGGTTCGGTCATTAAAAAGCCTGTTGTGGTTGACGACGAGATCGTTATCCGTGAGATGCTGCAGATGTCGGTGTTAATTGATCACGACGTGGTGGATGGTGCCGACATGGTTCGTTTTCTCAGCGCGTTGTCCAGGAATATTGAGCATGGAATGCTGCTTTGACTCAACTGATTTTTCGTCGGACATGAAGCTGTATCACATAATTAATCATCTTGTTTACAAATCTTGACACATGAAAAAAATTCTGTTTGCAACCTTTTTGTTTGCATTTATTATTTCCGGATTAAATAGTCAGACCACACTTTGGAAATTCCGGACCGCTGGTGTCGTTTATGCTACCCCTGCCCTCAGCCCGGAACATTTGCTTGTTGGCAGTGGTGATTCCTGCTTTTATGCGCTCAGCAGACAATCAGGCGAATTGAGGTGGCGTTTCAAAACCAACGGAGTTGTTCATTCAAGCGCATCAGTGCAAGGTGACATGGTTTTTTTTGGAAGTTCCGACGGCTTTTTATATGCCTTATCCATCGAATCGGGAGAACTTTTATGGAAGTTTGATGGCGGCAGGGAACGTCAGCTCGATATCTGGGATTATTATCTTTCTTCGCCTGTTGTTGCCAACGGCCAGGTAATTTGGGGTAGTGGAGCAGGAAGTGTTTTTGCTGTTGATGCTGCCACCGGGGCGCTTCGCTGGCGTTTTCTAGCCTACGGTTTGGTGCACGCGAGCCCGGTGGTGTCGGATGACAAAGTGCTTATTGGCGATTTTGGCGGTTACTTTCATGCCATCGATGCCTCAACGGGTAAATTAGTCTGGCAATTCCGAACAGTTGGTGATACGTACTTCCCCCTCGGGGAGATACAAAAAGCCGCCCTGGTCGATCAGGGCATTGTTTTTGTTGGGAGCAGGGACTACAACATTTACGCGCTCGATATTCAAACAGGGCGCGGAAGGTGGAACCGAAAAGAGGCCGGAAGCTGGATTATTGCAACTCCAATCGCAGCAGGCAATTCCATATATTTTGGCACCTCCGACACCCATCGGTTTTATTGTCTGAGTAAATCCGATGGCAGCATCATGTGGCAGATTTCGCTGCCCGGTCGTGTGTATGGTGCCGCTGCAGCACATCATGGGGCCGTCATTTTTGGTTGCTTCGACGGGATTCTGAGGGCTGTCGATCAAAATAACGGGGAGCTTATCTGGTCTTTTCAGACCGACGGAAGCAAAGCTAACTACAGCAAGGTGTATGAAGACAATGGTAAATTCATTCCAGGCTTCGAGCTTTACGGGAAGGACTATCTGGAATCAGAGAAAAGCATCCTGTCACTGGGATCCATTTTGTCCGATCCTGTGATCAGTCGCGATACCCTGTTCTTCAGTAGTTCCGATGGTGGAATTTATGCCTTGAAGATTCCTTAACGTTTGTGATTTACCTCAGAGGTGGTTGTGGCATAACTTCAGAACCTGAGAAGTTTAGGTCGTTTGATACAGATGAAAAAGATTGAATTTTTCAGGTTTACCAAAATAACTGAGTGAATTGAAAGCAGGGCTTTGCGATGCGCTGAGCTTCGAAGGTAAAGCTGTTATGGCTGAAATGAACAGGTTCAGGATGCATGGTGGCTTCAAAAAAATCTTAAAAAAACTGAACATTCTGGTCAGATTTAAGTTTTTACATATATTAGCCAAGTAATCGCTATCTCTATGAATTACCCCAAAAAAGTTGTCATCGGCGACATCACCGTGCGGGATGGATTTCAGCACGAAGAGAAATTTATTCCCACTGAAGCCAAGCTATGGCTTGCCGAAGAGTTATTGCTCTGCGGTTTTAAACACATCGAGGTCACCAATTTCGGTAATCCGCAAGGCATGCCTCAGTTCAAAGATGCTGATGCATTGTTTAAGTCGCTGCGCGGGAGCAAAAGGGTAGCTCATCTGCTTCCACAGGCTTCGCTTACGGCCATCACCATCCGCGAAAAAGCCATCGAAAGGGCCATTCGTGCCCGTCAGGATGGCTATGGACCTGACCGTATCCTATTGATGGTCAGTACTAGTGAGTCGCACCAGTTTAAAAATTCAGGTCTTACCATCGATGAATATTTCAGGATGGCTGAAAAATACATCCCCATGGCACTTGATGCCGGACTCAAGGTAAATGGCACCGTGAGCACCATTTGGGGTTGTCCAATCGAGGGACCTACGGAACTGTCGAAGGCGGTCGATTTCGCACAACGCTGGCTTTCCATCGGCGCGAGCGATGTGGAACATGCCGATCACGATGGCTCTGCTTCTCCTGACCGCATCTACCGATATTTCAGCATGCTGCTTGATAAAGTGCAAAACCCGCACAAACACATTGTACACCTGCACACCACACGTGGCTGGGGACTTGCCAATGTGCTGGCAGCTCTTCAGGCCGGCATGACAAACTACGAATCGACCATGGGCGGCATCGGCGGTCAGCCGGCCAATTTTGTGGATGGTGTTCCTGTTTCAGGTACGGGCGCCTATTACTACAAAGACGCCCTCAACGTTGGGCTCGTCACCACCGAAGACATGGTTGTGATGATGGATGAGATGGGTATCGAAACCAATCTCGACGTCGACCGTATTCTTGAAACAGGTAAGATGGTTGAGAAAATTGTCGGTCGCAAACTTCGCTCGGAGGCCATCAACCAGGGTCGCATCCCAAAGAGCCTTTCCGGAAGGGCTTAGCAATTGACTACATGGCCACAAACACAATCCACCTCACCGAGACAGCCCGTGATGCCATGCAAGGCATCAGTAAGTTTATTTCAACGGACGATAAAATACGGTACATCAATGCTTTGATGCAAATTGGTTTTGATGTGGTGGATTGTGGCAGCTTTGTGTCGCCCAAGGTCATTCCGCAGATGGCCGACAGCGAACAGGTGATCAGCAGCATTGTAAAGCCCGAAAAGAGTACCGGCATCATGGCTTTAGTAGTGAACGAAAAAGGCGTGAAGCAGGCCATTTCCAACGGACGGGTCAACTGGCTTTCGTACCCTTTTTCTGTTTCAACTGTTTTTCTTAGGCGAAACCTCCGTACCGATCGCGAAGGTGCTTTGGCAACCATCAACAAGATGCTGGAGGTAAGTAGTCAAACAAAAATCACCTGGGTCATTTATCTTTCGATGGGTTTTGGTAATCCTTATGGCGAAGACTGGAGTATTGGACTTGTAACCGATGCTGCTGCTGTGCTTTATGAAAAAGGCATCCGGAGAATGCCGTTATCCGACATTCTGGGTGAGGCAAGTCCAGATACGATCTTCCGCACCCTCGAAGCCCTTCACAATACATTTCAGGATGCTGATTTTGGACTTCACCTGCACACCAGAGCTTCGGAGGCTTTTCCCAAACTGGAAGCTGCCTGGGAGGCTGGAGTCAGGAGTTTTGAGACGGTAATGAATGGCAGAGGGGGATGTCCTACTGCGGCTGATGAAATGGTAGGTAACCTTAGCACTCAATCGCTTCTTTCATTTCTGGAAATGAAAAAAATCCCCCACCGGCTTCATCCCGAAGCCTTGTTGGAGGCTGCTAAAATTGCCGCTGAGTTGCTGTAAAAGCTTCATTCTGCCACCTCATTAATCAAAAATGCCAGAATTGCTATAATCTTACCGATTTAGCAACGTTAAAAAACCAATGGTATCGGCCCTTTTTTGTGATTGAACATTGAATCCCCGGGGCCATCAACAGGGCAGCAGGAAAAACGGTTTCTTTTTCCGAATAGGCAGAAGGGCTTGTGTTGACAAAAAAAAAGCTTTGATTTGATTTCTGACTGTGTGTATATTTGTGCATGCTAATCATCGAACTGATACACAATCTTGCGCTGCTGGTGGCCATCAGTGTTTTGTCGGGTATCGTCACCCGCTATACGCCCAATAAACCCCTGAACAGACAAGTGCTTCATGGATTGCTGTTCGGACTGGCAGCCGTGGCCGGTATTCTTGATCCTGTGGTGCTTACCGAAGGTTTGTTTTTTGATGGCAGATCGGTGGTGATCAGCATCTCGACCTTGTTTTTTGGCCCTTTTAGCGGTTTTGTAACTGCACTGCTGCCTTTTATCCTGCGTGCCTGGATTGGTGGCCCGGGAATGTACATGGGATTATCGGTGATTTTAGCCTCTTATCTCATCGGATGGTATTTCCATCGCGAGAACAGCAAACAGAAGGTTCCCTCGCCATTCACGATCTACACGATGGGTTTGATCGTCCATGCTGTAATGATTCTGACGATTTATCTGATACCTGCCGAAAGCTGGCAAACTACCCTGCAGACCACAGGTGCAACCATTATCCTCATTTATCCTGTCATCACCCTGATCATGGGAACCATCATTGCCGATCAGGAAAGTAACCAACGTATGATCCTGGAACTGAAGGCGCGGGAACGTCTTTTCAGGACTACTTTCTACAGTATTGCCGATGCTGTGGTGACCACTGACAGTCAGGGCCGCATCCGGCAGATTAATGCTGAAGCAGCCCGCCTGAGTGGAATGGCTGAAGAGGAGGTCGTTGGAAAAGAAGTTTCAGAGATGTTGTCGCTGCTGGACGAAAACACCGGCCTGCCACTCGCGCATCCTATTTATGCCGTGCTCGATGGTGTTGACCGAACCGAAAGCAAATCTTACCTGCTGAAACAGAAAAACGGAGAAACGATTCCTGTGGCCGATTCTGTAGCTGCCATCCGGGCATCCGATCAAAGTTTGCTCGGCTCTGTGTTTGTTTTTCGTGACCGCAGGCCTGAAATTGCCCGTCTTGATGCCTTGCTCCGCTCGGCTGAAAGCTACACCAACCTCTTCAACAACATCGGCGGGGCTGCCTATGTGCAGGACAGACAGGGCAGGTTTATCGACGTTAACGAAGGAGCTGTGAAATTGTATGGCTATCCCAAATCTTTCTTTATTGGCAAAACGCCCGCCATTCTCAGTGCGCCCGGCAAAAATGACCTTGGCCGGCTCATCGATCACATCGAGGCTGCTTTCCGGGGTGAAGCCTGTACCTTTGAGTTTTGGGGAAAGAAAGCCGATGGCAGCATCTTTCCGAAAGAAGTTCACTTGTTCAAAACAACCTACAACAACGAGGAGGCTGTCTTTGCCCTTGCCTATGATATCTCCGAACGACGAAAAGCCCAGCAGGAACTACAGGCCACTCGTGAACGCTATCAGACACTTTTCAATGCAAGTCCGGTTGGCATCATCCTCGAAGACCTCGATGGGTTTATCCTTGATGTCAACGAAACAGTGTGTTGCGACTATGGCTTTGAACGAAATGAGTTGGTTGGCAGTCATATCGGCATCCTTGTTAGTGATAAGGTGAAACCGGACATCGCTGAAAATATCAGCCGTATAAAAAAAGATAAATTCCTCAGCACCCGTGTCGACTCCCTGACCAAAGATGGCGTTCCAAAGGTTTTTGAACTCATCGAAACTTTGATCATACTTCCCGATGGACGGCAAGGCATTCTGTCAATTTCGAAAAACATCACCGAACAGGTTAAAGCCGAACAAACCCTGATTGTAAGCGAAGCCCGCAACAAAGCCATCCTCACGGCCATTCCCGACCTCTTCTTCCGTTTTGGCCGCGATGGTTCGATCATCGATTACTTTGCGCCTGATACCACCGAACTGCTCGTAAAGCCAGAGGATTTTATGGGTAAAAACCTCGCTGAACTGCTCCCCCCCGAATTGAAAGAGGTTACCTTTGAGTTTATTCAGAAAGCGCTGGAACAAGACAGCCTGCAGCAACTTGAATACAGCATGAAACTGCCCTCAGGTCATGAGTGGTTTGAAGCGCGTATGGTGAGAAGCGGGCCTGAAGAGGTGCTGGCCATCATCAGAAATGTTTCTGAAAGAAAAAAAGCAGAGATTGCAATCGAGCATCAAAAACAGTTTATCGAGACCTTGCTCGAAAGCATTCCCAATCCGCTGTTTTACATGGATACCAATGGCATCTACCTTGGTGTGAACAAAGCTTACCGCGATCTATACAAAATTGATGACGCCGAAATAATCGGGAAGAACCTCTATGAAACTGAAACAGAAGAACGCGCCCGCTTGTTTCGTGAGGCAGATGCTCGCATTTTTTCGGGTACCGATAAGGTGCAGGTGTTCGAACGGACCATCTTATTACCCAATGGCCAAAGCAGGGAAGTAATTTTGACAAAATCACCTTTCCCCGATGCTCAGGGTGGTATAGGGGGGCTCATTGCGATGATTACCGACATCAGCAGCAGGAAAGCCATGGAAACCGACCTGAAAAAAGCCAAGGAGAAAGCTGAAGAAAGTGATAAACTCAAAACCTCCTTCCTCAACAATATGAACCATGAAATCCGAACACCCCTTAATGCCATTGTGGGTTTCAGCGACCTGTTGTTTGAGGATTATACCGAGGAAGAGAAGCGGAGTTTTGTGCTCACGATTAACAACAATGCCGAGCAGTTGCTCCGGATTATTGATGATGTATTGGCTGTATCCCGGCTGGATGCTGAACATTTACCAATCGAAACAGAGCTTACTGACCTTCATGCCCTGTTGAAAGATCTGGAGAGAACCTTTGCGCCCCATTTTGAGCGAAAACAACTGAGCCTGCAGTTGCAAATGCATCATTTACCTGACCATGTAATGGCCGACAAGGGTAAAATCAGGCAAGTGATGACAGGTTTTCTCGAAAATGCCTTTAAATACACCCTCGAAGGCGGTGTTGTCTTTGGTTGTAAAGCTGAGGACGAAAAACTCAGTTTTTTTGTAAGTGACAGTGGCATTGGCATTCCTGAGGATGAAAAACCATTTGTTTTTGACCGTTTTTTCCGTGGATCTGAGGCTCAAAGCAAAGCCATGCGTGGCAACGGACTGGGCTTAAGTATTTCAAAGGGGCTGGTCGAAATTATGGGTGGGAAAATTCAGCTTGAATCAAGTGTTGGGGTTGGTTCGGTGTTCAGTTTTTCAATTCCTTGTGTTGTTTCGGGTCATCATGCCAAAGATGAGGTGATCTATGAACATCCTCATTCTGATTGGTTTAAAGATCTTAGCCTGCTCATAGCCGACGATGAAGCTGACAACCTTGACCTGCTTTTCGCGATTTTATTGCCCTATTTCGGAGAGATCGCTACAGCCCGCAACGGAAGTGAAGTCATTCAGCTGATGGAATCAAAGGCGTTTAACATCGTTTTGATGGACATCAAAATGCCGGTTATGGACGGTTACGAGGCTACAGCCACCATTCGCCAACGCTTTCCGGATGCCATTGTAATCGGTCAGACAGCCTATTCTCAGCCGGAAGAGATTCAGCGAATCATCGCGGTGGGTGCACACGCTTGCCTTGTAAAACCCATTGAAAGTGAAAGGCTTTTTACCATCCTGAGAGAGGCAGCTGCAAATCTGAAACGCGGATAAGTTATACCTTTCTAACCAGAAACTGTCCGGTTTGGAAAGCAATCACCTGCAATTCCTCTCCTTTGTCGGCATAGCCGCTTTCGAGGGTGCCATCGTAAACAACACCATCAATCAGGATTTTGCCAGCCGGCCGAAGCATGGTATGCGCAGTGGCATGTTGTCCGATATAAGGTTTGTAATCAAATCCGGCAGCACTGTAGCCTTCGGTTTTTTGCTGCACTTTGTCAAGGGCAAAATGTCCGAAACGACTCGTTGTCAAAAGTCTTTGTCCCAGATACATACTCCCTGCCAGTGCAACGAACATCGAACTGATCACAATAAAAAATGCTTTTGTCAGCGGCCCAAGATCAGCATTAAAGGGTTGTGGTCCAATGGATTCTACCATGGCAAGGGTGAGGCCGGTTACCATCAGCAGGATACCAAGGATGCCTGCCACACCAAAACCGGGAATGGCGAAGATCTCAACAAGGATCAGCACAAGCCCGATCAGGAAAAGGATTATTTCGATGTGTGTGGCCATGCCTTCGAGGTAGAGCGGAGCGAAATACAACAGTGCTGCCACAACCGAAGCACCAAGCGGAAAACCCACACCGGGTGTTTGTAACTCAAAATACAATCCACCGATAATGAGCATGATCAGCAAACCGCTTACGACAGGGCTGATGAGGAAATTGATGACTTTATCGATCGAATTCAAACGGTGACGAATGATTTGGGTGTTTTCGTGACCTGCCAGCCGAAGAACTTCCTGAAGACTGCTTGCCTTGCCTTCACAAAAACCATGTTGTATGGCTTCGCTTGTGGTAAATGTGAGTACTTTTCCCGAGTCGGAGATTCCGGCAACAAAGATGGACGGGTCAACCATTGCTTCTGCCACATCGGGGTTCCGGCCGCTGGCTTCAGCTGTGCTTCGCATCATCGACCGCATATACGACTGGTATTTGTCGGGCACCACCTCGCCGGTTTGGTTTACGACCGTTGCCGCACCAATGTTGGCTCCCTCGGTCATATAAATACTGTCGCAGGCAATTGAAATGAGTGCTCCTGCCGATGCTGCATTGTTGTCGATAAACACATAAACCGGTATCCGCGACTGAAGTATCTTCGTGCGGATTGAATCGGCTGCATCCACCATACCACCATAGGTATTCATGTGAATCAGCATCAGGCCGGCACCCAACTCATATGCCCGTTCAAAGGCTTTCTGGGTTGTACGCCATACCGGTGGGGCAATCTCTTCGCGGATTTCGAAGGTGTACACCTTCAAGGTTTCATCTTTACTGAGGGTTGTTTCGTCCGATTCCTGTGCTCCTAAAGGGAAACAAAGGCTCAGCCATAGTATCAGGCTAAGAAGGGTGATGATTCTGTTATTCATGGTGGCGCGGGGCGTTAAAAAAAAGTAAAATTAGCAATCCTAGCGGTGCAAATGGCCTTTTGTTGGTATAAAAAAGCTAAGTTCGCACAAAAAAAGTGAATTTTCTTGCCCATGCCTTCCTTTCAGGTGATAACATCCATCTGCTGTTAGGAAACTTTGTTGCCGACAGCATCAAAGGCAAAGTTCCTGGTGATTACCCTTCTGACTTTCAAAAAGGGGTGCTACTTCACCATGCCATCGACCGTTTCACCGATCTTCATCCTGATGTCCATGCCTGTACGACACGTTTACAACCCCATTTCAGGAAGTTTGCCGGTGTGGTAAACGACATTTATTTTGATCACTTTTTAGCCCGTAACTGGAATCATTACAGTGACATACCTTTGAAAGTGTTTACAGGACACGTATACAATCTCCTGCATGAAAACGAAACCTGGCTGCCGACGCGGTCACGACGAATATTACCCTGGATGGTGAGCCAGGACTGGCTGACCGGTTATGCTGATTTCGATGCCCTTCACCGTGTTTTTTTGGGCATGTCGCGCCGCACACGCTTCGAGTCAGGCATGGAAAAAGCCGTGGAAGTGCTGCTGTCCGACTATGAATATCTTGAAGGGCGATTTAAGCAATTTTTTCCCCAGCTGCAACAGTATTCAGCTGAAGTGCTTCTGCAGCAACACTGAAAGCGTCCAAAAAAAATTTGGAAAGCTGTTCCGGCTCTATTCATTAAAAAAAGTTTAGTTTTGAAGCACCAAACGTCAACACATACGCAGAGCTATGAGTGAAGAATTGCAACTTTCAACAGATGAGCGTGTTGAGGCATTAGGCCGTGTGCCGGGTTTCAATGGTATGAAGTCTGCTGCCCTCCATGAGTTGGCAGGACTGCTGTTAGAGCGGCACACCCGAAGTCAGGAAACAATTTTCAGAAAAGGTGATGCAGGCGAAAGTATGTACATTTTAATCGAAGGGGAGGTTCGCATTCATGATGGCAATCATGTGCTGACACGACTTGGTTCGGGTGATTTTTTTGGCGAGTTTTCATTGATCGACAGGGCCGAAAGGTCGGCTTCCGTCACCACCGAAAAACCTTGCCGTTTGCTTCAGCTTAACCAGGTTGATTTTCTTGTATTCTCTGAGACCCATCCCGAGGTTCTTCTGGGCATCTTGCAGACGCAGGTGAAACGGATGCGTGAGATGAATGAGCTGGAGGATAAACTTTCAAAAAGTTATATCAAAATCAGCAAAATCAAGCAGGAACTCGAACAACAGCATCAGGCTGTCAACGAACAAAAACAACAACTGCTACAGCAACATACCCAATTGGGGGAATTGCTTGAATACAAGCGCAAAACAACCAGCGTGCTCATCCATGGATTAAAAAATCCCATGACCAGTGCGATGACGATGGCAGAAATGCTGCAATCACAGGCACCCAAAAAAACGGATCTGGCTGAATACGCCTCTATTCTGCAACAATCGCTCCGGCGGATGGATGAAGTGCTCAACGAATTGATTCGTACCAATGAGAAGGAGGAAATTTAATGCGAAACAGTGTCGGAAACACTGAAATTCGGTCTGATTTTTGTGCTTTATTACCATTGAAAAAACCAAAGATGTATAAATCAATCCTATTTTTGAGTCTGCTTTTTATCTGGTTTTCTGCTTGCCGGTCAAACCATGAAAATGAGCAAAATCCTTCCGGGGAAATTCAGCTTGGTATAAGCCACACCGTTGACGGTAACCCATTAGCAACTGATACTTTGCAGTATGTCAATGCTGCCGGCAACCATTACCTGGTTTCAGAAATTCAGTGGTTTCTCTCGGATCTGAAACTTGAGAGAGAGGACGGAAAAATGGTGGAACCAACCGATGACATGGCTTATTATATTGATACCGACCTTCCCGAAAGCCGGTCAATCGTCCTGAGAAACCTTCCTGACGGAAATTACCGGGCATTGCATTTTACTTTTGGACTCAATGAGGAGAACAATCGCAGCGGCCTTTTTGTGAACCCTCCTGAGTCGTTCATGTTCTGGCCTGATTACCTGGGCGGAGGATATCATTATATGAAACTTAACGGCAAATGGATTAATGCCGACGGTTTGGCGGAACCTTTTAATTTCCATCTGGGCATCGGGCAGGAGTATGACAGCAGTGCATTGAAATCCAGTTACATTCGGCCGAACGACTGTTGTGCCGCCAATCATTGCGAGGGTTACAAACCACCGTCGAAAATGATGCCTGTCAGGGCTTTTATTCAAAATTCCTTTGAAGTGACTCTTAGTCAAAACTTTGTTGTGAGGCATGGTATGAAAACCAAGCTGGAAATTGAAATGAAAGTTGAAAACTGGTTCCGGGGCAAGCATGTTTACGATCACAACCGTTGGGGAGGCAGCATCATGCAGCAACAGGCTGCCATGAAGCAAGGCCTCGAAAACGGACTCGATGTATTTGCCCTGCATGTGACATCAATCAGCGATGTGGCGAAGTAGACAGCTTTTGTTTTTGTTTTTTCTCGGTATGTTGCTGACGGCTTGCCGTCGTGACAAAGATCAACCGATTTACAATCCTGTTCCGTATCAGATTGACATTCCTTTTGGTTTTCCAACCAAACTGAATATTCCTTCGGATAACCCGATGACGGAGGAAGGTATCGCCCTCGGAAGATTTCTTTTCTATGATGGCCGACTCAGCGGACGCAATCACCCCGACTCACTGATGAGTTGCGGAAGCTGCCACGTTCAGTCACGAAATTTTGAGGCAGGTGTCGATCATCCGCTTTTTGAGAGTGGATTTGTCCATGGATTGAACGGACAACAAACCCACCATGTTATGCTGCCACTCGTCAACCTGGTTTGGAACCACAGCGGGTATGGGTGGAATGGCTTTCTTTACCCGGAAAATCCAAACCCGGGACTCCGCAATATTGAAGATTTTGTGCGCCTAGCCGTTCAGGCAAAAGATGAAATGGACGCTGATACCAGTAGGGTTAAAGCATTGTTTCAAACCTTACCGGGATATCCGGAATTGTTTTTTAATGCTTTCGGCACCGAAAAAATCACTTTCAAAAACATGGAAAGAGCCATTGCGCAGTTTGTCAGAACCTTGATTTCAGCCAATGCTCCTTTCGATCGTTTCCTACGGGGTGAATATCAGCTAACTGCAAGCGAACTCAATGGATATGTGCTCTTTACAACCGAAGAAGGGGCTGATTGTTTTCATTGTCATGGTGGCGGCGGCAATCCGCTTTTTACCACGCATTTGTTTTATAACAACGGAAAAGACAGTGTGTTTGTTGATTCCCTCGATCGGTTTGCCGTCACCGGAGACCCGATGCACCGCGGAGCTTATAAAGCACCTAGCCTGCGTAATGTAGCTGTTTCAGGACCGTTTATGCACGACGGCCGCTTTGAAACCCTTGACCAGGTAATCGATTTTTACGCACATCAGGTGGTTTACTCCGATCTGATTGACCCGCTGATGCATCATGTTCTGAGGGGCGGTGTGCAACTTACTCCACAGGAAAAGACCGACCTGAAGGCTTTTATCGCAACGTTGCACGACGAAAATTTTCTCACAAATCCAGCCTATGGCCCGCCTGCCTATTTTCCGGACGAAAGTTTTAAATCTGATAGCCATGATTAAATGAGAATGACTGAAAAGTCCGCCGTCTATCTCAGTGGAGTAATCGTGAAACGCTGCAGAAATTCATCTATCTTGCATCACTATATCACTGACATGGCACTGTTTCTCACTTCTAACAGGATAGTCCATATTGACTTGTGAGACACACTCTTTTGTCTATTGTTTTAAGGTTGGCTTACAGCTTTGCAACAGAAGCGGATTTTGGTGATACGTTGAGAAAGTCCCGCCTCCCCCAGGTTTGGCCGAAGTGAAAAAGTATTTGTATTTTTATCGCTTCAAAATCCAATTCAATGTTGCTTCTACGACTGTTAAAATTCCACATTCAGGCCCTTATTGTTGTTCTATGCCTGTTTTCTGTCGCCCGGGCTCAGTATACAGAAGATATACAACCCACAAAGCTGAGGGATTTACCGGCCGGCAAGGTGACTTTAACCTGGAACCCGGTGGAGTTCAGGAAGCTTGATTCTGGCATCTCAAAGCTGCCTTTGGCGGGATTTACAACACCGATTGTCCGAGGTTCGGATGACATGGAGTTGTGGCAGCGACATGAAAATGAGATGATCTGGCGATTACAGATTGAGGCTTTGGATGTGAATGAAGTCACACTATATTTCACGCATTTTGAAGCCGGGGCAGATGGCAGGCTTTTTGTTCTCAATGCTGACGGTGAATTGATTCGTGGTGCCTTTACCCGCCGGAGTACCCGTTCTGGTCAGCCTTTCAGCATCGGGCCTTTACCCGGGGGTGTTCTCATCCTGCAGTTTGAAACGGCTGCCGATGCCGGTGATTACAGCTTCCGGCTCAGCGAAGGAGGCTTGCTTAGATCTGCCGTATCTGCATTGGGATTTGGTACTTCAGGCGATTGCGAAGTGAACATCAATTGCAGTGAAGGTGCCGCCTGGCAAAGGCAAAAAAGGGGTGTGGCACGCATCGTGGTAAAACAGGGAGGGGCTTTGTACTATTGCTCGGGTTCGCTGATCAACAACACCCGAAAGGATTCCACGCCTTATTTTCTCACGGCCAATCACTGTGGTGAGTATGCCTCTGCAGCTGATTATGCCCAATGGATTTTCGCCTTTAATTATGAGGCACCTGAGTGCAACCGGCCTCCCACAGAACCGCTTGCTCAAAGCCTGACAGGAGCTGACCTGATCGCAAAGGCACCTGCAGGGACTCAAAATGCCAATGATTTCAAATTGCTTCGTCTGTTTCAGGATGTCCCTGTTACCTATAATCCTTATTTCAACGGATGGTCAAGGCAGAATGTAAGTTCTGCTTCAGGCGTCGGGATTCACCACCCTGACGGGGATGTCAAGAAGATTTCAACCTATACCACGCCCACCACTTCAAGTAATTATGGGTTTGGAAGCAGCAATCCGGATGCCTTTTACTGGCGCCTGAGCTGGTCTGAAACCGAGAACGGACATGGTGTGACTGAAGGAGGTTCATCGGGTTCGCCTCTCTTCGACAGCAACGGCAGGATTATCGGGGCACTTACCGGTGGCAGCTCATCCTGCAATGATCTGGAAAGCCCTGATTTCTACGGAAAATTCAGCGCTTCCTGGGAGGCACAGGGCAGCGATGCCAGCAGTCAGCTTGCCCCCTGGCTCGATCCCGACAACACAGGTCTGATGGTACTCGGAGGCCTTGGCTCGGATACCTTGTTTGTGGAATCTGATTTTGAATCGATGCGTACTGAATTGTCGGTGAACCAGTTTGCGGAATTTGAAAATCTTTCGGTTGGGAAAATTACCAGCTGGGAGTGGAAATTTGACGGTGGAAAGCCTTCTGTCAGCACAGCCAAAGATCCCGGCCCCATTCTTTATGAGAACTACGGCAGTTTTGATGTTACACTCATCGTCCAAAATCAAACCAGTAGCGATACGCTCCGCCGAATCGGTTACATAAACATCTTGCCTTTCCTTTTCCCAAATCCCTCTAAAGGTCAGTTTGAGCTGGCTTTTGGTGTCGATATCACGCCTGAAGCTGAAATTGAACTTACCGATGCCCTCGGTCGACCGGTCAACTTCAGGGCTGTTACCAACGGACAGCGCATCAGTGTTTCTCTCACCAATCCGAAAAAAGGTCTTTATCTCGTTAAAGTTAAAGATGCCCGTGTCGAAAAAATACTGAAAATGGCTGTTGTTTTGTAGGTTTGAAGGAGGTTAACATTTAATCCATGCCTTCAGCATCGGGCCTGTTGGATAGGTATTTTTCCCATTTGTCTATCAAGGCCTGCATATCTGTTGGCAACGAGCTGTCGAAATGCATTTTCTGGCCGGTGATAGGATGCACAAAACCAAGCGATTTGGCGTGCAAGGCATGGCGGGGCATCAGTTGGAAACAGTTTTCGATAAACTGCCTGTATTTGGTAAAAGTTGTTCCCTTGATGATGTTGTCGCCACCATACCAGGCGTCATTGAAGAGTGGATGCCCGATGTGTTTGAAGTGTGCCCTGATCTGATGGGTACGTCCGGTTTCAAGTCTGCATTCCACCAAACTTACGTAGCCATACCTTCGCAACACTTTATAGTGAGTCACAGCGTCTTTGCCATGTGAGCCATCCGGAAATACTCCCATCACTTTTCTGTCTTTCAGGCTACGCCCGATATGCCCTTCGATGGTGCCTTCGTCAGCAGTCAGGTCGCCCCAGGCAAGGGCCTGGTAGCGGCGGTCGATGCTGTGCTCAAAAAACTGCCTTGCCAGCACTGTTTGCGACAATTCATTTTTGGCAATAATCATCAGGCCGGTAGTGTCCTTGTCGATGCGGTGCACGAGGTATCCAAAATTGTTCTCAACTTCTTTTTTTCCACTTTGAGCAAAATGATGCGCCAGTGCGTTGAGCAAGGTGCCGTCGTAGTTGCCGTGACCGGGATGTACGACCAGGTTGTGCTGCTTGTTGATCACGATCAGGTGGGTATCTTCATAAACTACCTCGAGTGGGATGGCTTCAGGCGTAATTTCAATTTCTCTGGGTGGGAAACTGAAGACAACAGTCACAACATCCAGCGGTTTTACCTTGTAATTACTCTTAACCACCTCGCCGTTGACAAGGATATTACCGGCTTTGGCACTTTGCTGGATGCGGTTTCTCGATACATTTTCAATCCTGTTTTGCAGAAATTTATCCACTCGCAACAGGCTTTGTCCTTTATCCGATACAATTCTGAAATGTTCAAAAAGTTCGCTGTTCTCTTCAGGGGCTTCTGCATCCGTATGCAGTTTGAATTCACTCATCGCTTGATCATGATTTTACTGGTCTGTGCCCTTTTCCCTTCGGTTTCAATCACAAGGAGATAAATGCCTGAAGTGAGTTGGCTAAGGTCCATCGTTGGGTGGAAGGTTGTTTCGATCACTTTGCGACCGGTATAATCAAACAGACTCAGCTTGTTAATTGTCACCAGACTGTTCTTCAACTCAAGATGCAACACATTGCTGGCCGGATTGGGATAAACATGCACAAAGTCTTTGTTTTCGGCAACTTCCGTTTGAGCGGTCAGATAGCTGTTACCCATGACAGGTCTGATCATCAAAGCTCCATCGATGCTGCTGTTTACCCAGTTTCCATCGATGTTGTAAAAAAGGTAGTCTTTGGCATTGTTTACTTTGTCGAAACCAAGGCTTAACACGCCGCTTTCACGCATCAATCCCACATAAAAGTTTCCGTTTATCAGCAAGGGTTCATCCAGATCGTAGGTGGCAAAGCCGTAAATGCCTTCTTCCCACCTGGGTTGTTGGCGAATCTTTCGGTAAATGATATCACCTGGGATACCGTTGTTGTCGTTCCACACGATGAGGTCAAAATATTTATTGGCTTCAGCATCGGTGGTATGGTTAAAGAGGATGCGTATACTGTTCAATGTATCAGGTGTGCTTAGGCTGAACTGCATGGCAAGATATGCACCTGTAGGTTCAATCGAATAGCCGGCTTCAGGGGTGCCGTCATCGTAGGCAAAGAAATTGTAAAATCCTTGTCTGTAAACCAATGAATCAACCAGGATATTGGCAGCTGATGAGTCGCTGATATAATGGCGGATGAGGAAGGAAGCAGAGTCGTTTTCGAAATCCAGGGCAAAGAGTGATGCCACGGGCGGACAGGCATGTTTGGCACCACAGCCGGTTTCGCAGCTTTGAAAGCCTTCAGTGGCATATGGGGGCAGGTTGCAGAAACCACCATCCCACTCAAATAGCTGACTTCCGCCACGTTGATTAACTCTGTAACGGTAGCGGGTGTTCTTCGTCTCGTCGCTTAAATTGGTAATGTTGAGACTGATCTCCGGTTTCACGGCATTGGTGGGCGCGCTCCTGTACTGGCGGTAAGGCATCGACTCATATCTTTTGAGGAAGGATGGAGCCCTGCCGCTAAAGCTTATTTTATTGTAGGAGGTATCATTTTTCGAGCGGCCCGTGTTGAGATACACGAAGTCAATGTGCCATTGATCCACATTGCCGGCTGCCTCCTGCCCGGGTCCGGCAGTGCTGCCGTAATTGAAAAAGCGGAACTGAAAACCTTTATTGAAGTATAGGGTGTCGAGCAACGGCACCAATACCTGTCTGAAATATGTGCCATATTCATTGGTGAAAGCCGCCAGGCTGCGTCCCTGGTCTGACCAGACATTCACCCAGGCAACTTCAGGTTTCAGCACGGTATCGCAGGGTACCAGGAAAAAATCGCCCCATGTATATGTTTGGTTAGCAATAAGATAGAGATCAGGGTTACATCCTTCCGGCGCATAGACGGTATCAGAAATATTGATTTGTTCTGTTCCGGCTGCCAGCAGGTAATCATCAGCGAGCACCAGTACACTGTCGACATAGTCGAAAACCATTTTTCCGGTGAGATACCCAAACTGCAATACCAGTGAATCATTGGTTTCGGGTTGGTCGCCCCGGCCCTGTGGCTGATAAAAAAAACTGAGGTAAACAGAATCGGCAGGACTCAGTGCCTGAGCTTGTTGGCCAGTGGTAGAATCGAGGGCGAAGGGGAGGCTGGTGAGATAATCTGCAACAAATGGCACTGATGAAGCCTGGTCGTAGACCCTGCCACGATAGTCGAGAACATCCAGGGTGGCAGCGCCGGTGTTGGTGGGGTTCAGTGGGAAATCTTTGTTGACAAAGGCGTTGTTATCAAGCCAATGGCTCGCATTGGGTGTGAGTGTATTCACGGAGAAATCTTCAAAAAATGGAAGCCTGAGCAAGGATTCACCGGTTGATTTGAAATTGGGTTTTTGTTTCTGTTGTTTGCTCAGGATGGGGTTTCCTGTCAGGTTGTGAAGGTTTTCCTGAGCCCGAACAGATGGCAATGCAATGCCTGCCAGCAACAATGCAAGGATGAAAAATGTCCGCAATGTCATCATAGATTTTCTTCTTCAAAAGTTTCAAGGTTGAAGCTGTCGACACGTTCAATGTAGAGACTGTCGCGTAAAAATTTACTGAAGTCAATCCGTTCAGGTGATTGATAAATCAGGTTGAAGGAGGTTCCCGGGCTAACCATCCGGCCGCTTTGCACATAGGGCTCTACCTTGATGACACGCGAGAAGGATGAATCCTGGGGAACAAGAAACGTCTCTTTGCCTACGTTAAGTGTCAATGCATGAAGCATTTGTCTAACTTCATGTGGTTTTTTACCATAAATCATCGGGAAGGCTACCTCTTTCATATCACCGCCATCGCCCACAACCAGGTCGATGGCAATGCCCCTGAAAATCATTGTTCCGGGTTCAAGTGGCATGCCCCGGTAACGTTGTGCAACGATGGCGTTGCGTGCAAAGTGTTCGGTGAGGCTGATGTTACTGACTTCCAGTCCGGCTGATTCAAGTGTAACGAGGGCTTCGCGCAGTGAAAGGTTAACCAGATTAGGCATTCTCACTTTCTCGGGTTGTTTCGATACAGTGATGAGATAAATGTTGCGGTCGCGTTTGACTTTCGATCCGGGTGGTGGTTCCTGTTGCAAAACACTTCCTTGTGGTGCTCCCTGTTTGAAAAGACTATCGCTGATGATAAAGTTAAACTGATCACCATACTGACTGAGCACCAGTTCATGATTCTGTCCGCTGAAATCAGGTACAATATACACTTCGCCATGACGGGTGTAATTGGCAAGCATGGAAAGCACAATCCAGATCAGCACAAGGGTGATCAGCAACGCTGCAAGCAGGTGAAGGAAGAATTTCTTTTTCATCATCCCGGTAAAAAGCCTGTATAATTGTTAATTTCGCACCTCCGTAAAGGCTTTCTGGCAAAACTCTGCTTTGCCTCCTTTATTGCCTCTGACGGCAAAATTACAGATTATTTGAAAGCAAGCGATGGCTGTTGAACGCTTTCCTTGCCAGTATCATTGAATAAGGGGTTTTCGAAATGGAACAAAAACGGTTGAATGTAGCCATTATCTGTGGTGGCGATTCGGGTGAATATGAGATTTCGGTTAAGAGCGGGAAGGTTGTTATGCAGCACCTTAACCGGGAAAAATACAGGGCTTTTCTACTTATTGTAAGGGGAAGCGACTGGCAGGTCATGCTCGACGATGGCAACGGGCTGCCCGTCAATAAAGATGATTTTTCGATCAGGGTGGATGGATCGCACGTCCGGTTTGATGTGGTTTTCAACGCCATTCACGGCACACCCGGTGAAGATGGTAAAATCCTTGGATATTTCGATATGCTCAGGATCCCCTATACAAGCAGCAGCCACCTGGTTTCAGCCTTCACTTTTCACAAAAACAGCTGCAAACAATTGGTTCGTTCAACTGGTGTGGCTTTGGCCGACTCGGTGTTGATTCGGAAAGGCCAGCAAGCTGATTTTGAAGGTATCGCTCAACGACTTGGACTACCGCTTTTTGTGAAACCAAACAGCAATGGCTCCAGTGTTGGTGTCACAAAGGTTAACGCTGTCAGTCAGCTTCCGGAAGCAATCGCGAAAGCATTGGCCGATGACGATGAAGCCCTCGTTGAAACGTATATTCCCGGCAGGGAGATTGGCTGCGGCGTATTTGAATATAAAGGCAGAAAAATCGTGTTCCCGCTCACAGAGATCATCAGCAAAAAGGAGTTTTTTGATTACGAAGCCAAATACAGTCCGGGAATGTCGGATGAAATTACTCCCGCCGATGTGGACGAAAAAACAGAGATTGAGATCAAAGCTACCGCTTCGGAATTGTACTCCCACTTGGGCTGCAGGGGTATCGTGCGTTTTGATTTTATCCTCACTTCTTCGAAAATCTATTTTCTTGAAGTCAATACCGTTCCGGGTATCAGCCAGGCAAGCATCATACCGCAGCAGGCAAAGGTGATGGGCATCAGTCTGGAATCGCTCTTTGAAATGGCTGTGGACAACGCTTTTTTTAAACCTGTCTGAGTAAAAAATCAGTCAGGGCGGAAGTAGCCAAGGCCCGGTGGCTGATGCTGTTTTTCTGTTCAGCCGACATCTCTGCAAAAGTTTCAGGAAAACCATCCGGCCTGAAAACAGGGTCATAACCGAAGCCGCCAGTGCCCGAAAGTCGAGTTGTGATCTGACCACAAACCTGTCCTTCAAAAAGGTATTCCTGCTCCTTTAGAATGAGTGCAATCACTGTTTTAAAGCAAGCACGACGGTTACTGATTCCTTCCAGAGCGGTAAGCAGCTTGACAACGTTGTCGTGATAAGTTGCGTTTTCGCCTGCATAGCGGGCTGAGTACACACCAGGCGCACCTCCCAGCGCCTCCACTTCCAGACCTGTATCATCAGCAAAACAATCGGAACCCAGGATAGCATGAATATAGCGCGCTTTTTGAAGTGCATTGCCAGCAATGGTAGCCGAGGTTTCGGGAATGTCGCCTTTAAAGTTTTTATCTCCCAGACTCAATACCCTGAAATGTCGGCCTGCAATGGCACGTATTTCTTCCAGCTTGTGTGGGTTGTTTGTCGCGAAGAGGATTTCTTTTTGCATGAGGATTTTAATTTTTTTGTGTGGATTTTCAACAGACCTAAATTTGCCAGTCGATGGGTGTTTTCCCTTTGGAAATCAGGTAGTCATTGGTTTTTGAAAAATGTCTGCAACCCAGGAAGCCCCGTGAAGCAGAGAGTGGTGAAGGGTGTGGCGCCTTTAAAATCAAATGTTTACTATTGTCAATTAGTGATTCTTTGGCGGCAGCAAAATTGCCCCAAAGCATGAAAACAAGTTGGGTATGGCCTTCGGATACGGCTTTAATGGCTGCATCGGTGAATCGTTCCCAGCCTTTGTCTTTGTGAGTGGTTGGTTGTCCCATTCTCACAGTGAGGGTGGCATTGAGCAGTAAGACACCCTGAGTAGCCCATTTTTCGAGGTTTCCATGTGCCGGGACACGAAACCCGGTGTCGGCCTGCAATTCTTTGTAGATGTTGCGCAGACTTGGGGGTATTTCGATACCTGGCGGCACCGAAAAGCTTAGCCCATGGGCTTGCCCAGGTCCATGATAGGGGTCTTGTCCGAGTATCACCACTTTCACCTGCCGGAAAGGGGTGAGGTTGAAAGCCTGAAAAATATAAGGCCCCGGTGGAAATACCGGATATTGCTTTTTTTCTTCCAGCAAAAACTGTTTGAGGGCAGCAAAATAGGGTGACTCAAACTGGGGTTTGAGCACATCAAACCAGCCACTTTCAATTTTTGGTTGTTTGCTTTCTTCCATCAGGATAATATTTTGGTGTGATCAAGCGTTTGTGATGCTGCGTTTTAGCCATGATCTTGCTGAAAAAATTCCGCTTGCCTCAGCTGTTTCAGGAAAAACCATTTACTTTGTAGATTGTTCTGTCAGAAAATGAAAGTGTAAAAGTATGAAAAAGATTCTTGTATTTACTGCCTCGCTGCTGTTGGTCGTGCTGATGTTTGCCTCCTGCAAATCTTCATCCAAATGTGCTGCTTATGGAGAGACGCAGAAATTTCAGAAGGAAGTTAGATATTAGTCAGGTGATTTCACAACAAAGTTGAACGGCATTTCTGCTTGCGAACCAACAATCATGGGGAAAAGAGGCTTATGGCTACTGCTGGTTCTGGCCTGTATGTTTTCGTGGCCTACACTGGCACAGGATGACCCGCTGGCCGACAGTGTGGACAATATGATCATTTATGGCCGCGAGCGTTCAGGCCTGGTTTTGGCTCATTCCCATGGTTTCGGTCTTGGTTACAGACTTGGTAAAAATGTTAATGCCTTTCGTACGCGTGTTTTCGCCTTCGAGCTGGTAACGATGCGTTCGGGTAAAGAAATCAAAACCATCAATCCTTATTGGGACAATTCCAAACGCTATGTTTACGGGAAACTGAATGATGTACTGGTGTTCAGGGCCGCCTATTCCAATAAATATTTGCTCAACAGGAAACCTTATTGGGGTGGGGTGGAAATCAGGTGGCTCTACGAAGCAGGGCTGAGTATGGCGCTCGAAAAACCTTATTACCTTTTTGTTGTCAATATCATCCAGTTGCCTTCAGGCGTGCTCGACTATGAAATCGTTACCAGCAGGTTCAATGCTGACTCCTATTCATGGGACGACATCTATGGTCGTGCACCTTTTACCAAGGGTCTTGATGAGCTGAGACTGGTTCCGGGTATTTACGCCAAGTTGGGCCTCAATGTGGAATTTGGCAAAGTTCGTACTTCTACCAGGGCTGCTGAATTGGGTGTGAGCCTCGATTTCTTTCCGCAAAGCGTGGCCATCATGGACGACAGCCGCGATAAATTATTTTTTCTTAATTTCTACATCAGCTACGCTTTCGGGAAACGATTCAATAAATATTGAATCCCTCCCTCAGGTATCTTTCAGGTCGGATTGGAGCCAAAGCAAAGCGGCTGCCCTGGTTGAGAAAACCTGAAGTTGGTATTCTTTCGGAAGTTTTTTATGGCTCATCAGGAGAGCCAACACAGTGTTGACAGGCGAATTGAGAACCACGGCATGCTGGATATTTTTGTATTTTTTCGTTGCCTCCTTGCACACATCGGCAAGGATATCAATAGACTCGATGGAAAAAGTAACTTCAACATCGGTCGAAACTTCAAGAATCCTCAGCTGCTCTGGCAAATCTGTGGCCGCAATCAGATAATTCATTGCATTTATCATGTCCTTAATATGAACGAGCCTGCTCTGCTGTGCCACGATCAGCAATCCTTTGGAATCGGTTTTCTTATCAATCATCGTTGTTGTTTTTAGGTATGAAGGTTTTCGCTAGTGAATTGCTTTCATGAAGATGCGTTGTTTTTTACTTTTCTGCCAAGTGCATCAGCCATCAGCATCGCATCAAGCACCATCGTGGCATTGATTTCTCCTGCCTCGTGATGGATGGATTGTGTTGGTTCGCAGCTTTTTAAGGCAGCCTCGTAAAGCCTTTCTCTGTTATTATAATCTAGTCCCAGCTGGGCCAGGGTAACAGGGAGTCCAACTGAGAGACAAAAGGAGATGACTTCCTGAATTTCATTTTGTGGTGCCGCGGTAAGAATAAGTCCTGATAAAGTGCCAAAAGCCACTTTTTCGCCATGATAAAAGCTATGCGTCTCCTCCAGTGCAGTCAAGCCGTTGTGGATGGCATGGGCAGCAGCCAGTCCGCCACTTTCAAACCCTATGCCGCTAAGCAGGATATTCGCTTCTGTTACCCTGGCCAATGCCTGTGTAATGAGGTTTTGCCGGCAGGCCAGTAAAGCTGAAAGGCCATCTTCGTGAAGAATGTTGTAGCAAAGTCTGGCCAGTTCAAAGCCTGCTGCAGTACTGAGCCCGCCACATTCGTTCATGGATTGTGTGCGCTGGCACGAACGAGCCTCAAACCAGGTGGCAAGGGCATCACCCATACCGGCAACAAATAGACGGTCCGGAGCCTGTGCAATGATCTGCAGATCAACAAGGACAGCAGCAGGATTGCGCCGTTGATAGAGCACTTTGCTGAATTCACCCCCGCGACTGTAAACCACCGCACAGCCGCTGCAGGGCGCATCTGTTGAGGCAATGGTTGGCACCACCACAACCGGCAATCCGGTTTGATCTGCAGCAATTTTGGCGGTGTCGATGGTCTTACCGCCGCCCATTCCAACGACAAATTCAAGTCGGTTGGCAACAATTATATCGGTGAGTCTTGCAATTTCTTCCTCGCAGCATTCACCGCTGAAAACAATTGGATGGAATAAATGATTGTTTTTATTGCCAAGCAATGGTGCTGCAATTTTTCGCATCACGGTGGGTGAGGCCAGCAACAGGCCACGCTTTCCAAAGGGAAGAATCAATTCGGGAAGCTTTGAAACTACGCCCACGCCTTGCAGGTATTGTCCCGGAAAAACGGCTTTGGTAAACATTTCTGAAAGATGGTTTTGAAAGTCGTGTAAAGATAATTCAACCTGATGCCTAAAGCAAGTATTCCTTCCATTAATTAGTGTCTGTCCATAATGTCAGGTGCTTGCGTTTTAAAGTTCGAGGGCGAGGCATGTGCGGAATGAATATCAGGAGTTTACTAATGTAAATGACTGACATGATTGACGAACATAACGAAGCCGTTGGACCATAAAGACAAGCACTAATTAAGGAAACCAAACAAATAATTGTGCTTCACGACACTAAACTAAATGCCTGTAAAAAAAGGCAGCCCATTTGAAATGAGCCGCCTGCTGCATGCATATTTTATGTTAGTTCAGGTTACGCTTACTTTCCAAGATGAATGCCTAACCCATATTCAACCCAGTCGGCTGCTGCGCCATCCTTTGTTTTGAGACCAACCTGGGCGAAGAAATTTTTGGTGATGTTGTAACGCAAAGCAGGACGGAGGTAGAAAACCCCTTTTCCGCGGCTGTCGCCCAGATAGAATCCAACCTGTGCCCGAAGGTCGAAACGCCAGAAGCTGAAGTCATATCCAGGATGCACACCAAGCAAAAAGCGCTCTGAAGTTTCAGGATAGTTTCTTTCAAGGCTTCCATCATACATCAGGTCGAATCCAAAGGTGAAGCTGTGCTTTAGTGAGCGGCGGTAAGCATATTCCAGGGTAACGGTGGAATTGAAATAGCGGTTTTCGTCGTTGTCGTTTTGTGTCGTTCCAACAGCTGCATAGATATTCATACCGTGTCTGTTGACGAGGGTGTCGCTCAACCTGGGAAGGTTTTGAGGCCTGGCAGGCAGCACAAGGTCGGGAACGAAGCGGTTGTCGAGCTTGTTTTGGGAACGGTTGAAATGATAGCGCAGCCCAACATTGAATCCGGCCATATTGAGGCCGTAGTTGGGTGTAAAAGTACGGCCGTTGCTGAAATGTGAAAGATCGAAACCGTAAGTGAAATCAACCTCGCGGTTCACCCAAAGCACGCCACCTACATTGAGATCAAAATAGACACCGGCACGTGAACCGATGGCATCGTTGAGTGGGTTTGTCTCCGGATCGTGTGGCTTCATATCGTAAGTGATTCCGACTGAAGGTTCTATCATGAAGTAGTGTTTGTCGGTTTTACCTAATGGAAAGGAAATAAAACCAAATACCGCATTCGGTGAGCCCAAAAGATCAGGATTACCAAGCGCACCTGAATACACCCCGAAACCATATGTGGGATTGTTGTAGTAATTTGTCCAGCTGTCCTTTTTTGGTACAGGCCAACCCAATCGTATCTCAACAGCGCCATATCCGTTGTCCAGGGCTTCATCCAGCTTGTCGCCGGAATAAATATGAAAGCCCGAATGCAACTTGATTTCAAGGTTCCTGAATTTGTTTTGTACCTGTTGTGCACGGCTTTCGGGTGATGATAAAATGAAAGCAAAAAGAATTAAGGTTATAAAAACCAGCCTGAGAGGTGTAAATTTTCTGTTCATTGGTGTAGTTTTAAAATACAGTCAAAAAATTAAATTAAAAATTAAAAAATATTTTAAATGATTCTGGTTTTCTGTTTTTGATGTTAGCTTGGATGAATTAAACGCTTGTAAGTTTCTGGCCAGCAGAAACATATTTCTTTTTATGAATGCACGCATATGAATACGTATTTACTGCATGCATCACAAAATTGATTCAAACATTAGCGGTTTTGTCCCGAAGTTAGTAGATCAGTGCCAGGTCTGTGACAATGAGTGTGCTGTTCACTCCCCCTTCAAAGTTGGCACCATTGGCACTGGAGCTGAAAACCACCGTGATTTGATTGATTTCATCGGTAGCCAAACCAAAACCACCGGCCGGAAGCTGATACGATGGTGTGCCAGCGGGAAGTGGTCCATAGGTAAAACTCTCTGAAATGTCAGTCAGGTTCTCAACAGTTTGCCCGTCTCTGATCCAGGCAGTGGCAATCCTCTTAACCACATCACCTTGTTTGTACTCAAGCAGTATGTACATATCACAGGAGTCAACTTTGTCAAGCACAGTGCCATAACCGTTTTTATATACTTCACCGGGGTCGTAGCTGTATTTCACAGAAAAACCTTTGGGGCGGGCCACAAAGGGAATCCCGAACTTAGTCGACAGGAGAGGCTGGGCAATATTGAGTTCAAACTTCCCGGTAAAAATAGTGCCTGCGGCCATCCCTTGCCCGAGTAATTGTCCGAGAGGTAAGTTGATGGTTTTGAGCTGAACTGCACTCTTGCCTTCGATGGTGACGGGCACTGCATTGGGTGAGCCAAGTGTGACGGTTCCGGCATTACCGGTTGCCCAGATCGTTGAGCCGGCATTGATTCCGGGTTCTTTGTAATCTTTTCCCGGCACCAAATACCATTGCGCGAAACTGGAATTTTCGAGTTGTGGTGTCAGGGGTTCTTTCTCAACCAAAAGGGTGTAAATGGCAAGCTCACCGTTTTCGGCTGTTACACGCACTTCGACGGGGGTTGATCCGTCAAAGCCTGTCCCTTTCGGATAATTGATGGTGGCGTAGGATGAAATTACAACCGAATCAACCATCAACTCTGTCAGGTTGGCATTATTGGGCATCATGATCTGGATCGAAAGACTGTCGCGGCTTATTTTGGTGACACCCACCTGGTTTTTAATGGTGAAATAGTGGATGTTGTTGATGGCAGACTTGCCAAAATGATCGTCTTTTACGCAGGAAACGATCAGGAGTACCGAGGTTGCTAACAAGCTAAGTGTAAAAATGAGTTTTTTCATGTTTTCAAGGTTTTAGAAATAGTAACTAAATCCAAGATTAAGCTTCAGAATATCGAGTTTAAGGTCAATATCTGTTTCTGTTTTTCTTGTCTCTGGTTTGCCGGTATTTGTGTTTGTTTCATAATTATAGGTGAAACCAAGTACATTTAACGACACCTCAAAACCGAAACCCTCCTGGACAAGTACCAAAACACCCGGTCTTAGTCCAACACCCGCTTTGTGAATGGTGTAGTGTTGCCGGTTCAATATTTCCTCGGTAGTGGTTTCTTTAAGCTTACTTTCGTATTTGTAAAGCAACTCAACCCTGTTGGTGAGATACATAAAATGACTTTTACCAATGGGGATATACCACATGAGATAGGGGGCAATGGTGAATGATCTGGAAAAAGCTTCCACATCGCCGATCGTTCCGTTGAGAGGTGTTATTTCTGAACTCTCACTTGTTTGCCCAAGGCTTAACCGAAGTCCTGTATTCAAATAGTTCGCAACGGTATAACCTCCCTCAGCGGAAACATTCCACGCATTGTTGCGTGATTGATGGACGTATTGAATTAATTGATTGTCGTTTTCGATCGTTTTGGCACTGAGTGAGAATGATAAACCAAAATTCTGGGTGCCCTTAACAATGTCTAAACCTCCGCTTCCCTGAGAAAAAAGTAGCTGTGGAAAAAACACCCATGACGAGATTAGGATCAGAATGAGTAAATTTTTCTTCATTTCAATTTGTTTTAAGTTACAATTAGGGTTGAGTAAAAAGTAAAGCGATGGAATTTAAAATCTACAAAGCAAAAGTAAATAAATTTCAAACAAAAATATTTTTTTCAATTTGAATTATAAATTAAACTGCTGCATTATGTATTCTTAGCCAGATGTTTTTATGTTGTTAACCTTGTATGTATTAGTATTATTAAGTTGTTTGTTAAAAGCTAATCAACTTGTGTGTCTGATTAATATAATGGTAAATAAGAGTTTAGGTTAGCTTTGATTTTCGCTGGAATGACATTTATATGACTTAGGTGAGACCCGACATTGGTCTTTTATTTAATTTTGAATACTTCCGTCTGTAATGGGTTGCATCATTTTCAGAAAAAAATATTTGTTTTTGACATGATAAAAATGGTATTTTTGAGCCCGACTTAAGAAACTTAACTATGCCGGGTCGAAAGATTATTGTTTTGTCAATTTTAGGTTTGATGTTGTTAGCCGGTTTACCGCTTAGTTCTCAGGTGACAAAATCGGATCACCATTTGCAGAAGGATTTGGGCGATTTTTTTTCGTCAGAAAATGCAGAAAATACAGATAGTTTGGTTATTCGGAAGTTGTACTTACCCATTTTACCAATTATTGGGTATGCACCTGCCAATGGTTTTTTGGTAGGTGTTGGTCTGGCACCAGCCATTTTACTCGACAGTAGTAGGCATACCCACCTTTCTACTGTTTTAGCGAATGTACAGCTGACCTCCAAAAGTCAGAAAAATGTAAATATTCGTCACAATATTTATACAAGCAAAGATAATTGGATAATTCAAGGCGATTGGCGGTTATTGCTTTTTACTCAACCTACCTATGGTTTGGGTATTTTTGATTTTCCGCCTGTTTTAGCCTTTGGGGGATTGTTGCTGGATAATGATAACGGATCTCAACCAATGAACTTTAACTATCTCAGACTTTACGAAACAGTTTTCCGCAGGGTTCATCAGCGTTTATATGCAGGATTTGGTTTTGCATTGGATTACCACTGGGATATTGAAGATTTGCGATTGAACCTTAATGGCGACCAACTTCTCACTTCTCATTATATCTACAGTCTTGTTGAGGGTTATTCACCAGACAAATACACAACCAATGGGTTGATGATACGCACGGTGTATGATGACCGTGACAATTCGGTGAATGCATATCAAGGTTTGTATGCCGATATTGGGTTCAGGCTTAATAATCAGATTTTTGGAAGTGATAAGAACAGCACTCAGCTTCTGATGGAGTTTAGAAAGTACTTCACACTTGAGGAAGAAAAACATCACCTTGCAGTTTGGCTCATGAGTAGCCTCATACTTTCGGGCACTGTTCCTTATCTTGCCTTACCTTCGTTGGGTTGGGATACCTACAACAGAAGCGGCAGAGGTTTTATTCAGGGAAGATTCAGGGGACGAAACTATATTTATGGCGAAGCAGAATACAGATTCAGACTTTCATCATCCGGTTTCCTGGGCGGGGTGGTTTTTCTTAATACGCTGACAGCCGACAATAAATATGCCGGTCAATCCCTGGGCGAAGCTTTTGCGTTTGGCTATGGTGCAGGTTTACGTATAAAAATGTCGAAAGAAACCAGAACAAACATTTGTGTTGATCTAGGATTTGGAAGTGATGGCTCAAAGGGTCTTTATTTTGGTTTGCAGGAAGTGTTCTGAAGCGAATTGTAATGCCATGCCTTCGTTGCAAATAATTTTCGCAACGTTTGTGGATAGATTGAAAATAAACCTTTTTAATGGTTCGATTTGACTGAATTAATAAAGGTACGCTGGTCAATCGCTGTTGCAAGATGCAGCGATGGCCGTTCTTTCGTAAAAAACCCGCTAAAACCAGCTGATTGTCGGTTTAATCAACTATGTTATGAGGTTTCCATTAAAATATTTTTAATTTTGCCTTTGCTTCAGGCATCAGCTGCGATACGCTAAATAAAAGTAGTTCTTGCAGACCGATTAAGAATTGATTTTTTGGGAGAAAGTATAAAAAATATGTCATATGAGTAGCTACGCAAAAGGAAAAGCATCCAGAGAGATGTTGCTTATTGAGTCAAAAAATGCTTTTAATGAACTCGGACTGAATCTTACCCTTGGAAACCTTGCCTCAACCATTAATATTACACTCGGCAGACTGACCTATCATTTTCCTACCAAAGACCATCTTTTTGTAGCCATTGCCGCCGATTATCAGCTGAAAGTTGATGCCCTGATTCATGAAATTGAAGGTGAATTCAATTTGTCTGTTTTGTTTGATCTAACTTCCAGAATCATGGATTTGCAATATGATTACCGTTCTGCGATCAGATACGTGCTCTCCGTGGTAAGAAATCAAAGTGAACTATTTAATCATGTTTTAGCAAGTTACAAAGCTGATTATGAAACGATCAGGCAAATGCTTCATCTACTCATCGACAATGAAGAATTAAAACCTGAAATTCTGGAAGATCAGAATTTTAAAGTGTTCATGTTTACTTACCTCAATCTTTTGACCACCTGGTTGGCAAGCTTGGAAATTTACGATTCAAATAAATCTTACCCTGAAGTCAAGTTATTGTATTTGCAGGGTGTTTTTTCTACCATGAAACCTTATCTTACCGACAAAGGGAACACAGTACTTGATCAAAAGTTAAGCAGGTAATCTTCATTCATTTCTTATACAGCTGGTTAGCGGTATCTCGATTTGGCATTACCGGATATGGTAAGTTTCTAATGAAATTTCCTTTAAGTCAACTTCATAGTTACAATTGTTGTTAGAGGCTCCATCTTCCACCATTTTAACCTGAATGGTTGAAAAGTAACCGATTTTTAACAGCTCATTTGTCTACAAGCCCGGTGGATAAATCTTCTTCTTTTAAAATCAAATCAACAACGAAATTGCTGCTCAACTGTGATTGGGAGGAAAGCCGGGAGAAGGCTTTTAGTAAAAGTTTTCCATGATATAAAAAAATCCCGTAAATCAATGATTTACAGGATTTTAGCGGACCGGACGGGACTCGAACCCGCGACCCCGTGCGTGACAGGCACGTATTCTAACCAACTGAACTACCGATCCAATTTCTTAAAGAACTTTGTTTGCTTCAAAAGCGTGTGCAAAAGTAACACCTTTTTTGAATACCGCAAGCATTCAACGAAATTTTTTTAAGATTTCCTTTCTATCAGCTTGTGGGTTGTTTCAATTGCACCAATGCTTTTTCCAGCCCTGCACCCGAAGGGTTTTGAAACACCCTGAGACCAAACTCTGGTATCACTGCCAGAATGTGATCGAAGACATCGCTCTGCAGGTCTTCATATTCAGCCCAGGCTTGTTTTCGACTGAAAAAATACACTTCCATCGGGATGCCTTTCTCCGAAGGCTGAAGTTGACGAACCAATACCGACATCTCTTTGTGTACCAGAGGGTGTGCCTTGAGGTATTCTTTCAGGTATGCCCTGAAAACACCCAGGTTGGTCTGGCGGCGGCCATTCACAAGCGTGGTTTCGTCAACACCATGCTGGTTGTTAAACTGCCTGATCTCATTTTCTTTAGCGGTGAGATATGCGCTGATCAACTGAAACTGTTCAAATTTCCGGAGCATTCCCTGATCACAAAACCTCACACTTTCCATGTCCAGACTGATATGACGCTTCACCCTTCTTCCGCCCGATTCAGCCATGCCGCGCCAATTGGTAAACGAATCCGAAACAAGGGCATAGGTGGGTATGGTGGTGATGGTTTTATCGAAATTCTGAACCTTCACCGTGGTGAGGGTAATTTCGAGCACATCGCCATCGGCACCATATTTGGGCATGCTGATCCAATCGCCAAGGCGTACCATATCATTCAGCGAAAGCTGCAAGCCTCCTACAAAACCAAGAATCGGGTCTTTGAAAACAAGCATCAGAACCGCTGAAAGGGTTCCCAATCCAATCACAAGGTTTCCAATGTTTTGGTTAAGCAAGGTGGCAATGATCATCAGTCCTCCCACCACAAACACAATGAGCTTCAACACTTGTGCGAAACCCTTGATGGGTTTGTTTTTCGAAACATCAAGGGTGTTATAGAAATCGTAAAGCGAAGAAACAATGGCACTTAACAAAAGCATGACGACAAAAATTACATAGACTTCGATCGTTTTTTGAACAGATGCCACGGCATTTTCAAAGCTGGGAAGCGTATATGCAGCGAATTTGCTGACAATGAAGGAAGGAACAAAGTAAGAGAACCGGCTGATAACTTTGTTCTTGACAAGGATGTCGTCGAAATGATTGTCGCTGCGCTGAATGAGGCTGATTACCGTCCGTTTGAGAATAAACCAGGCCACATAATAGGCAACTCCGGCCAGCAAAAGCAGACTGACGAAGGCAGTACCCTCCGAAAGCATGCTTGCCTGGCTGGGTGAAAAGTTCAGAGAAAGAAACAGCTCCCGAAAGAGCTGTATGAATTCGTTAAACATAAACAGAATAAATGATGTTGTCGTGATTAGAGGTATTTAATCGCTTCGAGGTATTTTTTTCGGATAAAAGTCAGTTTCTCGGTGCTGCAATGTTCATCATAAATACGCACCAGGTCAACAAGGCCATTTTCATCATACATAGAAGTCAGTGCGGCATCAAAATCACGGTCTTCAACATTGTGCTTGATATCCATGGTGATTTTTTCAAAAGCGGCCCAGCTAAGCTTTACCGGAATTTGCACATAGAACATTCCCTTCCAGAATTTATCTGCAAAAAGGCCTTCATCAACTCCTTCCATCTGAAAATATTTAGTGATGTGAATGATCGAGCTGTATTCAGCCACCTTTTTTTCACGGGCAAATTCGATGCCGTATTTTTCAAAGGCCTCCACGAGCGAACCAATTTGTTCGTAGGCAAGGTGCTTGATACGGATGGCACCCGTGAGTTCGTTATAAAGGGTCACATTGCCGGGTGCGCCATCGAAATGATGCGGAAAACCTGTTTTGATGTTTTGGATGGCGCGGATGATCTTGTCGTCTTTATGAAGGGATTTTGTCACCAGAAACAAAGCGCGGGGATCGGTACGGTCGGGTACTGTTGTGCCGTTGTAGCCGGGAAACGGGAACAGTGATTCTAAAACCAGGGCATGGCTGTTGGTGTTGTGCTCAACGGAGGCAAGGTTTTCTTTTTTGGAGATGATCCCAATGGATGATAGATTCCGTTTTTCCATGATATGCATTTATTAATGTGTTCTGTTTTTATTTTGACAGGGCGAATATACAGAATTCTCCATGTGTTCTGCAATCATTTTTTTTGAAAAATCAGAAATAATTCCCTGCTCCGGCGTGGCTTGATGGAGTTGGTTGCCAGCTCAAACACCTTTAGTTCAAAAAGTTGCTCAAAATAGCTTCGGTATTCTGCTTCGGTTCCCCCATAAGGCGGACCATCAAATTCAAACTCATGATTGAAGAGCAAGCCTACGAGTTTGCCTTTTTCACGCAACAATTCCGAAACCTTTTGGGCGTATTTCTGTCTGTCGCTTCGCTGAAGACTGCTGAAAAAAGTTTGCTCCACGATCAGGTCGTAAGTGTCGTTGTGGTCGAAGAAATCTGTTTGGATAATCTGTCTGACGGGAAATTCAGGATGATTTATTTTGAATGTACGAATGGCTTCGGCACTGAAATCAAGCAGAAATGTATTCCTGAATCCCTTATCATACAAATAGGCTGCCTCCCATCCGAAACCTGCACCAGGAACCAAAATATACAATTCTTTGTTTACGAGCTGATCGAAATAACATTTCAGGGGTGTTGAAACGGCTCCTGCATCCCAACCATGCCGTCCCTGACGGTATTGCTGATCCCAATAGGCTGGCAGCTGTGTGTTGTTAACAGCGTTTTTCACCCGCCTGCGAGTTTGGCTTTAAAGCCCTGCTTCAGCAACAACTGTAGAATTTTTTCGCGAAAATCGCCTTGAATGATGATCTCGCCCTCTTTGGCAGCACCACCCACGCCGCAGGCGGTCTTGAGTTGTTTGGCCAGGATTTCCAGGTCAGCCTGCTGACCAACAAATCCTGTGATCAGGGTGACTTTTTTACCACCACGCTGCTTTTTGTCAAGCATCACACGCAACTGCTGCTGTTGATTGGGAAGGGTAGCCACGCTGTGGTCTTCTTCCTGAAACTGAAAATCGGGGTTGGTTGAGTACACGATCCCTTCTCGTTTTTGTTTCATGGCATGATTCGTTTAAGTTCGGTGCTGATGCGTTGCCGGGTTTTCGTTAATGTTTGAAGGATTAATTCGGTGGGATTGAAATCTTTTTGCTCGGAAGGTATAATCACATTCAGGCTCAGTGGATTAACTGTGGCAATCAGATTTTTTTTCAGTTTTACCGGTTCGCCGTCGAGGTTAATTACCCTGTTCTTATCACGGCGTAATTCCACTTTGCTGGCTTTGTGGATGGTTACATATTTCGATTTGTGTATCATCTTCAAAAACAACAGGTTGATGATAATAGGCATTTCAAAGATAAAGGGCTTTTGAACAATGCAAACGTCAATCAGGCCATCGTTGAGGCTTGCATCAGGCGCGATGGTGGTATTGTAACCAAACTGATTTGAGTTGGCAAGGCTGATAAACAGGGCCTCTGTTTCAATTGTTTTCTTGTCGTCGAGGATCAGGGTATAATGCTTGGGCTTGTATTGTGGATAGCGGGCGGCCACAATTTTAAAATAGGTAAAGAAACCTCTGTTCGGATCTTTGGCAAAGTGTTTTGCTACCAGGGCATCAAAACCGGCACCGGCGATGCTGACAAAAACCTCTCCGCTAATGTTTACGGTATCGATTTTCACCTGGTGTCCCTTATTGATGATTTCGAGTGCTCCTTCAAAGTCGATGGGGATGTTCAGGTGGCGCGCCAGTCCGTTGCCTGAGCCGCTGGGGACGATGCCGAGTGTGGTGTTCGTTTGTATCAGGCAGCGTGCCACCTCATTGATTGTTCCGTCGCCACCCACGGCCACCACGATATCAAAACCTGCTGCCACTGCCTCTTTGGCCAGCTGAGAAGCGTGTCCGGGGGCATCGGTAAAACAAACCTCATGATCAAAATGCACCTTACTCAGTATTCTTTCGGCAATGGCCGGAAAGCTTTCCTTGCCGCTGTGACCCGCGATGGGGTTCACAATAAATCGAATTCTTTTTTTTGGCTGATTTTCCATCATGGTAGTTATCAGGGACAAAGATCGTTGGAAATCAAGCGGTTATTGTATTGCTGAAGAATTGCTTTCAACGTTTTTTCTTGAGCAGGGGCTGACAGACCTTCAGCAATGAGGTTTTTTTTCAGCCTTGGGTCGGCAGCTAAGTCATAGAGTTCTGTCACCTGCTGGCCGTTATAGACGGTGAGTGTATCGCGCCAAACCATCTGGTAGATTCCGCTTAGGTAGTTGACAGCCAATGGGTTTGCTGTGCTGTCGAAGAGGTTGCGTCCGAAAGCCACCACAGTATCCCGGCTGCCGGTGAGGGCCATCAGGCTTGGGAGTATGTCGGCATGCTGGGCAATTTGATTACTCCTTGCCGCCTGATTGGTAGCAGGAATATAAAACGCGAGCGGAACACCATACAAACCCCAGTAGGGTTGTGAAGAACCAAACTGCGATTTCTCAGGGGTATGGTCGGCGGTGATGACAAAAATGGTGTTCCGAAACCAGGGTTGTTGTTCGGCAAGCCGGAAAAACTTCTTCAATGCCTGATCAGTATAGCAGAAAGTTGCTTCCATATCATTGGCAGCCTGTGTGAAAACTCCGTGGTATGCTTCGGGAAGCTGATAAGGATGATGTGAGGAAAGTGTGAACAATCCCACCGCAAAAGGCTGGCTGAATTGGTTGAGTTTACCTGCAAAGTATTGAAGATAAGGTTCATCGAAGATGCCCCACTTGCCGTCGAAGTCGGAATCGTTGGCATATTCATTTCGGCCGTAATAGGCGTCAAAACCGGCGATGTGTGAGAAGTCGTCGAAGCGCATGGTTCCGTTGTTGCCGCCATGGAAAAAAGCCGTCTGGTAACCTTGCTTTTTTAATAAACTGCCCAGGCCCAACAGCTCGTTGGTAATAAATGGTGTAGCCTGAAATTCCTTGTCCATCAGCGATGGGATGGAGGCCAGGATCGAAGGCAGGGCCTCATTGGATCGTTTGCCGTTGGCAAAGCCATTGAAAGTGATACTTTTTTGAAACAGGGAATCGAGAAAGGGCGTGAGTCCTGCTTGTCCGGGGTTGTAATAACCGATATAGTCGCGCCCGAGGCTTTCAATGATCAGGATGACCACATTGGGATGCGTAGGGATGGAAGCAGCTGAAACATACCGGTTAATCGAAAACTGTTGCTGAACAGGATTGTAAAGTGCTGCAAGGGTTGAATCGCTGAAATAATCGAGTTTGCTGATCGACTCTTTGCCCATCGTCTGCATAATGGAGAACGGCGTGTTGATGAGCAGTGGCACATTACGGCTTTCAGTGGTATTGGCAGCATTGATGAGGCTGATGGGTTTCATTTGCAGTCCTCCCCTTGCAAAAATGACAGTCAGACCTGCATAGAGGAGGAAGATGAGGCTGTGCGTGACATACCACCGAACCCGTCGAACCGGAACCGGGCTGCGGTTAATGAACCAGATTGAGATGCGATGCATGATCCATACAAGGATTGCCAGAACCAGAAGCATATACCAGAAATCGCTGAGGAAGCTGATGAGCAAAGAGGTAGTGTTTTCAGCAGGGTTGCCAAAGAAAGCAAAGACCTCTGAGGTTGTCCTTTTGGCAATATATCGAAAGAAGATAACATCGATCAGGTTGAATATCAGCCCGATGCTGTTTAGGCTGACAAAAAGCAGGCGCAACATCCGCTGGTAAACGGCATGATACCTGAAGTGAAAGGGAATGGTGGAGAGCAGAATCAGCGGGAGGTTAATGATGGAGATTGCCACAAGATCATAACGGATGCCGGCAACCATCAGCTGTACCATGTCCCAAACGTGAAGGTGCATAAAACTGCGCAGGTTGACGAAGTAAAACAGCCACCGGGTGAACCCATAGAGAAGCAGTACTGTCACAAGCCTGATCAGGAGCAGCACTGCAAGACTTTGCCTTCGGGGGAAAGCCAGGTAGAGCTGCGAAAGTTTAAATCCCATTGCCAGATAACGTTAGATTGTAATCAACTTTGCTGCAACTTGTTAACCAGAATCATTACATTGTGGGAACGAGACTGGTGTTTTTATTCCACTGATCAAATCGGTTAAAACAGGGAAGCAAAGATGGGTGCAAAGATAGGGTTTACAGCTGTACTAAAGATTTCTGCATCGAAGGAAATAGGAATATGAAGGCAATTTTGCAAATTTTATGATTTGCACGGAGTACAATGACTAATGTTAAGGCAGACAGCGGAAAGTGATGAATAAAATCTGTTACAAATTATTTGGAAAAATAAGTTCTTCAAGCAAGTTAACAGATTACATCAAACATAAGTTCGATAGTCGGTTTAAGTTGGTTTGCAACTTTTACCTTCATTAATCAGATACTGAACTTCAGCATGATAACAAATTCTTTCCAGGGTTTCTCAACCTTTACAGGCAATCTGTTGGCAATACCTTTTCCCGCCCACAATGATGTTCCCATCATCCGCACATAGAGATTTTTCGATACAAATCGCTCAATGATGAAGGTAAGCTCCTGAGCGATGTTCTTTTCGGTAAACATTACAACCGGAGGTGAGGGTATGGTATTAAGTTGGTTAGCCCTAAAAAAGGAATACTGAGCTGTAATCCTCCATCCGCTTGGTAACAACTGTAGTTGAAAACGACTGGTTTCGAGGTTGCTGTTAAACAAAATATTTTTCATCAACGGACCTTGAACCCAGGTTGTCATATCATCGCCTGAGTATAAAATGTCCCAACGCTCAAAACGTTTTGTGTTTGGGTCATCCCCGGTTAGTAAGGAATGCCGGTAAGAAATGGATGGACGAGTTTTAAGTGCACCAAAACTCCATCCCCCTTCGATGGCGTATCCATAAGCGGTCATTGGTACATTGGCATTGGTTTGTAAACCTCCCTCGGCTTTGATGAAAAGAAAAGATTCATTTGGTTTTGGTGTCCATTGACCACGTAAGTTAAAAGCATTCAGGCCTTTTCGAGATGATTGTGTTAAGTCGGAAAAGAAATATGGAAATTTGGAATCGAATACATTGAGGTAGGTGAAGCCTCCTGATAGCCCATAGGAATTGTTGTATTCGGCATTGATGCCTGCTAATTTCGTGTTCGATGTATTACCCGAATACTCATTGGGTTGAATATAAAATCCCTCAAGCTTCACTTTATTTACAACAAGTTGCCCTATACCAACCAACTTACCGGCAAATCGTGGCCATGAATTAATGCCGCCCCATGTGCCGCCATTGCCGGCAATCTGACAAATGAGCATTCCATTGCCAATCTTAAATGGTTGTTTACCGATAGAGACATTGTATCGGATCAAATCGCCATTGGCAGTTGTATGAGCACCCACAACGCCGGCAAAAAACTCTTCGATCTGAAAACTGTTAGTGTTGCTGCCCGCATTATAAAGCTCGTCACCAAATGTGCCAACTCCCAATGCTTTTACTGATCCATAGACGTAAAGGGGTCTTGCTCCTTTGTTGATTTTGGTAATACCTGAAATACCAGCAATCAGGTATCCATCAGTCGACAAAACGTCACCTGAACCCGGAGGGTTTTTGCCGTAAGGGTTGAATTCGGTAAATGTTTTACCATTACCCCACCAGGTGTTGTTCATTAAAGTAGGGGTTATATTACCAGATAGGTGAAACTTTACATAACTGTGATCATCCTGGTATAAGGTAGGGAAATCTCTTCTTTTACCGCTGACGAAAACCCCTGTTTTGCCGCTGTAATCAATTGGTTTTGTGCCTGTTTTAATCTTAAGAATAATATTCACCTGGTTACCTGAGAGCATTTCAATGTCAATTTTCACGCGGGCAACATCCGGTATGGCAAGAATTTTTGATTGTGCCACATCCAGATCAAAAGTGCTGATGGTTGAATTCGGAAAGATGTTGGCAGCCTTGATAATTTTAGGGGAAAGAACCTGCTGCAATGATTCTTCAGGAATCACTGAATCCCAAACGATTCTTGTTTCGGCCACATGAAACATCCTGTCGGGTTGTCCCCCTGAAGCACCTCCTCCTTGCGGATAGACAAGCCTTGTAGTCACTAACATTAAAATGATCAGGAGTAAGGCTTTTTGGTAATGGATAACGATTTGGCTTAAGGTATGTTTTCTTTTCATTTCAAATCAATTTGAAAAAGGGGATACAACCTGATGAAGTTATATCCCCTCTAAGTAAGACGATTAATTAGTCTTTTTTCGGCATTTTACTTTTGTAAGTGCCACCACCATCAATGCGCAGGTCAATACCGGTGATCCATTCTGCGGCGTTACTCATCAGAAACATCATACCATAAGCGATTTCCATCGGGAATCCCCTTCTTTTCATGACAAAAGCCTCAGAAAGCCTGCGCAACATTTCGGGGTCATATCCGGCTGCAAGGGTAGAGTCACCATTGTCAACCGATCCAATCAGCACTGTGTTGAACCTTACCTTGGGGCCCGAGACTACAGCCATGCTTCTGACCAAATTCATCAATCCGGCCTTGGCTGTGCTGTATTCAATAAATTCTGGTGAGGGAGTAACACCAACCAGAGAGCCTGAAAAAACAACACTGGCATTCGGTTCTTTTTCAAGATAAGGCATGCAACGTTTGGTCAGGTTGTAAGCACCTACTGTATTCAGTAAGTAGGATTTAACCATTTTGTCGGTATCTGATTCCCAGATTGGAGTTGCGGCACCCCAGCCCACGTTGTTGATCAAACCAGATATCTTTCCGAATTTTTCGAGCGTTGTTTGTACAAGTGTATCAAGTTCAGCTTCCACAGTGGCGTTGGTTTGGATGCCCAGGGCTTCAACTCCTGATTCAGCAGTTATCTCAGCTGCGACCTTTTTTGCTCCTTCGCCATTTAAGTCCGAAATAACTACGTTGGCACCCAACGATGCAAAGAGATGTCCGGCAGCACCACCGATAGCGCCGGCAGCGCCTGTAATGATAATTACTTTCCCTTTAAATGAAAAAAGTTGTTCAATTGATTTCATGAGTAAGAAGTTTTGATTTATTAGTCTAAAGTTTGAACTCCGCCACCATTAACAAAGAGTGTTTCGCCGCTTACCCATTCTGAGATAGGTGCTGCAAAATACAGCACTGCACCGGCAATATCGTCAACTTCACCCAGTCGCTTGATGGGTGTGTGTGCCAGCATTTTGGCTTCAATTTCGGGTGTAAGTACCGAGGCCAGTGCAGCAGTTTTTGTTGCACCAGGTCCCACAGCATTGACCCTGATTTTACCTCCGCCGTAGTCCATTGCCAGATTGGCCGTCATGTGATTCATGGCTGCTTTTGATGCCGCATAAGCACTCATATTAGGGCTGCGGTTGATGCTGCTCATCGAAGTAATGTTGATAATTGAGCCATAACCGTCTTTTTCCATGTGTGGAGCGCAGAGTTGACTCAGCCTCCAGGCACTGTAAACGTTTAACTTGAATCGCCATGCAAAATCATCAACGGAGATTTTGGATGGGTTTTCTCTGCCACCTCCGCCACCTCCGGCGTTGTTTACGAGTACATTAACTTTTCCAAATGCTTTTACGGTTTCATCTACCATGTTAACAAGCTCTTCGTCAACAGTTACGTTACAGGCCACCGCGATGGCTTTGCCGCCTTCGGCTTTGATTTCGTCAGCTACATGTTGGGCATCCTCATATTTGAGGTCACCAACAGCGACTGATGCGCCGGCTCGTGACAACATCATACAAACGGCTTTGCCAATACCATTGCCACCCCCGGTTACAACAGCAACTTTACCGCTAAGATCAAATAGATGGTTTAATTTCATTGTTTTTGAACAATTATTGGTTAATAAATAAATTAATTAAGAAGTTCTTTTTTAGTTTGATAGTCAACGATACCTGCTGCAAAACCGGCAATGATTCCTGTAATAATCACCGAGCCCATCGGACCTGTGGTCATTGTTCCAAAAGCATTTTGAAACAATATCGAGAGGGTAATGATTAAACCAAATATCGAGAAGGTGTTTCTTATGGTTATCATCAGGCCTTTTGGGAAGAAGGAAGGCTTGTTGTCAACCTTGAAAGTGGTATAAGCAATCACAGTAAGAATGGCAGCCAACGACGTGGCAAGAATGACCCCTCCTCCCAAAATCGTGTGCTCGGTGTTTGTTATCGAATCAACCGAGATGTAAATGCTTTCTTTGCCTTTAACCTGAAACCAATTAATCAGACCGTTGATCACGGCATTGATAACTCCACCCGTAATTGCACCTTTTAGCAAATGTGATGATGAAACCGGTACTGTTTTCATAAGTGTTGTTTAAAAATTTATTTAATATACCTATATTTAACTTTGTTGGCCTTTGGCCTAAATCTACTAACAAAGGTAATGGAATAATGTTTATAAAAACAAACATTTTTTTCTGAAAAATTATTTTATAATAATTTCATTTCAATTTATCCCAGAAATAAATAATTCGCAGTTTAATTACGAGCCTTTGTTCGCCTTTTTTTGGTTTACCAATATCTTTTTATGAAGGATCATTTTCCGCAACGAGAAAATAACGGGGACTTTTTGATGGAAACTGAGACTGTTACGGGTTTCCTTTCAGATAATTCACTATATTTGCAGGGATGAAAGAAATGGAAATATCTCATATTCAATTATTTATATCATGCAGCATTTA
>JANJXG010000001.1 GCA_024709145.1 Bacteroidales bacterium | reverse complement strand
AGGGAACTCCTTGGAGTAGTCAGGGTACTCCTTTACAAAGCGAGGGAACTTGTGAGTAAATATGAAACTTTAATGCAACAGATATTTTATCTGAATCGAAATAACACCCCAATTGTTCAAAAAGCGGTTGAAAATACTTTTCATAAATCTCCTGGGAGGAAATTGAGCCCGACATAAAGAGTAACATAATCAACAACCCTGTAACACCAGTTACAATATTGTTACCCGTTAGGAAAATGTAACATAAATTGCAGCAACTGATACACCGTTGATATTCTCCTCCATTTTACAGGCCTAATATTGCATTACTTTTTTTTAACATACACACAAACATAATGAAAAGTAAAGCATTTATTCAATCTGTTTTCATCGCGCTGGGCGGATTCCTGTTTGGATACGATATAGCCATGATATCCGGAACGACTTCAGCGTTGGAGTCGTTGTTTGAATTATCCAAATTTCAGCTTGGATTCACCGTGGCCATTGCCCTTGTTGGAACAATCATCGGCACGCTCATTATAGGAAAGCCTGCTGATAAATATGGCCGCAAAAAAGTTTTGCAGTTTACGGTACTTATCTTTGCTCTGGCAGCAGCAGGGAGTGCCCTCTCGCAGCATTGGTACACATTTTTAGTATTCAGGTTCATTCAGGGAATGATTGTAGGATCGGTTTCTGTCATAGTACCTATGTATATAGCCGAAATTTCTCCGGCAAAAGTCCGTGGCCAATATGTGATGCTCAATCAGTTTAATGTTGTTACAGCCATTTTGAGTGCTTATCTGGTTAACTATTTCATTGCTAAAAACATTGAATTTTCTGCCTGGCGATATATGATTGGTTTTGAGGTTATTCCCTCAGTAATCTTTTTGTTATTGTTGTTTAAGGTTGAGCCGAGTCCACGTTGGCTCGTACAACAGTCACGCATGGCAGAAGCAATCAAGGTATTTAAAAGCCTTGGATTTGAATCACCTGAAAAAGAAGCTGAGACCATAAGTTTGTCGCTCCGGCACAATGAAAAGGGAAAAGAAGCGAACTTGTTTTCCGGAAAAAACGCTTTTTCTATCATGGTAACTGTTTTGATAGCTATGTTTAATCAGCTAGCCGGCATTAATGCAATTATTTATTATGCACCACGTATTTTTGAGATGACAGGCTTGGGACAAGACACTGCACTGTTACAATCCATATCCATAGGTCTGACAAACCTGATCTTTACTTTCGTTGCCTTGTTTCTGATTGACAAATATGGCCGGCGCACTTTGTTAATGATCGGTTCGGTTGGAATGGTGTTGTTTCTTAGTCTTATTTCGCGTGCCTTTTTCCTGAATTCCTTTGACGGTTATTCGGTCATGGTTTACCTGATAGGATTTATTGCTTTTTTCGCTTTATCGCAAGGGGCAGTGCTTTGGGTTTTTATCTCCGAAATATTCCCAAACAATGTAAGGGCAAAAGGACAGGCTCTTGGAAGTTTCACCCATTGGGTAATGGCAGCTATCGTGAGCTGGACGTTCCCCATTGTAACCAATATGCCTTCAATAGGCGGGGGTTGGTCGTTTGCATTTTTTGCCCTGATGATGGCGCTGCATTTTGTTTTTGCCTGGAAAGTAATTCCTGAGACAAAAGGCCGTACATTAGAAGAAATACAGAATGACATTTCAAGACGCCACAAATCTTAAGGATTCATTTAATAACTCGATAAATATGATTAGGGTAAAAAATCAAAAGGTATTGTGTTTAGGCGAAGTGTTGTGGGATATGTTACCAAGCGGACCTGTTGCCGGGGGGGCGCCCATGAATGTGGCCATCCACTTGAAAAAGTTTGGTCTCGATGTTAGTATGGCAAGCAAGGTAGGTGAAGATCAGTCGGGCAAAGCCCTGGTTGATTTCATAGAACAAGCAGGATTGGGTTTGGAGCTTATTCAGCACGACGCTGTTTTACCAACAAGTAAAGTGTTGGTTCATCTTGATCAAAACAACAACGCCACCTACGAAATCTGTCATCCAGTAGCATGGGATAATATTCAGCTTACTAATCAGCTCAAGGCAATTGGAGTAGAAGCCGGTTTGATCATTTTTGGGACACTGGCTAGTCGGGATGCAGAAACAAGAAAGACAGTTTTGGACTTGCTTGAGAACAATTGTCTGAAGCTTGTTGACATCAATCTCAGGCAACCATACGATCAAAAAGATGTGGTTGAAACCATGCTTCACAAAGCAGATATTGCCAAGCTCAATGATGAGGAACTGGTCGTTATTTCGCAATGGCACAACAAACACAAACATGACGAAAAAAGCATTATCAGTTGGCTTGCTGAAACTTATCAGCTTGAAACAATTGTTGTTACAAGAGGCGATAAGGGTGCCATCGCTTATCATCAGAACAAATTCTACGATCATCCGGGATATGTTGTCAGTGCTGTAGATACCGTAGGATCAGGAGATGCATTTTTGGCAGGATTTGTAGCCTCACTCTTTGAGGACAAGCCAATACCGGATGCTTTGGCCTTTGCCTGTGCGACGGGGGCACTGGTAGCGACCAAGCGGGGAGGAACGCCATTATACGAGACTTCAGAAATTTACGACATAATGCAATGCAAAAAATAATCTTAACCATTCAATCATTAATCTATTAAATGCCTCAATTATGAGAAAAATTAACGCTTCACGAAGCCGGGCACTTTCCATTTTGCTTTTTGTCATGATGGGAATCTTCAGCTCCGGTGTCTATGGTCAGAAGCTTGTCAGCGGCCGGGTTACCGACGCTTCTGATCAATCCCCCATGCCAGGAGTTACTGTTCTGGTAAAGGGCTCTACGCTAGGAACAACGACTGATTTTGATGGTAATTTTCAATTGAATGTACCGGACGAAGGCAGTATGATTGTTTTTTCCTTTATTGGCTATCAAACCATCGAGGTGCCTGTTGCCGGCAAAACGCTCTTTCAAATAGCCATGCAAGCTACCATGAGTGAGCTGGATGAATTTGTGGTGGTTGGTTATTCAACCCAAAGGAAGAAGGATCTCACAGGTGCTGTTTCGGTTGTTGAAACAGAAACCTTCGATCAAAACATATCAGCAAACGCCATGCAATCAATCCGCGGACAGATTCCTGGTATGCTCATCACTTCTGATGGCTCGCCTGACGGCTCTGTTGATATCAAGATCAGGGGAATCAATTCTATCAATGCCAATACAGCACCGCTGTTTATTGTTGACGGAGTGCCGACTACAAATAATCTGAATGAACTGAATGCACAGGACATCGCCTCAATGCAGGTTTTAAAAGATGCTTCAGCAGCAAGTATTTATGGTTCACGTGCTTCAAATGGTGTGATTATCATTACAACGAAAAAAGGAGAAGCCGGAAAAAGACAGGTAAACTTAAAAGCCAACACCGGTCTGAGTTTTTATGCAAAACGACCCGAAGTATTGGATGCCTATCAATATGGTCAGGCTTATTGGCAAGCAGCTGTTAACGATGGAGCAAATCCGAATCAACATTATCTGTACCAGTTTGATTGGCATAATGATGCTTCTGGAAACCCGGTTCTCGATGGTGTTTTTCTACCGTATTATCTTGATGCAGCTAAAACGATGAAAACAGCAAACACGGATTGGTTTGAAGAAATTTCCAGAATTGGAATGCAGGAATCGGTTGATTTGAGCGTTTCTCAAGGAACTGATAAAGGATCATCTATGTTTTCACTGGGACTTTATGACAATCAGGGTATTATTAACACATCCCGTTTTTCAAGACTTTCGGCCAGGTTAAACAGTGATTACAAACTTCTTAACGACAGGATAACTGTAGGAGAGAACCTTAGCTTCAGTTATTTGAAAGAAACCTCTGCTGATGTGCTGAATCTTACGCTTCAAACCCAACCTGCCATCCCGGTTCGAACTATCGACGGTCTTGGTTGGGGAGGCCCTGTTGCCGGCATGAATGATCGCCAGAATCCGGTGCGTTTACTCGAAGACAACAAGCAAAATCACAGCAACTTTTTCAGAATTTTTGGAAACGCCTTCGTTGACCTGAAAATTATCGAAAACCTAAATTTTAGGTCAAGTATAGGGATTGATTATGGCAATTATTACAGAAGAAATATGGTTCTGAGTTATAGTTCGGGCTATCTGAACAATGAGACAAACAAAGTGACCAATTTCCAATCACATACTTTCAAGTACACCTGGACAAATACACTGAATTACAATTTAAAAATCGGAAAGCACGACATGGCCTTTTTATTAGGCAACGAAATGTTTAGCGACAGCTATACTGACTTTAGTGCAAGTGTAGAGGATCTTGAAATAGAAGACCCGAATTATATGTATATCAATGCAGGAACAGGAACCAAAGGTGTATCGGGTGGCGGCACCGGTTACAGACTTTTATCCTATTTTGGGAAGGCCAATTACGATTATTCCAACAAGTACCTGGCATCAATCACAATCCGATACGATGGTTCATCGAGGTTTGGTTCCAATACCCAATTCGGAACATTTCCGGCAGCATCTCTTGGATGGCGCTTAAGTGAAGAAGATTTTATCAAAGACCGTTTTGATTTTGTGTCTGATCTGAAATTTCGCGTTGGTTGGGGTAAGACAGGTAATCAGGCCATTGATAATCTGGCACGTTTTTCTATCTATATCGCTGACTATAACGGAGGAAATCCAACCTGGGCATCACCCTGGGGAACAGCTTATGATATCAGTGGTACCAAAGGTGCAGGTCTGCCATCAGGATACCGCAGGGTAAGGCTTGGCAACGATGACCTGAAGTGGGAAACGACAACACAAACAAATCTTGGATTTGACTTTGGGTTGCTGAACCATAAAATTTCGGGCAGTGCCGATTATTTTTACAAAACTACAGAGGATATGCTCTTTGAACCCGGTTATATCGGTGTCATTGGAGAAGGCGGCAACCAATTTGTTAACGGTGCTACCATGACCAATCAGGGATTTGAACTGTTGTTGACCTACAATGGTAACATTACCAATGAATTACAATACAGCATTACAGGAAACCTGGCCTCCTATATCAACAAAATTGTTGATTTACCCGAATCAGTAGAAAATTCTTACGGTGGTGATGGTAAGGGAGATAACATACTTGGCCGTCCGATAGGATCCTTTTATGGATATGTGGCCGATGGTATCTACAAAACCGCAGATGAGGTAGCGAATTCGGCTGAGAGTGTTGGAAAAGGTCTTGGACGAATCAGGTACAAAGATTTAAATGGCGACGGTGTGGTGAATGATGAAGACAGAACCTGGATTGGAGTGCCACATCCCGATTTCACTTACGGTCTGAACATCAGTCTCAACTACAAAAATTTTGACCTGAATATGTTTTGGGAAGGAATCGTAGGAATTGATGTGATCAACGATGCCAAATACCATACCGACTTTTGGAGTGTTAAAGAATCAGGATCGAATAAAGGTGTAAGGCTGCTCGACGCCTGGTCACCCAACAATCCTGACTCCGACATCCCGGCTTTGACGCTCGTGGATGCGAACAACGAAAACCGGTTTTCGACTTATGTTGTAGAATCAGGCTCCTATCTCAAGCTTAGATACCTTCAGTTAGGTTATTCATTTCAAATCAAGAATTTGAGCAAAGAAAAAATGAGGGTATATCTGGGAGGACAAAACTTGTTGACCTTGAAAAAGGCAAAGGGAGCCGATCATTTTACCGGCGTTGACCCGGAAACACCCGGTTGGGGTTATCCAATACCCGTGATTTTAACAGCAGGTCTAAATTTCACATTTTAACATTAACAGCTTGTCATCATGAAAAAAATATCATTCTATCTACTCATCCTCTTCCTGCTCGCAGGCGCTTCATCATGCAAGAGTTTTCTTGAAGTGGAGCCAAAGGGCGTTTTAAGTGAAGAAATACTTACCAATCCTGAAAACGTTGAAGGACTCGTTATCTCAGCCTATTCCTCACTGGGTAGCGACCACTACACCGCACCCTACAGCTTGTGGTCGTATGGCAATGTCCGTTCCGATGATGCCTACAAAGGCGGGAGGGACGAAGCCGACATTCAGTCTTTTCATTTTTTTGAAACCTTTGTGTATACTCAACCAAACATGGGTGGGCTCGAAGGTGGCGGCGACCCCGATGAGCTCTGGTTTAGCTATTACATTGCCATATCGCGCATCAACAATGCACTTCGGGCATTGAACAACATTTCGGAAGACGATATGCCGCTTAAGCTTGTAAGACAAGCAGAAATGCGTTTTCTGAGAGGTCATTTTTATTTTAATCTGAAAATATTGTGGAAAAATGTTCCCTTTATTGATGAACTTCTACCGGTAAATGAATATGAAAAGGTGTCGAACATTGCTTTGACGAATGATGAGTTATGGGAAAAAATTGCTCAGGATTTTGAGTTTGCGGTTGAAAATTTACCTTTTACACAGGCCGAAATTGGTCGTGCTAACAAATACGCTGCCCATGCATATCTGGCCAAAACCAGACTTTACCAGGCTTATGAGCAGGATGGTAACCATCAGGTTGTTAACATCAATGCCGCAAAACTGCAGATGGTCATCGACCATTGCGATCAGGTAATTGGCGGGCCTTACAGTCTGGAAAGTGATTTCGCCAATAATTTCCTTCCGGGAGGCTATGAAAACGGGCCGGAGGCATTGTGGTCAGTACAGTATTCCATTGGTGATGTTTCGCCCAAAGGCAGGTTAAACTGGGGCGATGTTTTGAGTGCACCCATGGCCGGTGGTTTTGGATGCTGCGGTTTTCATCAACCAAGCCAGAACCTTGTCAATGCCTATAAAACTGATCAAAATGGTTTACCACAGTTTGATTCTTATAACAATACAGATTATGTTCAGTCAGACATGGTTGATCCCAGACTTGATCATACTGTGGCAATGGTTGGCAAACCATGGAAATATGTTCCAGATCTTATTATGACCGAAAGCTGGATTAGAAATGCTGCCGTGTATGGTACAAATATGTCTCTGAAAGAAAATGTTGCTCCTTCTTGTGACTGCATGGTTAACATAGATCCATTTTATGGAAACTCGAAAAACAAGATCGTGATTCGGTATGCTGATGTTTTGTTGATGAAGGCTGAAGCGTTGATTGAACTCAACCGTGCCGATGAGGCTTTGCCACTGATCAACCAGATCAGATCAAGAGCAGCGGCAAGCACAGCCTTGCTGAAGGACATCAATGGCAACCCCGTTTCAAATTATCACGTTGGTGTGTACACCAGCATGGGGGGTAAGGAAGAAGCCAGAGAAAAGCTGCGTTTTGAACGCCGCCTTGAATTTGCCATGGAAGGCAGCCGGTTTTTTGATCTCGTAAGGTGGGGTATTGCCGGTCAGGTGTTGAACAGCTATTTCAATGTGGAGAAAACCAAGCGTACTTATTATGAAAACGCACTTTTCACCAATGGACGTGATGAATATTGCCCCATCCCCCAACAACAAATTTTCTGGTCCAAAGGACTTTATCAGCAAAACCCAGGTTATTAATTAAAAAATCATTGAGATATGAGATCATTTATCATCGTATTACTGGCATCACTGTTTTTAATGACGGGGTGTTATAAGAGAGAAATTGAAGATGTTTTACCTCCGGTACTATCTTCAGTGAAAGATATGAAATATACTTACATTGCTGATAATGATAGTGTTGAAGTAAGTTGGGTGAATTCAAACAGCAAGGGTGGATTAACTGCCATAGTCAATTACAATGGTGGGGTAATGGTTTTGCCGGGCGAACAATCAAAGCTGACGTATGGCATTATCAAAACGAATACGGAGTATTTCTTTACGATTAAACTTAAAGACACCCTTGGTAACTATAGCCTCGGACAAACGGTTCGTTTCAATCGGGAGGGAGCTTCCAATGTGTCGGACATTGCTTTCGTACAGGAAGAAGACACTGTATTTGTATCGTGGAAGTTACCCAACGAAGCATTGAACAACATCAAAGTGAATGTGAAAGCTGAAGCCTACCAAAATACCTATGAACTGGACGGTACAGCAACCTCACTCAAATTGGTAGGGCTTCCGCTCAACAGTTATCAGTTTACGTTTTCAACTACCAATAATCAAAACCAGCAATCCCATACACAATATGAAAACTTCAGGGTTGGGCCTACCAAAATCGCTTTCCTGAGTGTGTATCCAGGTATCGGAAGCATTATTGATGACGATGAAATTGCTGCTGCACAATGGTTTGATGCAAACATCACCAACAAACAATTTATTACTTTTCAGCAGATTCTGGATGGAAGTGTAGATTTGAATCAGTTCAGGGTTATCTGGTGGCACAGTGATGAAGTCGGTGGTAAAGATTTGCCTGCCATTGCCAGGAATCCAATTGTAATTGAGGCAATCAACCAATTCTACAAATCGGGAGGTAATCTGCTACTGTCAATCCATGCTACCATGTATCTTGAGCACCTGGGAAGAATACCTGCGGGATTTTCTGGCGGAAAGGCAATCGGTGACGGTGAAGGCGGTAACAACCCCGACACCTGGACCATCAGCGTCAATTTGAAATCATTTGACAACAGCAGTCATCCCATTTACAAGGATTTAATTGTCAATAATACACCCAATAACGGGAAAGAGATTCCCATCATTGGTCCTGGCTGGAAGGAAGACCATAACTGCAATTGGACAGATGTACCTGCACCGCATGGGTATACGAATGGTGATGACACTTTTATTCCATTCCTCGCCAATACTTTCGGCGTGAAGATGCTTGGGGCCTGGGGTCACGTCAGAGATTATTATATGGTTGCGATTGGTGAAATGATGCCTTTTGGCGACTATCAGGGTACAGCAATAACCTTTGGTATCGGAGGATATGAATGGAACCAAAACAGTGGTGCAAACCCCAACCAACAGCAAATTCAACAGTTAACTAAAAATGCGTTGCTTTATTTAAAATCAAAATAATAAATGCTCACAATGAAAAAGATAAATCACATAGTTTCGATACTCTTATTGCTTACCTTAGCAGTAATCACTGTTTCCTGCACAAAGGAGCGGACAGAGCTGGAAATGGACAATGCTGTCGAAATCTCACAGTTTAGTGTAGATGGCCGAAATGGCGTGATTGACCACGATCTTGGAACGATCAAGGTAAAAATGCCAGCCGGAACAGCATCGTTAAATGGCTTAACTCCCCAGTTTACTGTATCTTCGGGAGCGAATGTCGAGCCGGGTTCAGGCCAGGCTGTTGATTTAAGCAGTCCGGTTGATTATATTGTTACCTCAGGAAACGTCTACAAAAAGTACCGGGTAAGTGCCGAAGTCTTGACAGCACAAATACTGACCTTCAGTATCAATGGTGTGGATGGTATCATTGATGAGGAGAATCATAGCATTGTGGTTGCATTACCGTATGGCACAAACTTAACTGCTTTGACACCTTCCATCTCACTTGCCGAGGAAAATACAATTTTGCCGGCTTCGGGAACAGCGCAAGATTTTACCAATCCTGTTGTTTATACCTTAAGCAGTGGATCAGTTTCGGTACAATACACTGTAAGCACATCCATTGCCGTAACGCCTGATTTGAGCAAGGGTCCCATTGGCAACAAAATTGCTTTTCTTGGCACAGCCTCCACCGTACAGACTTTGCCTGACGATGACGAGCTGGCAGCTGCCAACTGGTTCTTTGCTGAATACCCGGATGCTGAATACATTTCATGGACTCAGGTGATGGCCGGCCTGGTAAACATCTATCACTATAGAACCATTTGGTGGCATTATGATCAGGCATTTGAATTGCCGGTTGAAGCAACCCATGAGGCTGTGAAAGGCATATTCGGCGACTATATGAAAGATGGCGGTAATTTATTCTTTTCGGGACATGCCTGCCAGTACTTTTGGTCAATAGGTCGTTTGAGCCGTACTTACAACATGGCTATCGGAACAGGTGGAGGATTTGAAAACGGAGATACCTGGACCATCGGAGTAAACCTGCCAGGTGTTGACAATCGAAACCACCCGATCTATCAAGGTCTTGCTTTTGACGAAAGTGACGGTTTCTTTACTTTTCCGGTTATCGGGCCTGGTTACCGCGAAGATCACAACCATGTGATTGTTGAGGTTGCGGCAAATCACGGGTATCCAAACAATCATCCCGGGGCTTATGTGTCATTTACCGAAACCAATGATGTAGCCTGGCTAGGTGTTTGGGGTGGCATCAGGGACTATTTTATGGCCGGGGTGCTCGAGTTGCTTCCCAATGAAACCTACAAAGGGAAAGGTATTTTTATTGGTATCGGCGGCTTTGAATGGAAACAAAACGCACAGGGTACAATCAATCCGGCAGGCATCAATGCGTATCAAAATAATATTCATCTTGTTGCCCGAAATACGATTAATTATCTTTCAGCTAATCAATAAGCTGATTCTACTACTTATGGATTGTCCAGGTGTTAATTAAGTCGCTTTTGGGATACATTGGCATTACGAAAATTAATGCCGGGACAATCCAATAAAAAATGTAATATTTACCACAAACTATTGATGATGTTTAGAGCCCGGAAAATCATCTTTTTATTATTGATACTGACCTTTTCAGGAAGGCTGCCTGCTCAGGGTACCTTGCAGTTTAAAATGGGTTTTGATGAAATTTCGGGTAGCACTACAACACTTGAGGAGGTCAGCGGACTTAGCTTTCCGATTACAAACCATTACAATCGTCCGGAGAGGATATCCGGTATCAGCGGCAATGCCTTACGTCTCGATGGTTTTTCAACCTGGGTAAGCCTTTACCCCTTTGGGTTGAATGAATTTCATGATCAGCTTTCCATCGAAACATGGTATGCAACAGAAGCCTTCAATTATGAGAAATCATCGGTTCTCAGTCAGCAATCTGCAACTAAAGGCATTTCACTCAGCATCGATCGATTTGGCTCCGTGCTTTTGGAGTTTTATGCCGATCAGCAGTATTATCAAATCATGACAACACGGAAAATCAGCACTTATAGCTGGAACCACCTTGTTGCAGTGATTGATTTAACCGATCAGATTGCCCGCATTTATGTAAACGGTGAAGTGTGGGAAAGTCAGGAAACCGGCAGCCATTCAAGCGTTCAGCTGGCAACAGATCAGCCTCTTTTTGTAGGCAGGAGCACTGACTTTCATGCCGTCGGCGGATTTCCGGTTAGTTGTCTCAATGGAGCATTGGATGAGCTGAGTATGCATAACTACGCCTTGACAGAAGATCAG
>JANJXG010000083.1 GCA_024709145.1 Bacteroidales bacterium | reverse complement strand
GACAGCCCATGGGACTTCTTCATGGTGGAGGTAGTTTGGCCTTGGCTGAAACGGTGGCTGGTATTGGCTCTGCACTCATCGTTGATCTCAAAATCAACGATGTGCGTGGATCCCAGGTAAGTGCTAATCACATCAGGTCGGCAAAAGACGGCTGGGTGTTTGCTGAAGGTCATTTGTTGCATCGGGGGAGAAATACTCACATCTGGGACATTGAGATTAAAGATGAAGATGGTCAGCTTGTTTCAACTTGTCGGTTGACAAATTTTGTGATTCCAAAAACAGTGGTCTGAAAAAGATGCAGTTAATTGATGCACAGAGATTCTGGTTAGAACGGAATGTCCCGTTTGTTAGTTTCAGATTTCCTGAAGAAGCACAAATAACCACTTTTGCTGGTGGATATTTTTCTGAATCGAAAAATCAGGATAAAAATCCTTGTTTTGTTATTGCTCCTTTTGATATACAGACTCATTCGCTTCTTTTTTACCACCCTGCTCATTTGTACACTGGTGATGACGCCATTATAATTGAGACCGATGGTACTAAAAAATCGGCAAATTCTGCAATGATCAAGAAACCTTTTGTTGCCTCCAAATCGGAATACTTGCACCAGGCAGACAGACTGATCGGGGAGATGAAGGACCATCATTTTCGCAAAATTGTGCTCTCAAGGGTAATAAAGCAGCCACTTACAACCGCTGATTTGCCGACGGTTTTTGAGTCAATGTGTAAAAAATATCCCGGTGCTTTCGTTTATTTTTTAAATGATGGAAACAACCAATGCTGGATGGGAGCAAGTCCGGAGTTGTTGATCGATTTTCGGGAGGGGAAGGCTCGTACTGTTGCACTGGCAGGCACAAAAAAACTGGACAATTCACGATCTTCGAGCCTTGTCTGGGGAAGTAAGGAAATCGAAGAGCAAGATATGGTAAGTGAGTTTATCAAAGAGCATCTGATTGGTTTTCCGGTTGAAAATCTTAAAGTCTCTGAGCCCGAAACACATATCGCAGGTCATTTGGCACATCTTATCACAGTTTTTACCTGGGAGAGTAGTTTTAATGAAGCAATAAAGCTGAAAGATTTGCTTCACCCGACACCGGCAGTTTGTGGTTTGCCACGCAATGCTGCCTTCCAAAGGATAAAAGAAACCGAATTGCATCAGCGAAACTATTACACCGGATACCTGGGATTGCTGGACGAAAGCGCAAGAATAAAGCTTTTTGTTAATTTAAGATGTATGCAAATAATTGATAATGAAGCGTATATTTATGTAGGTGGCGGTCTCACTTCTTCTTCGTCTTCCTTGGCGGAATGGGAAGAGACACAAGCCAAAGCGCAAACTTTGCTTTCTGTTTTCCCGAAATAATCAGCACCTTTGCAGCATGATACACGATAAGTCTGGCATTCTACATCTTGCTCAACTGATGCTGCGACGCAACATCCGGCATGTGGTGATTTCCCCGGGTTCGCGTAATGCGCCACTGGTGGCTGTTTTTGGTAATGATAAAGCATTTGAAACCTTCACAGTTGTTGATGAGCGAAGTGCAGCTTTTTTTGCTTTGGGAATGGCTCAGCAGCTCAACAATGCGGTTGCCCTGGTTTGCACATCAGGAACTGCTGTGCTCAATTATGCACCTGCGGTTGCTGAAGCCTATTATCAGCGGATTCCGCTCGTGGTTATTACAGCCGATCGTCCGGCAGAATGGATCGATCAGGGAGATGGTCAAACTATTCACCAGCTGAATATTTTTGGGCCACATGTGCGGAAAAGCGTCAACCTGCCCCAAACTATCAGTAAACCTGATGATCTCTGGTACAACGACCGCCTGATCAGTGAGGCACTCAATGCTGCCCTGGAACCCGTTCATGGCCCTGTGCACATTAACGTACCGCTGGGGGAACCATTATATGGTTTTTCAATGCAAGACAACTTGAAGATTCACGACATTTCCGATGTGGAGGTATTTAGGGTACCTGCGAAAGCTCAGTTGACAAAACTCAAAACTGTATGGGAAAATGCTCCCAGAAAAATGATTCTTGCCGGACAGATGAGTCCAGACATAAAAATACAGGATTGCCTCAATAAATTGGCACAACGTCCTGATGTCGTTGTGCTTACTGAAACCACTTCCAATTGTTTTAATTCAGGCTATACCGGATGTATCGACCGGAGCCTTGCGGTCATGCAGGAGGCCTCGGACTATTATCCCGACTTGCTGATCACTTTTGGTGGGCCGGTGGTTTCAAAACGTATCAAAGCATTTCTCCGAAAGGCTGCCCCTGCAGTGCATTGGAATGTTGATCTCGCTGATTCAAGGATGGATACCTACCAGTCTTTAACACATGCCATTGCCGTTTCTCCGGCTGATTTCCTGCCACTTTTGGAACTTTTTCCTATGGTAAGCAGCCACTATTCAGCAAAATGGAGTGAGCTGAATGCCCGAGGGAAACAACTTCATGAAACTTTTCTATCTCAGGCTTCATGGAGTGATTTGAAAATCTTTGAATTGATCATTAAAACTTTGCCTTCGGAGTATCTGGTTCAGCTGGGAAACAGCACACCTGTGCGCTATGCTCAACTGTTCGACAGTGGCTGGGCGGTTCGGTTTGATTCAAATCGTGGTACAAGTGGAATTGATGGAAGCCTTTCAACTGCTGTCGGAGCGGCGCTTGCCAGCAAAAAGCCAACTTTGCTGATTACCGGTGACCTGAGTTTTTTTTATGATTCCAACGGAATGTGGAACAAACATCTGCCGGCGAATCTCAAAATAATTGTGATCAACAATGGAGGGGGAGGTATCTTCAGGTTTATCGAAGGTCCTGATCAATCCGGTTTGCTACAGGATTTTTTTGAAGCAAGGCATCAAAACTCAGCCGTAAACCTGGCATCGGCCTTTGGATTGTCATGCTTTAATGCAGAGGATCCTGAATCGTTCAAAATGGTTTTCAACACATTTTTAGAAGAAAAAAACTGTGCGGCCTTGCTCGAAATAAATAGTCTACCCGAAGTCAGTGGACAAACAATCAGGCAATATTTTGATTTCCTGCGTAAAGGTTTGGATTAAACCTTGGTTTGATTTTTAGGACAGTTTTTTCAAAGTCAAAGGTCAACACCAAAGTTGAAAAGCTTTTTTGTGGCTTTGAGGTTCAATGCTTAATTTTGCAAATACAAATTTCATCCATTCGTTGAAAATTTGAACATCGGACGGAAATGATTGTTTCAATTCAAAACATTCCTATGCAAACTGTCAGAAACTGGATTCCTGTGAAGGATTATAAAGACATTCTTTTCGAGACGTGGAATCACGTTGGGAAAATCACCATCAACAGGCCCGAGGTACATAATGCTTTCAGGCCGACCACGACTTTTGAAATTGCTGATGCCCTCGATATCTGTCGTGAGCGGCAGGATATTTACGTCATCGTACTTACAGGTTCAGGTGACAAGGCTTTTTGCAGCGGTGGCGACCAAAATGTGAAGGGTGAAGGAGGTTACATAGATGAAAACGGCATTCCCAGGCTCAATGTGCTGGACGTTCAGAAAAAAATCCGCTCGATGCCAAAACCTGTTGTTGCCATGGTGAACGGATGGGCTGTTGGTGGCGGGCATGTGCTGCATGTGGTTTGCGACCTCACAGTGGCCTCCGACAATGCACGTTTTGGCCAGGTTGGTCCAAAAGTTGGTAGTTTTGATGCCGGTTTTGGGTCTTCCTATTTGGCCAGTATCGTAGGCCAGAAAAAGGCCCGTGAAATATGGTTTCTCAATCTTTTTTACAACGCTTCCGAGGCGCTTGAGATGGGTCTTGTAAACAAGGTTGTTCCATTAGATCAGCTTGAGGATGCTACGATGGAATGGTGTGAGACAATGATGAGACGTAGTCCTATGGCCTTGAGAATGATAAAATTAGGGCTCAATGCAGAGTTGGACGGTCAGGCTGGTATTCAGGAATTTGCTGGCAACGCTACCTTGCTGTATTACCTGACAGAGGAAGCTCAGGAAGGCAAAAAGGCCTTTCTTGAAAAACGGGATCCAAATTTCCATCAATATCCAAAATTTCCCTGAAATTGTCTCAATCCAAGCTCCAATCCTGGATAAAGGCTGCCCGATTGCGTACGCTGCCACTGGCTTTGGCAAGTGTGGCGATGGGCGCTGTTGTTGCTGCCAAAGAGCCTTCCTTTCATCTTACAGCTGCCTGGCTGGCGGCATTAACGACACTTCTGCTTCAGGTACTGTCCAATTTTGCCAATGATCTGGGTGATTCCTCAAGTGGTATCGACAACGATCAGCGGGTGGGTCCGCGACGTACGGTGCAGTCGGGCGAGATCAGCCGGAAAAACATGACAAAGGCCGTGGGTGTGACTGCTTTTCTTGCTCTTCTGAGTGGGCTTTGGCTTATATTAGGTGTTGCAGATCTCAGTTTTACTCAGACTACTATATTCCTTGGCCTAGGCATGGCAGCAATCGCTGCTGCAATTACCTACACCATTGGCAGAAACCCTTATGGTTACCTTGGACTTGGTGATTTGTTTGTTTTTCTATTCTTTGGTTTATTGGGTGTTGCTGGCACTTTTTTTGTGTCGGTATCTGATTTCAAGGCAGATGTGTTGTTACCGGCTTCTGCAATGGGCTTGTGGAGTACCGGCGTCCTCAATCTCAACAACATGCGTGATCATGCCAATGACCGCTTCAGCGGAAAACGAACTTTGGTTGTTAAAATGGGCTATCACAATGCCTTGCTTTACCATGCTTTTTTGGTACTGGCCCCTTTCATCCTACTTTTGTTTTTTGTGGCCGGTCGGCAGGCGTCAGCTTTGTCATATCTATTTTTATTTGGGGTGATTCCTTTTTTCAAAGATTTGTTGGATGTTTTCAAAGTCAGAAACCCGGCCGATCTCGATCCGTTTTTAAAGAAATTGGCCATTAAAACAATGTTGGTTACCATCGTTTTCGGAATTACATTCTTGTTATAAAATGTTACAAGCCAGTTGGATACCATATAGCCTGCGGTTTCGTTTCGCTGCCGGAACTTCTAGGGGCCAGCTATTGGAAAAACCTGGGTGGTTCCTTTTGATTAAGGATAAATCCAACCCTTCTATTACAGGAATAGGCGAAATCAGTCTGATTCCAGGTCTGAGTCCTGAAAATGAATTTGACATACCTGCCATATTGAATCAATTGTGTGATAACATTAATCAGGCAGAAAGATGGCTCGAAACAAATGCCAGGCATTTACCAGCTCTGCGATTTGGTTTTGAGACTGCCATGAGCGATCTCAATGTTGCAGGAACCAAAATCTTTGTTGATAATGTTTTCACCCGTGGAGAGTGGGGTCTTCCAATCAACGGACTTGTTTGGATGGGCGATTTTTCTCTCATGCTCGAACGCATCGAAAGCAACATTTCCGCTGGATACAGCGTGATTAAATTAAAAATCGGTGCCATCGGTTTTGACCAGGAACTCAAACTGATTTCGGACCTGCGAAAACGATTTTCTGCCTCAGAGATCGAAATAAGACTGGATGCCAATGGTGCATTTTCTCCTGATGAGGTTTTGGAAAAAATTCACCGGCTGTCAGAATTTGAGATTCATTCAATCGAGCAGCCTATCAAACCACAGCAGTGGGATCTGATGGCTGAACTATGTTATAATAGCCCTGTCCCGATTGCACTTGATGAGGAATTGATTGGCATCCATGATTTTCACAAGGCCGATCTGATGTTAAGAAAGATCAGACCCGCATTTATTATTCTGAAACCATCCCTGCTTGGTGGATTGGCAGTTTCTGACAAATGGATAAGCCTGGCATCGAATCTGGGAATTGGCTGGTGGGCAACTTCAGCACTTGAGTCAAACATAGGTCTCAATGCCATTGCTCAATGGGTATCTTCAAAAGACCTGCAGTTGCATCAAGGATTGGGAACAGGGCAATTGTATTACAACAACATTCCTTCTCCCCTTAGGGCCAGGGATGCACAACTATTTCATATGAAAGAGCACCCATGGGAACTGTCACAAATCATATGACCGGAATGCCAAAGGCAATGCTGCTTAACGGAAAAGAATGGCGGCCTGATAATTCAAACAACCTTGACTTTTCAAAGTCCGAAGAAAGAGCTGTCATTCGATTTCTTTCTGAATGGTTTGACGAAAGCGATAAAATATCTCTAAAGACTTCTGGTTCAACGGGATTTCCAAAGCAAATTTGGGTGGAGAAGTCTGCTTTGGTCGACAGTGCAAATAGGACCATCCAATACTTTGGCCTGCAAAAAGGCATGAAAGCCCTCTTGTGCCTTTCACCCGAATTTATTGCAGGTAAAATGATGATTATCAGGTCCTTGATTGGAGAACTTAATCTCATAACAACCAGCTTCCAGTCAAATCCGCTGTTTTCTCTAACTGAAGAAATTGATTTTGCAGCCATGGTACCGCTGCAAATCAGCCTAGCCATGGAGTTGTCGCCTGAAAAACTCCCTTTGATAAAATCACTTATTCTTGGAGGTAGCGCTATCGGAACAGCGCTCGAAGAATCATTGAGGAAACTTCCAAACCCTGTTTTTCACACTTATGGTATGACTGAGACATTGAGTCATATTGCTGTTCGGCGCCTCAATGGTGAAAGTGCTTCACAATGGTTCGAAGCCATGCCTGATGTCAGTTTGTCGCTTCATTCGGATGGTATTTTGGTTATAGATGCACCTTATCTTTCAATCAGAGAGTTGAAGACTAATGATATAGCTGAGTTTAATGCTTTCGGCAGGTTTCGCATCATTGGGCGTGCAGATGATGTAATCATCAGTGCTGCAAACAAAATTCACCCAGTTGATTTGGAAATGAAAATTTACAACCTCCTTGGCCTGAAGTGCTACATCAGCGCCAGAACAGAGGTATCCGGAGGTGATTCTCTCGTATTGGTTCTTGAACAAGCAGGATCAGTGAAAGACCTTTACCGTTTGTGGAGACAGCTGGAGTCTTTTCTGGAAATGCATGAAATTCCAAGGTTTATTTTCGAATTGAATGAGGTTCCAATGCTGGACAGTGGTAAAACCGACCGAAGAGGCCTAAGGCAAAAGGTGCAATCCTTTTTTGAGCATCCTCAACCGTTTGCAAACAATCCCTAAACAATCTGCAGAGTTTTTAGTGTTTTTTTGAAGTGCTTTGTTTATCTTTACGCTGAAAATCGATGGCATGAATGAGCTTCTTTTGTGACCGTTGTTTTCTTGTCAGGCAATGTATATTAGCACAATCTTTAAATATGAAAACTAACCCTTTCGTCAAGGCCTTTGTAATGGCTTCATTTTTTTTATTGGCAGTGTATGGTCAATTGAATGCCCAGCAACTGAACCGGATTGAACCTCCGTTTTGGTGGGCTGGAATGAAAAACTCAAGCCTTCAACTGCTTGTTTATGGTAAAGATATTAGCCTTACACGGCCTTCCATCGATTACCAGGGTGTGAAAATTAAAGAAAGTATCTTGGTTGAAAACCCTAATTATCTCTTTATCAACCTCGAAGTTAGTCCTGATGCCAAACCTGGTGTTTTTGAAATCCGTTTCACGGGACCTAAGAAAATTTTCCTGAGTTATACCTATGAGTTGAAAGAAAGAGAAAAAGGTTCGGCTGAGCGAAAAGGTTTTAACAGCAGCGATGCCATTTATCTTCTGATGCCTGACAGGTTTGCGAATGGTGATCCATCGAATGACCAGGCTGATGATATGGTGGATAAACCTGACCGTGCAAATCCCAATGGCCGGCATGGAGGTGATTTAAAAGGAATTACCGATCATATGAATTATTTCAAATCATTGGGCGTGACTGCTTTGTGGCTCAATCCGGTTTTTGAAGGCAATGTGCCAACTCCTTCGTATCATGGCTATTCAATCACGAATTTCTATCGGATTGACCCCAGATTTGGCAGCAATGATGATTATAAAAATATGGTTGATCAAGCTCATAATCAAGGTATTAAAGTGATCAAGGATATGGTTTTCAATCACTTTGGAAATGGTCATTGGTGGATGAATGATCTTCCGATGGCCGACTGGGTAAATCAGTGGCCAGAGTATACACGGTCAAACTTCAGAGCCGGGACACTCAGCGACCCGCATGCTGCCACTTCCGATCGTGAACGAATGCTGAAAGGTTGGTTCGATATTATGATGGCTGACTTTAACCAAAAAAATCCTTTTGTGGCCAAATACCTCATTCAGAATAGTATATGGTGGGTCGAGTTTGCCGGTCTCGATGGCATAAGGATGGATACCTATCCCTATTCTGATAAACATTTTATGGCTCAATGGATGAAATGCCTTCGAAACGAATACCCCGACTTTTCAGTCGTTGGTGAAGCCTGGTTGAATACAACCCCGCAGGTGGCTTATTGGCAGGAATCAAATCGCAACAATGATGGGTACGATTCGCACCTCAATTATGTCTTCGATTTTCCGTTAAAGTATGCCATAGGTAGTGCTTTCAATGAGGGAAACGGATGGTCGTCGGGTGCTTCAAAACTCTATGAAACCATCAGTATGGATTTCCTGTATACCAATCCTGATAACATCGTTACTTTTGCTGACAACCATGATGGTGACAGGTTTTACAGCATCCTTGGCAAAGACCTGCGAAAATACAAAATGGCCATGTCGTTTTTACTGACCACTCGCGGAGCACCTCAGATCTATTATGGAACTGAAATATTGATGACTGGTTTGGAACACGATGGACATGGTTTTATAAGGGAAGACTTTCCGGGAGGGTGGCCCAATGATGGTGTGAATGCTTTTACCGGCATGGGTTTGAGTGAGGAACAGGCAGATGCTCAAGCTTTTACCAAAGCTCTCCTCAATTGGCGGAAAAACTCGAAGGCAATTAAACAGGGTAAGTTAAAACATTACATCCCCGAAGAAGGTGTATACGTCTATTTCCGCTACCTGCAAGATGAGGCAGTGATGGTGATTATCAATAACAACGAAGAGAGCCGCACCTTTAAAACAGATCGTTTTAGCGAAAACCTTGACGGTTATTCTTCAGGTACCGATATTATCACCCGTACTTATTTTGATCAACTCAGGATGATCAGTGTGCCGGCTATGACAGCCAGGGTGATCGAATTAAAAAAATAAACCACGATGAAAAGCGGATACAACGAAAAGTTGTTCAACAGATTAGGGTTGTTTTTTGTAATCTTTTTTTGGTTTTTTCTCCGTCCGGCACAAGGTCAACTATTAAAAGTTGTGCCTGAGCAGCCCGAACCTGGTGATCGGATAACAATTACCTACGATGCTTCGCAAGGAAATGCAGCGCTCAAAGATTTCAGTGGTACCATATATTTCCATACCGGTTTGGTAACCACGGCAAGTCGCGATGAGAAAGATTGGAAATTTGCAACCGGTGATTGGGGTAAACCGGATAAACGAATGGAAATGAAGGCGCTTGGAAACAATCTATTTGAAGCAAGTTTTGTTCCTGCCTACTTTTATCAAATTCCCGAAGGATTAAAACCACTTCAGATGGCTTTTGTTTTTCGCAATGCCGACGGAAGCAAGGTTGGAAAAACAATCTCAAATACAGATATTTACATTCCTTTTAAAGGATACAAACCAGTTGAAAAGAAAGCTGCAGTTTATTTGTTTAAAGAGATGGTTTTTCAAGGTTTTGAACACTCAGGGAATCAGCTTTTTATCAAAACAAATGAGGGGACACTGGCCTTTCGGCCTTTTACTGACAGCATCCTGGAAGTGAGCTGGCATCAGGATTCTTTCAACACATTTTATCAATCTCATGCCGTAATCGCAGAACCAGTTGATGTCAAAACTTATGTCACAGAGACTCCCGCGATGTTGGTGTTTGATATGCAGGGAATGCAGGTTCTTGTCCAAAAAAAACCGTTTAACATCAGTTACACGCGCAACGGCCATGTCTTTCTTAAAGATGAAAAAGGCTTCTTTCGCCGTTCTGATGCTTCGGGCATGCGTTTCAAACTCGCTGAGGGCGAAAAACTTTATGGAAGCGGAGGCAGAGCATCCGGATTAAACCTTCGTGGAAAGCATCTTGGCCTTTACAACCGTCCTGATTATAACTACGAGTTTGGCGCCGTCAATCTCAATTACATGATACCCACCTTGTTGTCGTCAAACGATTATTTACTTTTTGTCGATAATCCTCATAAAGCATGGTTTGATGCCGATAGCAAAGGGGACGGAGTCCTCGAGTTTGGTGCGGAAGGAGGTCCAATGCGTTTTTTTCTTTTGGTTGGCGAAAGTCCTTCTGCCATCATGAAACAATACAGCATACTAACCGGAAAACAACCTATGTTGCCAAGATGGGCTTATGGAAATCTGCAATCCAGGATGGCTTACCGGAATCAAAGTGAAACAGAAACGATTGTGAATCGGATGTTGGCAGAAGATTTTCCAATCGATGCCATCATTTTGGATTTTTACTGGTTTGGTGACAGTATTTTAGGTCATTTGGGAAGGCTTGATTGGTGGAAACCATCCTGGCCTGAACCTGAAAGAATGATCAATGACTTTAAACAGAAAGGTATTCGCACCATAACTATTTCTGAACCTTATATTATCGACAGTTTAGCAAATTGGAAAATTGCTGATTCTCTGGGAATCCTTGTTACTGACAGTACAGGTAACTCTTTCGTTGATAGTCAGTTTTATTTCGGACCTGGCTCACTGATCGATATTTTTAAACCAGAAGCCGGGCAATGGCTTTGGCAACAATACCGAAAGCAGTTTGACGCTGGTGTCGAAGGCCTGTGGGGTGATCTCGGCGAGCCCGAAAGTCATCCGAAAGAGATCAGACATATCTGGGGAAAAGCCAACGAAGTGCACAATATTTACGGTCATTATTGGGCCAAAAGCATTGCGGATAATTTTGAAATTGATTTTCCTGATCGCCGTTTGTTTTTCCTTGCCAGAAGCGGGTATGCCGGCACACAGCGCTACGGAATCGTACCCTGGAGTGGTGACATCAGCCGCAGTTGGGGTGGTTTGCAGGCTCAGCTCCCTGCCATGCTAAATATGAGTTTATCGGGTATCCCTTATATGCATTCCGACGCCGGCGGCTTTGCAACTGGCACAAAAGATGAGGAACTCTACACCCGCTGGCTTCAGTTTGCCATTTTTACACCGATTTTAAGGCCACACGGCTCAGCCATCCCGTCCGAACCGATCTTTTTTAATGATACCACGCGGCGAATTGTGAGGCATTTCATGAAACTTCGCTACGAATTATTGCCTTATATCTACACAACTGCCTGGCAAACATCAACAACAGGAACTCCAATAGTTCGGCCCATGTTGTGGCATTTTCCGGATGATGTGCGTTTCAATGAAATGTATAGTCAATACTTTTTTGGAAAAGATCTACTTGTTGCTCCAATTGTTGAGGCAGGAAAACAAATGGCTGAGGTAGAACTACCCGCTGGAGTTTGGTATCATTTCTGGACCGGAAGACGCCACATGGGTGGAAATAAAGTTCAACTTCAGCTTGCTCCTGAGAGTATTCCTGTATTTGCCCGTGGAGGCAGCATTATCCCCAGAGTGCCTCCTTTCAATCAGACAGATGCCTACAGTTCACGTAAGTTATTCTTGCATAGTTATTTACCCGATGGTGACGGGCAAATCACAGGTCAACTTTTCGAAGACAATGGTCATTCCAAAGGAACCTATGAAAGTGGGGACTATGAACTATTGCATTTCAATGGGGATTACCGAAACGGAAACCTGGAATTGGAACTTTCACGCAGCGGAAGTGGTTGGGCAGGAATGCCCGAATCACGGCTACTCGAGATTGTTGTTTACGGGATGCCAAAGAAGCTTAAAAACATCGTTTTTGATGGGAACAAACTTTCTAAGTTAGATTTAGATCAAATCAGTGGCACAAATGAAGGTTTCTGGTCTGATGAACAGGGACGCTGGCACATCCGATTTATCTGGTTCGGACAAAAAGCTGTATTAACAGCAGAATAATCGGTCTGGTAATTGTGTAAATAAATGATGAATGGAATTAAAGTACTGACCATGATTGTGTTAACAACCTTATTCATGGGAGTGTTAGCTCAGGATGAACTTAGCAGAAGCCTGGGAAACCTCAGCTCACACCATTGGGACGGCAGCTCACTCAATTTGACCACAACCCATGGAAAATTACGTATTACTGTAGTCAACGACCGCATTATCCGTGTGCAGGCTGTGCAGCAGGATTTTCAAAAGGACTTCTCTTATGCTGTAGTATTGAACCCGGGTCAAACGGTGGCACGCTATAAGGAAAATCGCGGTTTTTTTGAGATTTCCACTGCATCAATCCGCCTGGTAATCACATTGAATCCAGTTAGGCTGGCATTTTATACTATTGATGGTCAATTGCTTAACGAGGACGATGCCGGATTTGGCATTGCCTGGCAAGGTCAGCAGGTTACAAATTATAAAACATTGCAACCTGAGGAACGTTTTATCGGCCTTGGTGCAAAAACCGGAAATTTGGATCGTTTTGGCTCAGCTTTCGTCAACTGGAATACTGATAATCCTCATTATGAGAAGTATAGTGATCCCTTGTACAGTTCAATTCCATTTTATATGGGTATTGTAAATGAGCAGGTTTATGGGATCTTTTTCGATAATAGTTACCGGACTCAATTCAATTTTGGGGCTTCCAACGATCGGTTTTCTTATTTTTCTGCCGACGGTGGGGAGCTGGACTATTATTTTATCCATGATTCCGGAGTGGCTCCCATTGTTGAATTATTTGGTGAGTTAACGGGTAAAATGCCCATGCCTCCGTTATGGAGCCTTGGCTATCAGCAATGCCGGTGGAGTTATACGCCCGATGAGGAAGTTCTGAATGTAGCCAAAACATTGAGACAAAAGAAAATCCCTGCCGATGTCATGTATCTTGACATTGATTTCATGGATGCTTACAAGATTTTCACCTGGCATCCTGAGCATTTCAGTAATCCTGCGGCCTTGCTTTCTGAGCTGAAATCCATGAGTTTTCATACCACTGTGATTGTTGATCCCGGTATCAAGGTTGAAAAAGGCTATCATGCCTTCGAGGATGGACTAAAAAAACAGGTATTTGCTGTTTATCCTGACGGGACGCCCTATGCAGCACAGGTTTGGCCGGGTTGGTGTTATTTTCCTGATTTCACCTCCGAAAAAGGTCGAAATTGGTGGGGGACTCATTTTCAGGATTATGTTTCGCTTGGTGTGGATGGTTTCTGGAATGATATGAATGAAATCGCCACCTGGGGACAGCAGGTTCCATCCTTGGTTGAGTTTGATTGGGAAGGTCACCGAACCACTTACCGGCAGGCTAAAAATGTTTATGGAATGTTGATGGCAAAAGCGACTTATGAAGGTACAAAGAAGCTTATGAGCGGAAGGCGACCTTTTAGTCTGACAAGGGCTGGATTTGCCGGTCTTCAGCGATATACTGCTATTTGGACAGGCGATAATCAGGCTCATGATGATCATATGTTATTGGGCATCAGGCTGGTAAATACACTTGGTCTTTCTGGTGTTGCTTTCGCGGGGTATGATGTAGGTGGTTTTGGTGGCGATGCAAGTCCTGAGTTATACAGTCGCTGGATTACGATTGGTGCTTTTGCTCCATTTTTTCGGGGTCATACCTCAAAAAATACACAACGCTCCGAACCCTGGTCGTATGGTGAAATTCCCGAATCAATCGCCCGACGTTTCATTGGATTTCGTTACAGACTAATGCCTTACATCTACAGCACCTTCAGGGAAGCTGCCCTGAAAGGCCTGCCTGTGCAACGCAGCCTTGCATTAGACTATTATAACGATGATAGGATTTACAGGCAGGAGTATGAAAATCAATATCTTTTTGGTCAGTCAGTGATGGTTGCTCCGATAAGTTCAACTCAGCTTGCCGCAAAAGTTTTCCTGCCTTCAGGAAAATGGTTTGATTTATACAATGATCAGGTTTTTAAAGGTGATTCAGAATTTTTACATCCTGCTCCACTCGACCGTTTACCACTTTTTGTTAAAGCCGGCAGCATTATTCCACTGCAATCATTGGTTCAATCTACTTCCGAAAAGCCGCTCGGGGTGCTTGAGCTGCATGTTTATCAAAGTGATTCGGCAAGTAGTTTTCTGTTTTACGAAGATGACGGAACAACCTATGATTTTGAGTCTAATCAATACTTTTCAAGAGAAATTAAACTGAATGGAGCCCAGAAATCATTGGTCTTTGAAGCTGCAAAAGGGAGACGAAAGTCTATCTATACGAGTATCCGGGTTGTGATGCACGGCTTTGAAGAGGAGGTTAAACAACTGAAATTGAACGGAAAGGAACTCCGTTTAGTTGAGCCTGAAGCTGGTTATCTGGGTGAATTTTCGACAGAATTTTTACCTGAGGAAACCTTTCAGTTCATCGTAGATCACTCTGAACAACAAATGATTATAAACTGGTAAAATTTTTAACATGAAAAATTCAATGATTCAAATGCTGATTTTGGCCCTTGTGGTTGTGGCCGTTACCATTGGTTTTATGGCGTGTCAGCCGAAAAAAACGGTTGATAAAAAGCCGGAACCTAAACCATTTTCTGACGTTAGAACTCCTGATTGGGCAAAAAACGCGGTTATTTATGAAGTGAATACCCGGCAATTTACCAATGAAGGCACATTCAATGCTTTTGCAGCCCATCTTCCCCGGCTTAAAGAGCTCGGAGTCGACATACTTTGGTTCATGCCTATTCATCCGATTGGTGAAAAGAATCGCAAGGGTAGTCTTGGAAGTTATTATTCTGTAAGGGATTACAAAGCTGTAAATCCCGAGTTCGGAAATTTGGATGACTTCAAAAACCTCGTTGATCAAGCTCATCAATTGGGATTTAAAGTTGTTTTGGATTGGGTTGCCAATCATACTTCTTTTGACCATCAGTGGACAATAGACCATCCTGAATGGTATACCCGCGACGAAAAAGGCCAGATTGTTTCTCCTTTTGACTGGACTGACGTTGCCGACCTTAATTATGACAACAATCCGTCCCTTTGGGATGCTATGATCGATGCTTTGAAGTTTTGGGTTGCTGAGGCGAATATTGATGGTTATCGTTGTGATGTGGCAGGTATGGTTCCTGTTGAATTCTGGAACAAAGCCCGCGTGGAGCTGGATGCCATCAAACCGGTCTTTATGTTAGCTGAAGATGAAGGCCAACGGGTTTTAATGCAAAATGCCTTCGATGCCAACTACGGCTGGGAATTTCATCACATTATGAACGGCATTGCCAAAGGCGAAAAAAATGCAGCCGATGTTTGGTCTTATTTTGCCAAGGAAGATACCTTGTTTGCGCCTTCTTCTTACAGAATGATGTTTACATCAAATCATGATGAAAACTCGTGGAATGGCACGGAGTTTGAAAGAATGGGTGAGGGCGCAAGGGCTTTTGCCGTAATGAGTTATATGATTCCTGGATTTCCGATGATCTATAACGGACAGGAAGTGGGCCTGAGCAAAAGATTGCTTTTCTTTGAAAAAGATACCATCAACTGGACGACCTCTCCTGAGTATACAACATTCTACACTAAGCTTAATCAAATCAAAAAATCAAACCCAAGCCTCTGGAATGCTGCCAACGGAGGTAGTATGACAGCCATTCAAACGGATAAAGCAGGTGAGGTGCTTTCATTTAGCAGGGAAAAAGACGACAACAAAGTAATCGTTTTTATCAATCTCAGCGGATTAGAGCAAAACTTCCAACTTCAGGATAATCTTCTTGCCGGAACATACACTGACTTAATTTCTGGTCAAACTTACGAGATCGTTGCTGGTCAGGCAATCAATTTGCCTGCCTGGGGTTACCTGGTATTAAAATAGGATGACACTTCAAGCGCTACAAGCTCCGTTTCGGCGGAGCTTTTTTTTTGATTAACTTCCCCATGTTTCCCTGTCCAGACTTCTGTAATTAATGGCTTCAGCCAGGTGTTCGGTTTTGATGTCAACACTTTCTTCCAAATCGGCAATGGTTCTCGATACTTTCAGAATCCGGTCGTAGGCTCGGGCCGAAAGGCTGAGACGTTCCATGGCATTTTTTAACAGGCTTCGGCCGGCATCGCTGATATCACAATACTGTTGCAACATCTTGCTGCTCATCTGAGCATTGGAGTGAATGCTGGGATTATTTTTAAAGCGCTGCTCTTGAATTTTCCTTGCTTTGATTACCCGCTGCCGGATTTCATGACTGGGTTCGCCAGTTCCTCGTTCTGCCAAATCTTTAAAGGGAACGGGAACAACCTCAACATGCAAGTCGATACGATCCATCAAAGGACCACTGATTTTATTCAGATACTTTTGAACAATGCCCGGACTACAAACGCATTCCTGATCGGGATGGTTGTAATAGCCACAAGGACAGGGATTCATTGCAGCAATGAGCATGAAGTTGGCTGGAAAATCTACTGATAGTCTGGCTCTTGAGATGGTCACAACGCGGTCTTCCATCGGTTGACGCATTACCTCCAACACCGAGCGCTTGAACTCGGGTAGTTCATCCAAAAACAGCACTCCGTGATGTGCCAGACTTATTTCACCCGGCTGGGGATAAGTGCCGCCTCCAACAAGTCCGGCATCAGAAATGGTATGATGCGGACTTCTGAAAGGTCTTACAGATACCAGAGAAGTGTTTTTGCCAAGCATTCCGGCCACGCTGTGAATTTTGGTTGTTTCAAGTGACTCCTCAAGTGAAAGTGGTGGTAAAATGGAAGGTAAACGTTTGGCCAGCATAGTTTTACCTGATCCGGGAGGGCCAATCAAAATGGCATTGTGCCCGCCGGCAGCTGATATTTCCAAAGCTCTTTTGATGTTTTCCTGACCTTTGACATCGGAGAAATCAAATTCATACCGGTTGATTTCATTGAAAAAGTCCTTGTCGGGATCAATCTTTGTGCGCTCTAAATTTCCTTTTCCGTTAAAAAAATCGACAACCTCACTGATGTTTTCTGCACCGTAAACTTCCAGCTCTGTCACAACGGCTGCCTCAGCAGCATTTTCTTTGGGTACAACCATCCCTGCGAAGCCTTCCTGCAAGGCCTTGATAGCAATCGGCAAAGATCCTTTAATTGACTTTAAACCGCCATCAAGTGAAAGCTCACCCATGATGATAAACTTTTCCAGTTTTTCGGCACTGATCTGTCCCGAAGCTGCCATAATTCCAATAGCAATGGGTAAGTCGTACGATGATCCTTCCTTTCGGATATCTGCGGGCGCCATGTTGATCACGACTTTTTGTTTCGGATATCTGAAACCTTTATTGGTCAGCGCGGCTTCGATGCGCTGTTGACTTTCTTTGACAGCACTGTCAGGCAATCCAACAAGAAAAAACTGGATTCCTTTATCGATGTTTACTTCAATGGTGATTGTAATGGCGTCGATTCCGAAAAGCGCACTACCGAATGATTTGACAAGCATGGTTGTTGGTTTAAGATTCCAGCAAATTTATAAAACAATCCCGAACCACAATCTAAATCTTTGTATGATAGAAGGGGGATGAATCGATAGCAAAAGCTTTATTTTGCGGGCTTATATTTTGATATTGTCAGGATTTCCTGTGAGTCTTTCATTTGCAGAAGTGAAGCCAATGTTAGATCTGATTGTTTGAGTACAAAGTTTTGAACTATCCGCCATCCGATATACTCACCCAGACGAGGTGGTGCATCCTGAGAAAAATCCTGTGTAAATGGGCCATCACCAAATAGCTTTCTGAACAGAAGCTGATCTCCTTTGTACAGCAGTTCTTCACTCACAAGGGTTGCCCAGACTGCCTGCTCATTATTGATGACCCATTCCATCTGTTCAGGAGAATAACCAAGCAGAATATGTGGGCTTTGATCCGGCTGCATGGCCTCTAAAAAAACAATTCGCTTGCCTGCATGAACCATTTCATCCAGAATGGTTGTTGCAAACTGTGTTTTTTCAAGTCTAGATTCATAGATTGCCCGGGCAATATCAGTGGTAATGTGTTCGGGCGTCATTCGGCGAATTTGATAAGCAGGGATTCCCATAGTGGAATACACAGGCTCTGAGTCACCTAAGTAGCAATCAAGCGCAACAACAATTGAGTTTTTGGTAGTCATTACCGGAGTATCAAACTGAACGCCTGAAATATAGGTAAACACACCCGGAAGTTTCATGTCAGGGAAATGGTAAGAAATATGGCTGAATAATTCAGAAATCTCGGAGTTCAGTTGTGACATATCCGGAAAAACCTCAATTGAGCGCTGATATAGCATTCTCAATTGGGCGTCAGTGACAAACCGGTATAACTTCAGAATGTTCGTGCTTTCATTTAAATCTCCACTCAGAAATTCAGCGTAATCAGCCTGAATTGATTTCAACCCTTCTGCAAAATTCAAGGTATCCAATTCAAACAAGGCCTTTCCATAGGATTTAACAAAAACCTCCTGTTTTGGTAATTGTTCAGCAGGAACCACCCACCGCGACCGATTCCTACTATTGCATGAAATCAAAAAAAGTATGGCTGAAATTAGAATGATGTTTCGTTTCATCGGTTTATACAAAAAGTTAACCTTCAATCCTCTGGAGAATTGAAGGTTACAAAATAAAACATATATTACTTAAAATATTTTCCAACCAAGACTGACAACAAAACCATTCTTTTTTGAATCGAATTGAACCGGACTCCCACCCACATCAATTGTTCCAATCAAATTATTTAATCCAATCATGTATTGCACATCCAGCGTAAACATCAAAACATCTACACCGGCACCTAACTGAAATCCCCAATGTAAATCTTTGATATCAGTTTCCTTAATCGGTTCGGTATAGTTACCTGTTTGGGTGGTTTCAATTTTTTTATCCACAACAATATTTGCTGTAGGGCCAGCCATGGCACGGATATTCACAAGTTTAAGGTCGATGAGCCTCAATCCGACAAAAACAGGAATTTGAACATTTCTTAGGGTGACTTCCTGCTCAAATGGACTTAATGATCCAATGCTAACCTTTTTGAAGACTGTTCCGGAAGTATACCAATTGATTTCGGGTTGTAAATAAACCTTTTTACCAAGTCGGACAAAAGCACCGAAAAGGAAATTGTTTTTCATATCAGTCGTGATGTCGCTCTGATCAACTGATAGTTTTAGCGTTGTGTAACCGATTTTCGGACCAAGTGAAATTTGCGCATTCAAAACAAATCCAAAAAGTACAAAAAAAATAAGGATGAGTGTTTTTTTCATGGTGATGTAATTGATGGTGTAAAAGTAAAACCTTCCATTTATTTTCCCAAGGAAAATAATTGATTTTTTGGATAACGCTGGCAAACGGTTGCTATTGCATTTCTACACAAGAATAATTGCTGGCACTGCTTGCTGTGAAGGCTGCTAAAACTACCCGAATTGACTGACTTTTTTTTACATAGTGATATGTTGAGAAATAAAAAAACTGCTATATTTGCACCCGATTCATGGTGGCTATAGCTCAGCCGGTTAGAGCATCAGATTGTGGTTCTGAGGGTCGTGGGTTCGAATCCCATTAGCCACCCAACTAACTGACATTCAAATATATAGAATGTCAGTTTTTTTATTTGTGTTCATTAAGTCTGCTGTAATGAAAGTCCCTTCAAATCAGATTTCTGAGCTTTACAGGTTTTATCAAAGGCGATTAGCCGGTATTTACCCTGATCAGGAGGCAAAAAGCCTGTTATTGAAGTTAATCTGGCACTATTTTGGAATCAGCCGCATGTCAATGGCAGTTGATCCCGGTTACCGATTGAATGAATCCGAATTGCTGCAGTTGCACTTTGCAGTGGAAGAACTTGAAAAATTTTGTCCGATACAATATGTCTTGGGTTTCGAAATGTTTGGAGACCTGCGATTTGAAGTGAATGGCAATGTTTTAATTCCCAGGCCTGAAACGCATCAGCTCGTGAGTGTGTTGACTGATTTTCTGAGTTCAAAAAGATTTCCACGCCTACTTGATATCGGAACTGGGAGTGGATGTATTGCGATTAGTCTGGCAAAATCTATCCCTGAAGCGGAGGTTATTGCCCTGGATATTTCTACAGAAGCATTGCAATGTGCCCGCAGGAATGCCGATGCACACCAGGTGAAAATTCACTTTATTGAAGCCGATATTCTTGAGATGCCTGAAGATGTATTATCGGATAAGTTTCATGCTTTTGTCAGTAATCCACCTTATGTAACTGTTTCTGAGAAACATCTAATTCAGCCAAACGTACTCAATTATGAGCCACATACAGCTTTGTTTGTGCCGGATGACGATCCGTTGATCTTCTATCGGAGCATTGTTACAATGGCTCAAAAAATGCTAATTAAAAACGGAATGCTGGCTTTTGAGATTAATGAAAAATTCGGTGCAGAAATACGGACTCTTTTAACCAATGCTGGCTTCAACCAGGTTGAGGTATTGAAAGACATAAATGACAAAGACCGGTTTGTGACCGGTCTTCGCTAACTTTTTTACTTTTTGGTTTTCCCCTGATGGTAATTAACAAAGTCACGCTGAGCCTTGTAAAGATTGAGTGCAAAAAGCAATAGGTTCTTTGATTCCTGCAGGATGTTCAGGAAAAGCAGGGTGTTTTTCGTGCTGGTGGTTTCCTTTTTGATGCGCTTCACCTCATTTTTTCTGAATAAATCTATCATCCCAAGAATTTTTTGTTGCTCAGCCACAATACTTTCCTGATTAGTGAAATTGAATTCACTGATGTCTGTCGAGATTTTTGTCAGGTAATTACCCAACTGCTGACTTAGGACTTTTAGTTCATTCAACTGCGGTTCGGCAAGCGGTTTGTGGTTGTTGTTGACATGGTCGAAAGTTGGGGTAACAATGAAATTGAGGCTGTGAAGAATTTCTCTGGCATAATCCAGCGCCTGCACATAAAAATGCCCTGATTCAATCGCATCGTCCTTGAGCTTTCCAATAATTATGGTAACAGAATTTTTCCGTTCCTTGGCTTTTTGAGTGAGCTTTTCAACGTTTTTACGTGTCTTTTTCAGGGTTTTGATGTTTTCCTCAGCCAATCCTGAAATAACTTTTTTTAGTTCGAGCTGAGTTTGGCTAAGAATCTGATTTACATTGTTTGTGCAGGATTCGAGGATATTATCTTCATTTAGGTCATCCAGTTCTTTATGGCTTTCTTCTTTTTTTAATTCACTTTTAACATGCATTTTATGTGTTCTGTAAACCAGGAAGATGGCTAGAAATACCATGGCACCGATGGCATAAACACCGCCAACAAAGAAGAACCAACCAAGTAAGAAGGAAACCATAAATGCTGATAAAGCAGTAAAAAACCAGCCTGCAATAACCGAAAATACCCCCGTTATGCGATAGACGGCACTATCTCTGTCCCAGGCTCCATCAGAAAGACTTGTTCCCATTGCCACCATAAATGTAACATAAGTTGTTGATAATGGGAGTTTTAAAGAAGTTCCCATAGCAATGAGAGCACTAGAGACAACCAGGTTTACTGATGCCCTTAACAAGTCAAAAGCAGGTTGATCTTTGTCAGTTGTGTCCGCTACCACGGGTACGAATGACTTTGAAATATTCTGTTTAATTCTTACAGGCACAAAACGCCCAAGACTATCTGATACGTTGATAGCAATTCTTACAATTCCTCTCGACAAAGGCGTTGATCCAAAACGTTCTTCACCTTCACTTTGCCTGCTGAGGTCAACAGAAGTTTTGATGACAGTTTTTGCTTTGCGGGAGGTGTACAATGTAATAACCATCACTATTCCAGCCATAACCAAAAACATGGGTGGCGTTTGGATGGCTTGTTTGAGTGAACCCATTGTGAAAAATTCAGGATCGGCTCCCTGGGTAGCAAGAAGTGTTTTATAAGATTCATAACCTGCCAGTGGCACTCCTATGAAATTTACGAGGTCATTACCTGCAAAGGCCATTGCAAGGGCAAACGTACCAGCCAAAACAACCACCTTAAGGATATTAATCCTGAAAAGCAGATTCAGCAGGTATAGCAATGCAGTGAAACCTGCAAAACTGCCAAAAATGATAGTTGGTTGATGGGTTGTAATCCAAGAATAGGCGTCTTTGGTCATAAATGCAGCATCTTTCGCGCCCTTAATCAAGATGAAATATACGATAGCCGTGATAGCCAAACCACCAAAAATTCCTCCAAACACTCTGAATCGTTTTTGATAGTTGAAAGTGAAAAGCACGCGTGTGATGTATTGAATGATTGCGCCGACACTAAAAGCTATTACGACTGAAAGCAAGATTCCTGAAATAATGGCAAGCGCCTTCCCGGAATTGATATACTCACTAATGGCCTGTGGCTCGGCTCCATTACTGATTTTCATATACGCAACGGCAACGGAGGCGCCGAGCAATTCGAAGACGATAGAAACCGTGGTAGAGGTTGGCAAACCAAGTGTATTGAAGGTGTCAAGCAGAATGACATCGGTAATCATTACAGCCAGAAAAATCACCATAATGTCGCTGAAATAGAATTTGTCAGGATGAAATATTCCACTTCGGGCAATTTCCATCATGCCTCCCGAAAAGGTTGCCCCAATCAGTACACCTAAAGCCGCCACCAGCATAACCCATTTAAACGATGCTGCTTTTGACCCTACTGCTGAGTTTAAGAAATTAACTGCATCATTACTAACACCGACGATCAGGTCGGAGATTGCCAGGATGAACAAAACAACGATAAATGCTAAGTATATGTTTTCCACGATGATAGAATTTGTTAAATTTTTAGCAATATTATATAATTCTTAGGCAAGATAAGATTTTTTAGATTAACAAATTGTTAATTTGAATCCTCTTTTCTTTGCAATCGATTGATTTTAGGTGATTTGATAACTTAATCGAAAAAATGAGTTGCGGTTTTTGATAATCCTGCTTAAGTGCTTTTGTAAAGCTGACTTTTGCTTGAACAAACATTGTCATCTGGCGATAATTTTTTTGGTTAAGAATTAGACTTCAATGAATTATTCGGCTTGTTGTTAAGGTTGCGTCATTTATATAAAATAATCATTTTTTCCACCATCTCAGAATCGCTGAAACCCAACTTTTGTATAAGAAATCTAATCGTTTCTGCACGGTAAAAAAAAGTATGTGTTGCATCGTTTTTATAGAACCAATTTCCAAAGTCGATATCGGGCGACAGAAGCCTGGTAGTACAGTAAAGCACACCTTTATCTTTCAGTAAATCAAATAATTGAAAAAACATTTCAAGTGGCGAATAAAAGTGTTCAATTACCTCTGTACAAACAATCAAATCCCATTTCTGCTGCAATATTTTATTATCAGGAAAAAAGTATGGGTCATACAGGGCGGGTTGAAAACCATGATCCGTGAGAAGTTTGAAAACTACGGATGAGGGACCGCAACCAAAATCGAGACAAGATGAATTCAAAGGGTGATTTTGAACGATTTTTTGTACGACAGGCATCATATATTGTTGATATCCTGTATCATGCACATCATTATTGTGAAGCTGGTAGCGTTTGAGTTCGTTCTCTTGTGAAAGCCGGTATTGCCTTCCTCTGAAAACACCCATGCATTGGGAACATTCATAAAAAACAATCTTTTTACTGATATGGTAAATATGTGAGCTTGCTTCACAAAGCGGACAACTTTCGGTTTGCATTTATTTTCGCTTTTATCAGATGCTGTTTCAGATTGTAAAAATAGTCGATGGATCGATTGGGTATGATGAATTTAATATCGTGGAGGTAGGCAGAATCATCTGATTTGACAGACCGATTGTTAAAATATGTTTCGAAAAATCTATTTTTGCTAATACAAATTCCCGGAGTTATTCAGCTTAAGCTTTAAATACTGGGAAAATGAAAGTTTCAAAACATTCTTCTTAAAGACTCATGATGGATGAAATCTTATCAAAGTATTGAAGCGTATTATCAGCAATTGTCTGATGTTGAAGCCGAAAAGCTTCAGGAATTACATGAGATAATCAAAAAGGCAGCACCCGGTGCGGAAGAGGTCATAAGCTACGGCATGCCTGCCTTTAAGCAGAATCGGGTACTCGTTTACTATGCTGCAGCAAAAAATCACATTGGTTTTTATCCAACTCCGGGAGCAATCGTCGCTTTTTCTGATAGGCTTTCACACTATAAAACCTCAAAAGGAGCAATTCAGTTTCCATGGAATGAGCCCTTGCCTGCCACACTTGTTCACGAAATGGTTCAGTTCAGAATAGCAGAAGATATGAAGCTTAATGGGAATAAAAAAACCTGATTTGGCATACAAATCAGGCTATTAGTATTAGTTTATTTGGCAATCGCGAACGTTTTACACGTCTATCTTTGCATATTTTGCGTTTGCTTCGATGAATTCACGTCTTGGCGGCACTTCGTCACCCATCAGCATGGAGAAAACATGATCGGCTTCGAGTCCGTTCTCAATGGTAACTTGCCTCAGTGTTCTGAAAGCCGGGTTCATGGTAGTGTCCCAAAGTTGTTCTGCATTCATTTCTCCCAACCCTTTATAGCGCTGAATGTGAATCCCTTTTTCTGTGCCGTCGGCTGACCATTCTTTTACCAGCGCTTCACGCTCTTCTTCGTTCCAGCAATATCTTTCTTGTTTTCCTTTGCGGATGAGGTAAAGTGGTGGTGTTGCAATGTAAACATAACCTTTCTCAATTAAATCAGTCATATACCTGAAAAAGAAGGTGAGGATCAATGTTGCAATATGCGAACCGTCGATGTCGGCATCGGTCATGATTACAATTTTATGATAGCGCAACTTATCTATATTCAGCGCTTTGCTATCCTCGTCAGTTCCGATGTGAACGCCCAGGGCTGTGAAAATATTTTTAATTTCTTCGCTTTCAAAAATTTTGTGGGGCATGGCTTTTTCCACATTGAGAATTTTTCCCCTGAGTGGGAGAATAGCCTGAAATCGTCTGTCGCGCCCTTGTTTGGCAGTTCCACCTGCCGAATCACCCTCCACCAGATAAATCTCTGCTTTTGAAGCATCTCTTTCGCTGCAATCTGATAGCTTTCCCGGAAGCCCGGAGCCTGAAAGAACACTTTTTCTTTGTACAAGTTCCCGTGCTTTACGTGCAGCATGGCGGGCAGTGGCAGCCAAAATGACTTTATTGACAATGGTTCTCGCTTCGCGCGGATTTTCTTCCAGATAATTTGAAAGATGTTCACTCACAATTTGGTCAACCACTCCCATTACCTCATTGTTGCCCAGTTTGGTTTTGGTTTGTCCTTCAAACTGAGGTTCAGGTACTTTTACAGATATTATGGCTGTCAATCCTTCACGGAAGTCATCTCCATTGATATCAAATTTGAGCTTTGCAAGCATACCCGATTTCTCAGCGTAGGACTTGAGTGTACGCGTTAATCCCCGACGAAATCCTGCAAGGTGAGTCCCGCCTTCATGGGTATTAATGTTGTTGACGTAGGAGTGCAGGTTTTCGGAGAATGAAGTGTTGTACTGCATGGCAATCTCAACAGGGATTTCATTTCGTTCGCCTTCGATAGCAATAGACTCTGGAATCAGTTTTTCGCGGTTTTCATCCAGATATTTGATGAAATCAGGCAATCCAGCAGAAGAGAAAAAGATTTCGGATTTTGGTTTTCCTGTTTCGTCTTTTTCCCGCTCATCATTGAGAATAAGCGTGATGCCTCTATTTAAAAATGCCAGTTCACGGATTCGGGCCGCAAGGATACTGTAATCGTAGACAGTTGTCAGGAAGATACTTGCGTCTGGTTTGAAGGTTATTTTAGTGCCATTCTGTGTAGTAGTACCAATGGCTTTAACATCGTAAAGTGGTTTGCCACACTCGTATTCCTGCAAAAATACTTTCCCTTCGCGGTAAACTTCAGCCCTTAGGTGTATTGAAAGGGCGTTTACACAACTCACGCCCACACCATGTAATCCGCCGGAAACTTTGTAGGAGCCCTTATCAAACTTTCCACCGGCATGAAGCACTGTCATAACGACTTCAAGGGCTGAACGATTTTCCTTTTCATGCAAACCAGTCGGAATTCCACGGCCGTTGTCGAGAACCGAAATAGAATTGTCTTCATGGATTGTTACTTCAATGCGGTTGCAATATCCGCCAAGGGCTTCATCAATGGAGTTGTCAACAACTTCGTATACCAAATGATGCAAACCACGTATGTTGACATCACCGATATACATGGCAGGACGTTTGCGAACGGCTTCCAATCCCTCGAGCACCTGGATGTTACTGGCGTTGTACTCACTGGAAGCGAGCGTCCTTTTTTCTTCTTCAGTCATAGCTTCAATTCAAGAAAATGCATTAAAAAATAGTGTGCAAAGTTAATCATTTTACACTGATTAATGATGCATCCAACTACCACAATTGTGATATTTTATCAACAAAGGTATGCAATCGTGTGCGTTTTAAAAACAATTAGATTTAGGATAACATTTTAAGAGAAAAAGCTGCAGGATTGAACGTATTTATTTGATATAAAGATTGATAGATTAGAACTGTAGGCTAATTCCACCAAAAAGCTGCAAACCATGAACCGGGTAGCGGTAAAACTTTTCGTAACGGTTTCCTGTAAGGTTGTTGATTTCGGTAAAAACTTCAAACTGTGGCATGATCTGATATGCAGCCGATAGATTCACATCTACCCAGGGTTTTAGTCTGACTGATCTTGCAAGTAAGGATTCACTGTCGGGTGTAAATCGTTCACCTTCAAAGAGGATTTCCGCCCCAAATCGCCATCGGTCAATCACTTGCAATATCGTCCCGGCTTTTCCATGAAATGCTGGCTGATGCCATGCATGGTCGAAGGAATTCATTCTATATTGATCGTAAAAAACCTGTAAGTAGCTTCTTACCTTATCCGAATGCTGGTATGTAACATCGCCCTGAAAACGAAATCGGTTATAATTGTCGTGAATAATTTTCATGCTGTTTTGAAAAACAGGTTCAAAATCCGTGATAAAAAATCCGCCATTTTCAGTTTCATTGTAATTCACTCCCAGATGAAAATCCGTATTGGGAATGAGTCCGATTTTTACCCCTGCACGAATGTTTTTTGTCGTGTTGCTCCACCAATGCGACGTTCCGGGGCTAAGCCACGGATTTGCCAGGGTTGTTTCATAAAGGCTGTGCAACTGTTGATTGCCGTCAAGACTTGCGTAAAATTCTAGCTTTTGGTCGAAAACAAATAAACTTCCTTTCAGTTGGGGGTAAAGATAGAATCTTGTACTGTCATCATTTACAGTTGATAACAATAATCCGGCTTTGAGGGAAAAAAACGAACCGGAAAATGTTAATGAGGGGTTAAGATTTGACTGATATCCACGGTTTCCATTCAGGCTGTCTTCCTCGTTAAAAAAGTTAACGTCAAGCAATGCACTGGCATATTGTTCGGTTTGATTTCCGAACCAGTCAAAATATTTACCTGCATTACCATGGAGTAAGACCTGTTGTCCGGTATTTTGATGCTTGTCTGCTATCTGTTTATATCCAAGGCTTAGTTCGTGATGTAATGCGCTTTTGCTACTGTAATTACTCGTTAGCATGCTTTCAAAATTCAGGCGGTGGTATTGTTGTTGAAGATTTTTTTTATCAATCTCAAATCCAACATATTCAGATGGTTTAAAACCGTAAAAATGAAATTGATCGTGGGAATATCCCAGTTTGTTGTTCCAGATGTGGTCACCTATGGCTGCTTCAAGATTCACGATGGCAGCATTTTTCATCCAGGTAGAAGGTGCATATTCAGGTATATCCAACCAGGATGATCTGTGATTGAGTTCAAGGGAAAACGCTGTATTTTTACTTAATTTTGAATGATGACGGTATAAAAATAAAGGGCTTAATTGAGTGCCGATACCGGTTTTAAGGTGATTGGCATATCGTTTCGATTTCTCATCAGTCCGAACCTGATTAACTGCAATTGCTGCTGATGTTGTTTTTGGTTGATAAAAACCTGAAATCCGACTGAAATTTTGATTCTCATTGTTGAAAAGGGGTTCGGGCTGGGCAGGATCAATAAAAATTTTCTCGACCGGCCTCAGGCTTGGTTCAAATGTGCCGATGATCGTAACCCTTTCCTGCCTGTTTTGTGCCTGAAGGTTAAACGGAACTGTTATCAACACAATTAAAGTGGTCAGAAGGGATTTAATTGGTTTGTTATGTGTTATTTGCATGGCATGATTTTTTACACTTTTCATCAAAATTAGGGTAACTGGGCTAGTTTTCGGGCAGCTTCGTCGCGCAAATCCTGACCTTTGTAGTTTTCAACGATACTTTTTAAGGTTTCTTTGGCTTGAAAAATGTTGTTTGATTTCACATAAATATCAGCAAGAAGCAGAAAACCTTTGGCAACCCAATAATCGAAGCGGCGATATTTTTCTGATAATTCAAATATTTGTTTCTCAGCATCTTCCATATAATTGGATTGGTAACTGATGCGTGAGATGAGGTAGAATGATTCAGCACCATAAACATCATTCCCACTTCGGTGTACTTCAAGAAGATGCGTTTTGGCTTCTTTCAGTTTGTTTGTTTCATAAAGGGCTTTTCCGGCGATGTAGTTTGCCTGACGTTGCTGGGAGGGTTCAGCATTTGGATCGTTGAGTAAAGTTTCAGCCTGCACGAAGGCGTCCTGTATTTTGCCTTGAAAATAGTATGATTTCATCAATCCCTCCACTGCTTCATTTTTTTCCATTGGACTTTCACTCAGTGCCAGTACTTGTTCATAAGCAGAGACGGCTTCCGGATATTTTTCTTTGTCGTAGAGGTTTCTGGCCAGTTCCTTGTAAGCTTCTTGTATGTATGGATGGTTTTTCCTGCTCACTAAAAATTCCCATTGCGGGATTGCGGATTCCGGGTTTTCGCGGTGATTGATTTTTGCCAGATAATAATTGGCTGTTATAAGTGACTGACCTTCAGGATTGTTTTTTATATATGTAGTCAATGCAGCTTTGGCGTCAGGAAATTTATTCTCAAGGTAAAAGTTTTCAGCTAAAACAAAAGCAAGCGAATCTTGCTGATTCGTGTTCATTTGTCCAAAGCCTAGTTTGTTTGTGAGTTGAAAATAGGCTTCCAAATTATTGGATTCCATATAGATAACTTTTAGAGTATTCAAGGCTTCACGGGCGTCAGGAGTACCCGGAAAACTTTCTGCAACCTTTTTTAGCGCCGTTATAGCTTGTTCCGGTTGATTGTTATTGAAATAGATGAGTCCGGTTTTTAACAATGCTTCTCTTGCAAATGGAGAGCGCGGGCGTTCGCGTGTCAGTTTGTCAAACTGTGCCAGTGCTGAGCGTTGGTCGTTAGTAATTAAGTGGGTGATGCCCATTTCGTAGAGTGCCTCGTCATAATAGGCTGATCTCGAATGTTGTTTGACAAGTTGATCCAAGTGGGATATTTTGTCATTGTATTTGCCTAATGCTCCGAAAGCCATCCCGGATTGAAAAAGTGCGTAGTCCACTTCAGCATTCTTCGATCCGATCACCGGTTTGTATGCTTCAATGGCTTTGGCATAATCGCGGGCAATGAAATAGCAATCTCCTACCCGGCATTGCGCATCAGCCATCAGTTTCGTTTGCCCTTTAACAGGGTTACTCAGGTATTGCCTGAACGAACTTAATGCCTGTGGGTATTGTTTAAGCTGGAAGTGACTGTAAGCGAGGTTGTATGAAGCCAGCGATAGAAACTCTGTTTTGGATGCGGCCCGGTGCGCCAGAAACTTTTTATACATAAGTGAAGCATCAACATAGTTTTTCAACCTGTAATAGGATTCGGCCATCCAAAACAGTGCATCAGCAGCCATTTTGTCATTTGAATGAGCAGGAATGCGGCTATAATAATCAAATGCTTTTTGATATTCACCTTGACTAAATGACTCATTGGCAAGCGAATAGATTAATTGCTGGTAGATTGTGGCTAGTTCAGGATCATCATCCTTTTTCTTTTCCAGTGAGGCGAGTGCAGCATCATAGTTTTTTGTAGTCAGGAATAATTGCACAAGCAATTGTTGAGCTTCTCCGGCTCGCTGATGAAACTTATTTCCCGAAATGAATCTCTCAAGTTCAGTAGCTGCGTCAAGATAGGGATCGCTTCCTGTTTTGATTGATAATCTTGCATAATTAAGCAAAGCATCTGTTGTAATAGAATCAACCTGATCGTTTTTATAGGCACTCAAAAAGGCCGTTCGTGCAAATACTGTTTGTTCTGTTTGAAGATAGCATTGGCCTAACCAGTAGGCAGCATTTTGGTCAAGGGTATCTTTCCCACCGTTTATTTTTTGAAGACTTACTGCAGCTTCTTTATAAAGTCCTGATTGATAACGAAGTATGCCTAACTGGTAAAGGTCGGCGCGGGTCAGTTGAGCCCTGCTTTGTTTTTCAAGCTGTTGGTAAAGTTCTAGCGATTTTTTAGAATCGCCAATTTTGAACAAGGCATCGGCAACGACAGGAAGTAGCTCTGCCCGCTTTTTTATGTCTGCTTGTTTGAGCATCTCCTGACCTTTTTCTGCAACCATCACATAATCAGATTTTCGGTAAGCGATTTGAAGATCATAATTCGCGACAATTTTTTTGTATTGCGGCAAATGCCTGATTTTGTTGAATACTTCCAATGCTTTTTCGTCCTCAAAAGCGGTATAATAGAGATGACCGGCGTAGTAATAAGAAGCGTTTTGAAACGGACCTGGTCTGGAATAGGCTTTTTCGAATTGTTCCAATGCTTCACTTGTTTTGTTTTGCTTGAGAAAACAGTATCCCATCAAATAGGCAAGTTCATCTTGTTCTGACGGGGGTAAAACACTGATTTTCACTTTTTCGAAGGTTTCCAAAGCTTCGGAATATTTCTTCTGACTAAACTGGAGTCTGCCGCTAAGAAACACGATTCGATCGTTCCAATGACTGCTACGGTAGTCGTTGCTAAAAACATCAGTCATTGCTGAAGCATCTTTTGCTTCGAGCTGGATTGCACACACAACATCGTAATATGCCAGGTCAGCTGCAATGGAAGGATTAAGGTCAGGCTTTTTTCTGAGATCGGAAATAACGCTTCTTGCTTGTCCGTATTGACCACGTAACATTAGTTCATGGGCCTCGCGCAACAATGCGTTTTCTTTCTCAAAGTATTGCTGTTGTTGCGCAAAAAGAGAAGTTGAAAATGTTGTAAAAAGTAGAAAAGCAAAAAGAAGCATTCTCATGACCAGGGTTGTTAAAGCTGCAAATTTAAGCATCGTAAGCCATTTGCCGGATGAAACGTGACAGAACCATACTTATTGCTGTGGATTAAGATCAAATGTCAGTCTTTTGTTGACAATTTCAAAGCTGGTGATTTGTTTTTTTGTTGTTAGGGGGGTAAAAAAACAGGCTGACCACATGGCCAACCTGTTCTTCTTTTACAGCATCATAAGCAGGATTCTGTACTATGTTGTCATTTATCTGGGCCTTTTGTCACCAAAAGGCTCTAGCAACCTACCCACCGGCTCAGACGGGCCGCCCTTTCATTTCACCTGGTGAAACATCGCCGGCATATTTGGTCTTGCAGCTCATAAGGTTTACCCGCTCCATCTGTCACCACACAGAGCTGTGAGCTCTTACCTCACATTTTCACCCTTGTCTGCCGGTTACCCGGCAAGACGGTAATTTTCTGTGGCACTTGCTGTTAACATTCGGTGAACCGAACATTACCTTCCCGTTAGGAAGTATGATGCCCTACGCTGTCCTGACTTTCCTCGACACTCTGCAGTGCCGCGACAACTGTTGCTGTAAAAGGCAAAATTACGAATTATTCGCTCACGCCTGAGACCTGCTGATTCTTGCCGATCTTGCTTAAACTCTTTTTGTCTTCTGATTTACCATCATTATTTGAATTATCTTTGATTGATGTAATGATTGTTTTTATGAAGAATAAATTGCTTGCTTTTTGGTTATTAGTGATGAGCCTTTTGATTGCTAATCAACTGGTTACTGCCCAGAAACCGAAAACTAATCAACCCAATGCTTTCTTTTGTTATCCTGAGATTACTGAGAAAGTTCTCCCCAAGGCCTGGGCAAAACTTGATTTACCCTCTTCTGTGGATAATTCGCAGAACCAATATTTCAGACCAATATTTAGTCAGATCGGTGCTTCCTGCGGACAAGCTTCAAGCGTAGCCTATCATTTTACCTATGAAATGTGTCGCGAAAGGGATGTTCCTGCAAATATTGAATCAAACCAGTTTCCTTCACATTTTACCTATAATTTTATGGGTTATGATGGTTATTATGGTGTGAATTATCTCCATAGTATGGAAATGTGTAAACAGGTTGGTAATCCTGACCTGGCAACTTATGGTGGATTAGCCATTGATGAGGGGATTGTGTGGATCTCTGGTTATGACAAATATTACAATGCCATGCAGAATCGAATCCATCAGATACATATGATCCGAACCGGTACTGAAGAAGGACTACTTAACCTTAAACATTGGCTGGCTCATCACCATGAAGGGGCTTCTGTGGGGGGGGTAGCAAACTTTGCTTCCGGAAGTCCTTATGGTATGGTCGGCATTCCACCCGGATTGCCTGAAGCAGGCAAACAATTGATTTTGGCTTTTCCTGGCCATGTGGCAGTGCATGCCATGACTATCGTTGGCTACAACGACAGCATTAGGTATGATGTGAATGGGGATGGACAGTTTACCAATCATTTGGATATCAATGATGATGGTAAAATTGATTTGCGTGATTGGGAAATCGGTGCGTTTAAAGTTGCCAATTCTTATGGTTCAGACTGGGGAGATGATGGATTTTTTCACATGCTCTACCGTGTGATGGCGCTGAATGAATATGATGGAGGTATTTGGGGAAGTATGGTGCATGTAATGGATGTTACTGAAAACTACCAGCCGCAAATAGCAATTAAAGTAATGTTGAAGCACAATCTACGCGAACAGATAAGGGTTGTGGCAGGTATCAGCGCAACAGCCAATGCACAATATCCGGAGCATCTGATGTATTTTCCAGTTTTTAATTATCAGGGAGGTAAGCATTTTATGCAAGGTGGTACGACGGTAGAGGCCAATAAAACCATCGAGTTTGGATTGGATATCAGCCCACTGCTAAGCTATATTGAACCCGGAAGCCAGTCAACCTTTTTTTTGGAGATTCATGAAAATGACCCTTTGAGCAGTGGTGAAGGGGAGGTTGTTCAGTTTTCGTTGATGGATTATTCAGCTGGTGATCTGCTTGAGATTCAGTGTCCTCAACAATCTGTTAATTTGACGAACAACGACATTACACGCCTCAGCATAGTTCATTCGCCTAATTTTGAGCCTGTTGAAATCCTTACAGAACAAATTCCAATTTTTGATGCATCATTCTCCTTTCAGGCTGAAGGTGGCGAAGAGCCCTATTCATGGCAATTGAAATCTCCTTACCATCAGCAAATGATTGACAAACCAATGCCGCAAATTGATCAGCAGCAGTTATTGATGGAAGCCCCGTATGATAAATATGCCACCAAAGCGCTTGGCTTCAGTTTTCCTTTTTTTGGAGAAAACTTTGATACAGTGTATGTGAATGAAGCTGGTTTTGTGCTTTTTGAGCCGGATATATTTCCTTGGAGGTACAACAGGGACTCTTATCATTTATTTCGGGAGATGAAGCATATTTCTGCTTTTTTGTTTGCTCCGGTGATGTTTTATGAAGGAACAAAACAACCTGATGGTATTTGGTTTGAAGGTGATGAAACACACGCTTCCTTCAGGTGGAAAAAGGACCTTTTCTATTATGATAATCAAATTGGCTCTGGAGAATTTGCACTCTCACTTTATCCGGATGGAAAAATTGATTTTTATTACAACGATATACAGATGGATGAAAATATCCTCTGGTATGCAGGTGTGTCGGCTGGAAATAATTTGGATTATACCCTGCTTCAGGCAGCAAATACCAGGAATTTTTTTGTCAACCGTTCATTCAGTCTGATTCCTGAACTGTTACCTGAAGGTCTGGATCTGAGTAACGATGGAGTATTAATTGCATTGCCGGGTCAAATGGAAAATATCGCGAACCTTTTTATTCAGGTTACCGATGCCCGGCAGATCAGTGATACGAAACAATTTCAGTTTTCGCAGGATATTCGGTTTGAATGTAATTACAACACTGCTTCAGGTCTTCCGCCATCTAATGGAAGCAGCGTCGCTGTTGATTTGCAAATTATAAATTCGAGTCAGCAGGAGATATCAAATTTGGAAATTCTGTTTTCATTGCATGATCCTGAGGTCATTCTTCTTGATAGTCTTGCTACACTTTCGATATTGCCTGCTAACGGTTCAGTTTTATTGACATCGGCATTTGCTTTTAGTGTTGATCAGTCATGTCCGGATGGGCATGCATTGCTACCGGAGATAATAATAAACTCATCCATAGGTCAACGAATCGGCAAGTCGGTATTGAAAATCAAAAGCTGCAATCTTGCACTTGATTCTTGGCTGGTTGATGATAATGACAATAATTTACTGGATCCGGGAGAAGAAACAGAAGTCGTTTTTCTGATTACCAACTCCGGATCGTTGGGTGCTTCACAGGTTAGTGTTCACCTAACGACAAACGACCCATACCTGAGTATTTTGCCTGCTTCTGCATTGGAAATTGGCAATATTGAGCCATATTCATCAGCTCAGGCGGTGTATGATATCAATGTTAATGCTGCTTGTCCAATCGATCATAAAGCGATTGTCACACTGGAAATAACAGATAGTCAAGGTGTAGAAATTTTTGAAGAAATTGAAATGACTATCGGTCAGTTTCAGGTTCTTGTCATAAAAAAAACTACAGATGGAAACTCATCCGATGCCATTATGATGGCTTTGGACAGTCTTGGATTGACATATGATTACACTGAAAATATTGATGCATCAATATTTAAGTACAGGGCATTGATGCTTTGTCAGGGAACCTATGGTAACATCGTTTATCTGACCACATCCGAGCAGGAAATGCTGAAGGATTACCTTGACCAGGGAGGAAATATATACAGGGAAGCATTTTATAACTGGACGGGTTCAGGCTTTTTCCCAACTTATTTCAGTACTTTGCAGGAAAATTTGCCAAATCCACAAAATATCACCTCTCTAACAGGTGTTTCAAACACTGTTTTTGAAGGGTTTGAGTCAGATTTTACCGGCCCGGTACCATTTATGTTTATCAGGCTTGTACCCCGAACCTCAATGGCATTTCCTGTATTGCATTCTGATTTGGGAACAACGGCCTACACAGCCATTGCAAACGTTCAGGTTAACTACAAAACTATTGCTTCTCTGTACGAATTTGGATATACCGGCCAAAGCGGTGATGTTGCCAAACGTGAACTGTTGATGCAGAAGATACTTACATTTTTTAATATGGAGCATCTCATTGTCAATTCAATGGAGACTTATCCTGATCATGATGGTAACATAGCGATCAAAGCAATCCCAAATCCATTTGTCGATGACCTGATGATCGAGCTGAGCTCATTGCCCGATGAGGATTTCACATTAGAATTGATTAGCCTGAATGGGAAATGTTTAAAGAAATGGCATTTTGATAAAGCTTCAGCCAATCAAATTGTTAGGAACGTCAGAATGTCTGCATCATTTTTTCAGTCTGACTTGCCAAAGGGTCTTTATTTGCTTAGGTTAAACACAAGGCAATCTTCGTTCGGAATTAAAGTTGTAAAAAACTGAACCGGTTGAATGGGTCTTTCAGCTTTCACAATCAAAAATTAATTTTTTAAAGTTTCAGCTTTGAAGCGGGCCATAGGTGCCATACGTGCTTTGTTCAATGAGAGTATTCCATCGGCAAGTGTGAAATTATCACAATTATTCAAAGCTTCAAAAAATTCCCTTTCGATTACCATATCCGGACATGCCATCATTGTAGTTGCCATACCAGTGAGTGTGATGCGTTGAAAATCTTTTAAATCGAACGTCCCGTTGTATCGGTTGCAACCACCTGATCCATAGATTTTATTGTTTTCTGAAACGAAGACCAAATAAGGTACTACTCTCAATTGTTCAGAAGGTTCAACAGTTTTGCCAAAAAGCTCAATCAGGGTCCATTGTACGCCGGTTAGGGTTTCTTTCGTCGTACTTTCCATCGGGAGGATCTTTCGCAGAACATAATGTGAAGCAAGATCACTTGTAATTTTGTTACCTTCCAGGTCAAGATGAGTTAATGTGTTTTCTCCAACAAAATATTGATTCGAAGCATGTTCAATTCCTTCAAGTAAAATGGTGTTTCCGGCCTGATTCCACTTAAAGTTACCGCTAACCTGATTTGAATTTGTTTCTTTTCCAAGATATTTAGTTTTTTTGGTGAATTGTCTGTCAGATCTCAAAGTGATCTCTGTTTCTATTCCTTCACAGTCTGCACAGGGTAAAACTCCTTTGTAAGTACCTGTCCAGTCAAGCGAATTGGCAGCATGATGTTCGTTATGCTCTTGACTTTCGGGAAAACTTGATGTTGTGGCCTGTTTCCTGGTTTGGCAAGAAAGAAGTATAAACATCAGGATGGGTAAAGTAAAAACGATTGGATTCTTCATAGTGTTGTAGGTTTATTAGCGTAAAATTCTTTCGGTTGCAAAATAAACAAGTTTTTTTTCAATAACTGTGCCAATAAGGATGTTTGTTAGCTTTGCGGATCAAAAAAAACCATTATGAAACGATTTTCATTCTGCTTGCTTATTTTTATTACCATTATTCAAAGTATTGCAGCACAAGATATTAAGGAAAGACATCAAGCTTTTCTAACCTTAGACAGCCACACGGATACGCCTTTGATTTTAAGTCATGATTCGTTTGATTTTGGTGCTCGAAACGATTACGAAACCGATGGAAGTCGTCTTGATTTGAGACGTATGGAAGAAGGCGGACTTGATGCAGTTTTCTTTGCTGTATTCGTGGGTCAGGGTGATCGTAGTGCCCAGGGACATCTCAAAGCACGTGAACGGGCTGAGCGTATTTTTACCGTCATTGACACCACTATAGCAAAATTTCCCGATCGGGCAGCTTTGGCCTATAGTGTGGCAGATGCAAGGCGAAACTTTATTCTTGGCCGGAAAAGTATATTCGTTGGCATCGAAAACGGATATCCCATTGGAACAGATTTAAAACTTGCTGAATATTTCTACAATAAAGGTGCCCGTTACATTACTTTGTGTCATTCAAAAAACAACGAAATTTGTGACTCGTCAACCGATCAACCTGAACATGACGGGCTGAGCGATTTTGGTGACAGCCTGGTGCGTGAAATGAACCGGCTTGGAATGATGGTCGACGTGAGTCATATTTCTGACAAGGCATTTTTTGATGTGTTGAGCGTTTCGCATATGCCGGTTATTGCCTCACATTCCAATGCGAGAGCTATATGCAACAATCCAAGAAATCTGACGGATTCAATGTTGGTTGCATTGAAAGAAAATGGGGGAGTTGTGCAGGTTTGTGTTCTGAGCGCCTATGTGAAAGCTCAGGAACCTAACCCCGAGAAAGAAGCTGCCCGCGACCTGCTGAGAGTCAAATACAATCATTTTGAAAATTTATCGGAACAGCAAATGAAAGAAGCCACTGCAGCCTGGCGTGAGATCGATAAAAAATATCCCGGAAAACTGGCCTCCGTTTCTGATTTGGTTGACCATATCGATCATATTGTACGGCTTATAGGCATTGATCATGTTGGTTTTGGTTCCGATTTTGACGGTGGTGGAGATCTTTCTGGTTGCAGAGATGTAAGTCAACTTGAAAATATTACTGCTGAAATGATTCGACGAGGCTATACCGATCAAGACCTGCAAAAGTTCTGGAGTGGAAATTTTCTGCGTGTTTTTTCTGAAGTAGAAAAGAGAAGGCAGAATTAACCGTTTGAAAAATAAGTAGTTGGTGATTGCCTAAAAGAGTTTCTCAACAAAATAGGGTAGCATAACACGCCACCATGGCCAGTCATGATCCACATCGTTGCCCCAAACATCAATCCAGGCAGGAATATCTTTGCCGGCAAGCAATTGTCGCATCTCCTCGGTGTCGGCGATCATTTCTTCTTCCCAGGCTCCACGTCCGACTGCAAAAACAAGGGTGTTTTGCCTGAGTTTATTTAAAATATTTTCATCTGTTAATTCGCGCACAAACCTGAGTGGAGAGTTGAAGTAAACATAGTCATCAACATAGTCCCCGATAAAGAGTTTTAAATCATAAATGCCGCTGATGGCAATCACAGTATCGAAAACAAACGGATGGCGAAAGAAAAAATTTGCAGCATGGTAAGCTCCCATACTACAACCTGTGACGGCCACCTGAATATCGGGGTTGTTACAGTGGTTTCGAATGAGCGGAATAACCTCATTCAGAATGTAACTGTTGTATTGTTCGTGACGGTTACCCCGGTGATGAACCGCAACCCCTTCGTTTGCCCAGGCATCATGATCAACACTGTCAACCGTAAATACCTTGATTCTGCCTTCGTTTATAAAGAGTTTAAGTGCATCGATCAGATAATAATCTTCAGCCTCGTGAAACGACCCGCCTTGTGTGGGGAAAATTAAAATCGGTTTGCCGTAGTGGCCATAGATTTTCAGCTCCATCTCTTTGTAAAGTGACGGACTGTACCATTTATGATGTTCGATGTGCATGGTTTATTGAAACTGATGAATAAATTGTTGTATTTCCATTACTTTTGACTCTTCTTCCGCTCTCACGAGGTAACAATAATCACCCATTGCACGAGACAAGGCTTTGTCAAGTTTATCGTGGTAAGGAATAAAGTCAGCATAGCGGGCCATGATTTGTTCGGTTGAATAGCGATAGGAATTTTTTAGTTTTCGACCTACAAAACACACATGGTTTTGTCGCGTGTAATGCAAATCAGTTCGGTTGTTAACGACCATTTCGGCCCAAACTTTATAGATATCGATATTGCTGGCAAAATTCCACATATCGGTTGTGAAACCACCGGGTGGTCGCATATTGACTTCCAGCGCAACGAGTTTGCCGTCTGCCTGGCGGAAAAATTCGAAATGAAAAAACCGTGCTCGGAGGCCAAATGCTTCGATCACCTTTTTGCCTGCTTCTTCCAGATCACCAGGTATGTCGCGTAAGGTAACTATGTAGATGTGAGTATCGTCATTCACGGTTTCCATAACGCCTTTTTCGTTGCGCATAGCGTTGTAATACAGTAGATTGCCATTTTGGTCTACCAAACCATCAAAAGAGTAAATGGTACCTTCGATAAACTCTTCGAAAATGTAATCTACGGATGGCAGATGATCAAAAAAGCGAACAAGGTCGTCATCACATTCAATTTTGAAGGTGCCTGAAGCCCCAACACCCGAATCTGGTTTGGCTACAAGCGGGAAACCTGTTTCCTTTGCAAACTGACGTGCGTCTTCCAGATTAAATAGCACCTTTCCGCGCGCTACTGCAAGCCCTGCACTCACAAATGCTTTTTTCATTTCCGATTTTTTCTTAATCATTGCAAGGTTTTCATTCTTAATGCCTTTAATGTTGAAATCGGTTCTTAGTTGAGCTTCGGTCTCAAGCCAGTATTCGTTGTGGGAATCAATCCCATCAATTTTCCCGTATTTATGCGTAAAATAACCAAGCCCGCGCAATAGTTGGTCATAATTGTGCAGGTCGTCAACTTTATAATATTCTGTCAGTGAGTCCTTGAGGTTTTGCGACAAAGGTTCATAAGGACTGTCACCGATTCCTAAAACGGTAGCTCCTGCCTCCTTTAATGCCTTGCTGAAATGAATATAATTTGGAGGAAAATAAGGCGAAAAGTGAATGTAGTTCATGGTCGAGCTGATTAATGGTACAGCAAAAATAGAAGATTGACATAGAAATCCAAAAAAATGTAATTTTAAACAAGATTATTCAACAGAATGTATGCTTTACATTGACTGATTTGTGCGAGTTTTGATAAGATTCTGTTTTTTGATACTTTTTTTAAACATCATAAAATCAACGTTTTAAAATTGAATTAATTTTTTTTTTAAAATTCTTACTTTTTTTTGATGCGTTTTCTGACTTTTTTGGAACTAATGGATGAAAAAAGAGAAGATCTTTATTAAATCAAAATTGTTACAGCTATGAACAAGCAAGTCATTTTAACTTTTGCAGCATTTTTATTTTCACTGGTTTCCTTAGCCCAAAATCAGATTCAGGGAGTAGTGCTGTATCATTTCAATCCGGAATATCCCATAGAAGGTGTATTTGTTGGACTTTATAATCAACAGAATAATCTGATGGCAGTGGATGTGACTGATGAGGAGGGAATTTTTGAGTTTGAAAACATCCCTGATGGCACCTATACCTGCAAAGCCACCACTGATCTTGAGGGAGCAGATATCGGGTTGCGTCAAGCATTTTTGATTTGGCTTCGAAATTTGGGATTTTTGCAATTTGAACCCATTGAGGAAGAAGCAGCTGATGTTGATGCTACCGGGGTGGTTAATATGGCTGATGTGCAGTTTATCCTTACCAATTATTTCGTCTACAATCAGCCCCTTCCTGCAGGCGAATGGATTTTCACAGATTTAACAGTCACCACGGGCCTGAAAGAAGGTGGCAATCCGATAGGAGGTACAAAAGTTGGTGATGTTGAAGGTGTTTTTGTTCCTGCAGGCAGAGAAGAAAACCTTGAACCGGTAATCAATTTGCTGGAGTCAGTATCCGTTACTGAAGGACAGGTGATTCAATTGCCTGTAAAATTGACCGGTCTGGATGCTATTAAAGGTTTTGGTCTTGTGTTGGATTACGACAACTCGATGTTGGAAGTAATGAAGGTAAGAAGTGTCAATCCTGATTTGACCTACAGTGTTACTAACAACCAAATCAGGCTAAGCTCAATGCTTTTTGATCAGGTAAAAAGCACTGCCTTTGATGAAGTTTTGGTTGAAATCGAGGTAAGGATTATCCGACAGCCAGAACTCAACTCGCCAGCTTTTGTGCTTTCTGAAGGTAGTCATATTCTGGACGAGCAAGGCAGGGTTAACAATGAAGGAGCTTATGGTATCCCGGTTTTAAAAGGATCCGAAAACAGCAACTCTCAAGCCTTTGTTTTTCCAAATCCGGTGATTAATCAGGCAACCATTGGTTTTTACAATGTAACCGGCAGTTCTGTTGAGATGCATGTGTTTGACCAAAGCGGAAGATTAATGATGAATCATCGGGCATTTCTGCCACAAGGCTGGAGTCAGTCTGTTCTGCCGATTGAATCACTAGCTTCCGGAACATATCATTTGCTGATCGTTGACCCTTTAAATCATCAACTTCTTCACAAGCAGATGCTGATTAAGAAATAGTACCCATTTATTCTTTTTGTGCAGATCAGGCAACAGTATTGGTTTATCCTCACTGTTTGATTAATGAAGGGCTTTCTCAGGTGAGACAGCCCTTTTCTTTTGGAAATAATTTCCCAATCAGGGATTGTATGACCTGTTTTTATCTATCTTCGTCACTCTAAATACAGGGCTGTGTTTACAATAAGGACATCTTCCTTACTTAATCTTATGCTGATAGGTTTTGTCTGGCTGGCAGGCTTTTCCATTCAGGCAGGAGAAGGTAATGATTATGGTAAACTTCTCAGTAAAGCTAAGTGGTATGAGCTGGCTGATGAGCCCGATAGTGCCCGGTTCTACTATCAAAAGGCATTGAAGATCACCAACACAATCGATAGTTTGATTTGGGTGCAACTCTCGATTGCAGATCAGTACATCAAGCAAGATAGTCTCACGAGAGCAGAATTTATTTTTAACCAAGCAGACAAATTAATCGCACAGACTTTCTTGGTTAACAATTCGATCATAATGCGTAGGGTGCATGTTTTAGCTAAGATACTTAATAAAAAAGGATTAAAAGATACTGCTCATGAATTGCTTGAAAAAGTAATTGATACTACTGTTTCTTCAGGTATGTCCGAGGCAAGGTT
>JANJXG010000082.1 GCA_024709145.1 Bacteroidales bacterium | reverse complement strand
CCAAATGGTGATTATAAATGCTTTGCCGCCAGAAATACAACCACAGGGACAAGCATTTCTTTTGATGCACCAATTACCCTGAATCCAACAACGACTTTGCCGCAATATACAGCTGGTGTTGCAATTGGTGATTTTGATGGTGACGGAGATCATGATGTGGCTACCATCTCACAATACACAAATGGTATCAACTATTTCTCGAATGGCTATACAGGCAATGTAACCTGGACAGGTGCCACCAACACTGATTGGAGTACACCATCCAATTGGAGCCCTGCCGTGGTTCCAACAGCAACCATTGATGCAATTATACCAACAGGTTTGCTGCGTTATCCGGTAATCTCTGCATCAACGGCGGCTCAGGTTAAAGATTTAACTCATAATGGAACTGCAGCTGAACGAATAACTGTTTCACATGGAGGAAAGCTCACGGTGAACGGAAGTTATACAGCGGTTAATGGTGCCGAGATTAAAATGATACATACCCCCTGATGCCGGAAAAACCTAATATAACCTAACATTAATAATCCCAACACCATGAGGTTGAGTTTGTTCAATTTTATTAAGCTCTGGCCCAATCGAAAATTGAATGCTCTCGATTTGCCGTATGTCAAATGGTTTTTTGTTATCATGATCAAAGTAATAAGGCAAAAACGATGGGTAAGGCCGTGGTAAGGTGACCGTTTGAACTACTTTCAATTCATCAGTGTGAATGTGAGTTTCACTTAAGTCTGAGGGTACTTCAATCACTTTACCGAAAGCTGTTCCATCCACCGTCACAAGGGCAATTTGCATTTTTGTGGCTTTACCCGTGAGTGAGACTAATTTGATGACCAGATCTTTTTTGTTGTTCAGCGAAGCCTGACGTTGTTCCAGTCTGTCGATGAAGCTGTGCCGGAAGCTGTAATCATAAACGGGTGCAGCGCTGAGGTTTTCGATGTCGGGTACATATAGCTCATTGAGCTGAATCTCAGCCATACATGCGCCCAATTCAACCGGCATTAATTGGTTTCCCGGCTTCCATTCCCTAACAAGTTGATTGGCATCCGTGCAGGCCTCAAACAAAGTGACCGGATAATCTGATGGTACAACGCGCGTTTGGTATGAATCACTGCCGGTGAAGTCCCAGTCCCAGGGATGTCCTTTGATCTGACCAGGCCAGGTGGTGGTTGTTCGATCCTGACCAGTCACAACAACCCAATAATGAAGAATACCGTGTTTCATCATATCTGCCGGAATAATGGCCTGATACTTTCCCGGTGAAAGATATTTCATTGGGATGGTTCGGTAATCGGATTGCAACCAGGCCACTAATTCAGTTTTGATTGGTCGGGCAGGGGCTATGTAGTTGAAAAAGAGCCTGAGCTCTGTTCCTGATTCTACTTCTGAAGGCGCAGTGTGAGAAAACCATGCCTGAGTAATTTCACTTTTTGGGGCAACAAAATCATTTAGTTTAACTTTACCCCATTTCCCGCTGATGTCGCTGAGAAAAAAGGCATCGGACCGCATCAGCAGATATGTTCCCGGACCAATATTGAAAAAACCATTTGTGGTTTTCGAATCAATGGTGTTTCCTACGTTGATGCCTTTGATTGAAAAATTCCGGCCAAGATTTGGGAGGTTGACTTGCATCGGATGAAAATTCCATTGTACCTGACTCACAATTTTGTCCAGGCTGTTGCGTCCAAATGGGTCATTAATAGCAATGGCATCAGGCATCACCTCCAGTCGCCAAATGCCTTCACTTATTCTATCCAGAAAGTACGCGCCTGATCCACCAAACGTTATGATTTCAGAATTGCCATAGCCGGCAATTTGTTGAAGTTGCTCAGGTGTTTTCGGTTTTATTTTTGTGTGATTGGTATAAATAAAACTTTGAGGCGAATTATACACTGCCAGATCGTTTTTGTAACTTATTGTAATGTTTTGAAATACAGTGTCGTGTGGAAATTTCCCAAAATCTGAATACAAGGGTATTTCATGAAAAATGCGTGCGGCAATCATCAGAGCCAGGGCTTTCTTTGGGGTATAAACCAAGTTCATATAATGGGTATTGTACTCGGTGTTATGAGGAGCCAAAAAAGTGGGATCGTAAGCAAAGTGTGTTGCAAGCTGGATGCCTGCACTTCTGAAACTCCTTGCCATGGCCGGATAGATGTATGATTTATTCACATCTGCGGCATCGAATTCATACACGATTTTAGCGCCACGGTGAGAACGGATCACCGAATCAAAAGGGATATCGTATCTGTCAACGTTAGGAAGCAGATTGCCGCTTAACTCTTTTCGGTAGCCCAGGCCTGTTGGATACCATTGGAAGGTGCCACCCTGAATGCCTCCCTGAAAGTAGGCGTCGGCAAAATGAACCGCGTGGCTGATGTTATAAAAAACAGGCTTTTTTGTTTTCGTTTCCTTGATAGCTCCAACCATGCCTTTTACGAATTCCGTCACCGCAGCAGCGTCGCCCGTGTGATGAGGTTCGTTGCTTACTTCAAAAGCAAGTATCATCGGCTCATCTTTGTAGGCAAGTCCCGTGTAAGGATTGACATGATTGAGAAACTGTCTCAGGTAGTTGTGCTGAGCTTTAATGGCATCGGCATTGGTTAGCGCCTCTTTCTTGCCGTATTTCATGGAGAAGCTGCCTGTTGATTGATCAGGCTCAGGCCAGCCATTGCCCCAAAAAGCAATGGGCGTGATAATGGCGTTGAAGCCTTTATCTTTTAGCAGCCATAGCAGGTAATCAAAGGCATCGAGGTGCTCGTTGCTGATCAGATTGCCCAGCGAATCACTGATTTCGGTATCCCAGACATGCACCCTGTACAGATCAAAACCCAGGCGCGTAAAGTGATAAACGTCATCGCGCATGGCGGCTTTGGGATCAATGCCCATCTTTCGGGCCGAACGCCAGGCGTGAGCAAACGGAACAGTATAATTGATGCCGAACCCCTTGATTTCTGCTTTACCCTTCTTGCTTCGCATGATCCCCTTTTGATCGATGATCACCTCTGCTGGATGTACCTGTGCTATAGTACTTCCTGAAAAAAGAATAAAAACAAGGAATGGAATGATGTGCTTAATCTGTTTCATAACAACGAATTATAAAAAAGCGATTTGACTGTGATTAAAGCGTCGAAGGTATGAATTCAAATTTAAAACTGTTGAGCGAATAAAATATATTGCCATGATTTACTTGTGTTTAATGTGTACTTTTGGCGTTAAAATTGGTTTTAGTATGCTGTTTCATTGGTTATAATTGTTTACTTATGATAAAGAAAATATTGTTAATCAGCATTATCGTATTCCTGACCGCCCTGGTTTCGATTGCTCAGGATAGTAAGGTCGAAGCGATGCGTGCAAAACAAATGTTGCACAAAGAACAACCAACGGATGCTTATCTGGCTCATCCAAATGCGCGTGAGGCAGTGTCGAAGGCTTATTATTACCGCGATGCTATGGTTGAAACCCATCAGGTGAATGTGGATGCCAATGGGCAGAACATCATTGGCGATGCTGCGAATGAGCCTTCTTTATCAATCGATACTGCCAATCCTGAAAGAATTATCATTGGTTGGCGGCAATTCGATAACATCGCCAGCAATTTCAGGCAGGCTGGTTACGCTTATTCGCACGACGGCGGTCAAAGCTGGACTTTTCCTGGTTCGATCAATGCTGGTGTTTTCCGCTCCGACCCTGTGATTGATGTTGATTCAGAAGGCACATTTTATTACAACAGCTTGACTTCCAATAATGGAACCTATACCTGTAAAGTTTTCAGAAGCTATGATGGCGGCGTGAGCTGGGATGAAGGTGTGGAGGCAAAAGGGGGTGACAAACAATGGATGGTGATCGACCGCACAGAGGGTCCGGGACGTGATAACAACTATTCTTTCTGGACTATGTCATGGACGAGCTGCTACCCTGGAAATTTCACACGCTCGGTTAACAAAGGAGAGAGCTACGGCCCCTGTGTGGCTGTTGCCGGTGAACCATATTGGGGAACCCTGGCAGTTGGTCCCGATGGTGAATTGTATATCGCCGGTGCCGGATGGGATGGTATTCAGGTTTCAAGGTCGAACAACGCAAAAGATCCGTTGGTTACAACAAGTTGGGAAATGAATACCGATGTTTATATGGATGGGCAGTTGTCATATGGTGCAAATGTAAACCCCGGAGGTTTACTTGGGCAGGCGAGTATTGCCGTTGATCATTCAGGCACCGCAAGCCATGGTAATGTGTATGTATTAGCCTCTGTTGAAAGGTACAACGGCGATCCGGCAGATGTGATGTTTGCACGCAGCATCGATGGTGGTATGAGTTGGTCAGAGGCCCGGCGAATAAATCAGGATATCTCATTTACGAAAACACAATGGTTTGGAACCATGTCGATTGCACCAAACGGGCGCCTTGATGCCGTTTGGCTTGATACACGCGATGCGCCTGCAAGCCAAAGCAGAATGTCAGCATTGTACTACTCCTGGTCCGATGATCAGGGCGAAACCTGGTCGCCGAATCAGCGTATTTCGGAGTTGTTCGATCCTCATATCGGCTGGCCAAATCAAGAAAAAATGGGTGATTATTTTCACATGATCTCTGATAATCAGGGAGCACATCTCGCCTGGGCCAACACCCTTAACGGTGGTCAGGATGTCTATTATACGCGTATTGCACTGGATATCACCGCAACAGCTTCAGCTGCCAGGTCGTCAATTCTTGGGTCAGTTTACCCCAATCCTGCCAGCCAGTTTTTGAAGCTTACCTACCAGCTAAAAAACGCTGCTGATGTCAAAATAAGTCTTTCTGATGCTTACGGGCGGACAGTGCTAGAGAAGTTTGTCCCTGCACAAGGTTCAGGTACTTTTCAGGAATCCTTTGACATCGCAGGATTAAAAGGAGGAATTTATTTTTGCACACTTTCAGCAGATAATCAATCCGGTACATTAAAAGTTGTTATTCAATAGGCATAACGTGAACTAAATCATGGAGGAAATATTACATCAGGGTTATTTTGTTCTTTTTGTGATCCTTACCTTTGGTCTGATGGCTGGAAGTCTCAAATACAAGGGTTTTTCGCTTGATTCATCTGCCGTAATTTTTGTTGCGATGCTGCTCGGACATTTTGGGTATACCGTGCCTGCGGCATTTCAAACCCTTGGCTTATTGCTTTTTATCTTCACCATTGGAATTCAGGCCGGACCGGGATTTTTCGATGCTTTGCTGAGGTATGGTAAACAGCTGATTCTGATTGGATTTATTGTGATTAGTGTGGCAGCTCTGCTCACTTTCGGTGCCATTACTCTCTTTGATATACCGGTGGCAATGGCGGTAGGCTTGTTTAACGGTGCTTTAACAAGTACTCCGGGGTTGGCTGCTGCAGTAGAAGCCACTGGCTCACCGATTACTGCGGTGGGTTATGGCATCGCTTATCCCGCCGGTGTAATCCTTGTTATTTTATTTGTACAGCTTGTCCCGCGTTGGTTGAAAGTGAATCTCGAAAAGGAAGAAGAAAATTATCTTGAACAATTGCATGAAGAAAACCCTGAACTTTCAAACAGGGTTTTGAAAATAACCAATGCAAATATTGAAGGAAAGGCAATTAAGGATATCGACTTGCGCAGGATAACCGGCGGAGTGATTTCACGTGTCAGCCACAATGGCAATGTGGTGGCACCGTCAGGGGAAACTTTGCTTCATCTGGGTGATTTTGTTAAAGTGGTGGGCGATGAATCGGCTCTTAACCGGATGTCGCTCCTGTTGGGAGAAACTGTTGAGCTCGACTTGCCTTTCGACAACCGCTTTGCAGTAAACTGGGTGCTTGTAACAAATAAAAAAGTTGTAAGCAAGAGCATCCGTGAGTTGAATCTTTCAGCCTACAATGCAACTATAACCAGAATAAGGCGTAGTGGAATCGATTTGAAACCCATGCCGCACAGTAAGTTACGCTTCGGGGATAAGCTGCTAATTTCCGGATCAAACCAGGAAATGCAGGAAGTAATGCGATTGTTGGGCAACGATGAAAAGCGCCTTTCTGAAACCAATTTCCTTCCTATTTCACTGGGTGTTGTTTTGGGTGTTTTAGTTGGTTCTGTCACGATTCCGGTTCTTGGCCTTTTTAACTTTAGCCTTGGTTTAACAGGTGGTGTTTTAGCTACAGCGTTGATATTAAGTAATATAGGTAGAACTGGTCCGATTCTATGGTCCATGTCGGGAAGTGGTAATCAGCTATTGCGAAAGCTGGGTTTGCTTTTATTTATGGCAAGTGTTGGCACAAGCGCAGGGAGTGAAATTGGCAATGCATTGCAAGGTAATGGTTTTCAATTGATTGCGATTGGATTAGTGATAACAACCGTCCCGATGATTGCCGGATTGTTGGTGGGGCATCTGATAATGAAAATGAATTTTTTAAGCTTGCTTGGAGTTATTACCGGAGCTATGACGAGCACACCAGGTTTGGCTGCCATTGACAGCAAAACAGAAAGTGAAGCGCCATCAGTTGGCTATGCTACAGTCTATCCCACAGCTTTGGTGCTGATGATCATCTTCTCTCAGATTCTTTCGTTAGTGAAGCTCTGAATCAGCCTGCATTAGTAACGGTTTTGGATGGCATTAAAGAAGTCTTCTTTCCTGCGCCGGCTCAATTCCACTGAACTTCCGTCTTCCATGATAATGGTTCCACCTTCACCTTTAATATATTTTTTGATAAATTTAAGATTGATCAATGATGATTTATGACACCGAAAAAAACCCATGGGTTCCAAAAGGTCTTCGTACTCTTTGAGGGTTTTGCTAACCAGAATTTGCGTATTGCCTTGGAGAAAAAAGCGGGTATAATTGTTGTCTGATTCACATCGGATAATGTCGTCAACTTTTACAAAATTTACCTCTTCCATCGAGGGCAGCGCAATCTTTTTAACCGTACCTTGGTTATCGATTAGTGTTTTAACCTTGTCTTGGGCGAATTTGTCATTAGCTTTTATTTTAGCAACAGCGGAACAAAGGTCATTAACAATGATGGGTTTTAGCAGGTAATCAACTGCGCTGAAGCGGAAGGCAGTAATAGCGAAATAATCATATGCAGAGGCAAAAATTACTTGAAAATCGATTCTTTCGAGTCCTGCCAAAAGGTCAAAACCTGTCCCATCAGGCATTTGAACATCAAGAAAAACGAGATCCGCTTTTATCTTAGTTAAGATGGATTGCCCTTCACTAACACATTTGGCTTCTCCAATTACATCAACATTTGGGCAATGAGCTTTTAATAGGTTTCGAAGAGCAAACCTGGCATTGTCTTCATCGTCAATTAATATCGCTTTTAGTAGATGACCCATTTTTATTCCTCCTCAAATGGCATGACAATTCTTACTTCTGTTCCGCTCGGCAGGCCTGTCTGATCCATTAAATCAATCACCTCAAACCCATAATTTTTGCCATTTTTTGCGCCAAAAAGTTCAAGTCTTTCGTGCGTAAGTTTCTGACCCAAAGAGTTATGTGGTTTTAATGCATGACCTCTTTTCGATCGTGAGGCTTCCCGTCCCACCCCATTATCAGAAACAATTGCAATAAGTGCATTCGGTTCCTTGTAAAGCTTGATGTTGATAAACCCATCCTTTTCTTTAGATCTGATCCCATGAATGATTGAGTTTTCAACAAAAGGTTGAACCAGCATAGGGGGAATAAAAGTGTTGGCAATGTCAATCGAATCCTCGACAGAAAGAGAAAA
>JANJXG010000022.1 GCA_024709145.1 Bacteroidales bacterium | reverse complement strand
CTGATGGGCTTCTGTTGCAAAAAGGCCCACAAAAACCCTGCAAAATAATTATCGCCTGCCCCATTGGCGTCCACCATCGGAACGAGGTTATAGGCTTGTTGTTCAATCCATTCACCTTCACTTGTCAGTGTAGTTGATCCGTTTTTTCCATGCGTACACACCACCAGTTTTTTGCCCCGGTTTATCAATTCCTGCATGGTTTTGCGAAAATCGGGCAGGTTGTCGGAACTTAAAAAAATCACATCGGATGCCTCAATAAATGGCTCGTGGTAAGGATTCTGATCGGTATAGTCGTGCAAATCAGTCCATACCGGCTTGCCCGATGCTTTCGCCATGGGTGCCAAAAGTTTGCAGTAAGCGATGATGTTGAGCACCAACAAATCACTTTGAAGAATTTGGTCTTCGATAAGCTGAAGATTCATTGGTGGCTTTTCGGATGATTGTGTTACGAAAATAGAAATTCTACCTCCTTCGGCATCCATCAGGTTGATGTGGCGTTCGGTGCCGGCAGGGTCGAAGTCGTAATAAAACGCCACTCCTTCGTCCTTCAGATGTTGTATGATTTGCCGGCCATAAACATCATCCCCCAACAGGCTGTAGAGCGATGATTCTGCACCCAGCTTTTTGAATGCCAGTGCTTTGCCCGAACCCGTTGATCCTGTTGCTTCGTGAAAAACAGCCTGGTGAATGGTATGTGGAATTGCCGGAGGGAGTGTGGGCAAATGCACGATATGGTCGTAGGTGGTGCCGCCGATGATAAATACTTTGTCCATATTGCTTGTTTTGAACGAGGGACAAAGGTCAGAAAAAGTCTAAAAAAAGGAAAGAAATTTCGATCGAAATAAACTCAAACCGGATATTCTACAAAATTCCGCTCTGTTTCGTAAAGTCTTACCTGCAAGTCGAGTGATGGATCAAGTTTTTCGCGAAGAATGCCATAAATCACCACGGCGATGTTTTCAGCTGTAGGGTTGATTCCGTTGAACTCAACACAGTCAAGGTTAAGGTTTTTGTGATCAAAACGCTCTTCAATTTCTGATTTGATGAGGTCTTTAAGCACTTTCATGTCAACAACATAGCCGGTTTCAGGATTAATTTCTCCAACCACCTTAACAATCAGATCATAGTTGTGTCCATGCCAGTTCACATTGTTGCATAAACCAAAAACATCGTTGTTTTTTTCCTGACTCCAGCCCGGATTGTACAAACGGTGGGCTGCATTGAAGTGGGCTTTTCTATAAACTGCTACTTTCATCCTAATAAATGTTTTGATAGTAAACACCTTTAAAAGTAATAAGTTCAGCATTGCTGTCAATCAATCTTAACAACAAATTATGAAAAACATTTTGAACAAACAGGCATCCAACACGTTAATTAGGGTGTAAAAAACATTCATGCATTCTGAAGCTACACAATTGAATTCAAGCTTGTTTTTTAAAAGTTTATTTTGGCTAAGCACAAAAAACTAACATTCACTATGAAAACTATTTACGCTGTTTTGTTTCAGCTTCTGCTTGTTGCCGGAAGTCTGACTGCTCAAAATCCACCAATTGGGCTTCAAACCTTTTTATCAGATTCAACCACAGTTCAATTGGAATGGCAGGCACCTTTAGAAGGCCAGCTGGCTGAGTTAACCTGGAGTAATGGCACCAATAACAACGCGATCGGCTTGGGTTCCGGAGGTACGTTTACCATCGCAGCACGCTGGGAACCCTCCCAAATTGAATCCTTTTCAGGGTACGCTGTTCGTCAGTTAAGCTTTTTTGCCAATAGCAATACCAGCTCCTACACACTCAAAGTTTGGAAAGGCAATGATGCTTCTGTCTTGATTTTTTCTCAAAGTTTTAACAACCTTGTGGCAGGCGAGTGGAATTTATTAACCCTGAGCGATGCTGTTGTCATCGATGTTAATCAGGAATTGTGGATTGGCATTGAAATGACACACCCTGCGAACGAATTCCCGGCCGGTCTTGATGCCGGCCCGGCTGTTGTAGGTTATGGTGACAAATTATTTTTTCAGGGATTATGGGAAAATCTGACGGACTATGGCATCTCTTCCAACTGGAGTTTGAAAGCCATTCTTCAGAATGCCGGCGGAAAAATGGCAACGCTCGGAGAAGTTGTGCGCGAAACCTCTTCCCCAACTGAAAATGGCATCTTGCAAAGCGTCCGTCTGCGTCCCGTGAAAGACATTGACCATTCCGTAAAAAGCACTACAGCGGTGCCCGACAGCTACAATGTTTACCGGAATCAGCAAAACATCGGATCGACAACTGATTTGTTGTTTTCTGATGGCAATCTTGCACCCGGTTATTATAGCTATTCGGTTACAGCGGTTTACAGCGGAGTTGAAAGCGCCCCGGCCACTTCTGCCATCGTTTTGGGAGAATCTCCCTATCTGATTATGCCTGAGGTCTTTTCTGATTCTTTCCCAAGCGACCAGACTTCTCAAAGAACAATTACTTTATATAACAACAGCCCAAATGCCATCACCTGGCAAGCGGCCACCAACAATTATTACATCCATATTGAACCGGCTCAGGGCACCATTCCCTCTGGCGGTTTGCAAAACATCACCCTGACGTTTTGGGTCTATGGATTCAATCCGGGTGCTTACAACAGCACACTGACTTTCAGCACAAATGATCCTGCTTTTTCTGTGATCAATTATCCGATTGCATTCAGTGTTTTTCAACAGCCCGAAATATATCTTTATCAAACCGAACTCGATTTTGGTCAAACCGCCCTGGGTCAAACAACCACCCGTCAATTCATGATTTACAATGGTGGTTATGATACCCTGAAGATTTCGAACATCGCCACCACTGATCCATCATTCTACACATCAACAGCTTCGCTGGATATTCCACCTTTTTATCAGATGGCCTTTGTGGTTTATTTCACACCACAGAACCTGCAATACTACAATTCAGCGCTCACCTTCGATATCAATGTTCAGGGTGCTGGCGCTTATGTCATTCCCCTTACGGGTGAAGCAGTTTTGCAAGGACCTTTGTATCTGAACGCAGCTTTGCAGCCCAACAACGATGTCAACCTCGAGTGGCTGGCTTCATCGGGAAACAACGGAAACTGGATCGGTTATTCCAACGACATCTACTACACCTCACTGGGATTGGGCGATGCAGGCACATTTCAAATTGCAGCCCGATGGCCGGCCGGAACACTCAACGTCTACAACGGCCTTCCACTCGTTAAGACCGCTTTCTATCCCACTTCAACAGCAACCAGTTATGTGTTGAAAGTTTGGACAGGTCCCAATGCCGAAACCCTGCTCGTGAGTCAGGAAATAGCCGGTTATGTTCCCGACCAATGGAACGATGTAATCCTTAACAGCCAGGTAATCATTGATTCCAACACAGATCTTTGGATTGGTTACGAAATGCAACAGCCTTTTAATGAATATCCTGCAGCTGTGGACAACAGCCAGGCCATCACCGGTTTGAGCGACCTTGTTAACCTTGGAAGCGGTTGGGCAACCCTCACTGAATATGGCTTCCCCAACAATTGGATGATCAAAGGGTTTATATCCGAGTCGGGCACTTTGCTACCTCTTGCCTCACCCATTGCCGCAAACAGTTTGCCGGCCAATTCGGGTGCAGGTTTGATGAACCGAACCATCGAAAGAGGTGCTTCAGTTAAAAATACTGCTGTTGTACCTGTTTTTCAAGGGTATAACCTTTACCGCAATGGTCAGAAACTGAATGGTAGTTTGCTTGAACAGACTGATTTCACCGATCCGGCGCCCGGCAATGGTACTTTTACTTATGGTGTTACCACCGTCTATGACCTGGGTGAAAGCATTCCAACTGAAAAACTGATTCAAATTGGCGGACCTGTGCTGACAGTGACACCACAGCCGGTGGTTGCAACCATCGACTTTGGGCAGAGTGTTACCATCGATCTTACATTCACCAACACAGGTCAAACTCCCCTGAGCTGGACTCCCTATCAGCTTCCATATTTCTATTCGCTCGACACCAGCAACACTTCCATTGAGCCCGGTCAAAGTGCTCAGGTGGCATTTACCATCTATTCGGAATACCTTACACCCGGTTTTAACACCATCCCAATCCGGATTCAGACAAATAACCTCAACAATCCGATTACCATCGTTCCAACTGAATTAACAGTTGAGGTAGGCGAATTTGTCATTCTGTTTGAATCTGACACCCTCGATTTCGGCATGGTACCTGTGAATCAGTATGTGTACAAACTATTCAACATCACCAATGCCAGCTCCTTTCCTATGTATGTTTATTCCGGCTCGGATAATATCGCTTTCCAGCCTTATCTGCTGAATTACTATCTGGGGGCCGGTGAAACAACACAAGTTGTTGTTTACTTTTATGGCAGTGAACCGGGTCAATATACTGGAAACCTTGGCATTTCCACTTTCATTGGTAATGAACAGGTTACTTTCTCGGCTGTGATGACAGCCATTGTAAGTCTGCCACCTCCTGCAGGCTTTACCGGTGAAGTTGCAGAGCAATCGGTTAACCTCAGCTGGTTTCCTCCTGGTTCGAATCCCAATTTATTACAATACGGTAATGGGAATCCTTATTCAGCAGTGGGCTTTTCGTCGGAAGGCACCCTTGTGGCCGCTGCCAAATTTTCACCTGTCGACCTGATGCCCTATGCCGGCAAACAACTAAGCAGCATTGCGTTCTACACCTGGTCGAACCTCCCTTTCTTCACAGCAAAAATCTTTACAGGAAGCAATGCCGAAAACCTGATTTTCGAGCAAGCTGTCCTTAATCCGGCGGCCATGGGGTGGAATGAGGTACAACTCAGCGTTCCGATCACCATTTCTGCTGACGATTATCTTTGGATTGGCTATGAGATGATCCAGACCGGATTCGATTTTCCTGCCGGTATTGACAATGGTCCGGCCATCGAAGGCAAAGGCGACCTCGTGAGTCTTAATGGCAGCGAGTGGAGCACCTTAAGTGCATATGGACTACCTTACAACTGGAATATCCGTGGAATACTTACAAACAACGGCAACAACAACAGTTCTCAACCCATTGTGCTCGAAAGGATTAGCCGTGAACCTTCCGCTGAAACGCCCACTCTTGCAAAAAAAGAATCACCAGCTGTCAGAAATGGGGCATCCAATCCGGTATTGTTGGGGTATAACCTTTACCGCGAAGGTCAGCAGATCAACAGCAGTTTGCTCCAGAATCTGGATTATACCGACATACCCGGCATCACCGGAACGATCAATTACGGTATCACTGCTGTGTATGACATCGGCGAGAGTGTGCCTGCCAGCATCGAAGTGCAAATTGAACCGGCCATGAACCTGCCCGAAGGCTGGGAATTTACGCGTACCTCCAGCGTGCACAACATCTACATACCGACTTCTGCTGCCATGCAGGGGCTGAGTATCAACGATGGTGATATGTTTGGCGTGTTCTGGGACGACAACGGAACACAACACTGTGCCGGTGCTGCCCTGTACGAAAATGGCATTCTGATCGTAAGAGCCTATGGTGATAATCCCGCTACCCCGCAAAAAGACGGTTTTCAGGTAGGCGACCTGATCCATTGGAAATTCCATGAAAACGACAACGACCTGACCTACAATATGAGTGTGACTTACGACCCATCCATGCCCAACCACGATGGCACTTTCCAGTTGCTTGGCCTTTCGATGCTGGCCTCGATGGAAACAGGCCTGACAGGAATCGATGATCAGAATACACTGCAATTCAGTTTGTATCCAAATCCCACCACCAACAGCTCAACACTCACCGGATTAGCTCAGGGTGCTGTCATTTCAATTCGCGATGTTACAGGTCGGCTTATCGAGCAAATGACTGCTTCAGCAAGCCGCGAAGTGCTGAACTTCAATACTAAAGGTGTTTATCTGATTGAAATCAGACAAGATAATCAAACGGCACGCAAAAAACTCATCGTCAGATAATATTGATTAGCATAAAGCAAAAGGCTGTGGGAAACTAACCCGCAGCCTTTTTTTTATGTGCCGTCAACAGGATTCTGCCTGTCAATTCAGCCGGGTTGACTGATTTAAACCTACCTTTGCCTGTTACGACTGTTGTTTAAATTTTATTCAAGTGAAACGATATATTTTTCTCATTCTTTCAATTGCTTTTAGAACGTCTTCAATGGCTCAGATTTTTGGCGGCAATGGCGGCTCTGTGCCCGAGAACGGGGTCATGACTTCATTTCCGTTAACAATCAGTACCATTGCGGCCGAACAGCTGAATGCTGATTTTGGACTTTTGGCGGCTGCGATTAACATTAATCACAACCATGTGGACGACCTTGAAGTGTATCTGGTAGCTCCTGACGGTAAGACCATCGCCCTCACCACTTTCAATGGCAGCAATGGTGACAATTATACCTATACCAAGTTCAGCGATTACGCCACCCAACCCATCACAAGTGGCTGGGCTCCTTTTACAGGTACATGGAGACCTGAAGAAAGACTCGGCGAACTCAACAACGGCCAAAATGGCAACGGTATATGGACGCTCAACATCCGTGACGGTGTCGCCAACAACAGAGAAGGAACACTGCTCGGCTGGAGTCTTACCTTTGGCGCCAATGCCACCACCCCTTTTATCTTTACTTCGAGCAACTTACCCATCGTCATCATTGATACCTATGGACAGGAAATTCCCGACGATCCCAAGCTGATGGTAGGCATGAAAATCATCGACAACGCCAGCGGAGAACGCAACTATCTTACCGACACACCGGTCTATGATGGTTTTGCCGGTATTGAACTCCGTGGATCAAGTTCGCAGCAGTTTCCCAAAAAGAGCTTTGGCTTCGAAACCTGGGATTCCAATGGGGAAGAGCTGGATGTTTCCTTGCTGGGAATGCCCGAAGAGACTGATTGGATTCTCAACGCCAATTATACCGATAAAACATTGATGAGAAACACCTTAGCCTATCGGCTTTCACAAGAAATGGGGCATTATGCCACCCGGCACAAATATGTTGAAGTAGTGCTCAACGGAAATTATCACGGGGTTTATATTTTTTCTGAAAAAATTAAACGCGACGGCGACAGGGTGGATATAGCCAAACTCACCAACACCATGAACAGCGGCGACCCGCTCACCGGCGGCTACATTTTTAAAATCGATAAGCAAACAGGCAGTGGTGGTGACGGCTGGATATCGGACTATCCGCCCCCGGCACATCCCAGCGGACAGACGATTTTTTTTCAGTATGAATACCCAAAGTCGGATGTCATCACCCCTCAGCAAAAAGAATACATCAGCAGCTATATGGATACCTTTGAAGGCGCGTTGGCCGGGCCATTTTTTGATGATCCCGAAAATGGCTGGAGAAAATATGCTGTTGAAAGCACTTTTATCGACTATTTCATTGTGAATGAAATAAGTAAAAATGTGGATGGATATCGTTTGAGCACTTTCATCCACAAAGAGCGGGAGAGTCTTGGTGGAAAGTTGCGTCTGGGACCTGTCTGGGATTATGATCTTGGGTTTCGCAATGCCGACTATTGTGCCGGTGATGTGGTGACTGGCTGGGCATATCAGTTTCCTTGCCAGTATGATTACTGGCAGGTGCCTTTTTGGTGGCAACGCTTGTTGCAGGATTCTCTCTTTGCTGACCACCTGAAGTGTCGATGGGAAAATCTTCGCATCAATAAGCTCACCAACGCCTGGTTTGAAAATTATGTCGATAGCCTTGCTACCCTGCTCGATGAGGGACAGCAGCGCAATTTCATCAAATGGCCCATCCTTGGTATTTATGTGTGGCCAAATCCGCAACCAATCCCGGCCACCTATGCCGGCGAAATTGATGCGCTCAAATCCTATTTAAACTCCCGGCTTGCCTGGCTCGATCAAAACATGCCCGGATATTGCAATCCTACTTCCATGGAAGAAAAGAATACTGAGAAGGTAAAGTTGACGCTTTATCCCAGTCCGGCGAATGAAAGCGTGACCATCAAAACAACGCAAATATTTGATTCGCCTGTGCAAATCAGCCTGATCGACCTCACCGGAAGCGTTGTTGCCACATTCGAAGGATCAAAGTATCGGATTGCTGAAGGTAGTTATGAGCTCAACGTGCAGCATCTGCCCGCCGGTTTGTGGCTGTTGAAGCTGGACGACGGAAACCACAGCGCCACCGGGCGGTTGGTGATTGCTAAATAGAATTGATGGTTCTATTCCGATGTGTTTGATCATGTCAAATGATTGTCCTTCAGGAGTTTTGCATTCGTCAGTTGCTTTGCTTTATATTCCATCCTTTCACAACTATGAGATTTTAGTGAAGTGAAGAATTAAAACCCTGGCAACATTTTACTACTTTTGAAACGCAATAAATATCAATTGCACCTTCAGCACTTCGAACTAAGCTCATTCAATGGATGACCTTTCGATCGATCAGTTTTCGAAACACTTATTCTGGGATGTTGACCGTAACCAGCTTAACATTGTGATCAATAAGGCATATATCATCAAGCAAGTGCTTGAATATGGCATGTTGCACGATTGGATTCTGATTCAAAAACACTATGGCATAGAGCAGATTGCTGAAACTGCCAAGACCTTCAGAGAGCTCGACAAAAAAAGCCCTTTTATTCATCGCATTACTTTCACACAGACCCAAACAAGATTTCAGATGCTTTACCCGGCAGCAATCGACAACCCGACACTGGCACTAACCCTTTCTGCTTAATACGGTTGAATGTTATACGAAGAATCTGTAATTTTTTTTCATTCATTTTAATTACTTTTCGAAAGTCACCAGCTTTCATTTCCATATAATCCGGATGTCCTTCGAGGATTATATAGTGCTTGTCTTTAAAGTCCGATGGCTTCGTTATGTTCATCATTCATGTCAGTCATTTACATTAGTAATCTCCTGACATTTATTCAGCACATGCCTCGCCCCCGAACTTTAAAACTCAAGCACCTGACATTATGGACAGACACTATATAGCATTGCGTTGATTGATATATCAGAAATTCGTTACCGGCACCATTAATGCTTTTCTATTTTGGTTATTCAACTGAAAGGCTTTTCAACAATGCCGTGACTTTTTTTGAAGATCCGTGCCCGGCTTTTTCAAATCCAATGTCATTTATTCCCGTTAACTTACGTTTAAAAGGAGCAGTTTCATTTGATGGATAGGGCTGGTGTTTGTCTTGTGAATAAACCTAAATTACACACACCAATGTCAACGTATTTACATTAATTCGTGGACACTGGTGCACGAATTTAGAGTCTGTATAAAAAACGCTCCGAACCTGATAAAGTATACTTTTCGTTCAACTGTTATCAGGCAGGAAGTTATTGTATTTGCGCCAAAAGGGGCTAAAAAAGCTTAACCGCGGAAACCGCTATTCAAGGATAAGGTTTTGATATAATAGCTTTTACTGGTCTCAACTCTTTTGTAAAAGCCACTTCCATGCAGGAATTACTTGAATTTCAATTCCGTCCTGTACAATCTTTTCCTCTGACTCATAGGTGACGATAACTAGCTTTTTGACAGCATATTTGGCGGCAGCTTTCATAAGCGCGGAGATTTCCCTGATTCGTGTTGATGGTTCATCAAGGCGATAGGCCACCTGTATTAAAACCGCTGAGGGAATATAAAAATCTACTTCAAAACCATTACGCAAATAGAATACGTTTGCTCCGTGTGTTCGCTTCAAATGATTGAATACCAGTGTTTCCAATTGAAAGGATGCAGGATCTGATAAGAAGAGCGAAAGGATTCCCAGATCATTGAAATAATACTTTTTCATGGTCTTGCGCGAGCTTATCTTGGCTTCATAATTAGAATGGGAGCGCATTAAAAAGGAATCTTCCAAATATCCGGCATATTCAATCACCGTTGCCGTACCTATTTGGTTACCTGTTGATTGAATGATGTTTCTCATCCGGTTAAACGAAACTTCGTCCATTGTGCTTTCTGCAAGCTTCTTCACAAGCAGGCGCAAGGCATAAGCATTACGCACCTGATAACGGGCAATGATATCACCCAGAAAAACCTTCTGAAACAAATTGCTCAGGTATTCTTTTTTATCCGTAAACTTAAACAACTCGGGAAAGCCTCCAAATGTAAAATACTGCCCGAATAAACGAATAATTTCAAACCTGGAAGGCGAAAACTCAAAATGTTCATCCACCGATATTCCATGAAAATAAAGAAATTCAGGAAAGGATAAAGTACCTATTTCCTGCACGAGATATCTTCCCCCCAGCGTGGACGCCATTTCGCTGCTCAGCATTTGGGAATTGCTGCCTGTAATATAGGTTCTATAACCTTCGTCTGCCATTCGCCGGGCAAATTTTTGCCAGCCGGTGATGTTCTGTATTTCATCAAAAAACAATACCGGACGATGCGGAAAAAGTTCATAATAACATTCCAAAATCGTGTCAAAGTCCATGTGATTGAACCCGATGAGACGCTCGTCTTCAAAATTGATCGTCAAAAATGTTTCGATGGACTGACCCATTTTCAGCATTTCCTGTAACAGACCAAAAACAAACCACGTTTTGCCGGCTCTACGCTGGCCCGTGAAAATGTAATTGGCTTGCTTTTCAACCGAAATTGATCTTGGATGTATCTCTAATGCAGCAATCCTTTGCTGATTTTCGAGTATGATTTTTTTTATAATCGTCTTATCCATACAATATTTGTTCTATTTACAGAACAAAAATACAACATTTTGTTCTGTATATAGAACAAATTCAATCATTTTTATCCTGCATACAGAACAAAGCATGCTTTTCCACTTTTTTTACCAGTTTCTGGCCTGGTCGGTGTCAATGATCACAAAGTCGAGTTTTTTGCGCGCAAGGTCCACTTTTTTCACTTTGATGGTCACCGGATCGCCCAGGCGGTAAATCTTACCAAAGCTTTGACCGATCACACGGTAGTTATCTTCGTCGAGGTAGTAATAGTCACCGGGCATCTCGTTGTAGCGCACCATGCCTTCGCATTTGCTTTGTTTCAACTCCACAAAAATGCCCCATTTGCTCACGCCTGAAATCAGACCCTCGAACACCTTACCTACCTTATCAGAAAGATATTCAGCTTGTTTGTATTTGATGCTTTCGCGTTCCATCTCTGCTGCACGCCGCTCCATTTCCGAGGAGTGCTTGCACAAGGGTTCGAGCGAATCCTGGCTCACAGAATCCTTGTTTTCGAGCAGGTAGCGCTCAAGCAACCGGTGAACCATCAGGTCGGGATAGCGGCGTATGGGCGAAGTAAAGTGGGTGTAGAACTTAAAAGCCAGGCCATAATGCCCGATATTGGCTGTGCTGTATTCGGCCTTGGCCATGGTGCGGATGGCCACCGTTTCCACCAGGTTTTTCTCTCCTTTGCCATCAACTGCCTTGAACAAATCGTTGTATGATTTCACTAATTTCTCACGTGTGCTGATGTTCATGCTGTAGCCCAGCTTGCCGATAAATTGCAGGAATGTATTGAGTTTCTCGGGATTGGGCTCATCGTGGATGCGGTAGACAAAGGTTTTGATTTTTTTTCTCCCGAGGGGTTTTCCAATGCGCTCGGCCACAGTGCGGTTAGCCAGAAGCATAAAATCTTCGATGAGCATATGACTCTCCTGCTGCACTTTCACATAGGTGTCGATGGGTTTTCCTGTTTCGTCGAGGATAAATTTCACCTCTTCGGAGTGGAAGTTGATCGAGCCGGCTTTCATACGCATCGACCGGAGTTTGGATGCGAGTTCGTGCAATACCAGAATTTCTTCCTTGTAATCACCTTCGCCGCCTTCGATCACCGTTTGAACTTCTTCATAAGCATAGCGTCGGGCAGATTTGATCACCGTTTTACCAATCCACTCATTCAGTATTTCTGCTTCGTCGTTCATCTCGAACACCGCTGCGAAACATAATTTTTCCTCATTGGGGCGTAACGAACAAATATTGTTCGAGAGTTTTTCGGGCAGCATGGGAATGGTTCGATCCACAAGATAGATCGACGTTCCGCGATTTTGCGCTTCGAGGTCGGTATGACTGCCTTCACGCACATAGTGGGCCACATCGGCAATGTGTACACCCACTTCCCAGTTTCCATTGTCGAGTTTGCGCAACGAAAGGGCATCGTCGAAGTCCTTGGCATCGCCCGGGTCAACGGTGATTGTGTGCACCTCGCGGAAGTCGCGCCGACGTCCGATTTCAGACGCGGTGATGCCATGTCCCATCTTTTCCACCTCTTTTTCAACCTCCTTCGGAAACTCGAGCGGGAAATTGTATTCAGCCAGGATGGATTGCATCTCCACGTTGTTATCGCCCGGCATGCCGAGCACTTTGATCACTTCACCAAAGGGGTTTTTCGATTCTTCGGGCCATTCGGTGATGCGGACGATCACTTTTTCGCCGTTTTTGGCTTTGTTCAGGGATTCTTTGGGCACGAATATATCAACAGGCATGGTGCTGCTGTCGGGCACCAGAAATCCAAACTGTCGTGAAATGGAAATGACACCCACATAATCGGTTTTCCTTCTTTCAATGATTTCAACAATCTGACCTTCAGTTTTATGGTTTTTACGTTTCGGGAACAGGTACACTTTCACCTGATCGTCGTGCAGCGCCTGACCGGTATTGTTGGCTGCAATAAAGATATCCTCGCCGGCTTTCTCTGTGATGACATAGGCTTTTCCGGTGCTTTTCATATCCACTCTGCCGGTGACATACTCTTTTTTCTCGCCATACTCCTGAATCATGGCCTTGCTGAGGGTATAACGATAAGGTTTATCTTCGATGAGTTTTCCTTCTTTGGCAAGCTCAACGAGGATGTTATGGATAAGATCTTTCCCGGCTTTATCCTTGATGCTCAGCGCTTTGCTGATCTGTTTGTAATTGAGAGGTTTAAAGGGACTTGAGCCAAAAATACTCAATATGGTAGCTGCAAGGGTGTTTTTTACGCCAGATGGAAGTGGCTTTTTCTTCGGCATGATGCTTTGGTTTGGTAGATTAATCTGCCAAAGTTAATGCATTCGGCTGATTATGTGTTTTGAAAGTTGCAGTTTTTAAAATACAGACTTTTGTTCATCGGTTGAATATAAAGCTAAGTGTTCAGCAAATTGTTTGTGTTTGTTCTCAATAACTGATTGAACGTCCTGAGTTTTTTTCAATGTGCTTGTTTTCTATTCAAAAAGAGTTGATTTACAAAGAAAATCTTATTTTTTGTCAATGTTTTGTTTATTAATAAATCGCAAAGGATGTGTTTTTTACCGTAGACAACCGGGATTCCAAACACTGCACCCTGGTGCTGATTGCCGGTATTCATATCGGTTTTTAAGTAAACCTGCTTGTTAGCGTTAAGCTGTTGTCAGATTGGTGGCAACAGTTTTTTTTATTACCAGTATGAAGCAATTTGATAAAAGTCATTGTTTGGAGATTCAATTCAAAAGTCAAAAGATGCTCCTATTGCTCCATCTATATAACAAACCTTCTATCCTTGCGAAATCTAAAAATAAATACTTTTGAGCCTGTCAATCTGAATTGCTGATGCTTATTATGCGCTGAACCTGTCAAACAATAAAAACCCATGCGATATCTTCTATTTCCTTTTCTCGTTCTTCTGATGGTTGCCACAGCCTGTGAGCCTGAAAAAAACAATCGAAACGATGATGGTCAGCCATGGATGACATCCGCTGACAGCTTAGCCATCGCAGCAGCCATACAAAAGGGAGATTTATTTAAGTTTAACGATGCCGACTCGGCGCTTTTTTATTACCGACAGGTAAGCACGATCACAGAGAAACTGCTTGCTTCCACATCCAAGGACGACCCTTCCGAAAAAAAAATCATCATCAGTCTGTTGCATGGCCGTATGCTGCATCAAATGGGTTTAGCCTACATCATCGAAGCCGACTACAGCAATGCATTACAATCCTTGTTGCATTGCCAGCTCACACTAGAGCAGCTACCTTTGGGAATAAGCGATACATCGGATCGACAAATTGCCCTTGAGCTTTCAGTTTGTTACACCTATATGGGCGTGGCGCATCAGTATCTCGAAAGCCATGAAAAAGCCGGAGAAATGCTCCTGCTCGGCCTTGAAAAAAGCAAATTATCCAACAACCCTGATGTACTTTCAGCCAGCTACATCGAACTGGCACATTATTACATGAATCTGGCTGAATCAGAAAACAACGACAGCATTCGCAGTCAATGGATTACACAAGCTTCCTCCATGGATCAAAAGGCCATTGAAAACGTTCAAAGTTCCAATGGAATGTTGATTCAACTGAGGCACCATTTGGTTCACAGCAGAATATTGATGATGAAGGATTTGCTGGAAGACGCCCGGCATGAATTGCTAAAGGCTTATGAAAAAGCCTCCCTTTTAAACCATACTTACTGGCTGGCAGTCACTTATAAAAGACTTTCCCACCTCTACCTGTTAATGGCTGAGGAAAACCAGGCAAAAAGCACTGAATACCTCCGGCTGAGCATCGAAAACGGGGAAAAAGGGTATGCTTTCGCAGCTAAAATGAATGACTATCAGATCATGAAAAAACTCAGCCGCTATTTGCAAAAAGCTTACCTGCTCAACAAGGATATCGGCCATTATTCAGCTTACGTGGAGCAATACGTCACTGTTCGCGATACCATCGTGAACCGTTTCAAAAACGGAACACTCACCATTCTATACCAAGAGAAGGAGACGCTTTCCAGTAAAGTACAGCTTGAACGCTTAGAGGCTGAATCCAGCATATTAGCCAAAAACCTGCGCAACGAACGCTTGTTTACGCTTTTTGCACTTGCTTCCCTTATTGGTTTATTGGTAACTGTTGTAACAATATTAAGAAGCAGAAACAAAGAAAAGAAACTACGGCTGCAAATCACTGAAAATGAGAAGCACATGAAAGCGCTTGTTCAAACCATTCCCGGCACTTTCTACCGCTGCCTGCCTGACAATGATTATACAATGACCTTTCTGAGTGATGAAGCAGCCAACCTGACGGGGTTTGATAAGCAACTGTTCT
>JANJXG010000012.1 GCA_024709145.1 Bacteroidales bacterium | reverse complement strand
AAACCTCCTATCTTTGCGCAGCTAACTTCCGTCCTGACGGTCAAATATTCACATAAAAATTCTGTTATGAAACAATTGTTTAAAAATGGTACCACACCACTGCAACTTCTGTTAATTGCCTTGATGATGACAACACAAATCCTTGCCCAGCAACCCCCGCAGATTCCGCTTGAAGACTTCTTCAGGAATCCCGAAAGATCCTCTTTCAACATCAGTCCCGACGGGAAATACATCTCTTATATGGCTCCCTATGAGAACCGCATGAACATCTTCGTGCAGAAGGCCGGCAGCGACAAAGCCACCCGGCTCACCTCCGAAACTGACCGCGACATAGCCGGCTATTACTGGGCCAACAACAGCCGCATCCTTTTCCTTAAAGACAATGGCGGCGACGAAAACTTCGCCCTCTACGGCGTGGATATGAACGGCAAAAATGCCAAATGTCTCACCTGCTTCGAAGGCGTTCGGACACAAATCATCGACGACCTCGAAGACCAGCCCGAATTTGTGATCGTGGGCCTCAACAAACGCAACGCCATGGTGTTTGACCCCTACCGGCTCAACATCAATACCGGCGAACTCACCATGCTCGCCGAAAACCCCGGCAACATCCAGGGCTGGATGACCGACCACGAAGGCAAGCTTCGCATCGCAACCGCCATCGTTGATGGTGTGAACACACAGATCCTCTACCGCGACAATGAGTCGGAAGAATTCAGACCCATCCTCACCACCAGCTTCAAGGAATCACTCAGTCCTGAGTTCTTTACCTTCGACAACAAAAAACTCTATGCCACCTCCAACCTCGGCCGCGACAAAAGTGTGGCTGTGATCTTCGACCCGGCCACGGCCACCGAAACCGAAATTCTTTTCGAAAATGCCGACTACGACCTCTCCGGACTCAGCTATTCGCGCAAACGCAAGGTGATCACCGCCGCCAGCTTCATCAGCTGGAAACGCGAACGTCACTTCTTCGACGAGCAAACGAAAAATATGTTCGCCCAACTCGAACAACACCTGCCCGGCTATGAAATCTCCATCGCTTCATCGGACAAAGCCGAAGAAAAATTCATCGTCCGCACCTACAGCGACAAATCACTCGGTGCCTATTACCTGTATGACCTGAAGAAAAATGCGATCGAAAAAATTCAGGAGGTAAGTCCCTGGATCGACGAAAACCAGATGGCCGACATCAAACCCATTCAGTACCGGGCCCGCGATGGCAAGATCATCCATGGCTACCTCACCCTCCCCAGGGGACGTGAGGCCAAAGGGCTGCCCGTTGTCATCAACCCACACGGCGGCCCCTGGGCACGCGACAACTGGGGCTTCAACCCCGAGGTACAATTCCTCGCCAACCGCGGCTATGCCGTGCTCCAGATGAATTTCCGCGGCTCAACAGGCTATGGAAGAGAATTCATGGAGTCAAGCTTCAAACAGTGGGGCCTCAACATGCAGGACGACATCACCGACGGCGTTTACTGGCTCATCGAAAACGGCATCGCCGACAAAGACAGGGTTGCCATCTATGGCGCCAGTTATGGTGGCTATGCCACCCTGCAGGGCCTTGTCGTAACACCTACACTCTATGCCGCCGGCGTGGATTATGTGGGCGTTTCGAACCTCTTCACCTTCATGAACACCATTCCCCCCTACTGGAAACCACTGCTCGACATGATGTATGAAATGGTGGGCAATCCCGAAACCGACAAAATACAGTTCGAAGCCACCTCCCCGGCCCTGAATGCCAACCGCATCATGGCACCCCTCTTCGTTGCTCAGGGCGCCAAAGACCCCCGCGTCAACATCGCCGAATCGGACCAGATAGTGGCAGCGATGAAAGCGCGTGGCATCGAAGTGGAATACATGGTAAAAGAAAACGAAGGTCACGGCTTTTACAACGAGGAAAACCGTTTCGACTTCTACCGCGCCATGGAGAAATTCCTGGCCAGACACCTGCTCAACAACTAAAGGTTTCAACATAAAAAAATCCGGAAGGCCGGAAGCAGAAAGCCCGCTTCCGGCCTTTGGCATTTCATGCATTTTTGCAATCCGGTGACGGGTGATAGGTGGGTGACGGGTGACGGGTGACAGTGATGAAAACTATGTGCTAACACCTAACACCTAACAAAACCCAATCCTCAAATCTTTCAAATCAAAATCTTTCAAAACCCCTATCTTTGTCAGCTGAACAAATACCCTTTGTAAAAATGAAAACCATGAAAATCAGTTTCTTTGCCGGACTTCTGCTGATGATGGCAGCCGCCTGCAACAATCCTGCAACACAACAACAAACACCTCCCGACCCCATGGATCAGCTGCTGAGTAAATACGCTGAGGTCACCCTCACCTCCGACATCAGCCACCTTTCGGCCAATGAAAAAGACATGCTTAAGTTGCTTTTCAAGGCTGCTGACATCATGGACAACATCTTCTGGACACAGCATATCGGCGAAAAAGACGCTTTTCTTGCCGGCATCACCAATGAAAAAGCCCGCCGCTTTGCCGAAATCAATTATGGTCCATGGGATCAGATGGACAACGAAAAACCTTTCCTCGACGGCTATGGCGAAAAGTTTAAAGGTGCCGGCTTCTATCCTGCCGACATGACAGAGGCCGAATGGGAAGCCTTCACCGATCCCGACAAAACAAGCCTCTACACCCTGATCACCCGGGATGAAAATGGCCAGCTCAAAACAGTGTGGTATCACCAGGCCTGGGCTGCTCAGATCGAAGAAGCCGCTTCGCTCCTCGAACAAGCCGCACAGCTTGCCGGGGATGAAGGCTTTGCCAACTACCTCAGATTGCGCGCCAAAGCCCTGCGCACCGACGACTACCTCGAAAGCGACCTCGCCTGGATGGACATCCGCGACAACAACGTGGACATGGTTATCGGACCCATCGAAAACTATGTGGATGCCCTCTATGGTTACAAAGCAGCTCACGAAGCCTTTATCCTCATCAAAGACAAGGAGTGGAGCGCCCGACTGGCCCGTTATGCTCAGTTTTTGCCCGAGCTTCAAAAACAACTCCCTGTTGACGAAGTGTACAAAAAAGAAGTGCCCGGTGCCGATGCCGATCTCAACGCCTACGACGCCGTTTATTATGCCGGCGACTGCAATATGGCCGGAAAAACCATCGCCATCAACCTGCCCAATGATGAGCGTGTACAGCTGCAAAAAGGAACCCGGAAGCTGCAACTCAAAAACAGTATGAAAGCCAAATTCGACAACATCCTGGTGCCGGTAGCCGATGTGCTGATTGCTCCCGATCAACGCAAACACATCACCTTCGACGCCTTCTTCAGCAATGTCATGTTCCACGAAGTGGCACACGGCATGGGCATCAAAAACACCATCGACGGCAGCTCCACCGTGCGCAAAGCCCTCAGGGAACAATATTCACCCCTCGAAGAAGCCAAAGCAGATATTCTTGGCCTTTACCTCGTTACCAAACTCCACGAAATGGGCGAGTTCACCGATACCGACATCATGGACAACTACGTCACCTTCATGGCCGGCATCTTCCGCTCGGTACGCTTCGGCGCGGCCAGCGCACACGGCAAAGCCAATATGATGACCTTCAGCTTCTTCCTTCAGGAAGGTGCCTTCACACGCAACGAAGATGGAACCTATGCCATCAACCTTGAAAAAATGATGGAAGCCAGCCGCAAATTCACCGGCAACATCCTCAAAGCACAAGGCGACGGCAACTACGAATTTGTTAAAAACTGGGTAGCAACCGAAGGCGTTGTGAAGCCCGGTCTGCAGGCCGACCTCGACCGCATCATGCAAAAAGGCATCCCCGTTGATATCTGGTTCAGGATGGGACCCGATGTGCTGGGACTTCAATAAGTGTCCGCTCACGAACAGCCTTGTTCTCTTACGGACAGGGTAGTTGCAGATATCAATAATACAAATTACTGATTGACAATGCGATTAACAAACTGGCATTGTTTATGTTGGAATAAAACATTTATTCATTTTTTTTCAAAACTCAAATCACAACACATGAAAAAGATTACCATCATCCTGTTGTTTTTCATCCTGGCTTCCTTCGGCAAAACCTATGCCGACGAAGGCATGTGGCTGCCGATGTTTGTTGAGCGTCTCAACTATACCGACATGCAAAAAGCAGGCCTTCAGCTCACCGCCGAAGAGATTTACAGTGTCAACAACAGCAGCCTCAAAGATGCCATCGTGGGCCTGTCGAACGGTCCTACCCCTTCGGGCTATTTCTGCACCGGCGAAATCGTTTCTGATCAGGGTCTCCTCTTTACCAATCATCACTGCGGCTACGACATCATCCAGAAACACAGCAGCGTCGAACACGACTATCTCACCGACGGTTTCTGGGCTGCCAGCCTGAAAGAAGAACTGCCCAATCCCGATTTCTCGGTCTCTTTCCTCATCAAAATGGCCGATGTCACCGACTCCGTTATGGCAGTACTCAACGACACCATGACTGCTCAGGACCGCAGTGCCGCCGTACGTAAAAAGACCGGTGAACTGCGCAAAAGCTGGAGCGAAGACGGAAAATACAATGTGGTGGTAAAAAGTTTCTTCGAAGGCAACGAATATTATCTCTTTGTGTATGAAGTCTATACCGACGTCAGGTTGGTAGGAGCGCCTCCTTCAGCCGTTGGTAAGTTTGGCGGCGACACCGACAACTGGATGTGGCCCAGACACACCGGCGACTTCAGCATCTTCAGGGTCTATACCGGTCCCGATGGCAAACCGGCTGATTACAGTCCCGATAACATCCCGCTCAAACCAAAACATCACCTGCCCATCAGTCTCGACGGCGTTCAGAAAGGCGATTTCTCCATGATCTGGGGATTCCCGGGCAATACCGACCGTTACCTGAGCAGCTATGGTGTTGATTTCAACCTCGAAAAGCAATACCCCGCCATCATCGAACTCTTTGGCGACAAACTCCAGACCTGGAAAGAGTTTATGGATGCCGACCAAAAAGTAAAAATCCAGTACGCCAGCAAATACGCCGTCACAGCCAACACCTGGAAATACCTGATCGGACAAACACGCGGCCTTAAACGCCTCAACGTGAGCGAAAAGAAAACTTTTACCGAAAAAGATTTCGCTGACTGGGTTGCTGCCGATCCCGCCAGAAGCGAAAAATACGGCAAGGTGCTCGGCAGTCTCAAAAGCGGCTATGAGCAAATGGGTGGCAGCATCGAACCCATGCTCTACACCAATATGGCCGGTTTGGGTGGTGCCGAAATCATCGGCTACGCCATGGAATTTGCCAGTCTGAAGGAGCTTCTCAAACCCGTCGACAAAAAAGATGTTCCAAAAGACAAAAAGCTGGCCAAAACCATGATGGAAGACCGTGAGAAACAGCTCGCTCAAACCATCGAAGGACTTCGCGAAGGTGCTGCCGAACACTTCAAAAACTACCATGCTGCTGCCGACAAAAAGGTGTTTGAGGTGCTTACGGCCAAATACCTCAGCAAAGTGCCTGCCGACATGCAAGCTGCCGCACTCAAAAAGATGCTGGCCAAAGAAAAGGGTTCCGTGCAGGCAGTCGCCGAAATGATTTTCAGCGAATCAGTCTTTGCCTCCGAAACCGCCGTCAACGCTTTCCTCAACAAGCCCGACCTTAAAAAACTCAACAACGATCCGGCTCTGCAGCTTGCCAACGGCTATATGGAAATGGCAATGGGTGCTGCCGGTCCGTTCCGCAGCGCTCAGTCGTCCATCGCTACTGCCAAACGGCTCTTCATCGATGGATTGCGCAAGATGCAGCCCGAAAAGGTGTTCTATCCCGATGCCAACAGCACCATGCGCATGACATGGGGCAGTGTGCAGGATTATATCCCTGCCGATGCCGTTCATTACGACTTCGTGACCACCACCAGGGGCATCCTCGAAAAAGAAGACCCCTCCAACGATGAGTTTATCGTGCCCGCCTACCTCAAGGAGCTGATCGAAAAACAAGATTTCGGTCCCTATGGCAACAATGGCGAACTTGTTACCTGCTTCCTCAGCACCAACGACATCACCGGAGGAAATTCGGGCAGCCCCATCATCAATGGCAAAGGTGAGCTCATCGGCATTGCTTTCGACGGCAACTGGGAAGCCATGAGTGGCGACATCGCCTACGAAACCGAACTGCAGCGTACCATCAATGTCGACATCCGCTATGTGCTTTTCATCATCGACAAATATGCCGGTGCAACCAGGCTCATCGACGAACTTACGATCCGCAAAGCCGAACCCAAACCATTGCGAACCGAAGCAATGTAAGATAAGAATCCTTGCTGCCGGCCACCACAAACCCGGTTCCGGCAACACATCAGAGGAGGAAAGCCGCAATGCCTTCCTCCTTTTTTTGTGCCCGCGCAACGAGCAATAAATGCGTATTTTTGCCGGCAAATACACACAGCATGCAAACCCTTTATCCGTTCAAACTAAGCCCTGTCTTCAAAGAAAAAATCTGGGGAGGCCAAAAGATCCGTCAACAACTCAAAATGGACTTCGGCCTGCTGCCCAATTGTGGCGAAGCCTGGCTGCTTTCGGGTGTCGAGGGCAGCCCCACGGTGGTGAGCAACGGCTACCTTGCCGGAAACGAAATCAATGAACTTGTGGAGGTTTTTATGGGCGACCTCGTCGGCGATCAGGTGTATGAACGTTTTGGTGACCAGTTTCCAATCCTTGTCAAGGTGATCGACTCCAACGACTGGCTTTCCATTCAGGTGCATCCCGACGACGAATTGGCACAGAAAAGAGGCCTCGGCTATGGTAAAACAGAGATGTGGTATGTGATGCAGGCCGACGAAGATGCAGAGCTCATCAGTGGTTTTAACCAGGAAGTTGATGAACTGATTTACCTGAGCTACCTCGAAAACAACCGGCTTAAGGAGATCATGAATACCGAAAAGGTCGAAAAAGGGGATGTTTTCTTCATGCCCGCCGGCAGGGTACATGCCCTGGGACCCGGCACCCTCATTGCCGAAATTCAGCAAACCAGCGACACCACTTACCGGATCTATGACTGGGGTCGGGTGGATGAAAAAGGTAACAGCCGCGAGCTGCATACCGAAGAAGCCCTCGAAGCCATCGATTATACACTCCACAGTCAGTATAAAACTCCCTATGAGCTCACCGACAACAACACCGTCAGCCTTGTTGACAGCCCCTTCTTCACCACCGGCATCCTTCGGCTGACACAAGCCATCAGCAAAGACTACGGCGAGCTCGACTCTTTTGTCATTCTGTTCTGCACCGAGGGCAGCCTCAGCCTGGTATACGATAACGAAAACTACAGCCTCCGTGCCGGAGAGGTCATTCTGCTTCCCAATGTCATCAGGCAGGTGTCACTCATCCCCGATCCTGATGCCGTCGTTCTGGAGGTATATATTGCCTGAAGGTGCAACCAATCTGCCCCCGGGGTTGTCTGTCAAAAAAAATATAGTCCCCTGCGGCTGCTTTCAAATTTAAGATCCATGAAAAAAATCTTCTTCTTATGTTTTATCGGGATGATTTCGCTGAGCCTGCAGGCACAGGAAACATCCCTCCCGAAAGTGATGATCAAAACCCTCGACGGTCAGAGTTTTAATACTTCAGGCATCAGCAATGATGGCAAGCCCGTCATTCTGAGTTTCTGGGCTTTATGGTGCAAGCCCTGCCAGAAAGAGCTCGACGCCTTCAGTGAGCTCTATGCCGAATGGCAGAAAGAGACTGGCGTGAAAATCTATGCGGTATCCATCGACGACTCCCGCTCAACAGCCCGCGTTGCCCCGCTGGTAAAAGGCAAAGGCTGGGAATTCGAGGTCTTGCTCGATCCCAACGGCGATTTCAAGCGTGCCATGAATGTCAATATGATCCCGCACACTTTCCTGCTCGATGGCAACGGCAAAATTATATCCCAGCACACTGCCTATTTCGATGGTGCCGAACTCGAGCTGTATGAAAAAGTGAAAAAACTGGCCGGCAAGAACTAAATCATTCCAAACCCATCCGCTATCCCTTTTGCCATGAGAAGACTGCTGTTTACACTCATCGGGCTGCTTGCAATGTTAGCTGTTGCAGGGCAGGATTTCCTCAACAATGCTACAGTCAACGGTAGTTTCCAAACCGATGTTCAGTTCTATCGTCCCGACAATGCCATTGGCATTTACGACACCACCATCCTCGGGCGCAAGGTAGGCATCAACGGCTTCGGCAACATCAATTTCAGCCTGGGAAAATTCAAGGCCGGGATGCGTTATGAAGCCATGCTTACACCGCTGGCCGGTTTCGATCCCCGTCAGGAAGGCAATGGTTTTCCCAATGTCTGGGCTTCCTGGGGCAACGATCTCATCGACCTGACGGTGGGCAACTTTTACGAACAGTTTGGCAGCGGCCTGATCTTTCGCTCCTACGAAGAATGGACGCTTGGCTACGACAACTCCGTGAACGGCATGCGCGTTCTGCTCTATCCGGCCAAAGGGCTTACCCTGAAAGGCGTTTATGGCAGTCAACGTTTCTTTTGGCAGAAATACGAGCGCAACAGCCGCGGTCTCGTGCGTGGTGCCGATGCCGAATTCAGCTTTAACGACGCTTTTGAAGGGATGGAATCTTCGGGTTTCAGGCTGAGTGTAGGTGCCAGTGCTGTGAGTAAATACCAGCGGGATGCCGACCCTCTGTATAACCTGCCCGAAAACGTAGGTGCCTTCTCCGGCCGCATCAACCTGGGTGCCGGCAACTTCAGCTTTATGACAGAATATGCCTGGAAAATCAACGATCCATCGGCTGTCAACAACTACATCTTTGCCGAAGGCCAGGCCCTGCTCAGCTCCCTCTCCTATTCGCAAAAAGGACTTGGCGTGGTGCTGCAGCTCAAAAGAGTTGATAACTTCAGCTTTAAAAGCGACAGAGGCGAAACTGCCAATGCCCTCGACATCAATTTCCTTCCTCCCATCAACCGCACCCATGCCTACAGCCTCACAGCAAAATATCCCTATGCCACACAACCCAACGGTGAGATGGGACTGCAGTTTCAGGTAAACTACAAAATCCCGAAAGGCACGAAACTTGGCGGAAAATACGGAACAGGAGTCGCCCTCAATTTCAGCCAGGTAAATGACATTGTGCGCGACACCGCCGACAAAACCGAATACAGCGGCACGCTTGGCTACACCAGCGATTTCTTTAAGGTGTCGGATCACATCTTTTTCAGGGATCTGAACATCGAAATCGACAAACGATTCAACAGCAGGCTCAAAGGCGTGGTGCAATACATGAACCTGCTCTACGACATCGCTGTGATCGAAGGACATACAGGTGAAGAAGCCGTTGAAGCCCATCTGGCGGTGGCCGACTTCACTTATAAACTGAGCAGCCGAAACGCACTGCGGGTTGAAGCACAGGGATTGTGGACCAAACAGGACGAAGGCGACTGGGCCGCCCTCATGGCCGAATACACCATCGCTCCCAAATGGTTTGTTGCCCTCGCCGACCAGTATAACTACGGCAATCCTGATAAAGACAAACGCAACCACTTCTACACCTTCTCAGCCGGTTACACCCGTGAATCTACCCGCATCGCCCTCACCTACGGCCGTCAAAGCGAAGGCGTGGTGTGTGTAGGCGGCGTTTGCCGTCAGGTTCCGGCTTCCAGCGGATTGACAGTAACACTGTCGACAAACTTTTAATTGAACTGTTGCCATGAAAAAATTTCTATCCATCCCGTTCATTGTTGCCCTGATCGGTTTCTCACTGACTGCCTGCGATAAAATTGAACCCCCCTACAAAGAAACCGGTGGCAGTCAACCCACCGACGACACCCGCAAAGTTCTCCTTGAAGATTATACCGGTCACACCTGCGTGAACTGTCCGACAGGTGCCCGGCTGGGTCATCAGATTGTTGACCTGTATGACGGGCAGGTGATCATGCTTGGCGTGCATGCCGGCTTTTTTGCCGAACCCAAACCGGCACCTTTCGACAACGACTACCGCACCGAAGCCGGAACAGCCTGGGATAATTTCTTTGGCATCTCGGCTGCCGGAAACCCCATGGGCATGGTCAACAGGCAAAGCAGTCAGGGTGTTTACAATGTGGCAAGTGCCAAATGGGCCACCGCCGTAAGCCTTGCTGCCGAACAAAAAGCAGCCCTCACCCTTGACATTAACACAAGCTGGAACAACGACAGCCGCAGCCTGAAAATCGACCTCGAAAGCAAGATGCTGCAAAGCCTCAACCAAAAACTTATGGTCATTGCCTGCATTGTCGAGGACAGCATTGTGAGTGCACAGCGCAACAACGATCCCGGCATCGGCATCCAGGGTACCATCCCCGACTATGTGCACCGTCATGTGTTGCGCGGCAGCATCAACGGCAACTGGGGCGAAGAACTGGCCGCCGCCGGAACAGCTGTAAACGGCGCATCCTTCAGCAAAAGCTATTCCATCACCAGCCTCAACAGCGCTTACAAGGCCGAACACGTAACAGTGTTGGCAATGGTGTATGATGCCGAAACCTATGAGGTATTGCAGGTGGAAGAAAAACACATCAAGTAAGCCACTGTTGTTTCAACAGGGCTTAAACCTTTTGTTTTAATCCGTCAGAAGAAGCCCTTCCGGCAATCGTCCTTTCAGCGCAACAAGAACTTTTTCGGCTAAAAAGACATCTTTTCCGGCCCCCACTCCTTATTTTTTGCTTTCTTTTGCATCAAAGAAACCGTCAGTTTTGCCGGCACACCTTAGCCTGTACATATGAAAACCAAAACCGTCTTTTTCTGCCGCAGCTGTGGCAATGAATCACCCAAATGGCTGGGCAAATGTCCGGCCTGCGGCGAATGGAACACCTATGCCGAAGAGACCCTGGTAACAGGCAGGCAAACCAAAGCCACACGCATGAGTACCGGCGACTCAGCGCAGGCTGTAGCCATCAGCCAGATTGAAAGCGAACAGGAGCCCCGCATCGACCTGCGCAATACCGAACTCAACAGGGTGCTCGGTGGGGGTCTCGTGCCCGGCTCGCTTGTGCTCATCGGCGGGGAGCCCGGCATTGGCAAATCCACCCTGATGTTGCAGGTGGCACTGTCGATCCCTGAGTTCAGGGTGCTCTATGTATCCGGCGAAGAGAGCCGGCAGCAGATTCGCATGCGGGCCGACAGGATTGGCATCAGCAACCAAAACTGCTTCATCCTTACCGAAACCGACACCCGCAACATCATCGCCCGGTTCAATGAGCTCAAGCCTGCCATGATGGTAGTTGATTCGATACAGACACTGCAGACCGATACGGTGGAAGCCAGCGCGGGCAGCATCACCCAGATCAGGGAGTGCGCGGCAGAGCTCAACAAGCTGGCCAAAACATCAGGCATTCCGGTGGTGCTGATCGGACACATCACCAAAGACGGAAGCATTGCAGGGCCAAAAATCCTCGAGCACATGGTGGATGCCGTGATCCAGTTTGAGGGCGATCGTCATTACGGCTTTCGCATCCTGAGGGCTGTAAAAAACCGCTTCGGCTCGGCCTCGGAATTGGGGATCTTTGAAATGCATGCCGGCGGTCTGCGTGAGGTGACCAACCCCAGTGAAATCCTGCTCTCGCAACGCGATCATGCCGTGAGCGGTGTGGCCATCTCAGCCATGATCGAAGGACTCCGACCCATCCTCATCGAGACACAAGCCCTTGTAAGCACTGCCGCTTATGGCACCCCACAGCGATCGGGCACCGGCTTCGACCTGCGCAGACTCAATATGCTGCTGGCTGTGCTGGAGAAAAGAGCCGGTTTCAGGCTTGGCACCAAAGATGTGTTTCTCAACATCGCCGGAGGTCTGCGCGTTGACGATCCGGGTATCGACATGGCTGTGATTGCTGCCATCCTTTCCTCAGCCGAAGACATCCCCCTCGACAACAAGACCGCCTTTGCAGCAGAAGTCGGCCTGTCAGGTGAAATCAGGGCAGTGAACCGCATCGAAGCACGTATTTCTGAAGCCGAAAAACTGGGCTTCGGCCGTATTTTTATCTCCAAATTCAACCTCAAAGGCCTCGAGAAAGGTAAACACAGCATCAACATTCAGCCCGTCAGCAGTGTCGGTCAGCTTTTTTCGCAACTCTTTGGCTAAAAAAAAGGCCGGATGCTCATCACACCCGGCCTTTGTTCCTTATCAGACAGAAGATTAATGACCTTCGCCTTTCATCTTGAGTTTATCACCGGTTTCTTCGGCCACCTTGCGTAAAAACTCCTCGCTGTAGCCCGGATGTTTCACATGAGGGTTCTGATGTCCGGGATTGCGGGTTTTCACATTGCCATCCATGTATTTCATAAACAACTCCTGATACAATTCCTTGTACACATTGAAGGTACGTGTCACCTGATCGGTGCTGTAGTCGGTGAGGAAAGCAATGGCAGCTTTTTTATCCGAGCGGTACAGTTTCATGGCTGCATCATCAACAGAGGCCGTGCGGTCGATAAACATTTTTTCGAGGCCGTCGCGCACCGCGCTTACATCGGTCTGAATCATATTGTAACGCGTATAGCTTAAGTTGGAAATCATATTGGTGATCCAGAACAGCGAAGTTTCTGACCATTTCATCATGGCGCCGTTACCCCGTTCGATATTTTTCGGACTCGTTGTCATGCTGCTGTAGAGAGGCATATAAACACAGGCATTGGCATCATCGACACCCCACCAGATAATGCCTCCCACTGCATCGGGAAGCCAGCTGCGCGATTGGGCTACAAACGAAAAGCCGGTTTGCTGGGTAGCAGTGGCGCGTTCGTTCACATATTGCACTCCGTCAACTTTCCAGGTAAGCGGTCGCCAGCGGTAAGGAACAGCATGCGGGCCTGCACCAAAATCCTTACTCATATCGAGCTCTGTACCTTGCAGATAGTCGCGCATAAACATCATCATATCGTGAACTGAGATCTTTTTCTCGGGTTTCACCCAAAGCGGCATGCGGTTGGTGGCGTATTTATTGGGGTTTGGGCGTCCGTCACCAAACTTTTCATCGTGCCTGATGTTTCCTTTTACATAATCCCAGTACTGATCCATACCGGGCGACACTTTGTTAAACATGGACCACACACGGATGTCGCAGAAACGGGCACCACCGAAATCAACCGGAGCATAGGTGTCGGAAAATGAAAACTCGCTGTCGTCGCCAACAAACCAGCCTTTGCTGCGGGCAAAACTGATGGCATCTTCTGCATATACAACTTCGATGCCGGCATCAAAAATCTTGCTGAAATCCTTTGAGGTGATCGACCTGACGCCATCGGCCACCGGGAAAGTCTGGATGCGAGCCTGATTGGCATGGCCGCTCACATAACCATCGGGAATACGCATTGCAACCCAAACGGCGCCTTTGTTGGCATTGGAAGTCTTTTTCGTTTTCTTGTCGGTCTTCATGGCTGTGCCTTTTCCGATCATCTCGAGAATCCAGACTTCGTTTTTATCTGCAATGCTAAAGGATTCGCCGGAGCTGTAGTAGCCGTATTCCTGCACCAGCTGCGCCATCACCCTGATGGCATCGCGGGCTGAAGTGGCACGCTGAAGGGTGAGATAAATCAGGCTGCCGTAATCGATGATGCCGGTTGTATCAACCAGTTCGGGACGTCCGCCGAAGGTGGTTTCACCAATCGAAACCTGAAACTCGTTCATATTGCCAGTCACATTCCAGGTGCGGGCTGCCTGGCTTATTTTGCCGAGGTATTTGCCTGTATCCCATTCATACACATCAATGAGCGTACCGGCAGGATGCTCACCGGCAGGCCAGTGGTATAATTCGCCGTATAGCACATGTGAATCGGCAGCATAAGTGATCATGGTTGAACCATCGGTACTTGCACCCTTGGTAACAAGGTAATTGGTGCAGGCATCGGCTGTTTGAGGGGTCATGGCAATTAAAAAAAATGCCATAAGGACCATCAGGTTTTGTTTCATACGAAGGGGTTTAAGAGGGATAAAACATAAATTGCGTTACAAAAGTAACGAAATTTTCGTTTCAGAGTTGCCTCAATCCTTCTGTGAAAGCAAATCAAGTACCTTTTCGCGGTCGCGCAGGAGTTGGTGTTTCAGTTCATCGAGATTGGCAAACTTAACTTCATCACGGATCTTATCCACAAAGCTGATGCAAATCTCCTCGCCATAAATCATGGCATCAAAATCAAAGATATTCACCTCGATGGTAAGACTTGTATTGCCGGCCACTGTCGGCCGGTAGCCGATGTTGCCCATACCCTGATAGCTTATCCCGTTGTGAAGCACATGGCAGGCATATACACCGCCCACGGCGATAACTTTGAAAGCATCGGAGGTGGCGATGTTGGCTGTCGGAAATCCGATGGTACGGCCAATTTCATTGCCATGCACCACGGTGCCGCAAATGGTATAATCATAGCCCAGCAACCGGTTGGCTTTCCTGACATCGCCTGTCTCGAGGGCTTTGCGGATTTTGGTTGAGCTCACGGCAATGTTTTCAACATCCTGCGCAGCAACACGCTCCACTTTGAAATTGTATTTGAGGCTAAGGTCATACAAAAGCTTGAAGTCGCCCATCCTGTTTTTACCAAAGTGATGGTCGTAACCGATGACGAGCCGCGCAGGTTTAATTTTATCTACGATGTAGTTTTTAATAAAAATTTCACTGCTCGTTCTTGAAAACTCGCGGGTAAACTCGATGATGATCACATTGTCGATTCCGGTTTTTTCGAAGATTTCGAGTTTTTTCTCCTGTGTGGTTATAAACCGCAGGTTGCTGCTGTCGATGTTGAGAACGAGCCTTGGATGGGGAAAAAAGGTAACAACTACTGTTTCGCCGCCGGTTTCACGGGCATCGGCTGTCATTTTTCGGAAGATAGCCTGATGGCCGAGGTGCACGCCGTCGAAGGTGCCGATGGTAACGATGGCACGCTTCACAGGTTTAAAGTCATTGATGTTGTAGTAAACTTTCACGAGGCTTACAAATAAGCTTGTTGTAACAGGTACCGGGCAATCTGTACAGCATTGGTGGCAGCTCCTTTTCGGAGGTTATCGGCAACTACCCAGATATTCAAACCATTTGCCACGGTATCGTCGCGCCTGATGCGACCGACAAAAACCTCGTCCCTGTCGGCAGCCAGCAACGGCATGGGATAACTGAACACAGCCGGGTCATCCTGAACGACGATGCCGGGACTTTGCTGCAGAATCTGCCTGATGTCATCAACGACAAAGGGCTTTTCAAATTCGATGTTCACTGTCATGCTGTGTCCGCCTGTGACCGGCACACGTACAACTGTAGCAGTGATGGCAATATTGGGTGCCGACATGATTTTTCTTGTTTCAAACACCAGCTTTTGTTCTTCGGAAGTATAGCCTGTGTCGTCAAAATCGCCTCCATGCGGGATCAGGTTTCGGTGGATGGGATGCGGATAGGCAGGTTTTTCGGCTTTCAGCCCGGCCTGCTCGGCATCCAGCTGATGAACACCTTTGATGCCGCTTCCTGTCACCGACTGATAGGTTGAAACAACCAGGCGGCGGATGCTGAAAAGCTGATGCAGCGGGGCGATGGCAGCGACCATCTGTATGGTGGAACAGTTGGGATTGGCAATGATTTTGTGGCCGGAGTTAAGAACATGGCCGTTGATTTCGGGAACAACGAGTGGAACCGCGGGGTCTTTTCTCCAGGCTGAGCTGTTGTCGATCACGGTGATTCCGGCTGCTGCAAAGCGGGGAGCTAGTTCGAGCGAAGCCGCCCCGCCGGCAGAAAACAGAGCCAAGGCAGGCTTTTTGCTGATGGCTTCATCAGCCGTAACTACAGTATAGGTTTTCCCGGCAAAAACGACCTGCTTGCCGGCAGAGGCCGCCGAGGCCACCGGAATTAATTCACTCACAGGAAACTGCTGCTCTTCGAGCACCCTGAGCATCATGCGGCCTACCAGTCCGGTAGCTCCAACGAGGGCAATTTTCATGGTCTGTAATGATTGTGGGATTTATTGCTACATTTACATTTTCAACGCCGCTGCAAAAATATAAAATAATGAAGCGCTTCATTTTTCTTTTGATGATAATTCCGCTTTGGGCTCAGTCCCAGCTAACCGAAGGTTTCGGTGATGGTGATTTCACTGCCAACCCTGTCTGGACCGGAACGACAGAAAAGTATATCATTAACGCTGACAAGCAGTTACAACTCAATGCTACTGAGGCTGGGACAGCCTGGCTGAGTACACCCTACACCATTGCCGGCAACAACATGGAATGGCGATTCTGGATCAGACTGGCTTTTTCGCCCTCGGGAAGCAATTACAGCCTCGTGTATCTTAGCAGCGATCAGGCTGACCTCAGCGGCCCCTTGAACGGATACTTCCTTCGCTTCGGGGAGGCCGGCAGCAACGATGCCATCGAGCTGATGAAGCAACAGGGAACCACCACCTCGCTGATTTGCCGGGGCACCGAAGCTGCTTTGGCAACTTCCTTTGCCTTGTTCGTTAAAGTTGTCAGAAAACAAAACGGCGACTGGAGCATCTTTACCGATCCCGGCGGCACGGGCATTTATACCCCCGAAGCCGGCGGAACCGACAACAGCTTTCAGCCCGGCGGCTACTTCGGCGTGTTCGGGCAGTTTACGGTGAGCAACAGCACCAAAATGTATTACGATGAAATCTATGCAGGAAATGAGGTGATTGATACCGAACCACCTGTTTTAGTTGCCGCCCTGGCAACCAGCCCTGAAACGATCAGCCTCACTTTCAACGAAGCCATCGAACTGCAAAGTTTGACCAATCCCCTCAATTACAGCATCGATCAGGGTATTGGCCATCCGGCTGAAGCCCTTCAGGGTGCCACACCTGCCCAGGCAGTGCTGCATTTGCCCCAATCACTCGAAAATGGCCGTGCCTATCGTCTTACACTCAGCAACCTCACCGATCTCAACGGCAACACCCTTGTCTCCGACGGTGCTGATATCAGTTTTTATGTGGCCGGGGCCAATGATATAGTGATCAATGAAGTGATGGCCGATCCCAGTCCTGTGGTCGGTTTGCCCGAATGGGAATACGTTGAACTGTACAACCCAACCAACCTGCTTATCAGCCTCGACAATTTTAAACTGCTGATCGGATCCACAGAGAAGCTGATCAGTCAGGTTCAGATGCCAGCCCGCAGCTACCTCATCCTGGCCCATGAGGACGCACGTTCTGCCTTGTCAATCTATGGAAATTTCTACGGCTTCAGCAGCTTCCAGCTTGCCAATACTGCAGCTGTGCTCAGCCTTGTAAGCAATCAGGGCATAATGGTCAATCAATTAAGTTATACCGACAATTGGTATGGTGATGCCGGAAAAAAAGATGGAGGTTGGTCGCTTGAGCAAATTGATCCTGAAAACCCCTGTGGCGGCCCCAATAACTGGAAAGCCTCCAACGACCCTTCCGGTGGCACACCCGGAGGCCAAAACAGTATTTATGCCCTGTTGAATGCCGCACCTGAACCCGCCGGGATGAAACTCATCGCTGACAACATCGTCCAGCTGTGGTTTGATCAGCAGATGAACACTTTAAGTCTTGCCAATCCTGACGCCTACATCCTGGAACCCGGAAATATCAGTCCGGTGCAGGCAACCACCAACCCCGCTGATCCGACCTTCGTGGAGCTTGTCTTTGGCGCAACTTTTTCGCAGGGAATCCTTTACACACTTAGCATGTCGGAACAGCTTACCAATTGTGCCGGTCGGCCTGTGGCCGACGGCACTGCAATCACCTTCGGCCTGCCCGACACACCGGAAAGCGGCGATGTGGTCATCAACGAAGTTTTGTTTCATCCCTTCGATGGCGGGGTCGATTTTGTTGAAATTTACAACCGTTCGGCAAAACTAATCAACCTCGAAGACCTGCGCCTGGGGGGTGTGAGACAAACCATTCCCAACCCACCCGATACGACGCTAAAGGTTATCACAAACACCACCCGACTGCTGTTACCCGGATCCATGGCCTTGCTTACCAGCTCAGCCGAAGCCATCACCGCATTTTATGCAGCGGCAGCCACCGAAAACTTTGTGATCATGGAATCGCTGCCTTCTTACAGCAACGAAAGCGGCACCGTCTTGCTTGTATCCAAAACGCTGCAACACATCGATGCCATGACCTACCATGAAGACATGCACTATCCCCTGCTCAATTTTGTGGATGGTGTGTCACTGGAAAGGATCTCTGCCGAACGTTCGTCCTCCGACCCCAAAAACTGGCATTCAGCGGCCCAAACTGCGGGTTGGGCCACACCGGGATATCAAAATTCGCTGTCAGTTGAAGAGAAATCCACAACGGAAGGATTGAGCATAGATCCTGAAACATTCTCGCCTGACGGAGATGGCTACCAGGATGTTACCTCCTTTCGTTATAACTTCGGCGAAGGTGGCTATACGCTTAATATTCACATTTACAATGCAGCCGGACAGCACATAGTCCACCTTGTCAGAAGCGAGTTGGTTTCAGCCACCGGTGCCGTAAGCTGGGATGGCCTGGACGATACCCGCTCAAAAGTACCGACAGGGATTTATGTCGTTTATGCCGAAGCCTTTGCCCCCGACGGGCGGGTAACCGCCTTTAAGAAAGCTGTTGCCGTTGCCACCCGCTGAGCTGAAAACCAATGTTGAACCGTAGCGAGGATTCCGGCAAGCAGAACTGGTTAAAAGCCGCCGTTGTTGGGAGCTCCTGGGCAGCTTTTGAGATTATTGTGGGCAGTTTTTTGCACAATATGCGACTTCCCTTTGCCGGCATGCTGCTTTCGGCGGCCAGCGTGCTGTTGCTGACAGCTTTTGTGCAGCTTTGGCCGCAACGCGGATTGCTGATCAGGGCTGGCCTGGTATGTGCTTTGATGAAATCAGTTTCACCCAGCGCCCTTGTCTTTGGCCCGATGATCGGCATCACCATGGAAGCCCTGATCATGGAAATGGTTTTGTGGGCTGCGCCCAAAAACCTCCTCCTGATCTTGCTGGCAGGCGGGCTTGCAGTATTGTGGTCGCTGGTGCAGAAAATTCTGAACCTCATCGTGCTCTATGGCCTGAATCTGATACAGATAGCGGACTCATTTTATAGTTATCTGGTAAAAATAACAGGGCTTCATGCTTTCTCCCTCACCGAACTCCTCTGGCTTGCTGGTGGTTTTTATTTTCTGCTTGGCATGTCGGCTGCCGCATCAGGTCTTTATCTGGGAAAAAGCTACCTCAACCAGCAGAACCTTCCTCCACCGGAGATCGTCCTTTCAAAAGATTCCGGCTTTGCCGGACCAAGCCAACATCCAAAGCCGCATGCCATCATCCTGCCACTGCTGCTGGGGGGGAGTGGTTGTCATCCTGTTACTTTTCAATTTTAAATATTATGCTGTTGCAGTTCCTGCAGGCCTGCTGTTTGCTGCAGCGGTTTTGGTCCGTTACAGACAGGCACTGAAGCGTTTGGCCAGGCCGGGAGTCTGGATACAGTTTGTGCTGATCACGCTGGTGGCTTCCCTCCTGCTCGAAGGAGTCAACAACAGCAATGGTTTTTCGGGCAAAGGATTGCTGATTGGACTGGAGATGGTCTTTCGTGCGATGATGTTGATTTTTACTTTTTCGGCTCTGGCAGCCGAGCTGCGCAACCCGGTGCTCAAGGCCTTGCTGCACCGTCATGGTTTCAGTCAACTATACCAGGCGACCTCTTTGGCTTTCTCGGCCCTGCCGGCACTCATCGCAGCCTTGCCGGCATGGAAAACCGTTGCAGGCAGCCCGCGCCAGGTGATATGGCAGGTGTTAGGCCGGTCAGAACAATTACTTAAACAGTTCGACGGCAACCACCGCAACAGCTTTGTGCTCATCATCACCGGAGAGGTGCACCAGGGCAAGACAACCTTTTTGGCCCAACTGCTGCAAGCCATGCAAACCAAAGGGATGCTTGCTGCAGGATTTCTATCCAGAGCGGTAACGGTTGAAAACGAACGAAGGGCCTATGAGCTCGAGTTTTTCCCTTCGGGAGAACGCCTTAGCATGGCCATCGATGAAGCCCGTGAAGGTTGGCAATCGTTCAGGCGTTACAGTTTCAATCCAGTGGCCTGGGAAGCCGGATCAAAACGACTGATGGAAGCTTCAACAGGGAAAAACACCTGGCTCGTGATCGATGAACTGGGGCCGATGGAGCTTGAAGGCCTTGGTTGGCATCAGCTGACCACCCGTCTGCTGGAATTACAACACCCAAAAATGATCTGGGTTGTCCGCAAAAACCAGTTGGATGCCATCACAGCCGAATTCAAACCCGAAAACATCCGCATTGTAGATATCCAACTGACAACACCCTCAGAGGTAGCAGCTTCATTACCGGTTTAAATCATATTTTTTTGTTAAGATGTTGCTTTTGGTTAAGATTATAGTATTTTTGACACTTCACCAATAAACAACTGAAATGAAAACACTGTTAAAACTGAGTCTGATCCTGCTCCTGATAGGATTTACAAACACCGGCTGCGAAAAAATCAAGGATCTTGCTGATGTGAC
>JANJXG010000137.1 GCA_024709145.1 Bacteroidales bacterium | reverse complement strand
TCATCTTGATCATGAGCCAATCCCGTATTCAATTAGAATAACGAGCCCGGTTAACAATAGTTTTTTATCTGTAAACACCACTGTCCCAGTCAACATTTCAACAAACGGAACTGTGGATGGGGGCGTGAAACTTTATTTGGATGATCAGCTTAAGGCGAACCTTACTCAGCAACCATTCGTCTGGAATTGGACAATACTCGAAAGTGCGGGAGCTCATACCATAAAGGCAGTTGCTTTAATAAATAATCAGGAAATGACACACAGCGTGACCGTGAACGTGGGTCAGGTGCAATGGAATGAAATATTAATAGATGATTTCTCGATCGGCGAACAACTTCTTGCAACTTCGTTTAGTGATGAGTTGCATGGTTTTGCTGTGGGTACAGGTCATACCAACTTTTATTCGCAACAATGGAAATTTGTTGCCAAAACTACTGATGGAGGATTAAGCTGGGAAAAAGTTTATGAGCGAGATAATAATATGATGATTTTTGATGTGCTTGCACTTGGGAATAATACAGCTTTCGTTGGCATAGGTAGTCAGAACTGGTATGATGGTGGTGTGTTGGTGACAAGAGATGGAGGTGCGTCATGGACAACTGTAGTTAATGATTCAGCGGAGTTTAGAGGTCTGAAGTCTAATATGTTACGTATAACAGGTGACGGAGCAATTGTTTCAGCATGGGATAATGAGGTTGCAGTGTCATTAGGTGGGGGCGCAGATAACACTTGGTATTATAGCGAGCACAACTATGAAGTTACCTTTGAACCGGATTTATTGGATGAAATAATTGATATGGATTTCGGAAATGGTGCAACCGGATATTTCGTGACAGAACATGGGTTGGTTTACAAGACTACCAACAACGGTTTGCATTGGACACGTGTTGATGCGACAGGTTTACCATACGGCGATGGTGCTCTTTATCAGGATATTGAGCTAATTAATGATAATAATATCATGGTAAGTGGTAAGAATTTGCAAACAAACTATTGGATGAACAGTATCCTTTATCGTTCTTCTGATGGAGCAAATAGCTTCCAAATAGTTAGTTGGCCTGAAGTTTACCAACAATCAGGCGGAGCTATTCCATTGACTATTAATGATATACATTTTACTGACGAATTTAAAGGATTTGCAACAGGTTCATTTGGTAACTTGGCCCCCGGAAGCTCCATGTTGCAAACAGTGGATGGCGGTTATAACTGGACAACGATGCAAATTCCAATTACTCAACCTTACTACCATTTAGTAGGATTTCATTTTGTTGATGCACGACACGCAGTGGCTGTAGGTCATAGCCGTCCTGCAGCTCCAAACTACTTTAATACTGATGAAAAAGTAGCAGTTTTTAAATATTCAGAAAATGAATAATACTCTTAGTAATTAACATATTAATACTTAGCAACATGAAAAAAATGGCAATGATGGCAATGCTTTTATGCTTTGCGTTGGCCCTAACAGCCCAAGATGAAGATTACCTGAACATGAAACAATTCGATGTTAAATCAGGAAAAGTAGAGTACAAAATTGAAGGCAAGACCAAAGGAACCAAGACACTTTGGTTTGATGATTATGGTAGGCTTCAATACGAACACACTGTTACCACTACAAAAATGTTTGGGATGACAACCAAAGAAGACAAGCTTAGAATCAGAGATCGTGAATGGATGTATGATATCGACCTGGTTGAAAAAACAGGTACCAAGATGAAAGTGCAGGATGGCAATGAAATGATTCATACCATGACAGCTACCCAAACTGATCAACAACTGATTAAGATGGGTGAGGATATTCAAAAGGATTTTGAAATAAAAGAAATGCCATCTGAGATGATCATCGGAAAAGAATGTAAAGTGCATACCAGTAGTAAGTTAAATTCCAAGCATTGGGAGTATAAACGTATTCCGCTTCGTATTACTGTTGATTTAGGCGGCATTCTGGGCTCAAGTAACGAGGAAGCTATTGCAATGGAGGAGAATATAACTATTCCTGAATCAAAATTTACACCTCCATCAGGAATTGACATTCAGGAAATAGACATGAATCAAATCAATGGTTTAATGGGTATTCCCAATGAGGAAGATTAAATTTACCATAATGATCTGAATTGAGGTTGAACACTTTATAGAGATTGCCGGACTTTATTGATCCGGCAATCTTTTGTCATTTTAATTATTCCGATGCTGAATGAAGCCCTGAAATCAAATATGTCGGTTTGAACTTCATTTTTTTCAGAATTTACTAAACATAACTTCCTAAAACTTTTAGCGAATGAGATGGATTAAAGAACACCTTGAACGAATTCGTTTTTATTTGGCTGAAAAATTCGACATCTTTTCGCCGGGAAATGGCTTCACATGCGATCTTTGGGATTCTTTGGATGGCATTGAAGCCTGAAATTGGAAATTTCAATCAATTGTAATATTTAAGGATGTCACATCTTAACGTATTGATAAATATTGGTTTGAAAGCTGCATTGATTTTACCACGAAAAAGTCATTGGCAATTTTTGATTGTAATTGCTGCCTTATTCAGGCCTGCCCCAGTTTTTGGCCAGGTTGAAGCTTATCCTTTGTCACAGTTTGATAGTCTTGTAAGTGCTTATAGTGTAAAATGCTGCAATGAAGTTGTGAGCATCACGCAGTCAAAAGGTAAATATGAAGCCTTTTTGAAAATTGATCAGGGAAAACTTATGATGATTCGGCTGGAGGAAAGTCAGGTTTTTGGTAATTTGACTGGTTTGACAAATTGCAAGGAAGAAATGCAAACTTACTGTTATTTTCCATCTGACAGAATCAGTTATTATCAGGTAATGGATTCACTTTCAAATTTTTGCATAACAGTTAGTGTTAATTATAACGAGGAAAAGGAAATTCTCGAAGAGATAGCAATTGCTAGTGGACTGCTTTCTTCACCATCCACTTTTCAGTGGAATTGGCCCGATGAAATTCCGGTTAACTTCCGGTTGAATGCATCAATCATTTCGATCATCTCGACGTCAACTGAACTTTCAGGTTTTAGTAAGGAATTGCAGCTAAGGGTTTTAAAGGATGAAAAACTAATTTCAGCATTGAATGAATTAATCACACACGGAATGAATATGGATGATTTTTTACAACTCGATGGAATGATTGTGGTTTGTAAACAGGGAACAATATCAAAAATATTAAACAATCAGGCAACAAACCAGATACTTGATTTTTCTTATTTCATTCGTTGACATTATCCTGCTAAGCTTTTCAGTACAGCTTTTTACACTTTCATTGTCATATTGTGCCATACTATCCAAGCCAGTGGGCTTCGGAGTGACATTGGTTAGGAACAATTATTGTATATTTGACCTGAAAATTAACAGCAATAGTTGGATCAAATATGTCGGGCATAATTAGAAATAAGTTTTATTTACTCATTATCAACTTATTATCTATCATATTAAACCCTACAAGCGCTTTTTCTCAGGTTAAAAGCACCGGGCTCCCGCTCATTAACAATTTCCCGCGTACTACATATAAGGCCTCAACTCAAAACTGGGATATCGACCAAAACAAACTTGGGTTCATATATTTTGCCAATAATGATGGTCTACTCGAATTCGATGGACAGCATTGGCGTGTTTTTCCGATGCCGAATAAGTCAATCGTCAGGTCAGTAAAAGCATCAGGAGACACGATATTTGCCGGTGCTTTTGAAGAATTTGGTTTTTTTGCTCCGGATTCCAAGGGGCAGCTGGTCTACAACTCCCTGACTTCTTTAATTCCAGATGGTTATAAAAACTTTGATGAGATATGGAAAATCCACCTTACTGTTCAAGGGGTTATTTTTCAGTCATTTAAGTATCTTTTTCTTTATGATGGATCGTCCATAAAAGTAATCAGACCTGAAGGTGCGTATGGGCATTCCTACGCGGTTGGCAATGATTTTTATTATGTAGATGCCCCTAATGGTTTGTACAGTTTTAACTTTGGTAACAATAAATTGCTTCGAAATGATCCCCTGTTCATTTCTAATGAGGTAAGAGCAATTTTGCCGCTTGGTAAGGGTGCCTATTTGATTGGCTTTATCAACGAAGGTTTTTATGTTCTTCGTGGCACCGAAATGCGTCCATGGGATACACAGGTTAACAAGGAAATACTTCAAAGCAGCATTTTTTCGGCTATCAGGCTATCAAATGGAAATCTGGCATTCGGAACCATCCAAAACGGGATTTACATCAGTGATGAGCAGGGTCACATCTTGCAGCATGTAAATAGAATGAAGGGTTTGCAGAACAACACCATCCTGAGTATGTTCGAAGACAGGAGTGGAAACCTTTGGCTTGGACTCGATAATGGCATTGATTACATTGAAATCAACTCCCCTTTGTCAATTTTTGATCATACTTACCACATCGAAAGCACGTATGGCGCAGTGATATTTGAAGAGAATCTTTATGTTGGAACCAATCAAGGTCTGTTCTATCTTCCTGTTAATGAGTTATATCAACACATAGTCAGCCCTCGTGGTTTTCGGTTTGTGGAAGGTACGGAGGGTCAGGTTTGGAAACTCGGAGTCGTGGAAAACACCTTGTTATGCGGACATAATTTTGGATTGTTTCAAATCAAAGACCAAAAAGCTGTAAAAGTGGCATCCGACAGGGGATACTGGTCATTTATACCTCATCAAACCAATGATACGTTGATATGTGGAACATATAATGGCCTTACCGTCGTGATAAAAAAGGGCGAAAACTGGGAGTTTTCACACAAAATCGAGGGCTTTAATGAATCGTCGAAGAATTTTGTTTTTACAAAATTGCATGATGAAATTTGGATGGCACATGGCTATAGAGGACTTTACAGGCTTAAACTTAGCAGTGACTTGAAAAAAGTATTGCAGTTTAAATTGTTTTCAGAAGGAAATGGTTTGTCAGGCGAGTTGCCATTTCATGTTTTTCAAATTGGAGACGACATCGTCTTTGCTACAAATCAAGGTTTGTTCAATTTTAACACGCAAACAAACCAATTTGAGTCGTCAAAGAAGTATGAAGAGATTTTTGGCGCAGGTGCTGATATTGATCAGGTTTTTACTGACGAAAACGGAAACATCTGGTATTTCTCTGGTGGAAGGATGGGTTTGCTTCGTTTGCTCGAAGATGGTTCATTCAGCAATGTGACAGCGCCTTTCATGCGAATTAATTTTTCGCTGATTCAGGCCTATGAGAATATTTATGTACTTGACAACCGCAACGTTTTCATTGGAACAAAAAACGGTTTGATACATTATGACCCCTATTACAGGAAGGATTATTATAAAAGTGATCCATTGGTATTCAGAGAGATAACCTTTTCGGGAGAATCAGGCTTGATGCAAAAATTTGAGATTAGTAGCCAGAACAATGATCAATTGAACATAATGAAGGTTCCATACTCATCCAACGACCTCATTATTCGTTTCGCAAACCCAGAATATGAAGGAACTGGTAATTGTCAGTTTTCATTCAAACTTAATGGGTTAGATACGGCATGGTCAGCCTGGAACCAGCTTACTTTTAAGGAATACATGAATCTGCCTGAAGGGAAATATCAATTTGAATTAAAGGCCAGGAGCTTAAATAATTCTGATGAAAAGATAACATCCTTTCATTTTACGATTCAACCTCCATTTTACCGTTCTGTGGTCGCTTATTTCATTTATGTTATCGCGCTGATCGCTGTAGTGATTGGAAATGTATTTTTTATTCAGCGGAGAGTGACCCTTACTAAACAAAAAGAAAAGGAAAAACATGCCAAAGCCCTTCGCGAACAGGAGTTGAGTTTTCGTGAACAAGCGCTTCTTGCGGAAAAGGAGATTATTAACCTTAGAAATGAAAGTCTTGAAAATCAGGTTATCCATAAGAATAAAGAACTGGCTAATACCACTTTACACCTGATTCATAAGAATAAAATTCTGAATTCAATTAAAGCACAGTTGAATGGTTTGCTTGATCAGTCCATGATACAGGCTAAGAAAAATCAAATCGAAACATTGATCTCAAAGATTAATAAAGAACTCAAAAACGAAAAATTTCAGCAGGTTTTTGATGAATATTTTGATGAGGTTCACCAGGACTTTATTGTTCGGCTGAAAGAAAAACATCCTGACCTTTCTCCCCGGGAGTTAAGGTTGTGTGCCTACCTGAAAATGAATCTTTCTACCAAAGAGATTGCTCCTTTGATGAATATTTCTATCCGTGGTGTTGAAATAGGACGATACAGATTGAGAAAAAAACTGGAATTAGAGCGGGATGACAATCTGATAGACTACTTATTGAAGTTCTAATAACCGCGCCTGTATATTTCTATATCAGTAAGGTTTCCATCAGAAAGCAATTCAGCTTTTTCTTCTTGTCCAATCCATTCAAAACCACAATTTTCGGGGATTCGCCGGCTTGGACTATTTTCACTTGCACATTTGATGATAACTTCTTTAAACCCCAATTTTGTAATGGCATAAGAAGTGAGCATGTGAACCGATTGTGAAATAATTCCTTTATGTTGAAATTCTTCAGCTAACCAATAGCCTAATTCAATTCGGTTCTTGTCTTTGTCAGCATTTCGAAATCCGATCAGGCCGGCAAAAACAGCATTGAAATTAATTCTGAATACATATTCATTCATTGCTGAACCTGTGGCAATAGAGTAAAGGACAAAGCTTCTTGTATCATGCAGGTTTTTTGTTCCTTCTACAAACGGCAACCATTTCGACAAATAGCTCCTTTGCCTGTCGATTGTTTCAAAAATAATTTCTGCATCATGAAGGCCAATTTCTGTCAGCAGGATTTCATGGCTTACCTGTAGCGTGATAATCGGTCGATTTGGATCTGGTAACTGATGAACAAAGTCGCTATTCATGGTAATGACCTGTAGTATGAAACCTGTAGGAGGCTTTCAGCAAGCGATCCATCACTGCAATACCTATACCTGTTTCAGGGACGGTCTCAACAGCAATAAATTGAACTTCAGCCTCTTCCATTTCATGAAGCAAACCAAATAAGTTAACTGCAGCTTCCCTGAGGTCTCCATTTTGAGAAAGGTGGCGTTGTAATTTAAAACCCTGATCAACCTTTGGAATGAATGTAATCAGACCACCTTCGCTAATATCTTTTGGAAGTGGATGAATTCCAATCAGATAAACACATTTCTCGGGACTATAATGCGACTTCATCATCCCAGGTGAAGCCTCAAGCACCATGTTTTCATAACTGCGTTTTGACTCAGGTAAAACCACACTCAGCATCAAGCTGGTGATTGCCCCATGCCTGAGAATGACAAAGCCGTCGTCAAGAATTTTGATGACAGTGGACTCAAGACCGACAGTGCAATCACCCCCATCAAGTACACAGGAAACATCTGGCAATTGCTTTTTTACATGGCTGGCTTTAACAGGACTAAGTTTCCCAAATCGATTGGCGCTGGGTGCCGCAAGGGGAAATCCGGCTTGCCTGATTAGTTCCAAAGCAACAGGATGACCTGGCATCCTGATAGCAACATCAGGCAATCCCGAAGTGACGATATCCGGAATGAGATCTGATTTGGGTAGTATTATTGTCAAGGGCCCGGGCCAAAAAGCCTGAGCAAGATCAAACACGCGTGTGTCTGCTGTTACAGCCACCTGAGCAAGTGAGTCCATTTCAGCAATGTGGACGATTAAAGGATCGAAAGAAGGACGTTGTTTCGCTTCAAAAATGGCAGCAACAGCAATCGGATTTAGGGCATTGGCACCCAGGCCATAAACGGTTTCTGTTGGAAAAGCTACCAACCCCCCTTGTTGAAGAATGGCTGCTGCCCGGCTGATTTCTGAATTTGTTGCGATTACCTGACTCATTGTGCCTTACAACTCTTTCATTACCAGCCAGACTGTATAACCTATGTAAACCGAAAGTAATACAGCAGCCTCCCATCTGTCGAGGGTTTTTCGACCGCTGATAAACATGGCTGCAAATAAAAAGATAGTACCTGCTGCTAAAAGATATAAATCGAGGTTAAATGCTATGGAATAGCTAATTGGCTTTATAATCGAACTTGCTGCCAAAATGAAAAAAATGTTGAAGATGTTGGATCCCACGATGTTACCAACAGCAATGTCATTGTTCTTTTTCATGGCTGCAACAATACTAGTGGCAAGCTCCGGCAAGGAAGTACCAGCTGCAACAATAGTCAGACCAATTATTTTTTCGCTCACACCAAGCATTTGAGCAAGGTTTACAGCATTGGTAACAACGAGCCTGCCGCCAAGTACCAATCCGGTCAACCCCCCAATAATCATTCCCCACAACATCCAGGTAGGCTTCTGTGATTCGTGAACAACTTCTCCATTGTCAGCACCTAACTGTTTATAAACATAGAAAAGAAAACCAATAAAAAATGCTAACAAAATAAAACCATCATAACGACTCAGAAATGAAGGTCCCCCAAAAAGTATCTCATCATTCAGGAGGAAAAACAACAAGATTACTGCAAAAAGTGAAATTGGAATCTCCTTCCAAACCGTACTTTTTTGTACAATAAGCGGACTTACTAAACCGGTAATGCCTAAAATAGCCAGCAAATTAAAGTTATTACTTCCGATTACATTTCCAAATACAATATCTGCGTTTCCTTGATAAGCAGCAAATGTATTGACAACAAGCTCAGGAGCAGAAGTGCCAAAAGAAACGATTGTGAGTCCAATTGCCAAATCAGAAACATTCATTTTTTTTGCAATAGCAGATGCACCTGCTACAAGCCAGTCGGCACCATAAATGAGGATTACCAGACCTGCGATAAGAAGCATTATGTTTAGAAACATGTTTATTGATGATTATGAGTTTGCAAAATTAACTAATTAGCTTAACAAGCGGAAAGCCTCTTTGTTGAATACATTCAAAGTTTTATTGTGCTCTCCAAGTGATTTGTTGAATGATTATATTTGCAGATTATTTGGAAATGAAAAATCACCTGTTATAAAGTTTTAGCTCAGGTGGTTGAACGAGAGACTTATGGCGATTATAACACTCACAAGCGATTGGGGAACTTCTGATTATTATTTGGCTGCTGTGAAGGGAACCATCCTGAACCAGCTTCCCGGAACTATCATTGTGGATATTTCACATCATATCAAGCAATTTGATCTTGAAGCTGCAGCTTTCACCGTGAGAAACAGTTATAAAAACTTTCCTCCGGGGACCATTCATATTGTGGCTGTCAATACCGAAGAATCTATCGAACACCCACATGTGGCAATACGCAGTGGCGACCATTATTTCATAGGCACTGATAATGGTATCTTTTCAATGATTTTGGGTGAAGCGATTCATGAAGCCGCTGAGATTGACATTCCACAGGATTCTGATTTTTTTACCTTCAGTACCCGCGATCGTTTTGTAAAGGCAGCAGTTCAGCTTGCACGGGGTGTGCCTGTTTCTGCTCTGGGAGAAGCCAGAGAAAAGATTACCAGTAAGTTACTGTTTGAGCCTGTTTCAGGTCA
>JANJXG010000135.1 GCA_024709145.1 Bacteroidales bacterium | reverse complement strand
AAACCGGTTGAAAGTTTTGTATCAAAGGCCCGGATTAGCTTTAAGATGGTGCTGCTTCGTTGGTCAGTTGCCAATGTTCCGGTGTCGTTTTTGATTTTTTCTTTGCTGCATGATGTAAGCATCAAGCTTATTGTAAAAATTGCAGCAAAATAGAAACTTAAGTTTTTCATTTTTATTTTTTTAGGTTGGAAAAATGTTTGTTTTGTAATACTGTTGTATGTGTCTTTTCCCGGCCGCCTTGCCCACACTCAACACCTGACGGCCAACAAGCTCAAAGTCGTTTTTGCCTAAAACAAAGAAATTCTTTACGCTAAAAATTATCAAACCGAATGTATTATGCTTTTCCATCTTCTACGGTGTTTTTAGGTTCCTTGCTTCAGCTGAGATTGTATATGCTCCATCTTCGCATAAACCTTGGGTAAATGAAAAAAGTTGTTCTGCATCTTTACAAAGTCAATTGTCTTTTTTGCCTTTGTCATCCGACTTTTCGTTATGATTGCTGTTCAATCTTGCTCTCTACTTATTAATACCAGAAAAACGCGAAAACGCATCAATTTTTTAGTAATTTATATTGATTCTAAATATTAGTTGCTATGAAACAGTATGTTACGAAGCAATTTTTTTATTTTTTCGATTTCGGAAATTGTTGATGGAAAAGTTGGCTGTTGGCAACCAATTTGGGATTTGAAAATTTCTAATTTGAAAATTGTGGGTCGGGCAAATCTTCAAATCCGAAAGTTTTCGGATCAAATCCCCAAATTTTCAAATCAACAAATCAACACATCAACAAATCAACCCTGATCTACCACCGATGTTTTTTATCCACGGATGTACACGGATTTACACGGATGTTTTCCTGCTGCTTTCAGCATCCGGAAAGGAATCGACCCGGCGCGGCTTTTGATTCTAAAACAGTTTTGGTATTTGGCATGCGCCAGCAACAAATCAACAAATCAACGAATCAACAAATCAACTCCTAAACAACAAATCAACCATTTCAAAAAAACATATCTTTGCAGCGCGTATATCAATTGCCCTTCCACAAATAAGGTCGTTGATTTATAAAGAAGAGCGGAGAGACTAGGCTCTGCGAAGCTCTAGCAACCTTCCCGACAGGGAGTGGTGCTAAAACCTAATCCCGCGAAAGCGGGTGATTATAAATTAAATGTGTTACCGATGCAACATGCTTGCTTCTTCTGTCACCTTCGCCGAATGCGCTCCAAAAGAGGCTGAGGCTTTAATCCGATGGTTTTCGGAAGTTGATCTGCTTGTTGTTAAATTTTTAAACGTATGACAAAAAATACAATTCCCGTCAGGGAACTGCTGAAAGACAGAATATTAGTCCTCGATGGCGCCATGGGCACCATGATACAACGCTACCATCTGAGCGAAGCCGACTACCGCGGCCTTCAGTTCAGCAATCATCCGCGCGACCTCAAAGGCAACAACGACCTGCTCTGTATCACCCGGCCGCAAATCATCCTCGATATCCACCGGCAATACCTTGCTGCAGGAGCCGACATCATTGAAACCAACACCTTCAACGGCACCAGGATTTCGCAGTCAGACTATGGCCTTGAAGCAATGGTTTACGACATCAACCTGGCTGCGGCGCGCATCGCCCGGCAGGCCGCTGACGAGTTCACCGAAAAAGAGCCTGACAAACCCCGTTTCGTGGCCGGTGCCATCGGACCTACCAATAAAACTGCCAGCATGTCGCCCGATGTGAACGACCCGGGTTATCGTGCCGTGACCTACGATGACCTGGTTGAAAACTACCATGAACAAGCAGCTGCGCTCATCGAAGGCGGCGCCGACATCCTGCTCGTTGAAACCATTTTCGACACCCTCAACGCCAAGGCAGCCCTCTTTGCCATTCAACAGCTGCAGGATGAGCTGGGTCGAAAAATCCCCGTGATGGTTTCGGGCACCATCACCGACGCCAGCGGACGCACCCTCTCGGGCCAGACCGTGGAAGCCTTCCTGCATTCGGTGACGCACCTCGAGCTGCTGAGCATCGGACTCAACTGCGCATTGGGCGCCAAAGAGATGCGGCCTTATATTGAAACACTCGCCAGGCAATCAGACCTGCCGGTGAGCGCCTATCCCAATGCCGGTCTGCCCAACGAACTGGGTGGCTACGATGAAACACCGCAGATGATGGCCGGCCACATCCACGACTTTGCCGCCAACGGCTTTGTCAACATCGTGGGAGGCTGCTGCGGCACCACACCCGATCATATAAAGGAATTTGCTGCACAGGTGAAGTACTTGCCTGCCCGTCCTGTTTCGAAGAAAAAGACGGCCTCAGTTTTTACAGGTCTTGAACCCCTGACGATCAGCCCTGAGTCGAACTTTATCAACATCGGCGAACGCACCAATGTGAGCGGTTCCATTCGTTTTGCCCGACTTATCCGCGAAAAAAAATACGAAGAAGCCCTCAGCGTAGCCCGCGACATGGTGGAAGGCGGCGCCCAGATGATTGATGTGAATATGGACGACGGTATGTTGGACGCCAAAGCTGAGATGGTCAGGTTTTTAAATCTCCTGATGTCGGAACCCGACATTGCACGCCTTCCGGTGATGATTGACTCATCGAAATGGGAGGTGATCGAAGCCGGACTGAAATGTCTGCAGGGAAAAGCAGTTGTGAATTCGATAAGTCTGAAAGAAGGCGAAGAAGCTTTTATATACCACGCCAGACTTATCAGACAATATGGAGCAGCCGTGGTGGTGATGGCCTTTGATGAGGAAGGGCAGGCTGCAAGCTACGAACGAAAGGTAGCCATATGTCAGCGTGCCTATCAAATCCTGACTGAAAAGGTGAACTTTCCACCCGAAGATATTATCTTCGATCCCAACATTCTGGCCATTGGTACGGGCATGGAAGAGCATAACAATTATGCAGTGGATTATATCCGTGCTACAGCCTGGATCAAAGAACACCTGCCCCATGCAAGGGTGAGTGGTGGCGTGAGCAATCTTTCGTTTTCGTTTCGTGGCAACGATGTCGTTCGCGAAGCCATCCACGCCGTGTTTTTGTTCCACGCCATCAAAGCCGGTATGGACATGGGCATTGTGAATCCGGGCATGCTGCAGATCTATGACGAGATACCCAAAGAATTGCTCCAACTCACCGAAGACCTTGTGCTCAACAGAAAACCTGATGCCACCGAAAGATTGTTGCATTTTGCCGAAACCCTTAAGAAACAAGATGCTAAGGAGGAAAAAGCCATCGGCTGGCGCAATGAAGATGTGCTGCAGCGACTCAAACACGCGCTCATCAAGGGCATCACCGACCACATTGAAGAAGATGTTTTGGAAGCCCGGCCACGCTTCGAACGTGCCCTGGATGTGATCGAAGGGCCGCTCATGGATGGCATGGGCGTGGTGGGCGACCTCTTTGGAAGCGGCAAAATGTTTCTGCCTCAAGTGGTTAAGAGCGCCCGCGTGATGAAAAAAGCCGTTGCAGTGCTGCTTCCTTACATCGAGATGGAAAAAACCACTGCAAGCAGCTCGGCCGGAAAGGTATTGCTGGCAACAGTGAAAGGCGATGTGCACGACATTGGCAAAAACATTGTCGGCGTGGTGCTCAGTTGCAACAATTTCGAAGTGATTGATCTCGGGGTGATGGTGCCCGCCGAAAAGATACTTCAGGTGGCACAGGATGAAAATGTTGACATCATCGGCCTCAGCGGCCTCATCACGCCGTCGCTCGAAGAGATGGTGCATGTGGCCTCCGAGATGCAGCGCCTTGGCTTGCAATGGCCACTCCTTATTGGTGGCGCAACGACCTCCGAAATCCATACCGCAGTAAAAATTGCACCGGCCTGTGAATTACCGGTCGTGCATGTACGCGATGCATCTAAAGTTACCTCGGTGATTTCGGAATTGCTGGCAACAGACGAAAGAAAGAACCGTTTTGTGAATCAAACCGCCGAAAGGTATGCTGTGCTCAGGCAAAAATACCTTCAAAGCAAAGGCGACGACCGTTATATCAGCCTCGAGCAGGCACGACAAAACAGATTTGCCGGACGCTTTGATCACAACAGCGTTTACAAGCCACTTCGGTCAGGCATCAGCTTGTTTCGCAATCAAAACCTGAAAGAGCTGGTTCCGTATATCGACTGGACTTTCTTTTTCCATTCGTGGAGGCTGAATGGCAAATACCCGCAAATATTCGAAGACACCGAAAAAGGAACCGAAGCAAAGAAACTTTTTGACGATGCTCAGGTACTGTTGCAGGAGATCACCGACAAGCAACTGCTCACCGCCCATGGGGTGGTTGGGTTGTTTGCGGCACAGTCTTCGGGTGATGACGTGCTTATATTTGCTGATGAAACATGCACTGAGGTTATTGCCAGGTTCAGCTTTCTGCGCAATCAGCAGGAAAAAGCTGCCAACGTTCCAAACCTCAGTCTGGCCGATTTTGTGGCTCCCGAAAGCGGTGGCCTGCCTGATACCATCGGACTTTTTGCCGTTACTGCCGGTCACGGAGCCGAGTCACTGGTGAAACACTACGAGGCGCAGCACGACGATTACAACGCCATCATGGTTAAAGTGCTGGCTGACAGACTTGCCGAAGCCTTTGCCGAATACCTGCACGAAAAAGTAAGGCGCGAAATATGGGCATATACGCCCGGCGAAAAACTTAGTCCCGCCCAAATGCTGGCAGAAGCTTATCAAGGTATCAGACCCGCACCCGGCTATCCGGCCTGTCCCGAACATTCGGAGAAAAGAATTCTTTTCGATCTGCTGCAAGCCGAACAAAATACCGGCATCAGCCTGACAGAGAATTTCGCCATGTCACCTCCTGCAGCCGTGAGTGGTTTCTATTTTGCACACCCCGATGCCCAATACTTCAATGTTGGTAAAATAAGCCAGGATCAAATCAACGACTACAGCAAGCGCAAACAATTGCCGGCTGAAGAAACCGAACGACTGCTCAATGCCAACCTCAACTATAAATAAACCCTCAAAATGAAACAATTACTCAAAGTGACCGAACATATTGAAGCCGCTCATAAAACGCTCTTCTCCTTTGAACTGCTTCCACCACTGAAAGGGCAAAACATCGAAAACATCCACAACACCATTGGCCCGCTGATGGATTTTGAGCCTGCATTTGTTAATGTCACCTACCATCAGGAGGAGTTTGCCTACAAGACCCTTCCCAACGGACTGATTGAAAAGAAAACAATCCGTAAGCGACCCGGCACGGTTGGCATTGCTGCAGCCATTATGTATCGTTATGGTGTTAATGTGGTTCCACACATCATTTGCGGCGGTTTTACGAGAGAAGAAACAGAAAATGCGCTGATCGACCTTCACTTTCTTGGCGTTAAAAACCTTCTTGTGGTGAGGGGTGACCCGCAGCCTTCGATGAAATATTTCCAGCCTGAGCCGGGTGGCCATACCCATTCGGTTGAACTGGTGCAGCAAATCAGCAACCTGAACAAAGGCATTTACCTCGAAGAAGACCTGCTCAACACCACTCCTACCGATTTTAGCATCGGCGTGGCGGGCTATCCCGAAAAACACATCGAAGCACCTAACCCCGAATCGGATTTGCATTTTCTCAAGAAAAAAATTGAAGCAGGTGCCGAATACATCGTCACACAGATGTTTTTTGACAATCAGAAATATTTCAGCTTTGTTGACCGCTGCAGAAATGCCGGTATCACCGTGCCCATTATTCCGGGATTGAAACCCATCACCACCGTTGGACAAATGTGGACCTTGCCGCAAACCTTCAACATCGACCTACCCGAAGCTTTGGTGAAAGAATTGCTCAAATGCAAAGACAACAAACAGGCTAAAGAAACCGGAACAGAATGGGCCATCAGTCAAAGCAAAGAACTCATTGCCAGGCAAACACCGGTAATTCATTTCTATACCATGGGCAGAGCCGACAACATTGCACGCATTGCCCGTGCTGTATTTTAAACCGTGATTATTAACATTAAAGTATCAATTACACAAATCATTAACAAAAATTAACCCTAGCTGTTGATTTTTGATTTATTTTTGTGCTCAAATGAAAAGTGTGCTCTTTTTACGGGTTTTGGCAGTGCTGCTTGCATTACTGGTTTTTACCGGTGCTTCCGGTTTAACAGTCAATGCACATTGGTGCAACACCAATCAAACGCTTGAAAAATCCATCCTTCCCTTCCCGATCGATTGTACACACGATGAAGATCAGGCTGATGCAAGCTGTACAACCGACACAACAAGCTGTTGTCACAACGAAGTAGTGGTTGTTCAGGAAACAAAACAGTCATGTTGTGAAGATTTTCTGCAATATCTCAAAGGTTTATCAGATCTTGAATTGCCAAAAATCAAGGTTAAAAGCCTCTTCAACCACTTCCTGCTTTTCATGGTGAGGGTAATGGACTTCCTCTCACCAACATCGAAAAAACCAGAACCCACGGCACTTTTTCAGGAAGATTCAGGGCCGCCACCTGTTTCAGGTAAATTTCTCACCATCATTCACCATCAGCTGAAGCTCGACGGAGAGTTGAGCTAGGCAAAAACCTATCCCCGCTTTTTCTTACGGGTACGCTTGCCCTCTATGGAATCCGTGAAGTTCAACCGGACGCTGGTCTGCTGTTTTATCCGGTCAGGATTGCAGCCCCACTCCAAAGAAACATTGCCGGAGGCGGGATAATCAAATGAATCGATGTTGAATATTTTTTTTACTCAAAATGAAACTTAAAATCATTACCATTTGGATCATACTGCTGATGCCGTTTTTGCTTCAGGCGCAAAAAATCAGCGGGACAGTTTTTGAGATTCGTCAAAACGACACATTGGCCCTGCCGGGAGTAAACATTTACTGGCAAGAAACACAAAAGGGCACCACTTCCGACGAAAACGGACATTTTACCCTTGCGGTGACCGACCATGCCCACTACCTTATCTTCAGCTTTGTGGGATATGCCAACGACACACTTCATGTGCATGCAGGTGAGGGAGCGCTGCGTCATGTGATGCAAAACAGCCTGAAACTTGATGAAGTGGAAGTGGTAACACGCGCCAAAACAGCCTTTGTTTCGCGGCTTAGCACTGTCAACACCACCCATATCAGCTCGGGCGAATTGCAAAGGGCAGCCTGCTGTAACCTGTCGGAAAGTTTCGAAACCAGCGCCAGCGTTGATGTGAGCTACAGCGATGCCGTGACAGGAGCCAAACAAATTGAGATGTTGGGTCTTGCGGGTGTTTACACCCAGATGATGGCCGAAAACATGCCAAACCTCCGTGGCCTTGCCACCAGTTTCGGTTTGGGATATATTCCGGGCAGCTGGATGGAAAGCATTCAGGTGTCGAAAGGAACCTCTTCGGTGCTCAACGGATATGAATCGATCAGTGGTCAAATCAATGTGGAATTTAAAAAGCCGTCAACCAACGAGCGATTCTTCCTGAATTTGTATCAAAACCACATGGGCAGGTCGGAGATCAACTTCAATACCAGGGCGATTTTGTCGAAAAAATTGAGTACCATGCTCCTGGGACATGCCAGCTACAACGGAAACAAGCACGACGGCAACCATGATGGCTTCATGGATGAGCCCCTGTATACCCAATACAACCTGTTTAACCGATGGGATTACCACGGACAAAACAAAGAGTTTCAATTTGGCATCAGGGCACTCAGGGAAAAACGCCGCGGCGGTCAGCTCAGTTTTGATACATCACTTCCAAGGGACGAAAACAATGGCTACGGCCTCGAAATCAATACCGACAGGCTCGAAGCCTTTTTGAAAACAGGCTTCATTTCGGTCTCCCGTCCCGTGACAAGCCTTGGTATTCAGCAACAATTTACCTACCACCGGCTGAATTCATTTTTCGGTCTGCGAGACTATGATGCCAGTCAGCTTTCGTATTACGCCAATGCCCTGTTTCAGTCATACCTTGGCAACACCCGTCACACTTACACAACAGGTGCAAGTTTTGTTTACGACAACTATCAGGAACAACTCAACGACAGCACATTCAACAGAATAGAAACCGTTCCGGGTGTGTTTTTTCAATACACCTTCAGCGATGGCGAGAAGATGAACCTGATTGCAGGTCTGCGAGCCGACTATCACAACGAATATGGCTTGTTTTTCACCCCGCGACTTCATTTCAGGTATAGCTTCAACGCCCACACCATCCTCAGACTGTCGGCCGGCAAAGGATACCGTTCGGGAAATATTCTGGCCGAAAACACTTCGCTGCTTGCTTCCTCCAGAAGGATTGTGTTTTTGAATGAGCCCACGATGGAAGAAGCCTGGAATTTCGGTCTCAACATCAGCAAACACTTCGACATTGCGAACCGCGAGCTCACCGTAAATTTCGATGCTTACCGCACCAGCTTTGTAAGTCAGATGATCGTTGACCGCGATTCGGACATCAACCTTATCCAGGTTTACCAGCTCGAGGGCAAGTCGTTTTCGAACAGCCTGCAACTCGAGGCCAATTATGAGTTGGTGAAAGGCCTGGCAGTAACAGCAGCCTTCAGGCTCAACGATGTGAAAATGACGTTTGGCGAGAGCTTACTTGAAAAACCATTGGTTAACAAGCACAAGGGTTTAATCAGTCTGTCGTATGTGACGTCGCTGAAAAAATGGCAGTTTGATCTCACGACCCAGTTCAACGGTCAAACACGATTACCCAGCACCGACAGCTACCCCGAAATACACCGGCGTCCGGCCAACTCACCATCCTATACCATTCTCAATGCTCAGGTAACAAAATATTTCAGAAAATGGAATGTCTATCTGGGAGGAGAGAACCTGACCAATTACAAACAGGCACATCCGGTGATCTCGGCCGAAAAGCCCTTCGGCAACCATTTCGACTCATCGATGATCTGGGGTCCGATTTTAGGAATTAAGGTCTATGCCGGCCTCAGATACACCCTGGAGTAGGCCTTCAAACCCATTTTGCTGATCCGGCAGGCATCAGGAAGTTGACAACAGCTGTCAAATTACTTCCATGCCATGTCGGATCAAGCTATTTTTTCCTATTTTTGACGATCCAAAAAAAGAAAACGTGCAGAAGCAGCATCAGGTTGAATCAGATATGACGAGTTTAGGCCTGTTAAACATCATTTACCGTTACCGGAAATCATTCCTAATCATTGCTATAAGTACCATACTCCTGGCCGTGATTTTCAGCAGTCCGATTTTTATCACCCCGCTGTATAAATCAACGGTCATTCTCTACCCTACTTCATCCAATTCCATTTCCAAGGTTTTGCTCAGCACCAATTTCAACACCAACAAGGATTTGCTTGAAATTGGCGAGGATGAGCAAACGGAAAGGATGTTGCAGATTCTTAACTCGAATAAAATTCGCGACCGTATCATTGCCAAATATGATTTAATGAATCATTACGGCATCAATGAAGGCGCAGAATACCGCTACACCCGTCTTTTCAATGAGTATGAAGGCAAAATCAAATTTCGCCGGACGGAGTATATGGCAGTCAAGATCACAGTGTTGGACAAAAACCCAAAGCTTGCCTCGCTGATTGCCAATGACATTGCGGAGTTGTTTGACTCCACGATGAATGTGATGCAAAAAGAAGTGGCATCCAAGGCCTTTCTGATCGTCGAAGGTGAATACCTCAAGCTCAAATCAGAGGTCAAAGCCATTGAAGACTCACTCAATGTAATCCGTAAGCTTGGCATTCATGACTATGAAAGCCAGGCCGAGATGCTTAACCAGCAGCTTGCCATCGAATTGGCTAAAAACAATCAGGCCGGCATCAAAGCACTCGAGCAGCGCCTGGAAGTTTTAGCTGAGTATGGCGGCGCTTATGTTTCGCTGCGCGATATGCTTGAACATGAACGCAAACAGCTGTCACAGATCAAGGCCAAATACGAAGAAGCCAAAGTGGACGCCACCCAAAACCTTCCACACAAATTCGTCGTAACAAACGCCTACGAAGCCGAAAAGAAAGCCTACCCGATCAGGTGGCTCATCATGGTAGTGGCCCTCTTTTCAACAATTTCGCTTGCACTGATAGTTTTTATTATTTTTGAACGCTTCCCTGCGGGGGAATTAAAAAAAAAACTTCAGTCAGAGCCTTCCTCCCCTCACGAACACAAACCAGAAACTTTATTCGGGCAATAATACCGCTCCAACAGCAAAAATGGGAAATCATGGACAATTACTTTAACAATACCTCTTTTGTCAATCTTATCCTTCAATGGCGCGTGCATCTTGCTGCCATCACACTTGCTGCAGCGATAGCAGGTGCTGTTTTTTCGGGATCGATGTTTATTACACCTCTGTATAAGTCAGAAGCCGTGGCTTATCCTGCCAACATCAACAGCTATTCCGATGAAAGCGAAACCGAACAGATGCTTCAAATTCTTCAATCACAGGATATTGTTGATTCGATGATTGAAAAATTTAATCTGACAGCCCACTACGAAATCGATCCGGCCTACAAATATTTCAAAACCGCTTTGCTGGCCGAATACCATCAAAAAATCAAAATAGGCAAAACACCCTACGAGGCCATCTCCATCTCAGTAAAAGACAAAGACCCCGAACAGGCTGCTGCCATGGCCATGGAAATACTGAAGCTTTATGACAAAAAAGTTGCTTCGCTGCATAAAACCAAATCGGTAGAAGTGATTGAGATGTATGAGATGCAACTCGCTGCCAAAAAAGCCCTTATCGATTCACTGCAGGAAAGGCTCTATGTGCTTGGCAACGATTTCGGGCTCATTGACTACAGCGCACAGTCACAGGAAATCATGAAAGGTTACCTGAGAACGGTCTACGGCAACAATGGAAGCAATATCAACACCAAGGGTGTTAGTGAGTTAAAAGCCAACATCGAAAAACATGGAGGCGAACTGCTGACCATCACCGAGATGCTGCAACATGAAGCCCGTACTTTTGTAGAGATTAAACTCGACCTTGAACAGGCCCAACGCTTTTACAAGTCGAAACTTACCTACTCCAACATCATCAGCAAGCCCTATCCTGCCGATAAAAAAGCCTATCCAGTCCGATGGGTCATCGTAGCATTTTCGGCATTGGGTGCTTTTCTGTTGTCAATTCTGGCCATTTTCGTGATTGACGCCCGCAATCCTGCGGCACGCAAACAAAAGCAAGCCTAATCCTTCATCATTTTGACAGACAAAATCAAAATAGCGTGGGTGTATGTTTTCGCCGCTGCTTTTCTGGCGGTTAACCTTTATCTTGTCATCCAAAAAGACCTTTACCTGCTGTTTGCACTTCCACTGGTTTTGGGTGTACTGTTGTTGTACATTTTCTCGCTTGATAAAGTGATTCTGCTCATCAGTTTTCTCACACCACTCTCGCTGAACATCGAAGACATGGAGGCCGGTCTGGGCATATCACTTCCGGTGGAGCCCATGCTCTTTGCTGTGATGATACTCTTTTTAACAAAACTACTCCATGAGCGGCACTATGACAAGAAAATAGCGTACCACCCAATCTCTGTCATGATTTATGTGATGTTTACCTGGATGCTGATCACCACTTTTACTAGTGAGCTGCCACTTGTTTCGGTTAAGTACATTGTTTCAAGGATGTGGTTTGTGATTCCGGCTTTTTTTGTGGCGGGTCTTGTTTTCAGAAAAACCAACAACATCCATTGGTTTATCTGGTTATACAACATCGGGCTGATTTTTGTTATTGCTTACACCATCATCAACCATGCCCGCTTTAATTTCAGTGACAACTCAGCCCACTGGGTGATGTCGCCCCTCTACAACGACCACACCGCCTATGGGGCAGCCTTGGCCATGTTTCTGATTCTAACGATTGGATATCTTTTTTATCCCGGGCTTTCGCATACACGGCGTTTTTGGGTTGTCAGCATGATCGTCCTGCTGTCGGTGGCCACGCTGCTATCGCTAAGCAGAGCGGCCTGGATCAGTCTGGCAGGTGCACTTGGTGTCCTTATGCTGGTATTGTTACGCATCAGGCTCAGGTGGGTGGTAATTTCCATCGGGCTGGTCATTTTTCTCTTTGTAAGCTTCCAGCATCAAATCATCGATGCACTTGAAAAAAACAAGCAGGATTCTTCAACTGATTTTGTCGAGCATGTGCAATCCATTTCCAACATCTCGTCGGATGCCTCCAATCTCGAACGCATTAACCGCTGGCAGGCGGCAATCAGGTTGTTCGAAGAAAGGCCGGTTTTTGGCTGGGGACCCGGAACTTATCAGTTTGTTTACGGACCTTATCAGCGGTCGAAAGAAAAAACAATCATCAGCACCAATGCCGGAGATATGGGCAATGCTCACAGTGAATACATCGGGCCGATGGCTGAAATGGGTCTACCCGGGATGCTAATCATGTTTTTTCTGGTCGGGATCATGGTTTTCAGGGGCTTGAAAGCCTATCAGAAATCGGTCAGCAAAGAAGCACGGGTCATCAGCCTCTCAGCCACACTGGCATTGGTTAGCTACTTCATACACGGTTTTCTGAATAACTTCCTCGATACCGATAAATTGTCAATCCCCGTGTGGGGATGTATGGCTATCATTGTGGTGATGGATTTATATGGCACCGATCAACCGGCTCAATCAAAAAACAACCCCTTGCCTGACGGTATAAAAAAAGAGGCCTGAGCCTCTTCTCCTATTGTTTCAATTTTGCAATCAGGTCGGGCAATTGCCTGACAGAAGCCATCTCACGCCATTTTTTTCTGGCTTCCTCAGCCGGGACACCAAAATAGGTCTTGCCACCTTCCAGGCTTTTGTCAACCGCCGAAGTGGCGAGAATGACAGCACCCTTACCAATCACAAGGTCTTTGTTGATGGCAACCCTGCCCCAGATGAGCACATCGTCTTCGATCTTCGTGACACCGGCAATAGCAGCATGTGCACCAATGAGGCAGTTTTTACCGATCACTGTATCGTGTCCGATCTGGCAGTGGTTGTCGAGTTTCGTACCTTCACCGATCACGGTATCCCCTGTCACACCTTTATCAATGCTGCAAAGGGCACCCACTTCCACGCGGTTTTCGAGGATCACCCTTCCACATGACTCAAACTTATGATATCCATCAGGTCGACGCTGGAAATAATACGCATCCGCTCCGATCACCGAGTTGGAATGGACAATCACATCATCACCTATCACGCTGTGATCATAAATACTTGCATTGGCATGAATGAGGCAGTTTTTGCCAATCGTCACATGATTCCCAACAAAGGCCCCCGGCTGAATTACTGTTCCTTCACCAATCACAGCACTGTCGCTCACCATCTTAAGGGCCGACTCGAATGCCCTGAAGCGAAGGATGACCGATATAAAAGCATCAAAGGGCTTTTCATGGAAGATTAAGGCTTTGCCAGCAGGGCAGTCAACTTTTTTATTAATGAGGATTGTTGTCGCCCGGGAATTAAGCGCCTTATCATAATACTTCGGATGATCGACGAAGGTGATGTCACCCGGCTCAACCATGTGAATTTCATTCAGGCCGGTGATTTGAAAGTCGGGATCGCCGGCAAACTCAGCCTGGAGCATGGCTGCCAGTTCCGAAAGCTTGAGGGGTGGGTTAAATTTCATTCCGGCTTGAATTACTCTTTAACACGCTCCGAATAGACCCCTTCGGTAGTATTGATCTTCACCTTGTCGCCAATATTGATGAAAAGGGGAACCCTGATCTGAGCACCTGTTTCAACGGTAGCATCTTTCATGGCATTGGTTGCGGTGTTTCCTTTTTCGCCCGGCTCGGTGTATGTTACTTCAAGAACCACAGTTGAAGGCAGCTCACAGGTTAATACAGATTCGGTGTCAGTATGGTACATAATTTCCACACCATTGCCTTCTTTAAGAAACTCGGGAGCGTTGATAAGCTCTTTAGCAATCTGGATTTGCTCAAAGGTTTCATTATTCATGAAAAAATAATCAACCCCATCATTGTAGAGATACTGCATGGGGCGGCGTTCTACGCGCTGAACATTGATTTTAACACCTGCAGGGAAGGTATTGGGAAGCATTTTTCCTGTTTTGAGGTTTCTTAGCCTGGTGCGCACGAAAGCTGCGCCTTTTCCGGGTTTTACGTGCTGAAACTCTACGATCGAGTACAAGTCGTTGTTGAACTCTATGATCAGTCCGTTTCTAAAATCAGCAGTTGTTGCCATAAAAAATCTTTTAGTTTTAAAATAGGGGGCAAATTTAGGAATTTATGCTGAATCAGAAAGCCTTAACGGCTTTTATTCCCATTTACGGATTCAATAATTCTCAGAGGCAGTTGGCTGAACCGGTTCGGGCAAACACATCACTCCATGCTAAAGCTTTGAACTTTGAACTTCAAACAGACCCCAAGACCCCTGCAGCCTTTGACTTTCAGGCTTACTCCCTGCTTTTTCCGTAGCCTTTCATGATGCCACGTGTTGAGTTGCTGATAAAACTCAAAATCTCGTCCCTGTCGGGAGAAACGGGGAAGTTGGCCTCGATGTAATTGATTGCCTGGCTCACGTTGTAGCCTTTGAGGTAGATGGTACGGTAGATGTCCTGAATAGCGTTGATACGTTCATCACTGAAACCCCTGCGGCGAAGGCCGATAGAGTTGACGCCCACGTAAGAAAGCGGCTCACGGCCTGCTTTGGTAAATGGCGGAACATCTTTGCGGGCCATGCCTCCTCCGCTGATCATAGAATGCTTGCCGATCTGCACAAACTGATGCACAGCAGCCAGGCCGCCTATGATGGCCCAGTCATCAACAGTGATATGGCCTGCCAGGTTGCAGGCATTGGCAAGGATCACGTTGTTGCCGATAATACAGTCGTGGGCGATGTGCACATAGGCCATGAGCAGACAGTCGTTGCCAACCACTGTTTCCCAGCTGGCTTTAGTACCGCGGTTTATGGTAACAAACTCCCGGATGGTGGTACGATCGCCAATACGGACGATGGTCTCCTCACCGTCATACTTCAGGTCTTGAGGCATGGCTGATATCACGGCACCGGGAAAGATTTTGCAATTCTTTCCAATGCGCGCACCCTCCATGATGGTTACATTGGAACCTATCCAGGTGCCTTCTTCGATGATGACGTTTTTTTCGATATTAACAAAAGGCTCGATCACAACATTGCCGGCGATTTTTGCCTGAGGATGAACATATGCCAATGGTTGATTCATCTTTACTTCGCTTTAAATTACTGTTTTTTTACGATTTGAGCCATCAGGTTACCCTCTGTTACCACTTTATTGCCAACATAGGCAAGTCCGCGCATATTGCAGATCCCTCTCCGCACCGGCGAAGTAAGTTCAAGCGTAAAGATAAGGGTATCGCCAGGAACAACTTTTTGACGAAACTTCACTTCATCAATCTTGAGGAAGTAAGTGATATAATTTTCGGGGTCAGGCACCTGACTTAATACAAAAATTCCACCTGTCTGAGCCATAGCTTCGATTTGAAGCACACCCGGCATCACAGGTTCCTGCGGAAAATGGCCAACAAAAAAAGGCTCGTTCATTGTCACATTCTTCAACCCAACGATGTAGTCATCAGTGAGTTCGAGGATGCGGTCGATCAATAAAAAAGGAGGACGATGGGGTAATATCTTTTGTATGCGGAGCACATCATAAACCGGCTCTTTCAGCAAATCAAACGGCGGTTCTTTGAGCATAATATTTAGTTGTTTACGTGTTTGAAAATTAATTTTGCAAACTCGGTATTGGCATAATGACCAGGTCTGTAAGCTGTTACATGACCCTTGATACGTTTTCCGAGTAAACTTAAATCACCTACCACATCGAGGAGTTTATGACGGGCAGGTTCGTTGGGAAAATGCAATTCAAGGTTGTTCAGGATTCCTTCTTCTTTCACTTTCACCTTTGGTTTTTGAAAAAGATTGGCAAGACGATCGAGCTCGTCCTGACTTACAGTGCGGTTGACAAAAACAATGGCATTGCTTAGATCACCACCTTTTATGAGGTTATTGTGCAGGAGAAATTCCAGTTCATGCAGGAAGACAAAAGTACGGCAAGGCGCAATTTCCGTCTTAAAATCCTGAATCTGATGAAGGGAAGCAAATTGCACATTGAGCACCTCGGTGTTGTAATCGATTTTTACATCTACTTTATAATCGTCGGAAGGCACCACACGAAGTTCAAATCCTTTTTCTTCGTTAAGGAGTACAATTTCTTCGGTTATGTGGATATATTCTCTGGGGCTGTCCTGTGTTTCGATACCGGCAGTCTCAAGGGCTTCAACAAAAAATCGTGCACTGCCATCCCGAATCGGCATTTCGTCCACATCGACATCAATCAGCACATTGTCGATGCCAAGCCCTGTTAATGAGGCCATCACATGCTCAACAGTGTAAACCCGTGTACCATTGATTCCGATTGTTGTTCCACGGGCAGTGTCAACAACATATTCGATGCTGGCTGGGATTACCGGCTGATCTTCCTTGTCGACCCTCCTGAACCTGATACCGTGGCCGGCAGGTGCTGGATGAAAAGTAATTGTCCCATATTGACCTGTGTGAAGCCCAGTTCCCTCCACACTGACTGAATGCCTGATTGTACATTGGTTTTCACCCATAAAAATACCGCTTTGGCTTAAAAAATACGCCCGCAAAAGTAATACTTTTTAAAACACGATCTATCATTCTGATTTTGTGAGGCTATTGAGCCTGTTTTCAAGCTCCTGTATTTTTTTGGCCATTTGATCGAGGCGTTTAAAGTGCACACTGGCGCGCTTATAATCGCCCAGCGGAATGGCAGGCGAACCCATCATGATGGCATCAACCTCCCTGATGGACGATCCCACACCCGACTGTGCAGCGAGTTTCACACCATTGGCAATATTGATATGTCCGGCCAAACCAACCTGCCCGCCAAACATGCAGTTGCTTCCTATTTTTGTAGATCCGCTGATGCCTGTCTGAGCAGCCATTACAGTATTCTCACCTATTTCGACATTGTGGGCAACCTGGATCAGGTTGTCGAGCTTTACCCCTTTGCGGATGATTGTGGCTCCGAGTGTTGCCCTGTCGATAGTGGTGTTGGCACCGATTTCAACATAATCTTCAATGACCACGATGCCTGTCTGAGGAACCTTTTTGTACTGTTGATCCTGCTGAGGCGCAAAGCCAAAACCATCGCTTCCAATCACACAACCGGCGTGAATGATGCAATGTCTGCCAACTTTTGTTCCGGCATAGAGTTTGGCACCCGGATAAACGATCGTCCCTTCATCAAGCACACAACCATCGCCAACGTATGCCTGCGGATAAATCTTCACCCGGTCGGCAATGCTGCAACTGTCGCCCACAAAAGCAAATTCGCCAATGTAAACATCCTGACCCGTTGTTGTATTCTTACCAACAAACGACAAAGAAGAGACACCTGTTTTCGCAGTTTGAAACTGCTGGTATAGCTCAAGCAGGCGCGCAAACGCCGAGTAAGCGTCAGGTACCCTGATGAGGGTGGCGCTCACAGGCTGTTCTGGTTTGAAATCGGCATTAACGATCACAATCGTACTGCCGGTAGTATAAATAAAAGAGGTATATTTTGGGTTGGCAAGAAAACTAAGCGTTCCCGCTTCGCCTTCTTCGATGCGTGCAACATTGTTAACAGCAACATCAGGATTGCCTTCTATTGTTCCTGAAAGAAAGTCAGCGATCTGTTGGGCAGTAAATTTCATGTGGTATCAATTAGAATTTGGCGCAAGTTAGCACATTTTTTCTTATCCTGATTTTGAAGCCCTGTAGCTGTTTCAGGGATGGGTCACATCATCGTATAAATAACGTAAAATGCTTATTTTCATTAACTTTCATTTCATAGCTTTAACTTTTTTTAACGCGGCCACTCCTTGTTGCCTTGTTATCTTTGCCAGCCAAAATCAGAAATAATACCATGATTGTTACGGACATTAAAGAATTGAACGAAAAGATCCAGCGTGAGAGTCAGTTTATTGACCTGATCAATCTGGAAATGAACAAAGTAATCGTCGGTCAGCGTATGATGACAGAACGACTGATGATCGGATTGTTATCCAATGGCCATATCCTGCTCGAAGGAGTTCCCGGTCTTGCCAAGACACTTGCCATCAAGTCACTGGCTCAGATAGTAAAGGCAGACTTCAGCCGAATCCAGTTCACACCCGATTTGCTGCCTGCCGACTTGATCGGTACGCTTATCTACAGCCAAAAGAAAGAAGAATTTGTGGTGCGAAAGGGTCCTGTTTTTGCCAACTTTATACTTGCCGACGAAATCAACCGCTCCCCTGCCAAGGTACAAAGTGCCTTGCTCGAAGCCATGCAAGAAAAACAAGTTACAATTGGTGATCAGACCTTTAAGTTGCCCGATCCCTTTTTAGTGCTCGCCACTCAAAACCCCATAGAGCAAGAAGGCACCTACCCGCTTCCTGAAGCCCAGGTGGATCGTTTCATGCTCAAGGTGGTGATTACCTATCCTAAAAAAGAGGAAGAAAAACTTATCCTGCGACAAAACATCACTAATGAAATCCGCACAACAATGAGCTTGATTTCAACCGATGACATCCTGAAAGCAAGGAGTGTGGTCAGGGAGGTTTATCTCGACGAAAAAATCGAAAACTACATCACCGACATCGTGTTTGCTTCGCGTTTTCCCGGTGAATATCGACTCAAGCGTTTTGAGAGCCTCATCTCTTATGGCGGTTCACCCAGGGCCAGCATCAACCTTGCTTTGGCTGCTAAAGCCTATGCATTTATCAAACGCCGTGGTTATGTCATTCCTGAAGACGTGAGGGCTGTGGCCCATGATGTGTTGCGTCACCGCATCGGATTAACCTATGAAGCTGAGGCAGAAAACATTACGACGGAGGAAATCATCAATGAAATCCTCAACACCATAGAAGTGCCATAAAAACAATGACTGTAGCTATGGACGCCTACACCGCGGGACAGGAAATCTTTAAAAAAGTCAGGAAGATCGAGATCAAGACACGCGGCCTGTCGCAGCAGATTTTCTCTGGTCAATACCACAGTGCCTTCAAAGGACGCGGTATGGCCTTTAGTGAAGTGCGTGAATATCAGTATGGCGACGACATCCGTTCGATTGACTGGAACGTTACGGCCCGGTTCAACCATCCTTTTGTTAAAGTTTTTGAAGAGGAACGTGAGCTTACGGTGATGCTGCTGATCGATGTTTCGGCCTCCAACGAATTTGGTTCGGTGAAGTTGCTCAAGAAGATGCTTGCTGCCGAACTTGCGGCCGTGCTTGCTTTCTCAGCTATTCAGAACAACGACAAGGTTGGTGTCATCTTTTTCAGCGATCAGATCGAAAAATTTATCCCTCCGAAAAAAGGGACTTCACACATTCTGCGAATCATCCGTGAAGTAATCAGCTTTCAGCCGCAACACCGCAATACCGATATCTCCGAGGCCCTTCGTTTTCTCACGAGTGTAATTAAAAAGAGATCAACGGCGTTTCTGATTTCAGATTTCATCAGCCGTGACTTTGAACAACCGTTGCGTATTGCCGCGCGAAAACACGACCTGATTGCGCTACGAATCACCGATCGTCGCGAAATGGAATTGCCTGCAGTGGGTCTTGTCAGGCTTTCGGATGCCGAAACAGGAAAAGAATTCTGGATTGACAGCTCACATGAAGATTCACGTAAACGCTATTTTCACTGGATTCACAAGCAAACTGCCCTGCTCGAACAGACCCTTTCGAAAAACGGTGTGGACAATACAGTGATCTTTACCGACGAAGATTACGTGAAGCCACTGATGAAGCTGTTCAAAAAGAGAGGCAATCATTAACCCAACAGCAAAAAAGAAATCACCCGCTCAATGCCATTAAAGCCTTGAAACATGATCATAAAAGGTATTAAATTCAGCGTGTTTCTCTCACTCATCGCACTGATGTTGCTGTCAGCAGGTCTGAGGGCTCAAAATGTTGCTGCAGTGAGCACCCTTAGCACCGATACTGTCGTACCGGGAGAGCAATTCGGGTTGGAACTGAACCTGAAAATACCGGCTGACTTCCAGGTGAACTGGCCTGTTTTTGCCGATACCCTTTCGTCAGCCGTTGAAATCATCCAGCGCTCGAAAACCGAGACTTCCGAAAAAGATCAGGACGGCAACAAAATCATGCGTCAGCAGTTTGTGCTTACCACCTTCGACACCGGTTGGCTTTACATTCCTTCGCTCGATATCCGATTTGCCCCTCAAGGTGATACCGGATTCTACACCGCACAAACCAATCCGCTGATGCTGCGCGTTCAGGCTGTTGCCATTGACACTACAGCCAGTTTTAAACCCATCAAAGACACCGAAGGCGTACCTGTCACTTTTGCCGAAATTCTGCCCTGGATCATTGGAATATCAGGTGTGATTGCACTGCTCGCTGCCATCGTATGGCTGATCAGAAGAAGAAAACCAAAAGTCGTTGTCGCACACACCGATATTTCGCCCTCAGTTCCGCCGCATATCACGGCAATCGAACAACTTGAGCAACTCAGGCTGGAGCGGCTTTGGCAGCAGGGTCAGCTGAAAAACTATCACACAAGATTGTCTGACATTATCAGAGCTTACATTGAGGCCAGTTTCCCTGTGAATGCAATCGAAATGACAACACACGAGATACTTATCGCTCTCAAACCATTGGATATCAACACCGAAGCCATGAACAAACTGGCATTATCGCTGGAGCTTTCCGACCTGGTGAAGTTCGCCAAAGCACAACCAACAGGGATGGAAAATGATATGAGTCTCAATCATTTGATTGATTTCGTGAATGAAAGCCACCAGTTGATGGTGCCGGCAGCCGAAAACAATGTTGAAAAGGAGGCGAAGTCATGATGGAGTATTTTTCAACAATAACCTTCAGTCATCCGGCCTATCTTTACCTCCTGTTCAGCATTCCACTCCTGGCTGTCTGGTATGTCTGGCGCGACAAGAAGACGCATCCAAGCCTTCAAATGCCTGATTTAAGAATGTTTGAGAATGCGGGAAAAAGCCCGCGGGTGATTCTCCGGCACAGCCTGATTATAATCCGGCTGCTGGCCGTTGCCCTGCTCATTGTTGCTTTGGCCCGACCCCAAACCAGTTCGAAGGGACAAAACATTACTGTTGAAGGCATCGATATTGTGCTTTCGCTCGATGTTTCGGGAAGTATGCTGGCACGCGACCTCACCCCCGACCGGCTTGAAGCCTCCAAAGCCGTGGCCGAAGAATTTATTAAAGGTAGACCCAACGACAGGATCGGACTAGTCATCTTCAGCGGAGAGACCTTCACTCAGGTACCACTGACAACCGATCATGCTATCCTGCTCAATATGTTTAAGGACATCAAAAGCGGAATGATTGAAGACGGTACAGCCATCGGCGATGGATTGGCAACAGCTGCCGGCCGTCTGAAGGATTCACAAGCCATTTCCAAGGTCGTAATCCTGCTCACCGATGGTGTCAACAATGCCGGTTCGGTCGACCCGCTCACTGCAGCCGAAATTGCCCGTGTTTTTGGTATTCGCGTTTATACCATCGGTGTTGGCTCCTATGGCACCGCCCCCTACCCTGTTCAAACACCTTTCGGCATTCAAATCAGAGACATGAAAGTTGAAATTGACGAACCGCTGCTTCAGCAAATTGCCGAAAAGACTGATGGCAAATACTTCAGGGCTACCTCCAACCAGAAGTTAGAGGATATTTACAAAGAAATTGATCAGCTCGAAAGATCCAAGATTGATGTTACCGAGTTCAGTCGCAAATATGAGGAATACCTGCCGCTCGTCGTGTTGGCATTGATCCTGCTGATGATTGAGCTGTTGCTGCGCTACACTTATTTTCGTTCCATAACATGATAATCAAATTAAAGCTATGGAAACCAGTATTTTAAAATTTGAACGTCCGGAAGCCTTCTGGCTCTTACTCCTCATTCCAGCTTTGTTACTGCTTTTTTTGGCAGCCCGCTACCTTCGTCGCAAAGCCATGCGGAACTTTGCCGAACTGCCCTTATTCAAGGTGCTGATGCCACTGGAATCTTTCACTCGGCCGTGGCTGAAAATGATTCTGCTGCAACTTGCCTTACTAATGATTGTGATTGCCATTGCCAACCCGCAAACAGGCTCCAGACTCGAAGAGGTAAAGCGTGAAGGCATCGATCTGATTATCGCCCTTGATGTTTCCAACTCAATGTTAGCCGAGGATATCTTACCCAACAGGTTGGAACGCTCACGTCAGGCTATCAACCGGATGATCGACAAGCTTACCGGCGACCGTGTGGGCATTATCGTGTTTGCCGGCAAAGCCTATGTTCAGCTTCCGCTGACAACGGATTACAATGCCGCCCGCATGTTTGTGTCTACCATCAACACCAATATGGTTCCATCACAAGGCACTGCCATCGGCGAAGCTATTCAGCTGGCTCTCAATGCCTTTGATCCAGAGGTTGAACGAAACAAAGCCATTGTCATCATTTCGGACGGGGAAGATCATGAAGAAAATGCAATCACAAAAGCCGAGGAAGCACGCAATCAGGGTGTGACAGTTTACACCATCGGGATGGGATTGGCTGACGGCGCTCCAATTCCGGTTTACAACGAATACGGTAAAATGACCGGATTCAGAAAAGACAAACAACAAAATACTGTTGTCACAAGGCTCAACGAAAGCCTTCTTCAACAAGTGGCAGCTGCCGGAAACGGAGCTTATGTGCGAGCCAACAACACCCGATCGGGGCTTGAAACCATCCTTGGTGAGATCAATAAAATTGCCAAATCAGAAATTGAAGCACGCATCTTTACCGATTACGAAAATAAATTCCAGCTTTTTATTGGTTTTGCGCTTGCACTTCTCATTCTGGAGATACTTATCACATTGAAAAAAAGCAGCTGGGAGACAAAAATTAACCTCTTCGAAAAAAAGTCGTAAGCCATGAGATACCGTATAATCACCTTGCTGATCGCTATGACTTCAACCCTTGCGATTCAGGCTCAACAAGAAAAAAAACTTATCAGAGAAGGAAACAAATTGTATAAAGAGGGTAAGTTTTCCGATGCAGAAGTCAGTTATCAAAAAGCTACGGACCTCAATCCCGTCAGCGACAAAGCCACCTACAACCTGGGGAACGCCCGCTATCAGCAGCAAAATTTTGAAGAAGCAACAAGCCAGTTCAAACAAGCTGCCGAAATGACCAAAAACACAGGCATTGAATCAAAAGCGTTGTATAATGCCGGCAACAGCCTCATGAGTCAGGAAAAATGGGAGGAAAGCATTCCATATTTCAAACAGGCACTGCGCTTAAACCCCGATGATGCCGAAGCCCGCTACAACCTGGCTTATGCTCAATGGAAACTGAGGCAGCAACAGCAAAACAAGGATCAGCAAGAACAGAATAAAGATCAGCAGCAGGATCAGAACAAAGATCAGAACAAAGATCAGCAACAGGATCAGAACAAGGATCAGCAGCAAGATCAGAATAAAGACCAGCAGCAGAATCAAAATCAGGACGAAAAGCAGCAGCAACAGCCTCAGCAGCAATTGTCGAAAGAAGAAGCCGAACGAATGTTGCAGGCCTTGACAGGAGAAGAAAAAAAGACGCTTGAAAAGCTTAACGAGAAAAAGGTCAAAGCAGCTGTCAGAGCAACAAGGGAAAAAGACTGGTAATGAACAATTCGGAAGCTGACAACAATTTTAATCGGTTTTGGAATATTTTTTGAGGGAAAATACCGTTGATGAAGATGAAAATGAGGTAATAAATTAAAAGGCTTAATGATGAAACAAATTGTTTTCCTGTCAGTTATGCTGATTTTTTTGATTAGTGCCAGAGGAGTTGCTCAGGAGGTGACCTTCAAAACAAGCACCAAATCCAATGTTGAGGTAGGCGAACAATTCAGGCTTGTCTTCGAATTAAATGCCGAAGGAGGAGGATTCTCAGGTCCTGATTTCAAAGGCTTTAATGTGCTTACCGGACCAATGATGTCAACCAGTTCAAGCATCCAGATTATTAACGGACGGATGGACAAAACATTCAGCCAGACATACACCTATATATTATCAGCTTCAGGCGAAGGCACTTTTACCATTGAACCGGCCACAGTGACAGTAGATGGAAGAAAATATCAATCCAACCGTGTCACCATTAAAGTAGGTCCTGCCACCTCACGTCCTCAGGGTGGTGGTCAATCGCAGCCATCGGCTGATAGTCCGTCAGGAGAAGTAAGTTCCCGTGATTTGTTTCTTCGTGCCATTCCTGACAAAAAAAACCTGGTCGTCGGCGAACAGGTCATTGTCACCTACCGCATTTACACCCGCTTCCCCTTGTCGAACCTCACTGTTAACAAGCTATCTTCTTTTCCCGGTTTCTGGACGAAAAACCTCCTTGATGACAACGGCGAAATTCAGCAGTCGACCCAGGTGATTGATGGGGTGGAATACATTGTTGCCGACATCCGGAAAGTAGCTCTTTTTCCTCAAAAAACCGGACGACTGACCATCGAGCCGATGGAGCTGGGGGTGTTGGCACAGGTTAGGACACAGTCGCGCCGATCCTCCCGCGACCCGTTTGAGAGCTTTTTCAACGATCCTTTTTTCAACAGGAACATTCAACAAGTGGAAAAAAACCTGATTTCGGAGCAGATTACCCTTCAGGTTGACGCCTTACCAATTGCCAAAAAACCCCAGTCGTTTAATGGTGCCGTGGGACAATTCGGATTCCAGTCAGCCATCGACAGAGATCAGCTTAAGGCAGGTGATGCGCTAAATCTTTCCTACACCATCACCGGCTCGGGAAACCTTGAGCTTACCGAGCTGCCCAAACCCGATTTCCCTGCCGACTTTGAGGTTTATGAGCCAAAAGTGTCAACCGACATCAAAACCTCATCCGGCGGAATCAATGGCAAAAAAAAGGTTGAATACCTCATCATTCCCCGCTTTGAGGGCACTTACGATATCCCGGCTCTTGAGTTTTCGTATTTCGATCCAAAGAAAAATGCCTACATCACCCTCAGTTCGCAGGCCTACAAGGTTAAAGTTGACAAAAGCGACGGGCATGGCGCAGCTGAAGCCCTTATGGCAACTTCACAGGAAGGCATCAGGTATCTTGGAACAGACATTCGTCATATCAAGCTCGATAGCAATCATTTAAGAAAAAAAGATCAATTCTTTTTTGCCTCACCACTCTACTTCGTTTTGATGTTGGGAGGTGTATTGATTTTTGGCCTCGCCCTTTGGTTCGACAACAAACAAAACAAACTGAAAAACAATCAGTCGTTGTTGAAATACAAAAAAGCTACCAAAGTGGCCAAAAAGAAGCTCACCAGCGCACAGCAACACCTGAAACAGAAAGACCAAAATGGTTTTTACCTCGAGATGTCGCAGGCGCTCTGGGGTTATATTTCAGACAAATTTACCATTCCGCGTTCGGAGCTTTCATTCGACACGGTTCAGTCGGTTCTGGAAGCACAAAACGCTCCTGCTGATTTGATTGAAGCATTTATCAGCACCCTCAACAACTGCGAATATGCCCGATTTGCACCAGGTGATGCCGGCAAAAAAATGGATGATCTTTATCAGCAAGGTCTTGAAGTAATCACAAAAGCCGAGCGGCTCATTAAATAGGAACAGATATTATGAAAGCAAAAAAAACGATTTTCTGCCTGATTTTTACCATCCTGCTATTCGGTACAGTCGCTGTTGAAGCGCAAACACAAAAACAGCTTTTCGAAAAAGCAAACCAATATTATAATGAGGCTGTTTATGACTCGGCTCTGGCCGTTTATCAAAACCTGCTCGCGGCTAATTACGCCTCCGACGCCCTCTATTACAACATCGGAAATACCTATTTTAAACTTAAAGACCTCCCGTCAGCCATCCTTTATTATGAAAAAGCCCTGAAGATCAACCCTTCTGATGAAGACATCAAAAACAATCTTCAAGTTGCCAACAGCATGATCGTGGATAAAATTGAGGTGATTCCGCAATTGTTTTTCAGGGTTTGGTGGAAAACCTTTTACAATATGCTTCCGGCCAACAGCTGGGGCTGGATTTCGGTCATTATTTTTCTTATGACTCTGGCTGCTGTTTATGTATACCTCACCTCCCCTAATACTGGCGTCAGGAAACTTACTTTTTTTGCAGGTCTGGTTTTAATATTTCTTACTATCGCCAGCTTTGGCCTTGCCTCACAAAAATACTATTACACCCGGCAAACGAACGAAGCCATCATTTTTGCTCCAACGATTACCATTAAAAGCTCACCTGCACAGTCAAGCGTCGATCTTTTTGTGCTTCATGAAGGAACAAAAGTCGCCCTTCTTGACAAAACCAATGGCTGGGTCAAAATCCGGATTTCCAATGGAAGTGTGGGTTGGTTGCCCGAAAACACCCTTCAGGGAATCTGATGTTTTCCACCGGAATCCATACCTTTTCCAAATGGATTGGAATGATCGGGTTCCCCCTCATTGCGCTTTCTTGCCTTAAATCTGACAATCCGGGATTGCCCGACAAGGTCGTCAGAGTGATTCAGCAAACAGGCTTTAACCGCGTTGAACTGACAAAAACCATTGGTCATTTTCTATACGCCCCCGACAGCTTACCTCTAAAGGCAGCGTATTTCCTTATTGGAAACATGGAAAGACACTACAGCATCGACTATGAGATCAGGGACGCCTCCGGAAAAACATTTCACTATGATCCCTTCAGCTTTCCCGACGATGGCAGTTTTCTTTCCCATTGGAAAGCCCTCGAAGACAGCCTAGGCAAACTTAAATTTAAAGCCAAAAAATTTACCCTCGACCGCGATACCATCACTGTCGAGACCCTGATTGAAACCATTCAGTTGACTGTCAACAGCCATGATTTCCCATGGGCATCTAATTATTCCACAAGCCAATTATTTTCTTTTGTTTTGCCTTACAGAGTTGGAAACGAACACATTGGACACTGGAGAGCCTTTCTGTTGGCACATTTTTTCCCACTTATACCCGACACAATCCAACAACCCGAAATAGTGGCGGAAATGGTGAATGACTACATCGACACACATTTCAGGGTCGATGATCGTTTTCTCAAAAAAGCTGACATCGCCTCCGTCGAAGAATTATTCAGGATTCGATGTGGCAATGAGCGTGATATCAGTTATTTGAAAGTTAAAAGCCTGCGTAGCCTTGGAATACCCGCTTCACTTAACCACATACCTTATTATGCTGACAGTTTGTATGGAGGCTATTTTGCAGCTTATCTTAATAGTCAAAATAAGTTCATACCCTTACTCAATTCCCGGCAAAAACAAGCATTCACTGACGGAAACAGAATTCCAAAAATTTATCAAAGATCCTACACCGTCTGTGATTCAAGTCTTTTTGCCATCAAAGCTGTCAGTCTGACAACCCCGCCATACCTGGGTCACTACCACGACAGAGACGTCACGGCAGACTTTATACCCACAGCCTCCATCAGCTTTGAGGGCTCCGCAGCTGACAGCCTGCTTTATTTGACCGTATACAACGATGAAGAATGGCGGGCAACTGACTGGGCCATCCTCAAAAACGGTAAAGCTGTTTTCAACAACCTTAACCCCGGCGTTTCATACCGTTTTGCTACATTAAATCAAGAAGAAGATACCTTGAAAGAGGTGAAAGGGAGATACGTGCTTGTCAGATAAAACCAGAGACGTCATCCGGACCTCCTGATTTTAAAATTGAAACAGATCTTTACTGAAAACCAAATCCCGAACTTCAAGGTCCATTCCAGAACATTTAAGAAAGAATAGCCGCTGTAGCAAAGCCGGTAAGAAAAACTATCCCGATCAAATGCAAAGATTTCGGCTGTGAAACCGGAATGTTATATTACATTTGCAGGCTGTAACCCGATTTACATGTTAATGATTGTTAAATAAAAACTGGTTTTGGCTATTGCAGGACAAAATATTTAGCGTAACTTGTGCCACTATTTCAGATTAGAACAGATCCATATACCATCAAAATTACATGATATGAAAAAAGGATTTTTACTCGTTAGTATTCTTTTAATAATCAACACTTTGCAATTCGCCAGAGCGAATGGCGATAACGAGCATTCCGGTCAGTCAGCCCAGCAGACAGCCACTTCCGGGCTTTATTTGCACAGCCTTCGGAGTCATCAGACAACAGGGAAAATCAATCCACTTGATGTCATACAGGCCAGTATTGATGCCCAGGCAATGTTAGCAACCCGGAATCCCAATGCCCTTAATTGGGTGAGTTTGGGTCCGGATAATTTTGGTGGTAAAACCAAAGGCATCATTTACGATGTAAAAGACGCCAGTAATAAGACCATTTTTGCAGGTGCAACAGGTGGTGGAATCTGGAAATCCGTCAATGGCGGTGTGACCTGGCAGGCTGTTGGCAGCAACAACCTGATGGTAAGTGCCATGGTACAAAACACAGCAGGAGAAATTTATGTTGGCACAGGCGATGGTTTTAATTCGCAACTTACCAACGCCCTTGTTGATATGGCCTATACCACCGGATTTATTGGTAACGGGATTTGGAAATCAACCGATGGTCAATCATTTACCCAGCTCAGTGCCACGATCCCTCAAGCCAACAGCAATACAGCTGCCTGGGCTTTCATCAATGAACTGGCCCTCAATGCTTCAGGTCATATTTTTGCTGCCACCAATGCCGGTTTAAATTATTCAACTGACGGTGGTCAAACATGGCAACTTGCCAAAGACGCTGACGGAAACAATCTCTCGCTGAATGCTACTGATGTACAGGTTGCTTCTGACGGAACCATCGCATTGGCCATGGACAACAAAGTATACATAGCCAAAAACGGACCTGATTCTTTTGTTGTCAAATCGACCGGAGAAGAAAATATGCTCCCTGTTTTTGATGTTACCAGAGCAGAACTTGCGTTTGCACCATCAAATGCTTCAGTAGTTTATGCTGCACTTGTTGCTGCTAACGGCGCACAACTCGGCATCTACCGGTCAGGTGACAAAGGCGACAGCTGGGCTGTTATCCTGCCAGCCACCACTTCTGTTAACATTTACAATGGCCGCGGCAACTACAACAACCATATCACTGTGTTCCCCGACAATCCTGACAGAATCCTCATTGGCGGTGTAAACCTCTGGCAAGGAAAAAAAGTTGTTGAAGGCGGTCTTTTTGCCTGGGATGTTGAATCAATTCCTGTAGGTGCCGGTTTCCTGGATAACTTTCTTCATTTTGGACAACAAAGGGTTGTATTCATGCCTGGTTCTTCGACCAAATTCTTTGTGGCTACCGATGGTGGCGTTCAGGAAGGAACAGTTAACGGAGATGATTTTATATACAGCATCAACAACAGAAACTATATTACCAGTCAGTTTTATGCCGTTGCTCCAACAGGTATCGAAAACAGAATTCTTTCAGGTTCACACGATCAGGGAAGCATTTTCATTTCAGGTGAAGGTAATACAACCCGTCAGGGTGAGGTACTTTATGCCCAAAATGATGCCGGTGGTCCATGCGTGGTTTCAACCATTAATCCAGATGCCATCGTTGTTACTTCGAGGGCAGGAAATATGGAGCGCTCAGAAGACATGGCCTTTACTTTTTCAAATCAGTTTAAACCGGTTACCAGCGTCAATCCGCAGGCATTCCTTACACCAATTGCACTTTGGGAAAGCTATGAAGACCATCTGAGTGGTGATTCAGTTACCTTTAAAGCCAGAAGAAGCTATCAGGGTGGTGAGGTGATCAAGGTAAAAAGTAAAAACTTTGATCAGCCGTTTTATTATACCCTTCCTGCCAATGTAAACTTAAGTATTGGTGACTCGCTCAGGGTAAAAGACATTGTTACGACCAAACTCTTTATCGCAGCAGCCAATAAGCTGTATATGACACGTGAGTTTCTCAATTTTGGCAAGCAGCCAGCCTGGTACGAAATCAGCAACGCCAGTGTTGGATTCTCAGGTATTCCGCAGTCAATAGGCTTATCAAAGGATGGAAACCATGCCTTTGTCGGAACACGCGATGGTAAACTCTATCGTGTTTCAAACATTGGAATTGCCTATAATTTCGAACGTGCTGATGTTTCAAGTCCGGCTTGTGTGATTGCAACCCGTCAAATGGAGGTTTTCCTTCCTGGCACGACCACACCTATCACTCAGGCCATCACCTCAGTATCAGTTGATCCGTCTAATCCAAACAATGTAATCATCACCCTCGCCAACTATGGCAACGATCATTATGTGTTTGGCACAACGAACGCTCTTGATGCCAATCCAATCTTTACAAGTCGCCAGGGAAACCTGCCAAAGATGCCTGTTTATTCAAGCATCCTTGAGATGAGTAACAGCGGAGTCGCCATTATCGGAACTGAATTCGGAGTGTATCAAACCAGCAATGTTTTTGCTACAACACCCAGTTGGACCCCCGATCAAAACATGGCTAACCTCCCTGTTTTTGATTTGAAGCAACAATTAATCAACAAATCATCCGACACCCTGCAACTCGTTAATGGACCAGAAATCACCGTTAAGAACTACCCCGGCACCAACAACCTTGGAATTATTTACGGGGCTACTTTTGGACGCGGCCTTTTCCGCTGCAACGACTTCCGCAAACCTGTCGGCATTGAAGAACCTCAGTTTCCGGTTGCTAAAAGCTTCAGCATTCATTTCTATCCAAACCCTGCCAGAGAAACCTCTTACATTGATATAAACCTGACCCGTGCAGGCAATGTCGACCTTGGCATTTATGATTTCCAGGGCAGGTTGATTTCAAACCTTTCACTGGGTTTACTCTCAGCTGGAAGTCATCACCAGGCCATCAATACAAGTGGGCTTAAAGCCGGGTCATACATCCTTCGTGTTGACAGCCCTGAAGGTTCTAAATCAGCTAAATTCCTCGTTTATTAATTTTGTCATTATTAAAAACCAGCATACAATGAAAAATTTTTACCTGACATTGGCTTCAATCTTCATGGTAAGCTTATTTGCAACGGCTCAGACAAAGATTTATACTCCTGCCCTGAGAGCACCTGCAAATAATGCTTCAGGCCAGGTTCCAGATGTTACCCTCGACTGGGATGCTGTTACCGGCCAGGGAGAGACCATTACCTATACCCTTCAACTGGCACAAGCAGCTGATTTTTCTGACGCCACAACCTTTGGCCCAACAATCCTGACAGCGATTAAAATGGCCGAATTGAAGTTTGATGAAATCTATTTCTGGCGGGTTAAGGCCACCGACGGAACCCTGACTTCCGATTGGTCAGCACCTTTTTCATTTCGGGTTGTTCCTTCAGTGACGATCACTTCTCCAAATAATCAGTCGGTTCAAAATCCTGACCCACTGGTAAAATGGACAGAGCTAACCGGTGTAACACATTACGACCTCCAGATTGATACTGCCTATTCATGGGCTGCTGAAATTTCTGGATCAACTGTTCAACTCAACGATGTGTTCGAAGTGGATGAAAACACTGCCTGGGCTGTTGGAAATACCGGCACGATTTTGAAGCGTACGGTTGCCGGCTGGGAAACAATACCGGCTGTGAACAACAACAACCTGAATGATGTATTTTTTCTTGACAATAACAATGGCTGGGCTGTTGGTGCTGCCGGAACCATCCTTTATTATAACGGAACAGAATGGACAGCACAGACATCGGGCTCCACAGCAGTGCTGAATGGGGTTTTCTTTACAAGTCCTGCCAATGGTTACGCCATCGGTAATGGAGGTGCTGCACTGAAATTCAACGGAACCGAATGGACAAGCATCTCAACAGGTATTACTGTTGACATCTACGCCATCCACGGGCTGGATGAAAATCATGTGTGGGTTGCCGGAAAATCGGGGAATGTCTCATTTTTCAATGGCAGCAGCTGGAGCAACAGTGTCATCGTAAACCGCGATATGCTGGGTATTTGGGCCCTTGCAGCCGACAGGGTGTATACCTCAGCCAAAGCAGGTCGTGTTTATTATTTTGATGGCTCAGTATGGACAGAACAAACGACAGGCAGCACCCGTGACCTCAACGATATTTGTTTTATTGATGAATCCAGAGGTTATGCTGTCGGAGCACAGGGAACGCTTGTTTTCTTTAACGGAAGCATTTGGGGTACCATCGCAAGCGGCACGACGCAAAACCTTTTTGGAATCAACTTTTCAAGCGAATCAAGTGGATATTTTGTTGGAAATGGTGGTGTGATTGTTGCTTATCAGGGAGATGGCTTCAACAGCCCTTACCTGAAAAATTTCTCCTTGACCGCTCCTATTGCTGAGTTCAAGTTCTCGAACCTCCTTTTCGGTAGAAATCACTACTTCAGAATGCGTGCCCGTCATGCGAGCTCCACATCCGATTGGTCCTCGGCACGGTCGTTCTCCGTTGTAAGCAGCCCGACTTTGTCAAAACCTGCCAACAATGCCACCAACATTGCACTGGATACCCTTGCAGAATGGGCTAGCCTGACAGGTGTGGTAAGGTACACAATTCAATTGTCAACAGACCAAAACTTCAACGATCCATTTACCTTTGAAACAGGCGCAAACAGCTATCGATTCCAGGGACTGGCCTATGGTCAGGATTACTACTGGCGTGTCAACACCCGTCATGCAGCAGGTGTTTCCAACTGGTCGGAAGTATTTAAATTTACTACCAGCAACAATGTAACCCTTGTCGCACCCGCCAATAATGCTACAGAGGTTCCAAGGCTTCCAAAATATGACTGGAATCATATCCGCGGAACAGAAAAATACCTCCTTCAGGTAGCCAAAACAAGCAACTTTGCAGAAGCTTCGGAATACACTCCCACAACGAATTTCTATCAGACGCAGTTCCTGCTAGATCCCAATCAGGCTTACTTCTGGCGTGTAAAGGGAATTCAGGGGCTTGATTCAACCAACTGGAGTGAGACAAGAACTTTCACAACCACAAGCGAAACAAGCATTCAGGATCAGTCATTGCGTGATTTCTCGGTACATCCGAATCCCGGAAAAGGCTTGATCACCCTTAACCTGCCAAAACATGTCCAGAGCCTTGAAGTCGAGGTATTCACATTGATTGGCGAAAAAGTCTATGTATCGGGAACCTTGTCACCCGGACTTGAGAAAGCTGTTAAGCTTGACCTTCGTGAGCTTGGAAGAGGGATTTACCTGATCAGGGTTTTTGACGGCAGTGAAAACCTGACGCGCAAACTGATCATTGAATAGTCATTAGAACCAAACGCACAATAAAGTTCCAATGTGTTAAAAGCTGCCATAAGGCAGCTTTTTTTATATCTCTTCCTCAAGGATAAAGGCCCCGTCGTCGCGAATGTCGTGCACCTTAAGTCCCAGTTGGGTTGCTTTTGCTTTCCATTTGGTGGCTTGATAGCCTGGAACTGACAAGTCAATAACAACAACCGAAGGATTAAACCGTTGGCTGAGGTCTTCGAGTTTTTCGTAAACATTTCCCGAAACAAGCAAGACATCGGTTTTCAGGTCAGCATCTTTCCATGCAAACTTCCTGCTATTGTCTTTGTTCCATAAAAGAATGGTCTTGTCACAACTGCGCAAAAGCATGCCTGATTTATGTATAAAAGGCGCCTGGACATTGGAGTCCAAATCAACTAGCCGGGGGCTTTCGCTGAGGCCTTTTACAACCCAGTTTCTGGCAACATTGAAATGTAGGCTTGAAGGATCAGCCTTGAGAGCTGAATCAACAATAACAAGGTGTTGATTTCCCTGAATGACATCGATGGCGGTATGCCGGTTAATTCCATAAATCACCAGCGATCGGCTGTTATGATTCGCATAATTGCGCCAGCTAATTGAAACAAGGATCATCAAGGCAGAAAAAAGAGCTGGAATTAAAGCAAGTTTCTTTTTGCCGACAAAAAACAGATACAACAAAGCGATCAGGAGCATCAGGAGTATAGCCTCCGTGCTGTTAAGGTAATTTCCTTTTAGAACAGCTGCCGGCCATGATTCAATGCTGGTAATAAGACTGTTCATCACATAGATGAGACCCCAAGTCAACCAACCCAGGTAATTGGCTATGAAAGGAATAAAAGTAAAAATGAGCAAAGCCATCCCCGCAACAATCACCACAAAGGATAAAGGAACCAGGACCAGGTTACTCACCAGGAAATATGTAGGAAACTGACTAAAATAATACAACACCAAAGGTGTCGTAGCCAATTGAGCAGCAATAGCCACGGCGGATATTTCCCAGGCTTTGTCGGGAAGCCAGTACTTGAAATAGAGTAAACTGTAAACAGGTTTATGCAAAAGTACGATACCCAAAACTGCCAGGTAAGAAAGTTGAAATCCAATGTTGAAAAGAACCAAAGGATCAACAAGAAGAATAAAAAAGGCAGAAGCAGCCATGGAATTTAGGACAAAGCCTTTTTTTCGGAATAGTTTTCCAATCAACATGAAGCTAATCATCACAGCAGCCCGCTGTACTGATGGTGAGAGACCGGTCAGTAATGCATAAAACCAAATCAATGACAACAAAATCAAGGTTTTCACCAACACTACCCTCTGGCCTTTTCTGAAAACGAGACCCAAAAAGAAATTAAAAAACATAAACACAATACCCACATGCAATCCCGACACACAAAGCACATGCATGGCACCGGCAGCAGTGTAACCTTGCCTCAACCAAGCCGGTAATTTTTCATCATACCCCAGTAAGATGGCAGCAGCTACTCCAAAAGTATCATCATCCAGGTGATTGTCCTTCAGACTAAGGAGTAAATAATCACGCAACCTGAACGAAAAATCATACAATGGATTGACGCGGTGCAAGGAGGTAAAAAACCAGTCTTCAGATTTGAGAAAAACCTGGTTGAAAACCTGCTTCCTGCTGAGATAAGTTTTGTAGTCAAACTGGTATGGGTTAATTGTCTGTGGCACAGTTTGCGGGACAGGGTAAAAACCGATAATCTGTCCGTATGCAGGCGCAACAGTATCTTCCGTTCTTGAAAGATAAACAAGACAATTTCCTCTCAATGGTTGAATACCATTTTCACTCAGGGTGGCTATCAATTGCAATTGTACTGATGTTGATTTCTCTTTTGCCACTGGTGGATCGGTAACCCTTCCGAAGTAGGCTTGATAATGGTTGGTGTCATTAGCCAGGTGGTATTGTTGAAAAATGGGCCGGCGATACTGCACATTCAACACAGCAACTCCAATCAACCCCAGGCTTAGAAAAAAACCAAAAACCCATCTGGTGCTGTATGCCTTACCAAGAAAAAAATGGGTAAGAACCAAGACGAATGAAACAATTACCAGTGCCAGAAACAGGGTTATGAACTCAGGAAGTGCCATCTCTGCAAGCAAAACGCCGCCCATATAAGGCAAAAGCAGACGAAGGAAAGGATATCTGTGAAGCGGCATCCGTTGTGTTCTGATTGGTGGTCGAAAGATAGCAAAAAGCAACTTACACCAGACAGGAAGACATAAAAAAAGCATCTTTCCAGATGCTTTGTACTCCCTAGGGGATTCGAACCCCTGTTACCAGGATGAAAACCTGGCGTCCTGGGCCTGACTAGACGAAGGGAGCCTTTGGACTTAATTTGTGGGTGCAAAAGTAATCCTTTTTTTCAAACCGGCAAGCGCTTTTTTATTTTTTTTTATGCATCTGCACCTAAATCCTGTTTAAACTGAAAACCCATGCGTTTTCCGGTTTTGAGGCTTATCTCGTCGAGGGTATGGCGCATATCGTTGACTGAAACAATTTTCACGGTTTCGTAGGGTGGTGTCAATAAGTCGAAATTGATGGTATAGCGGATGGCTGCTTCGAGTATTTTTGATGCGTTTGCTTCGTTCAATACATTGGTTCCAAAGTCGTTGTAAAGAAAACCCAGCTCTCTTTTACCCTCAATGAAATAATGGTTGTCCTTGTTGATAAAAACCCTTCCGATGAGGTATCCCATATCATTCACACGGTTGTATTTGAATGAATCAGCCAAAAAGTTGTAGATATTGATGATGCCACAGTACGACCTTGTTTTGTCGTTTCGAATATAGGAGGTACGCATCACATCGTGATCACGGGAAAATTCAAAGACATTGGTATGCATAAGGAAGAGTAAAATATCCCCTCCAAATTTCACTTCAATTTCAAAATCACCGCTGTATTTGTTCTCAAACGTGATTTTTCGGCCATTGTCTGATTGCACTTCGGCTTGTTGAAAATCCGAATTCATTTGATCGAGCACATGTTTAAAAAGCCGAAGTCCCTCGAGCGTTTTGTCGTAGATATCCTGTTTGAGGCTGGCCTTGTTTACGAGGGTTTTAAACAGATCTTGATTTGAATCCTTGTCCATAGGTATTATTCAAAAGTGAAGGATAACTGAAAAACTTTGTTGTTGATACGATCGAGCGCCTGACTGTAAAGAAATTCATCCCTTACAAGAATATTTTTGAAGCCATAGCTCATTTTCAATTCAGTACCAAACTTAAAATAGGGTGTATAAAAATCGAATCCCACACCTGCCTCTGCCGCAAAATCATTTCTGTCAACTTTCACCGGCACATCATTATTGGCAGAAGAAACCTTTTTTGTTGACGCCATTTCGATGCTGTATTTGGCACCTGCCAAAACATAAGCAGCAAAATTATTCAGTCTTTTCGACCTGTATTTGATATGGAATGGAAAATCGACCGTGGTAGAAGGAATACTTTTACGAACGATCACTGTATCAATTGGTTGCCAGATGATATTGCGTGCCTCAACGGTGTAATCGATGTAACGCTCACCAAAAGCAAGTGTCGGAATGAACCTTAAATCAAAGTAATTTCCTAATCTCAGATTGCCAACAATGCCAACGGCAAAACCCGGTACAGGCAAGGATGTAATATCCATAACCCTGAAATGTGATGCGGTTGGGATATTCAAATCTTTTGCTTCTTCGGGAATCCATTGTATTAGTTGATAATTGTCAACAGGTTTCCATGTCAACATCATTTGGTTAACTGCCAGAATAAAACCAAAATGATAGGGTTCGAGATCATATTTGGGTTTATTGATAACCACACGGCGCTGGGCAGCAAGCTCACTCGAAACTGAGATAAAAGCGATCAGCAGGAAAACGATACGGGCAATTTTTTTCAAAGCATTCATTTTTCAAACCGTAAACGTGTTTTCGGCGAGAATAGTATTTTGACAACAAGGCATTCTTAGCTCAGAGAGTCTTGTATCCGGTATAAATTGTTGCAATACCGAAAGTCAGCCGCTGCTGGGCGACATTGCTGAATCCGCAATTCTGAAGGTGTTGAAGAAAATCTTTTCCATCAGGGAAGGCACTGACTGATTCAGGCAAATAGGTATAGGCACCTTTGTCCTTCGAAACCAATCTGCCCATCCCTGGCAGGATATTCTTAAAGTAAAAGTTGTAAAGCTGCTTTACAGGGAATGCCTGTGGCCTCGAAAATTCCAAAACAGCGATCATTCCGGAGGGCTTCAGCACCCGTTGCATTTCAGAAAGACCTTTGTCGAGGTCTTCAAAATTCCTCACACCAAAAGCCACCATGGCGGCATCAAAACTACGGTCATTAAACGGAAGCGATTCAGAATCGGCTAATTGCAATCTTATTTGATGGTTGAGTCCCTTGCGAATCAATTTCTTTGCACCGATATCAAGCATCCCCTGAGCAATATCAACGCCGGTGATGGGTGCGTTGCATCGGCTAGACAGTTCTATCGCCAGATCGGCTGTCCCTGTGGCAACATCAAGTACCTGTTTCGGGTTTGACCCTGCAACCATTTTTACCAGTTTTTTTCTCCAGACTTTGTCAATTCCGGCAGATAAAAAATGATTTAAAAAATCGTACTTGCCGGCGATGTTGTTAAACATCACCCTTACCTGTTCTTTCTTTGCAATACTTGCTCCCATGGTAAAATTTCCAATTAATCCTGCCCTTTTTGCCTGGCAGTGTAAACCTTAAACGCTTCAGCAAGCAATTTGTTCTTGTCAACCGGAACCACACCGATTTCTTCACACACAAGACCACCGGCGAGATTCGACATTTCGGCCAGCCATCCAGGTGTAAGACCCAGCGCCAGACACAAGGAGGCAACACTGATCACCGTGTCACCGGCTCCGGAAACGTCGGCGATGTTGCGAAGATGTGCAGGAATATGTAAAACTCCTGCTTTCTGATTCTCCATTTTTTCCGAAATCAGGACTCCCTTTTCTGACAGCGTAGCCATCGCCAATTTCACATCCAACTGCTGTTGAAGTTCATGCAAGGCCGTGGTGATTGAGGAAATGGAAGAAGCATCAAAACTTAATCCCAATCCATCTTTGAGTTCCTTGAGGTTTGGCTTGAAAAGGCTTGCTCCTTTGTATGCATGAAAGTATTTTTTCTTTGGGTCAACAGCAACCGGCACCCCGTAACGGGCGGCGAGTAGCATCATTTGTCTGATAACACTTTCTGTTAAAACCCCCTTATTATAATCCTGCAAAATAATGACGCCAATATTACCTGAATGCATGAGCTTTTCTGCCCGCTGCAACAGCTCCTCAGCTTCGTCAACCTCAATATCTGAGGTGATTTCTTCGTCCACGCGCAGCATCTGAACCCTGTTGCCAATGATTCTGAATTTGGTAGTGGTGGGCCTTTTCTTACTTTGAATGATCCCTTCAACGGCCATGTTTTCTTTTTCAAGCAGTTGGATAAACTCCCCTGCCCTGCTGTCATTCCCGATTACCGAAACAAGTACCGGTCTTGCACCGAGGGCATGAATGTTGAGAGCAACATTGGCAGCTCCTCCAAGACGGCTGATGCGCTCTTTCACAGCCACAACGGGCACGGGTGCTTCGGGGCTGATGCGGTCAACAGTTCCAAAAACATAAGCATCAATCATTACGTCGCCCACTACCATCACCTCCAGATGTTTGAAATCTTCAAACAAACCGGTGAGGTCACCGGGTTTGTGGATTGTTCGGGTAAAACGCGTCATGAAACAGGAGGTTAATGTAGCCTGTGCAGCGCAACGGCCACCCTTCTTACGGCTTCTTCGATGAGTTCGGTTGAAGTGGCATAAGAAAATCTGATGCAATCATCACAACCAAAGGCGTCGCCGCTCACCAGAGCCACATGGGCCTCGGCCAGTAAATACAGACAAAGGTCATAACTGTTACGAATTGTCACATTGCCATCAGTTTTACCAAAATACCAACTGATATCGGGAAACATATAAAACGCTCCCTGCGGCATGTTAGGTACCACACCTTCGATAGTGGAAAGTAAGCTGAATAACAAATTACGGCGGTTTTCGAACTGCTTCAGCATATCCTGGATTTCGGGTGAATTCTTGGGATCGGTAAGCACTGCCTGGAGTGCGGCGGCCTGTGAAATGGTAGAGCTCCCGGATGTATACTGCCCCTGAATGGTATTACAAGCATCAGCAAGCCATTGAGGCGCAGCCATATAACCGACTCGCCAGCCGGTCATGGCGAAACCTTTCGACAAGCCGTTGATCAGAATGACACGGTCGAAAACATCTTCAAAAAAAGCAATGCTTTCATGTTTTTGCCCAAATTGTATGTATTCGTAAATCTCATCCGAGAAAATCATCACCTGGGGATAACGGGCAAAAACTTTGGCCAGTCCGGCCAATTCAACCTGGGAATAAACAGAGCCACTAGGGTTACAAGGTGAACTAAAGATAAAAGCCTTGGTCCTATGTGTGATCGCGGCTTCCAACTGCTCGGGGAGAATTTTAAAATCTTGTTCCACGGTGGATGGAATCACTACCGGACTGCCACCGGCCAACTTGACCATTTCGGGGTAAGAAACCCAGTAAGGAGCCGGAATGATCACCTCATCCCCTTCATCAAGCAATGCAAACATGGCATTCATGATCGACTGCTTGGCACCATTGGAAACAATAATCTGGCTTGGATTATACTTTAATGCATTATCCCTTAATAACTTAGCAGAGATTGCCTTTCTTAACTCCATGATTCCCGGAACCGGAGGATAATGCGATTGATTATCCTCAATGGCCTGAATGGCTGCTTGCTTGACAGCTTCGGGCGTATTAAAATCAGGCTCGCCGATGCTTAAGGTAATCACATCGACCCCTTTATCACGCAGTTCACGACTCTTTCTGGTCATTTCCAGTGTGGCTGACTCAGATAACGATTTGACCCTGTTGGAAAGTAATTGCTGATGGTCCACTTTATTTGGGGTTTTAAAGTGCAAATGTAAGCAAAAAGAGGCAAGCTTATGTGAAATAAAAAACAAAGCAAACGTTTTCGGAAGCAGGATAAGCCACGTAAAAAATACAGACATTGAGGCCATTCAGGCTGGAATTCGTTACCTTTGTAATCAGTCATTCATTTTGGTAAAAATCATAAATAACTCAATATAAACTAATTACATCCAGGTTAGTAAATTTAAAATACAGTCTCTATTGTTTTCGGTCAAACAAAATCAAAATAAATACACTTAATCCGACAAATTTCTAAAATGAACAACACCATCCTGATATTGATTGCCCTGCTGTGGATCATCCTGCTGATCCTTTTTACATTACAGTCGAATCAATGGTTCAAGACCCTTCGTCTGCTAACGTCCGAACAACATAAACAAATCCGGGCATTCCTCGAAAAAAACGAAAAATCACAACAAATCGAAGGGTTCAAAACCATGCTTCCATTGCGTATTCAAGCGAGTGAACGTCTGGTGCTTTTTTTGGAACGGCTTCAGCCACAACAACTTATTTCACGCCATCTGACTGAAAGCATCCTCGCCCAGGATTTAGCCCAGCAACTGCTCAGGACAATCAGAGAGGAGTTTGACTATAACCTTTCGCAGCAGCTCTTTGTCAGCGACATGGCCTGGCAAACAATCAGAGCCGCCAAGGAAGAAATGATTCAGCTGATCCATCTGAGTGTAGGGCAATTGCAACCTGATGCACCTAAAGCCGACCTTGCCGCAATGTTGTATCAAAGCGAGCCAAAATTAATTGAACAAGCCATAGGGCAAATCAGAAACGACCTGAATCAATTGACATTGCAAAAACCATCAACAAATTAAACCCTTCAATTATGAATGTCTTGTTTGTATGTCTTGGAAACATCTGCCGCTCACCTATCGCAGAAGGATTGCTCAAAAAGAAATTTGAAGAAAGTAAAACGACCGGCAGGGTAGAATCTGCAGGCTTTGAATCATTTCACATCAATGACAGCCCCGATCCAAGGGCTGTGAAAGTTTGCGCACATCATGGCATCGACATCTCAGGCAAGCGCGCAAGACTTTTTCGTGTGAGCGATTTTGATGCCTTTGACAAAATCTATGTCATGGACTTCAAAAATATGCAGGACGTAATGGAAGTTGCCAGAGATGAGACTGATAAGAAAAAAGTGGATTACCTGCTTAACCTTATTGAACCTGGAAGTAACAAATCTGTCGCCGATCCTTACTACGGCGGTTTCGACGCCTGTGAAGCAACTTTCAGACAAATGGAACGGGCTTGTCAGGTGATAACAGACCAGATAAACAAGAACGCATGAAAATTCTTCAACCGCCGACCATCGACGAAATCAGGTCTGCCCACGATTTGATCAGACCTTACATCGAATACACCCCCTTGCTTCAGTCAAGTCAGCTGAATCAGATCAGCGGGGCGAAGCTGTTTTTTAAGTGTGAGAATTTTCAAAAAGCCGGGGCTTTTAAATCCAGAGGAGCTACCCATGCCCTGCTGCAGCTTACCAAAGATCAACTCGGCAAAGGTGTAGTTACACATTCAAGCGGCAATCACGCACAGGCTCTCGCCAGGGCAGCAGCTATGCTGGGTGTGGAGGCCCATATCGTAATGCCCGAAAATGCACCTGCAGTAAAGGTTGCTGCTGTTGAACAATACGGCGGTAAAATTACTTTCTGTAAGCCAACGCTGGCAGCACGGGAAGAAGCAACGGAAGCCATTATCCGGGATTGCAAAGCGACACTAATTCATCCTTACAACGACTACGACATCATCGCCGGACAGGCCACTGCCTGCCTCGAGATGCTCAGGCAAGGCCCGCTCCCCGATTTCATCCTTTGCCCTGTCGGTGGAGGCGGGTTGCTGAGCGGCACTTTGCTCGCAGCACACTACCTCTCGCCTGCTACGAAAGTAATTGCCTGTGAACCCGAAGGTGCCAACGACACCTGGCAGTCTTTCCGTCAGGGAGTATTGATTCCAAGTGTCCATCCCAAAACAATCGCCGATGGACTTTTAACCTCTTTAGGTTCATTAACTTACCCTATCATTAAAAATTATGTCAGCGATGTGATTACGGTAAGTGATGAAGCCATTGCCACAGCTATGAAATTGGTTTGGGAACGAATGAAGATCGTTATTGAACCAAGTTCAGCTGTACCTGTTGCAGTGGCACTTTCGTCACCGGATTGGATTCAAAACAAAACTGCTACCATCATCATTTCCGGAGGCAATGTTGATTTGAATAAATTACCCTGGAAATGAAGAACCAAATCGGTAAGGGAACATTGTATCTGATACCAACCCCTCTGGCGGATGTTTCACCGGCATTGGTGATGCCTGAAGAAGCCCTTTTTCAACTGAGACAATTGAAATTTCTCATTGTCGAGCAAATCAGGACGGCGAGGCGCCTGCTTAAGAAGATTGATCAGAAAATTGATATTGATTCGATTACATTTTTTGAGCTCAATAAGTTCACTGATCCGGCTCGAATTCTTTCATTTCTTCAACCGCTCCTCAACGGAAATGATGCAGGTTTGATTTCCGAGGCTGGCAGCCCGTGTGTGGCCGACCCGGGCGCACTTGTTGTAAAAGCGGCTCACGAACTGACTATTCGCGTGAAACCACTTTCGGGACCCAGTTCGATCAACCAGGCCTTGATGGGATCGGGTTTTAACGGACAATCGTTCTGTTTTCATGGGTACCCTCCAATCCAACCCGAAGAAAGGCAAAAGTTTTTAAAAACTCTTGAAAAGGAAAGTATGCAAAAAAATCAAACCCAGGTTTTTATTGAAACTCCTTTTCGCAATACTCAATTATTGGATGCCTTAGTGAAAACCTGCCAGCCGGCAACACTTTTGTGTATAGCATCTAATCTAAGCGGGCCTGACGAGGTAATTCAAACAAAATCAATAGCTTCGTGGGACAAAAAACGGCCGGACATTCATAAGAAGCCGACCGTCTTTATCTTATATAACCCTTCATCAAGGGTATAAAATTACATCTTAGTGATGATGATGTCCGCCGGGACCATGAGCATGACCATGAGCCATTTCGTCGGATGTAGCTTCGCGCACGTCAAGGATTTCACCGCTAAAATGGAGGTCAAGACCAGCCAAAGGATGATTGAAATCCATTTTAACAATGCTGTCGGTAACTTCCAGGACGATGCCATCCAGCGGATTACCTTCATTGTCCTGCATTGTAATCTGATTTCCAATGGTTAACAATTCTTCATCAATCTGACCGTCGATTTCAAAGATTTGTTTGTCAACATCAATGATTGCTTCTTCTGTGTGTTCACCATAAGATTCGGCGGCTGTCATTCCAAAGCTGAATTGATCACCAACTGCCAAACCTTCAAGATTTTGTTCAAATTTTGGCAAAAGACCACCGATACCAAACAAATAAACAAACGGACGGTCGGCATCCACTTTTTGAATCAGCTCACCTTGCTCATTCTCTTCCCGCAGTTCATAAGTCAGCGAGACAACTTTTTGATTTCCTACTTTCATAAAAATTTTGTTAGGCTTACAGAGATTCAAACAGGATATCCATCAGGCGAAAAGACGTAAAATACGATGAATGAACAATGTAAACAATGATTGATTTACTGATGGGTTGAAAGAAACCCAAATTTTCGGCAAAATTAATGAATATTTGTGTGAATAAATGACTTTATCATAATTATCAGCAGCTCAACCAATAACAAAAACCGACAATCAAACATTTTGAAAGAAGGAAAAAAAATTTAGTCTGCTTATTAATTGTCATATATTTGCGATTACAACTAGGAGAAGACTAAGCATTACGCGCTATTGCATGAAAAAAACATTTAGGCAGGGTCAGGAAGAAACTTTTGGAACATTCAGAATTGGGTTTGGGAAAAGGGCATTTGACATTTTCTTTTCTTCACTTGCCATCCTTATTACTGCTCCATTTATGTTGATCATCGCTATCCTGATTAAGCTGGAATCTAAAGGGCCTGTTATCTATGCCTCCAGCCGTGTTGGGACAGGATATGATGTTTTTAAGTTCTACAAATTTCGCTCGATGCGACAAGGTTCGGAGCAGGAATTCAACAAATTATCAGATCTTAATTTATACCTCATTAACCGAAAACACAATCAACACAACATTCACGATGATGATAAATGTCCTGAATGTGAATCACTTGGTACAAACTGCTCTCCTTTGTTGTTTATTGACGGCACCACAATTTGTGAAAACTGGTATATGGAACTCAAGCGGCGTAATATGGTCAAACCTACTTTTTTTAAAGCATAACACGACCCCAGAGTTACCAGGATCGGAAAGTTTATTCGTCGGACAAACCTGGATGAATTGCCACAGTTTTTCAACGTGCTTCGGGGTGATATGTCGATTGTTGGCAACCGGCCTCTTCCATTATATGAGGCAGAACGACTTACTACCGACCAACTTTCATACAGATTTCTGGCACCTGCCGGAATCACCGGACTCTGGCAAATAAAAAAAGACCGTTTTCAATCTGAAGAGGAACGCATAGCACTCGACAATCAATATTCAATGATTTCGGGTCCTTGGGTCGACATGAAAATATTACTCAAGACGCTCCCTACTTTTTTCAGAAAAAATAATTTCTGAACCGTCAAAGGATTTTGTGTTTCAATAAGCCCCGTTGAATTTTCTCAAAAACCATTCAGCTGTTAAAAGAATCAGAATCAGTATAAGTGCTGAGGTGATTGAAATTAGTGGGTCGTAGACCCGGGTGAAAGATGACACGGAAGCGATGGCCGGGTTATCATTCAATTCAGTGGCTAGTGCCGGCAGTTGATCAATATTAAAGGCTTTTCCCGAGGTAACTGCTGCCAGCCTTCGCAGCAAATGGTGATCGGCTTTCAGCTGCTGCTGCTCGAAAGTTGAAGGAGCAACGACAAAGGAGCCTGAAGCTTCAAGTTTTTCGGTCGCGGTTATCGCTTCGGCATGATAGGTATATCCACCGGCAGGCAATCTGCCTGCGTTTAATTGATAATCGTTTCCTTCGGGCGTGAACTCAAAATTTATGTTGGTGCTGTCGTCCAGGGTATTAAGTCTGATCGTAATTTTTGCATCCTTTACCTTTTCAAAGCTTTGATTGTAAAGCTCAGCCCTCAGTATTACCCTGTCGTTGAGAAGATAAGAATCTGAAGCAATGACCTTTAGCCTTCGCTGATCTTTTCGCACCATCAGGTACTGGATTGATTTACTGAATAATTCCTGAAATGTTTGATTGTTTCCATTCAACTGAAAATCGGCCAGACGCCACTTCCACAATCCTGTTCCAATCAGGAAACCCATACGTCGGTTGGGTGTTTCAGCAAAGCCCAGCATAGGATAAGCCGTTGAAACTGAACGGATTTTTTGAGTTAACAAAGGATGAAAAGCCATCGATGGATTGATCTCCAGCAGCGGGCTGAGCAAGGCCGGAAAAGCAGCTATGCGTTCTGCAAAAGCCTGATCGGCATTAAACAAAGCAAAACTGTTGTTGGCAAGCGGAAATATATCCATCGGGCCCTGACCCGAAGAACTACTGAAATGCAATCCTGATTGTAGCTGGTTCAGTGTTGTAAAATCTGTTTGCATACCAGTGATAAAAAACACGGAAGCATCAGGATTGTTTTCCAGCAATCGCCGCACTGCAGCAGGATCGTTGCCTGTGGCAGGTAACTGGTGCAAAATGATAAGGCTGTATTTGGCTGACCCGGAGGTTAACTCACCGATACTTTGCAGGCTTACATCAAAATAATCATCAAAAACTGATTTGATTGCGCCAAGGTCGGGATGGGGTGAAACACCCAGTATCAGCACCTTTTGCTTTTCATTGACGAGGTCGACATAAAAACTTCGTTCGTTGTTTTGCAGAAGCTTCTCGTTGTCCAGTGCTTTGATGCGGGCTGTGAATTTCTTTCGGCCACTACCTGAAGCCTGAACCATCAGGGTGATGCTACCGGAAGAGTTTTGGCCGGAAAGCGAAACATTTTGTCCGGCAATGACCTTATCATCCGAAAGCAGTTCGATCGTGGTAGCTGTGCCGGGAGCATCAGTAGCTTTAAAAGAAACCTCAACAGGAAAATCAGCTTGATTATAAACCAGTTGATTAAACCTGACGTCGGTGATGCTCAGATCGGTAAAGATTGATGTGTCACCAAGCAAAACAGTGTAAAGCGGAAAAGGAAAGGCAGATGCAGACAACTCAGGCTGCACTCCGGCATTATTCAAACCATCAGAAAAAACCACGAGAGCACCCACATTTCTGTTATAGTAAGCACTTGCCACAGTAGTCATAAGATCGGAATAATCGGTTTGTTGTTCCGAAAAATCCAACACCCCACTCCTTTTTACCTGCCGCCCAAAAGTGTAGTCAACCACCGCAAAATCGTCCGAAAGCGAAGATTTGAAGCTATTGATCAGTTCGGGTAATTGTGACCGGATAAAAGCAGAATCAGAAGCTGAAACCATGGATGCCGAATTATCCACCGCCAGAATAACCGTTGGCTGCTCAACCGATTTTTTGGTTTGTTTAAGATAGGGCGATAAAAGCAGGAAGGCAATCAGACTCACAGCCAGAAAGCGCAGACCAAACAAGACGATGCTGAGCGGACGTGACAGTGACGAATGTTTGTTTTCGTAGTAAAGAATAGAAGCATAAAGGAGTCCGGTTGCAAGAACCGGAACCAACATCCACCAGCTTAAACCTGTTATAATTTCCACTTCATTAAGCTTAAAGGTCGTTTCAGCCAGTTGGGATTCCGGCACAAAAAGTCTACATGCTCATGCCACCGCACACGCTGATCACCTGGCCGGTCACATAAGCTGACAAGTCGCTGGCCAAAAATACGGCCACATCAGCAACATCCTCCGGTTTGCCGCTTCTCCTGAGGGGAATGGTGCTGATCCATTGTGTTCTTACATCATCAGGTAATTTGTGTGTCATTTCAGTCTCGATAAAACCAGGTGCAATGGCGTTGCAACGAACATTTCGGCTGCCCAATTCCTGAGCCATAGATTTGGTGAACCCTATCATACCGGCCTTTGAGGCAGAATAATTGGATTGTCCGGCATTACCATTAACGCCAACGACCGAACTCATATTAATGATCGAACCTCCGCGTTGTTTTATCATCGTCCGCTGTACAGCTTTGGTAAGGTTGAAAGCTGATTTCAGGTTCACACTGATGACCAGATCCCAATCCTGCTCGGTCATGCGCATCAAAAGGTTATCGCGTGTGATGCCGGCATTGTTCACGAGGATATCGATTCTGCCAAAATGAGCAACAACCTCTTCAGCCAGCTTTTCACTGTCAGCCAGGGAGGCAGCATTGGAAGCAAATCCCTTGGCTTGAACACCAAGATTCTGTATTTCCTTTTCGGTAGCTTCCATGTTTTCATCATACTTCAGATCGGAGAAGGCAATGGCTGCACCTTCGGCAGCAAATCTCAATGCCAATGCTTTCCCTATCCCGCGTGCTGCTCCTGTGATCAGAGCCACTTTACCTTCCAAAAGTTTCATTTTCAGTAATTTAGTTGTTAAATGAAAAAGTTTCCGGATCTAATTATCGTACATTAGAATGGCCAAAGATATAAAAAATACGCTCTTGAAACCGAAAACAGCCTGTAGAAGGTTCTTCAAAAAAAAATCAAACTGACCGCAAGAATTGTTTTCTTCAGTTGTCAAAGACATGAATTTAAACTTAAAAGTCATGATAAAAAAAAGCATTATTACGGCAGCCATCTTAGGTCTGATCTTTTTTGCCGGCACCTTATCGGCACAGACAACCCCCGACAAACAAACGCCTGCACCACGCGGACAATTTGTTGACGCCAACAAGGATGGTGTTTGCGACAATCAAGCCCTTGCAAAAGGTCAGGCACAAGGCCGCCAGTTTGTGGATCAAAATGGTGATGGCATTTGCGACCGCTTCAACGGCCAGAAAGGCAAACGCAACGGACAAGGTCAGGCTGCAGGACGCGGACGCAAAGCAGGACGGGGTCAGGGACAATGCCTGGGAAATGGAAAAGGATTTCGGCATGGTGCCACAACGACAACAAATCAAAATCCGCAATAAACCATCTGAAAAAGAGGCAAATCATTGGCTGATGATTAACTTTGTCAGCCAATTAATGCTGTGCCCAAGCTCATGATGACCGAAAAACAGCTCACTGATGCCTTGCGAAGAAGGGACGAAGCTGCCTTCAGGGAACTGATTCTTCGATTTCAGCCCATAACCGCCAGGGTAATTTTCAAGATTACCGGCGACAAAGAAGAAACGCCGGACCTGGTGCAGGAAGTGTTTGTAAGTATTTGGGAACAAGTTAAAAATTTCAGAGAAGAAGCTTCACTCTCTACCTGGATTTATCAGCTGAGCACCAACAAAGCCCGCAATCATCTCAAATGGAAGAAACTGCGGACAGGATTCCGCCTGTCATGGCAATCAGAACAAGCACAGCCTCCCGCAGGTATGAACCACAGCCTCAACATGGCACTGGAAATGTTTGAAAGAAAAGATGACGAAAACGCAATCACTATGGCTTTACAGCAACTTCCTCACAACCAGCGTACAGCTTTTGTCCTTTCAAAAAGTGAAGGATTGAGTAATCCTGAAATCGCTGCCATCATGAAACTCAGTGTCTCATCAGTAGAGTCGCTAAACTTCAGGGCCAGGCAAAATTTGGTTAAAATACTGTTACCCTACTACAACAATAAAAAATCCTGATGATGAAACCACCACAATCCTGCCCTCAAACCGGGGAATTGATCAATAAACTGCTTGCCGCCACCGACAATGAAGCAATTTCGATGCAAAACGACCCCCATCTGACTGGCTGCCCACACTGCCGGTTCGTAATCGACCAACTGACTGCCGACCTTGAAAAATGGCAACAGCAAGGGCCAGGTACCATTGCAATTGACCCAACAGCAAGGATAAAATCAGCATCAGCAAATTCAGGAAAGCTACAGCCAATTCTGGTAAAGGTGGCAGCAATCGCAGCAGCATCCGTACTCACCGGGCTCATTGTCAGCCACAAGCTAATCCCAGCCAGCGGACCGACATACAGGGATATTGCTGCAGATTACACCCTCGAACTAAGCACAGATGATTCATTTCCAATAGATTACTTCAACGAAGAATAACCATGAAACAGCTCAGGTTTTACCAAATAGGTTTCTATATCAGCCTTTTCCTTTTTGTTGCCACACTGACGGTATTACTTGCTTCAGGCTGGCCGGGGACTTCAACAGGCCTTATCGGTCAGGATAACGGTGGTGGTAAAGGGTTTGCACATTTCCGCAACAAGCTGGGGTTTGATCATCTTCAGCAGCAGCAATACAATTATTTGCTCGATGATTATAAGGGAAGCACTACCAATCTAAAGCAACAGCTTCAGATAGAACAGGAACAGATGTTTCATATCCTTGCTGAAGGTGCTGCCGATACCACCTCCCTCGAAGAAATTTCACTGAAGGCCGCAGAGCTTCAGCATATGATAAGGATGACAACCTTCAGGCATCTGAAAAAGGTTAATGCCATTTCAAACAGCGAACAACGCGGGAGGTTGGTGGAACTCTATAAAAATCTTATGAATGAAAGCCGGCCTGAGAGCGGAAAAGGGTCTGGACGCAACAGAATGCGTCACGGCCAGCGAAACAAATAATCATCCGCTTTGCCTGGGATAGAAAGGTTCAATATGAACCCCAACGTGGGTTTGCTTTCCAAATCGGTGCCGCAAAGCTTCTTCAATAGCCGTTGCTATCTGGTGTGAAGCTTCTACTGTTAAATCCCTGTCGACTTTCACATGAACTTCAACAGCATTGACCATTCCGATCTTACGAGTACGAAGCCGGTGATAATTCAAAACACCCGGTTGTGACTGGATGATTTTCTCAATCTCTTCCCGTGTCTCTTCGGGCAATGCTGTTTCAAGCAATTCTTTCACACTCGGCAGACCAATTTCCACAGCCATTTTGACAATGAAGATACTAACAACCATCCCGGCAAGAGGGTCGAGAAGTCGCCACGACTCACCTAAAAAAATAGCTCCACCAATTCCAAGAGTTGTACCTATTGAAGAAAAGGCATCCGAACGGTGATGCCATGCATTGGCCTTTACTGCACTGCTTTGGATTCGGTTGGCAACAACCATTGTATAACGATAGAGTATCTCCTTGGAAACAATAGAAATAAGCGCTGCATACAAGGCGATCAATCCAGGTTTTGGTAGTACCACGCCATTAAAATGACCATAAAGTGCCTTCAGACCTTCCCAAAAAATCCCTAAGCCAACCACAAGCAAAACAAAGCTGATAAGCATGGTTGCGAAGGTTTCGTATTTTCCATGGCCATATTGATGGTCCTGATCACTCTCCTTGGCAGCGATGCCAACAAATGCGATCACAACAACGTCGGTGGCAATATCAGAGAGCGAATGAACCCCGTCGGCAAGCATGGCAGAGGATTTTCCAACCACTCCGGCCAAAAGCTTTCCAAATGTCAACAACACATTCACCACCATCCCCAGATAGGTTACGGTCTTTACTTTTGAAACACGGGCATCAGCAGTCATCTGTCAAAGATACGAAAATCCTTTCCGATGCCTTGTCTAAAAGTGGAAAGAATAGCTTAAGAATTGATTAAAAAACCAATCGGTTTTTGGCAGTCGTGGCTTTTTTAGGCGAAAAGCATTTCAATCGCTAAGTTTAAGCCAGGATTTATTCAAAAAGCAGACCTTATCCTGCTGATGAAATAGAAAGTTAATCACCACATCAGGCAGCAAGTTTGAATGTTTCTAGTACCGAATACTGCTTTGCCTTTGGAGGTTTTCGTAAAACAACAATAGCCGTTTAACTATCTGCTTGTTGTCATAAACCTCCTCAATCAGTCTGCGGGCGTTTGCGCCGATACCAGCCGCGAGTCCGGGTGTGCTAACAATTTTTTCAACCGCATTGATAAAATCGTGTTTACTGTTTGCTATCATAATGTTCAGGCCATTTTGATACAAAATTCCCTCAGCACCAATTTCAGTTGTGATCACTGTTTTGCCAGCGGCCATTGCTTCGATGATTTTAATTCGGATTCCGCTTCCTGAGAGCAGAGGAACGATCGCCACATCATGGGCATTGACAAAGGAAGCAGCGTTGTCAACCTCGCCCCACACGACCAACTGAGGCTTCAATCCCGTTTTTAACCATGATGGCATGTATCTTCCCGCCAGGTTAAACACCAGCTCCGGATGTTTCTTATTGATTTCAGGCCACACCTCCTGAACAAACCATTTAATCCCTTCTTCATTGGGCATCCAGTTCATCGCACCGATGTGGAAAAAAGCTGGAAAGCGCTTCACACCGGAACTCGCTGACAAGGGTGGTAGTTCAATGCCAAAAGGGATATCAACCACGGGTGTGGAAGTCAGACCCCTGAAAAACGCTGCATCTTTGCGGGTAATGGCGGCAATGCCGTCAACCTTTCCCAGTGCTGCCAGTTCATACCGCTTCAAGGTAGATGTAAGATGACCCAGATACCATTTTTTCAAAGGATTGGCTGTCTGCTGGCTTAACCGTTTCCAAATCAGATGTTCGATGTTATGCGCTCTGAGCACTATTCTGGCTTTGGAGTGTTTGCGCACGAGATCTACATAAGGAACCATAAACAGCGTTTCTAGCTGGACCACATCAAAATGAGTCCGACGTAAAAGATCTTCCAGCCTCTTGCTAAATTGGTTTGATATAAACCTTTCAATATGATACGATTGCGAGGTGAAAAGGTTAAGAAAGGCATCGAAAGGTTTGATGCTCAAATCCAGATCTACCAATTCGATACCGGTGATCCTGCGGTATGAATCCGGAATATCTTCTGTTTTTACATTGTATTTCGCTGAATTAACGGCAAGCACTTTAACCTGATGACCGGCCTGTATCAAGCCTTCGATCAGGCTGTTCATGGCCATCGGCCCCCCTTCGCGGGCCGGGAAAGGCGATTTGTTGCACAAAAACAAGACTTTCATTAGGATGCAGATTGAGCGTTTTCTTTGAATCTGAGAAAGCGGCTGAAAAATTTCTTCCAGCTTTCGGCATCCAACAAGGGTGCATCGGTAGTTGATTTGAAAGTTAGAAAAAGACCTATCGGGAAAAGCACGATTGAAGAAAGCCAGACGCCAAAAAACATATCAAGATCGCCCAGCCGGGCCGATTTCTCGCCTGTGATGCTGGTGATGTGGTAGATGACAAAAAAGAAAACAGCAATAACAACCGGCAATCCAAGTCCGCCTTTGCGGATGATGGCTCCCATGGGTGCGCCGATGAAAAACAGGATGAGGCAGGCAATGGAGAGTGTAAACTTTTTATGCCACACTATCTCATGCTTTCTGATGTTTTCGGCTTGATAGTTAAAATCGTTCTTATTAAAAATGATGTTGTCTTTGTTGTTTTTGGCAGCACTCAAAGCCATTTCGAGCACATTGAATTTTTCACCTTCGGCAAAATTTTCGATCAGCGGATACTTCAAAACAGCCGTATGCAGGCTGTCTTCGGTGATGTCAGTCTTTGTTTGGTTCGGCCTGGCATCGTCAGAAAGCCGTCTGATTTTGGCGGTATCTACAGTTGACAGATGCTGAAAACGCGCATAAAAGCCTCCCGTAAAACGCTCTTTTCGTTCCTGATAACGTTGACCAAGCGAATCGATATATTGAGTTAATTGCTTGGTATTCAACATGCTGTAATGATTCTTAAAAAGATCTTCCTGTGTTCTGGTCAGATCGAATGCTGAAAGGTCAAACTTAAGCCGCTGCTTTTTGAATGAACTGCGGTCGAAAGGCCGGTTTTCGCGGAAGTTTTTGGTGGTTATGATATCTTTGAAATTATAGCCGTCGAAAAGGGTAAAGATCACGAATTTCTGATCAGGTGAAAGTTCCATATAGCCCGATTTGGCTGTTGTAACTTTTATGTTGCCCATTCTGTCGGTATGGTCATAAATCTTCACATCGTAAATGGTTCGGCCATCAGGGGCCTTTTCACCCACTCTGATAATATAATTCTCGATGCCATTGTAAAACTCACCCGCTTTGATATTGAAGGCAAGCTTTTGCTGCCTCACATCGTAAAGAAGCGACTGAAACTTCAGGTTGGCCACCGGCAACACATTATTGGAAAAAACAAATGCCAAAATACTGATCATGAAAGATAGGTAAACGAGTGGTCGCATCACCTTCCACACCGAAATCCCCGAGGCTTTCATGGCCACGAGTTCGTAGTGTTCGCCCAGGTTGCCAAAAGTCATGAGTGAAGAAAGTAAAATGGCCAGAGGCAAGGCTAAGGGGACAAAGGTGGCGCTGGCATAGAACAATAATTGTGCAATCACATCAGCTTCAAGACCTTTGCCCACCAGATCGTCGATGTATTTCCAAAGAAATTGCATCAGCAGGATGAAGAGAGAAATAAAAAAAGTAAGAATAAAGGGTCCAAGATAGGACTTCAGGACATAAAGATTAATCTTTTTCACGAATTGCAATTCAGATTCAAGGGCAAAGGTAATACTATTTACCCTAAGAGGGTTTTGGAAGCTCAAAAGTCATTTGGAGGTTTCTGAAAAATAAATATAAGTTAGCGTTGACCAACCAACCACTGCAGCACATTTATTCTTCTTATTCCATCATAATCAGCATCAGGGTCATCATCTAAAGTTAGAATGTATTTGGGGTATTGATCGTTTATTCGCTTCAATGGGGCAAGCTCTCTATCAAGCGTTTCGATGTTTCTTACTGTGGCTGCTACCTGATAGTAAGTTAAACCCTGCTGATTAACAACGACAAAATCAACCTCTAAATGATCAACTTTGCCAACATAAACATCATTTCCACGACGAATTAACTCAAGATAGACTACATTTTCGAGAATGTGCCCTACATCAAAGGCTCTTGAACCTAATAACAACGTGCGTAGTCCAATATCAACAACATAATATTTCTCTAAGGTTTTCAGGTATTGTTTTCCTTTAATATTGTATCGTTTTGACTGATACAAAATAAAGCTGGCTTGTAATGCTGCAAGGTATTTTTCAACTGTCTTTACATCAATTTTTCTTCCATTTGATGTCATAGTATCAGCGATTTTTTTTGTTGAAAGCAAATTACCAATGTTATCAAACATAAAGCGGATAATACTCTCTAGCATCATAATGTCACTAATCTTATATCGGGCTACTACATCTTTAAGCACGACAGTATTGTATAAGCCTGTAAGGTAATCGGTAAGAACCTTTGGCTGGCTTTTCAGTTCTAAAGCATACGGAAACGAACTGCTTTGCAAATATTCACTGTACTTATGGTTAAGGTCATTGGAGTTTCCAGCGCTATCCACATATTCCTTAAAGGACAAAGGCAATAATGCTATTTCAACATATCTGCCCGAAATTAGGGTAGCAATTTCGCCCGAAAGCATATAAGCATTTGAACCTGTAAGGTATAAATCAACATTCTTTTTAATAAATAAACTATTTACCACATCAGGAAAGTCAGGTACATGTTGAATTTCATCGAGAAAAATATATGTAAAGAGACCAGAAGTCAATTGGTTTGATATATACTCATGAAGTGTATGAGGATTTCGAAGTTCGAAAAAATCAAAATCCTCGAAATTGATCGAGATTATTTGGCTATCCAAGACCCCATTCTTCCGTAAATAATCCTGATACATTTCAAAAAGTGTCGATTTTCCGCAACGCCGGATACCAGTTACAATTTTTATAACTTGCTTCTCGCGCAATGCAATAAGGCGGTTTAAATACTCATTTCTTTCAATTAATCTCATTTGCTACTAGATTTCTGACGCAAATATAATACTTTTTAGGAACACAATCCCATAACTATACTTCTTTCTAGACTTATTGGATTATACAGTAAATTAATTACTGATTCATGGATTTGATTGACTCAACCAATTTGTGCTATGCTAATTGTATTTTACTTTGGTTAGATGTTTTAGGTCAACATAAAAATCCCCAAAAACCGCACAACGAAACCATAGTATAAAGCAAATTTATCATTCGCAACTGCTGCCTGGACAAATTCCAGACACGGAAGACAAAATTAAAAAAGGCGTTTGGTAAATATCCGAACGCCCTTATAAAACTCATTATTATAACTTTAACTTTTGAGAAACAAGTCAATGATTAATTTCATCATGATTAGTCGACCATCAACGAGGTTGGTTGAAGATATCTTGCTATCCCCTTTGGGATGACAGCGCCATTTGTGAGGTTATAATTTAACCATCCTGACAAAACCATTAAGTCCGCTTTCGGTAGTTAACCTCACCAAGAACAATCCTGTTGATAAGTGTTGGACATCAAAAAAACTACAGCTCTCCACTTTGAGGCGTGAAACAACTCTTCCTTCTATATCAAATATCTCTGCCGAAACCCAGCACGCTTTTTGACCTAAAATGGCAACTAGACCGGTTGCCGGGTTCGGGGCTAGCATTAAGGATGGATGGTCTTCAATAACTTTCGGTTGCCCAACGAGCACTCCATTTCCATCAAATCGAACAAGAATAAGGTCGTTACGGGTGTTATATAAAAAATTCGGATCGTAATTCTCGGCCCGCCCGGTTGCAATGCAACCACCATCATGCATTGCAATTAAATCGTAAAGAATGTAGGAGCGTACACCATCACCATAGCTGGTCGAATAAACCTTTTGAAAATCCAAATCAAGTTTGTTAACCATAAAGAACGATGGTAATCCCGGATAGGCGTTTTTTGTACCCGAAAGCAAATAACCATCAGATATCAGCTTAAACTCAGCGAAAAAATCAATCGTATCAACAGCCCCGGCATGAATTACCGGAAAAATTTGACCATCCATATCGATCGGAATAATTGCAGGGTCACTATCATAAACCTGGCTGTCGACCTTAATATCACCACCCACATAGAATGTGCTGTCGTTCAGCAGGCCGAAACGCCTCAACCAAAAGTCCGCATTTGACGGAATTGCTATTACCGTGTCCGTTGAAAAATCCGGATTCAGTATAGTCAGACTCTCAGAGCTGTATTGAGCATATTTTCCCTCATTGCCAAAAGACACAATATCAAAGCGTTGAACAGAACTCGAATCCTCAACAAAACGCAGCAACTCACCTGACGGCAAAAACTCCTGATAAAAATGTTGTCGCATGCCTGTGCTTGGATTGTTGGGATACCATCCCAGCTGCACCAAATTGCCTGCTTTGTTTTGACGGGGTGGATATAAACCTTCTGGCACTTCATTATTGCCCCAGATATACTCGTTCAAAATTTCAAAATCATCATTCAACCATGCCATATACACTTGATAATCTCCACTTAACGAGTCATATGCCAGACCCGAAACAGATATTACACTGTCCGAGAGCTTAATCCCGCCATAAAGCCTCAGGCCGTATCCCTGAAATGGCGGAAACCTAACGCTGTCCAGTACGTTTAGATCTGAATCCATTTTATACAGCATGTCGGTATAATCATAATAAAAGGTTGATTCAAAATCACTTTTCTTTGGACCTCCTACCAAACTATGTAAAACAAACATATCATTATTGATAGGAATGAACGATATTCCTTGACGATCGAAGGTGTTAGAGTTCAAATCAAAAAAAGAATGGTTTTGACTCCATAGATTCGCATTAACCGAAAAAAACAGAAAAACGAAAAAAAGTCGATAAATCCCAATCATATTATGTCTCATTAAATTATTCTTCTGGCA
>JANJXG010000126.1 GCA_024709145.1 Bacteroidales bacterium | reverse complement strand
AATGCGGACTTTTTGATGGAAACTGAGACTGTTACGGGTTTCCTTTCAGATAATTCACTATATTTGCAGGGATGAAAGAAATGGAAATATCTCATATTCAATTATTTATATCATGCAGCATTTACACATAAAGAAAGGCATACGTTCAAGGCAGATGATAGTTGAAGAAAGTGTAGAGATTTTCAATCAATACGGATTGGATATTACCTTCAATCAGCTTGCTGATTATCTTAATGTTAGCAGAGGTAGAATCAGTCACTTTTTTACTACGCGCGATGCCTTGTTTGTTGCCATCAGCGAAGCCTATCAGCTTAGTCTGAATGTGATCAGAAACGAGTTCCTGGCCGAGCGGCCGAATTATAAGTTTGAAGATATCCAATACTTCTTTGGGAGGATAATGGACAATCAATATGCCTACAGGTGCGCTATCATGTATGCTGCAGGTGCGGGAAACAGCAGGAAAGAGGTGATTCAACACAACAATGAATCTTATCGGCGACACAGGGAGCTGATCAGGGTGCTCGCCTCCAACCTGGTAAAAAATGGAAGTGTCACGGAAGATATTTTCAATCCGGATACTTATCCGATCTTTGAGTTTCAATTCGTCAGTCTTTTCACCTCCTGGGTAATCAGCAAAGAAATCTATTACCCCGATCAGACCTACGAAGAAACAAAACCACTGTTCCTCAATGGCATACTTGTTTTATTCAAACCCTATCTGAAATAGGGGATTTTCTCGGGATGAATTTTTTTGTGCAATTTCGCGATCATAAATTCTTGACTAAGGTACTTTCTGAGCCTCAAAAGATGTCATAGACCATCAAATCAACCTGATGAAAACAATCCGCTCAGCGATCTGTTGAGAAAAATTGTATTCCCTGACTTGGGTTGATCTTGTTGTAAAGTCTTTCTAAGTGAAACTCTTGTAAGGCAAAACAGATGCCCGAAAAACCTTGGTTAAAAATGATAAATTGCCGAAAGCAGCAACCGCAGGTTATTTACAGGCTCTGAATCCGTGATGACACCGTTTTCATCTCTGTTCAGTTGATTCTGTGCGTTTTTGGTTGCATAGCGAACGGATGTAAATTCAAGCTCTGTTGCAAAATTGAATTTCCCCTGAATGAAGACAATCCTGGGCGAAAGTCGGTATAAAGAGTGAATATTAGCGCCCCTGACCGTGGCATCTGTTCCGGCAACCTTGTTGGAATAATACAAAATAGCTTTCTTGGCTCCCACATTCTTTGAGAATCCTGCCCACATCCCAAATTGAACTGTCTTTCCATTGGTTTGGAATTCGCTCCAGGCTGTCAATTGATTCAAAGTGGTGTAATTAACGGTGTTTTTGGATGTGTCGGTGATGCTGTGTACGGCATATCCACCCAGCATGATCAGGTCGAAAAGGTTCTCTCCATACACTCCTTGTAATTTAAAGGTAGCGGATTGCGATTGAATCTTCAGCCAGGCTGTTGCTGAGAATCCCGCCACCTTTTCATCCGTGACAAAAACAGCATTGTTTTTGGTTGTCGAGAGTAAGGGCTGCAGTAATTTATAATCCAGGCCGATACCGGCATGGGTGGTTAGTTCGTTCTTTTTTTGTGCATAACTGAGCAGAATGCTGAGGTCGGGCAGGCTGGCATGTTGCAGCGAGGCTGAACCCTGGGGACTGGTAAAATCGCGTTGTGCTGCAACAACGGCCGACAGTTTAAACTTGCCGGCTGATTGTGTGATTCTGATTTGAGGGTTGCGCGAAAATGGTTGAAAAGGGGCTCCGGTATTGAATGAAATGACACCTGAAAAACAATCCGGAATAAAAAATGCATGCCAGTATTGCCCTGCCAGCAGTTCTGTTTTTGGCCAGTTAAGTTTTACAAAGGCATGGCGCAAACGGAATCCGTTGGCATCAATGAATGCAGCGTTTTCATTTCCGAAAAAGTCGGCCTCCAAAACCCCGGAAGTCTGCGCTCCGAAAGCATCAGGGCCGGTAATCTTACCTGTTAACCGTGATTGTATCGACAAGAAGTTGAATGAAGATTTGTCGTTGATATCAATGCCGTTGGCATCAAAAAACACCTCCTTGGGATACAAAAGAAAGTCGCCTTCACGTATCGTATATACTTCGCGTGAATCAAAAAAGAAATCAGATTTTACGAAGCCGGTAAAATTGATTCCGTACCTGGGTTCGGTACTTTTTTCCTGAGCCTGATTTAGGATCGGGATGATCAGGATGATCAGGGTGATTATTTTTTTCATCTTGAATGACAGGGTTAATCGTTGTGATAATTTTCAACCTTTCGATGATTATCTTTCTGAGTTAAAAGCGATACCAGCACCAAGACCAGGGCCGAAAGGGGAATCGAAATGATACCGGGATTGTCGAGAGGAATGGGCGCAGCTGATTTTAATAAGCCGTAACGTTCATACATGGAGGGAGATAACAGGATAATAAATACCGATGATACTATACCTGTGACGATAGAGGAAGCAATGCCTTTTGCAGTTGTCTTTTCCCAGAACAACAGAAAAAGTATGGCAGGCAGGTTTGCGGAAGCTGCCACTGCAAAGGCCAAACCGACCAGGAAAGACACATTCATGCCCTTGAAAAGAATTCCAAGTGCAATGGCAAAAATACCGACGCCAAAAGCAGCAATTTTGCCTGCCTTGACTTTTTTCCTGTCGTTCATTTTCATGTTCAGATATTTATCCATAAAGTCATGGGCAATCGCTCCCGAAGAGGCAACAATCAGTCCGCTTACGGTTCCCAAAACAGTGGCAAAAGCGATGGCAGAAATGATGGAAAATAGACCAATGCCGAAGTATTTGGCTAACAGAGGTCCTGACATATTGCTGCTTTCTACATCAAGCACACCATTTACCGAGGCTCCCAATCCCATATAAAGCGTCAGCATATAAAAAAATCCGATGGCTGCAATGGCAACAATGGTTGATTTTCGCGCTGCCCGCTGGCTCGAAACCGTGTAATAACGAATCAGGATGTGAGGCAAGGCCGAGGTACCAAGAAAAAGCGCAAGCATCAGCGATACAAAATTCATTTTGGTCCAGAAGGTAGCGCCAGCTTTGGTTGATACTTTGTAGAGCAGTCCGGGATTGATCATATCACGCCCCAAAGTGGGGGTCTGATACCAAACTGTTGTGTTTCGGTCTGGAATAGCCTTTTTGGTGAATCTGATTAACTCGCTGTTTTCCAATGTCGACAAGAATTTGAACGGGCCCAGCGGACCTGTTTTGTCAACCTCCACACCATCCACTACAATTTTGGTGAGGTGACCTACCTGGAAAAACTTTTCAGCTGCTTTAGGTTCTCCGTTGTAAAGGGTCGTGCCGTCATCTGTCACTGAAATAGAAAGCATTTCTTCCAGATAGGTTGAATCGGCAGATAATTTGAACCACCTGAGAACATTGTTTTTTTCAAGGCTGACGAAGGTGTGCTTGCCTTCAACCGTTACTGACTCCTTCAGCGTGTAGTCAGCATCGGAGGTTCCGGCAATTTTTTGATCTTGAATGATGGTGCCGACCTTCAGAAACTGATGGTATTTTTCTCCGGGATTCAAATTTAAGCCGTTGTTGAGGATGTAGATGGTGAGGATGGTAGAAAAGACAATGAGCAAAGCTCCTTTAATGAATTGAACATAGGTGGTTGATGTCATTCCGGCAGTGGCAACAATAAAGATGACGATGGTTCCAACGATCAAAACACCGGCATAGTGGGGCAGACCAAGCAGCGGGACGACCAGGTCGCCGGCACCAACCATTTGGGGAATGAGATAAAACACCGAAACAACCAAGGTGCTGATGGAGGCGGTCAGCTTGATTGATTTGGAATTGAACCTGGCATCCAGTGCATCAGTAAAGGTGTACTTTCCCAGTCGTTTGAGTGGTTCGGCAACCAAAAACAAGGCTACGACCCAACCTGCCAGATAGCCAATCGAATACAGAAAGCCATCGTAACCCGAGAAGGCAATCATGCCGCATATCCCCAGGAAAGAGGCAGCCGAAAGGTAGTCGCCGGCAAAAGCAATGCCATTCACGCCCCAGTGGATGTTGCCACCCGCAGCATAATAGCCTGAAGCCGACTTGGTTTTGCGGGCAAAATAGAATGATAAGCCCAAAACTGCACCAACGAATACAACAAAAATGACAATGGCCCAGCCAGATACTTCGTAAATCATAAATTTTCCTCCTTATTTTGAATTCATTTGGTCTTCCATCCTGGAACATATGGCATTGTAGACAAAGCCCATCACAATGGCAAGAATGATCAAGCCAAAACCATAAATAATTGACAGATTTTGTTTTCCAATGATGTGAACCCCTAAAAGCTCGGGGTTCATGAGGCCAATCATTACAAAACCGCTATACAAAAGCGTATAGACGATAAAAAGGGTAACACCAAGTTTCGATTTTTTGGCAGCAGCTTTGTCTGCTTCCATCTTTGCGGCAGGACCATGCATTTTTGATCAGTTTTAAGTTATTATTCAAATCGTTTCTTCTCACTTTACTTGTCAAAACTAAAGATTAATAAGCAAATGGCTTGATTTTAAAACACTGATTCACAACATTGATGTGTAGCAACTTTTTACCTATTTTTGAAAAAAAAACACATGAGAATTGTAGAAAAAGCAGGCTGCGAATCATGTCAACATAAGTGTGATATTTTTCTTACATCAAAAGAGATGGGGTTGGAAGATTCCCTGCAGCCCCGTAAAGTAGCTTACAAAAAGTATGAGCAGATCTGCCGACAGAATTCCATAGTGACGCATGCCATCATCCTCTGCGAAGGAAATGCCAAAATGTATATCGAGGGCAGCAATGGCAAAAACATCATACTCAACATCTTGATGCCTTCCAATTATATTGGCCTGCTTGCTGTTTTCGGATCCCCGTCCTATAGTTACAATGTTTCAGCCCTGACGCCCTGTGTCACTTGTCACATCGGGATTGAGATGATAAAAAAACTTTATTATCACAACCATAATTATTTGATACAGCTAAATCAGGCTTTTGGCAGCTCAGTTGCTTCAATCATGAAAAAACTACTTTCGTTAAGTCAGAAACAACTGCGTGGTAAGGTGGCTGAAAGTTTGATCTACCTTTCTCAGCTGTACGAAAGCCATGCCTTTACCCTGACGATCACGCGAAAAGAATTAGGCGAACTTTCAGGAATTTCGGAGGAGAATGCAGTGAGGGTTCTTACAGAATTTAAAAATGAAGGCATCATAGGGTTACATGGCAAGGTGATCGAAGTGCTTGATATGGAGATGCTTCAAAAGCTTAGCCTGATAGGCTGAAACCCGAATGAAGACAGCTGTTCTGTTTCTATCCTTTGTAGCTGCTCATAAAAGTAGCACTCAGGCTGTCGTGATAACCGTTCATCTGTGTAAAGACTTTTTTAAGAATCATCATTTCTATTTCAGACAGTTTCCTGGTCTCGAGATGGTTGTTAACAAGTGTTTTGTGTGACAACTGAGCAAGTTGATGTTTCAGACGCTGGTGCGTTAAAAAGTTGAAATGGTAAGCAACCTCTTCCGCAGTGGCAGTACTGAAAACCCCGAGTGAGCGAAGTGCATTCACCCGTTCAAGTGTGCCTTTCGCCCTGATGTCGTTGTGCAGGGCGAAAATGCGTGCAAACATATTCACTGAAGCAAGCGGATTTTTAATATCAATTGTTTCTTGATGTTTGCCCAGACTTTCGGTTATCAGGTTGCCAAAAACATTCAGCGGTGGCCTGAATGAATTGGCAGTCTGTGCCAGAAAATAGAAAAAAGCTGTCCTGCCCTTTAATGCTTCAAAAACAAAATCCTCAAGTTCGTCAAACAGGCTTTGGTCGCCGTAAACGATGCGGGAATCAAAAAATACAGTGATGTTCAGCAGATTTTCCGGTTCTGCATTCACGATCCAGTCATTAAAGTATTCTTTCCAAACCTTTAATGACTGACACCATTTCGGGTTGCTCGCCATATAGCCGCCGTTGCATGATGGCAGGCCACTTTCGTCAAGGGCAGTGCAGATTTTTTCACCCAATACCAAAAACTGTTGCTGCAGTTCATCAGCTGAAATCACAGGATGCTGGCCAAAAACGATGGCGTTATCCTGATCAGAGCTCAGTGTCAGTTCCTCACGGCCTGCACTGCCAATGGAAACAAAGGCAAAGGGTACTTCGGGCAGTTCGTTTTCTTTCAGGACAAGCTCGATGATTCGCCGCGTGATGCGATCGTTCAATTTCGAAATGATTGTACTTAAAACTGTTGCATTGCCAACATCCTGAAAGCTGTTGCGGATTAGGCCCGGTATCTGTTTCCTGATGGTGGACAGTTCGCCCGCTGTTCCACAGGCATCAATGGCAGCTTCCAAGCTTTCGGACGGACGAATGTAAACGCCAAAGAGATGACTTTTATCAAGCACACCGATGGTTTTACCCAGTGAGTTTTTGATGGCAAGGTGCGAAATGGTGTTTTTAACCATCAAAGCTGATGCCTTCTCAACCGACATCGACTCAGGAACAGATGTCACCGGTGCACTCATACATTCTGTTGCGGGAGCAGTATAAGGTAACTGATTGGTCAGAAACCTGTTTATTAAGTCGTTGTGTGTGATGATTCCAATCACTTTCTGATGAAGGGTTACAAGAACATAGGTTGAATGATGGCGCGACATGATGTCGATTACTTCGGCCATTGTAGCTTCACCCGGACAGGTAATCAGTGGACTCTGAAAATCAGTCACTGATTTTTCGTTGAGTGCAAATACCGGTTGCAGAAATTCCCTGACCGGCGCCTCATCTGTTTCGTAGCGGGAGCTATCAGACGGCTCCATGAAACCATCGCAACTGTAATTGTCCTGATCATTTTCAGTAAGGAAAAGACTTAATCTGACTTCCAGAATTGTTTTGTCCTTTTTAAGGAGACGGACATGATTGTGAACAAATTGCTGTTTTTCTTTCAGTTCACGAACAACTTTTCTGAAATCAGAAAAGTTCACGAACACCTGAGACAGTTCAATTTTTTTCAGTTCCTCTTCCTGTCTGTAGCCCAGCATTGAAAGGCCTTTCCTGTTAAGCCGCAAGCTTTTTGATCTGCCGGTATTCGAAAATTCAATGGTCCCTAAGTTACTGTATAATTGAATATTCTGAAGTTGTGTTCTGGTTTTACCGAGCAATGTCTTCACCGAACTGTGCTCACTGATATCACGGAAGGTGAGGAGGAGACCTTCCTTTTCGAGGAACCGGACGGGCAGCACTGTCAAAATGGCTTCAGTGGTTTGATGATTTTTATGGATCAGCGAAACCTCAAATTTCTTTTCAGTCGTTATCGATTCAAAGTCAATTTCTTCCTTAGAAGAAAAAATCTGAGTCAGTGGCAGATTCTGCAGCTCATCCCCACTGTATTGCAGCAGCGACTGAAGGAAATTATTTGAATAGGAGATGGCGGAGTTGTGGAGCAGAATAAGACCTTCGGTGGATGATTCAAGTAGGGATTTGTATTTTTCCTTCGATTCATGTAATTGTTTTTCAGTCTGTTGGCGTTTGCTTTCAATTTTCAGGCTTTGAAAAGTGATAAAAGCTACCATCAAAGCAATCACGGAAGCGATGGCGATCAGAATCCAGATTAGGTGAGTTGTGAGTGAAGATATTTCATTTTCAACGTCATCGAGGTAAATGCCGGTACCGATGATCCAATCCCAGGGAGCGAATTTTTTTACGAAGCTTAGCTTTGGCACGATGTGGGCAGTGTCATCTTTAAATTGCCATTTATAGCTGATAAAGCCTTCCCCCGAATCATTGGCAATGCGAACAGCTTCCATGAAAAGTTTTTTACCATCGGGATCGGCAAATTCCTCAAGACTCTTGCCTGTCAGCTCATGCACATACGGGTGCATCACCATGCTGGGTGTGAGGTCGGTAATCCAGAAATAATCTTTTTTGTCCTTTCCGTAGCGCAATACCTCAATCTCATTTCGGGCTTTCTCTCTGGCATCCTCTGCTGAAAGAAGTCCTGAAATGGCATCGTGGTGGTATTTATCAAGAACGCTCCATGCGGTATTGGTAAGTTCGTGAAGCATGATCTGTTTCTGCCTGATGGCGTTGTCCTCGAAAGCTGGAATGATAAAAGCAAAAACCGACACGATAAAAAGCAGGATGGCCAGCACCGATGGCAGCACAATCTTTTGAAAGAAAGAAGCCTGAAATACTTTTTTCATAAGATAAACCTGCGATTTGTGTTCAAAGATACGGCATAAACACTCTGATTGTTACTATCCCAGATTGCAAAACCATTCACCTGTCCATTGTCGGCAAGGGCTGGAATGGTGATGGTGCACACCTTGTTTTTTATTTTCCTTTCGCCAAAAGAAAAGTAATTGAAACCCGGGAAGAGTTGTGAAAAAAAGCCTTCGTCCGGTGCGTTAAAAATGCCCATTCCTTCCATGTGCATATGGCCGCAAATACTTATTTTGCAATCGTTTTGATGCATAAAATCAAAATGACCCAACAGCTTTTTGCCCTCACCATAAAAGGTTGAAACATAAGCCGTGAAACTCGGATAGACGAAATGAGAGAATAAAACATTCCCGCTTCCAACTTTTTTGATCAGAAACTCAGGTAGTTGATTTAAAAACAGGATGTCGTTTTCATCCAGAATTGTCTGGCAATCATCGGCATAATGCCACACTTTGCCATTTGACAAAGCATCTTTTTCGTGAGAACTTAACTGATACCAATCATCCGGAAAATGGAAACCATTGAGATGTACAGGAAATTTCTTCAGGTGAAAAATATCGTGATTTCCCAATAAAACATCGCTGCAATTTTTTTTAATCAGGTCGATACACGCAGCTGCATCGCGGGTTTTCTCATACCTGGCCCTCAAAAAAGGGAAGCCCAATATGTCGCCAAGGCAAATAATCTGATCGCATTTCTCACGTTCGATCATGATCAGCGCCTTTTTCAGGCTTTCAATGTCTTCATGAATATCCGAAATAATCGCAATCCGCATGCTAACCCTTCGTTAATTGTAACTTTCAGCGAAACACAAAGAGTTCGTTGAAGACCTGAGCCTCAGTTTGTCAGTCAGAGGCTTAAGGATTGACTACCAACATCTTTGCTGTTATCTTAGTTTTATCATAAACAAATGCTATCCGGTTCAAATCTACGTATAAAACTTTGATTCATACCCTATTAAATAATTGCAATTGTAATTTTCTTTTTTTTAAGGTTGCGACAACGAAATAAAGGTAACCTTAACCAAGCCGGAAACGATCAGCAAAAAGGCATGATTGAAAACAATTCTCCTGATCGGGCTTCGTGCTGATGTGGTTATGGAACGTATTTCAGGTGTGGAATCAGCTCGAAATATTTCTTAAAGCATTGATAAGTGAGCCTTGCATCTTCGAGGGCGTTGTGGGTGTCTTCTTCGCGCTGAAGACCAAAAAAGGCACTCACGGCCTTCAGGCTGTATGATTTGGGACGTGTCATTTTGTTGGCGTCAAAAATTTGATAAAACACCACCGAAAGACTCATCAGATCTACGAGCCGGTAGGAAAACGGCCATTCAGCATTCTGGTCGGCATACATCTGATCGAGAAAGTTGATGTCGTTGATCACACTTTGTCCGCAAACGACGATGTCAGTGAGCGAAGCTGCAGGCGGTCGTTTGAGTTGTTTCCTGATCCAGTTTTCGAAGTTTTCGATCGCTTCGTAGGGCAGGGGTGCCGCTTCGAGGTCGGTGAGTGAGATGCCATGCACCTCCTCGGCCGCTGCAGTGAAGTTTTCTTCGTGAGCAGGATAGACAAGACTTTCAAATTCGCTGATGGTTTTCCAATCATCGTTGGCAAGCACAGCACCAATTTGGATGATGTCGTGATATCCGGTTTCACCACCGGTCATTTCAAGGTCGAGGATCAGGTAGGGCATGATGCGAAATGTTTGGGCGAAAATAGTGAAAAGGAGTGGTATGGGAATAGTTTCAGGGCAGATGTTGCTTTAATAAGCCAATCCGGCACTTCGGAAAGAAACGTCAAATTTCTTCCGTATATTTTTTAAACTGGTTCAGAATGGATTGCCATCCAAAACGTTGCAAATCGACTGGGTTTTGGGTCTCGGCTTCAAAACTGATATTTACCTGCGTCAGCAGGCCGTCGGCCTGGATCAGGACTTCTACCTTGCGGCCATCATCAAGCGTATAACAAAGGCTTTCGGGAGCTTTTACCACATCGAAAGTCCCGCTGAAATCAAAGCCGAAACTGCCATCACGGGCTTCCATCCGCCAAACAAATTTCCCGCCGGGCTGCAGTTCTACAGTTGCCCACGGACAATGCCAGTCGGGCGAAGCAAAGTTCCATCCGGTGATGTGTTCAGGTCGGGTGTAGCAATCCCAGACTTTTTGCCTGTCGGCAGCGATGCTCGCGAAAATATCGATTTTTTCAGTTTTCATTCAATTATTATTGATTTAATAAATATACTAAAGAATTGATTTCTAATTGTCTATCCTCATCAATTGGGACTATCTTCAGCTTGATAGCTGTCAGTGATCAGGAATCGAACAGGCGGCTAAAATAAAGAAAATGATCAAGTGAGGGGGTAAATCAGTTTATAAATCCTTCCTCCAAACCCACAAAGCAAATCACCAAATCGATTGTAGCAGGTTGCAACGACTACCTGCCAAAACCAATTAATAAAGTTGAATTGCAGGCAATGCTGCGGAAATATTTTGCACAGTGATGTGAGCTGGTTTGAAAGCCGGCAGGTTCGATTCATTTTGATGTGTCTTTTTCATGGCTCCTTGTGGAATGGCTGTGACACAGCGTTGCGCAAAAGAAACACGGAATTTCACCATGATGGTGCGCGGCTAAAGGTAGTAAAGTATTCTTCCTGGCTCTTGAAGTATTCTTCGTGGCGCTTTGTGAGATAGCTGTTGCACAGCGTTTCACAAAGTATTCACAGCTTGTCTGCCGTTTAAATATGCATATCATTGCATGGGTTATCGGTAAAGATTCTGTATTTGATGTGTCAAAAAGCGCTTTCCAATGTTGATTCTTATTGGAATAATTATCGGAATTGTTTTTAAACTGATTGAGTATGTTTGAATTTGAAAAGGTGCTGGAGTGCACTAATTTGAAATCATTCCAAACTGTGATGCTGCTTCGGAACAACCAAAAGGCTTTTTATATTTGTGGAAAATCCGGCAGATATGGATGAAAACATTCGTTCAGCTCTATTAACCCTGACTGTGCATGCAAAGAAAGTGATTGCCGGTTCGTATGAGGATGTTCAGCAGATTTTTTCATTGACAAAACCAACAGCCCATGCACCGGAGGTGGCTGATCTTGCTGAAACCTTTGGCATGATGGTGGTGAAAGTTGAAGCCAGAGAATTTGCCCTGGAACAGACAATCCGGCAGTTGAAAGACGAAAAGACAAAGGTGGAGTTTCTTGTTAAACTTCGTTCTCAGTTGAGTATTATCTTTATCAGCACAGTGCTTTTAACAACCTTTTATATTTTTGTTTTGGGTTTTCTGGAATTAAAGTCGATTGCTAACCATCCGGATATCAGCCAAATAAGGGAATATGCTTCCCGCTTTGTTGAACTGATGACCCTGGGGATCGTGATCCTTTTCATTCGCCTGATGCGCCTTCCTCTGAGAGAATTCGGCATTACACTCAAAGGCGGATTACGGTCAGCAGCGGAGTCGGTTGGTATTTCGATTCTTGTGATCGGTCTGCTTGCGGCATTTAAAGGATACATGGTTCAATCCGGCTCAGAACTGTTCCGGGAAAGGGAGATTTTTAATCCCGCCTATTTTGGGATTTCCTACCTTACCTACCTCCTTGTTGCGCCAATGCAGGAATTCATCGCCAGGGGTGCCATGCAGGGTAGCCTGAGTTTGCTTTTGCCGGGCAAACACAGCGGTTTGCTGGCAGTATTGGTTACTTCTTTTCTCTTTGGAGCCCTGCATATGAGTCATTCGGTTGCCTTGAGTTTGTCTGCTTTGCTGACAAGTTTTTTATGGGGATGGATGTATGATCGGCACAAAACACTCGTGGGCGTTAGCATCTCCCATTTTTTGGTAGGAAATGCAGCCGGCTTGATGGGCTACTGGACATTTTTTTAACACAAAAGGCTATGAGAAAAATTTATTGGTTAAGTGTACGGCTTTGGCTGTTCTTTTTACTTTTCCTGCTTTTGTTAACAGGCGGCCTGAGTGTCATCCTGCTGTATCCTTTTTATGCCTGGCTATTTGTCAATAACCTGAGTATTTCACGAAATGTTAAATTTATCATCCCAACCATCAAGACTTCCTATCTGCTGGTTTTCGATCTGATAACGAAAAAGGCATACCATGAAACTTTTCCTATTCAGATTACCTCAGCGCCGATGATGGCTCCTGATGCAAATAAATCCAGGATCAGGCATGACTGGCCGATTGCTGACGGAACCTGTAATGGTTGTACCAAATGTTGTCTGGCGCGCAAATGTCCGCTTTTGAGCAAAAACCATCAGTGTTTGGCCTATGGATCTTTGTATTGGCGTTATTTCAACTGTGGCCGTTATCCGGAGAACCAAAAGCAGATTGACTGGTATGGCTGCCCGAAATGGGAGATCCGTCACGGATGACTTTCTTTACACAGCCGCATAACTCATTTGACCGAAAAAAAGATGTCTTTGATTTCTGATTAGACATAAAAGTCTGAAATTTCAGATCTATTTGACTTGTCATGCCTAAAAAAATTCGGGTCACCAAAAAGCTTGAATCTAAACAGGGAACATCGAAACCGATAATTAGGGTCAGCTGAAAAACCCTTAAGTGAATCATTATCAATAAATAAAAGCTGTGTTTTGCATTGTTTGTGCACGCATTTGAATCTGTTTTGTTCAAAAAACTTACATCCCAATCGAAATACGAAGCTGGGATTGAATGAAAAGGCTCCGATAGCATTCTTTTTTAACCGCAAAGACCGCCAAGGAGGCGCAGAGGACGCAGAGAAATCAATGATTTCTAATCGCCTCGTCGCTTCGTTCGCTTATCATAAACGACAAAGCGCAAGCCCTTTGCAGTCTTTGCGCCAACTCGGCGGTCTCTGCGGTTAAACTTTTTCGGCTCTAATTGGTGCGAATACACCAACTTCTCAGCCAATGACAGGTTAATGAAATTTTGCTTTGTTAGGTTTGGGGAGTTTTTCATCTGGCCTTAATTAACAAGAGACTGAAT
>JANJXG010000101.1 GCA_024709145.1 Bacteroidales bacterium | reverse complement strand
CTCCCTCGAGATCAAAAGGAAGTTCCTGCCTGCGCTCAGGTGAAATGGCACACAAATTTATCACCTGACTGCGAAAACAGTGGCCGTCATTGAGCAGCCAAATATCCGGAGAATTCATGTCGATCACCTGAATGTGTCTTTGTTGCAGCAAGGGATGGTCGAGATGGGCATAAATCAACATTTCTTCATAAAAAAGAGGTTGTTCAATGATCCCCTGATCGCCGAAAGGTGTAACAAAAATGCCTGCATCCAATTGGTCGGTTCTTAACTTTTCTGCAATCTGCTCAGTGATAATTTCTTCGATATGCAGCGTAACGCCGGGATATCGCTTTTTGAAAGTTCCGGCAAAAAGTGGTAAAAGATATGGCCCTAAAGTGGGAATGATACCAAGGCGAAGTTCGCCGCTTACATTACCCTGATAAAATTTTACCATTTCGTTTATCCTGCCGGCTTCAGCCAACACGTGACGCGCCTGTTCGATGAGCAAAATACCAATATCAGTAGGAACCACCGGTTGCTTGGTGCGATCGAAGATCCGGATATTCAGGTCATCTTCCAGTTTTTTGATCTGCATGCTCAGGGTTGGCTGCGTAACAAAACAATGTGCTGCAGCCTGGGCAAAATGGCGGTAGGTGTCAACAGCAACAACGTATTCGAGTTGGATCAGGGTTATCATTTTGAATTTTCCACAAATATAAAGATAATCTATGTGCTTGTAGGAATTATTGATTTGACAAATAGCTGAAAGGACTTTACTTTTGCAAAATATTTAACACTTCTTTAACAAACCAAATTTAATTTATTATGGAACAAGAGTTTTATACTATGCCAAGAATCGGTGATATGGCTCCCGATTTTAAGGCCATGACAACCCAGGGTATGATTCAGTTTTCGGACTACATCAAAGGGAGCTGGACAATTTTATTTTCACATCCTGCCGATTTTACGCCGGTTTGCACAACCGAAATGTCAGGTTTTGCTTTGCTTGAAGATGACTTCAAAGCTAAAAACACCAAATTAATCGGATTGAGTATCGACAGCATTCATTCCCACATTGCATGGGTTCACAATGTGAAAGAAAAGATGGGAATCCTGATGAAGTTTCCGATAATTGCCGACATTGACATGAAAGTTTCAAAGCTTTATGGCATGCTTCAGCCGGGTGAAAGTGAAACAGCCGCTGTTCGCGCCGTCTTTTTTATCGACCCCAATGGAAAAATCAGGCTGATTATGTATTATCCCCTGAACGTTGGCCGCAATATGGACGAAATTATTCGCGCATTGCAGGCACTACAGGCTGCCGACCTTTATAAAGTTGCGCTTCCACTCAACTGGAAACCGGGTGAAAAAGCCATCGTTCCTCCTCCAAAAACCGTTGATGAAATGGAAGAACGGATCAAATCGGACTATGAAATGATCGATTTTTACCTGGCTAAAAAGAGTATTTAACCTTCTTTAAGGGCTGGCAATCGAAAAGCCCGCCCTTTTTTTATTAATTTTACTCCATTAAAAACGAATATACAACGAGATGAAAAAATTAAATGCCATCGGCCTTGATCATGAAAAAGCGGGATTACTTGCCGAAAAACTGAACCATCTTTTAGCTAATTTCTCGATTTTCTACATGAATGTCAGGGGATTTCACTGGAACATCCGCGGTGAGAAATTCTTTGAGTTGCACCTTAAATTTGAAGAAATTTATGATGATACCATCCTGAAAATCGACGAGATTGCTGAACGTATCCTCACCCTGGGCCACACTCCCGATCATGCCTACAGCGTTTACAATGCGGTTGCTCAAATCAAGGAAGTTAAAAACGTCAGTCAGGGTCGCGAAGCAGTAGAGCATTTGCTCGACGGATTTCAAAAACTCATTATACTCGAACGCGAATTGCTCGATATTTCGGCTGATGCAAATGATGAAGGTACCAATGCCCTGATGAGTGATTACATTCGCGCTCAGGAAAAAACAGTCTGGATGCTTTCAGCCTGGCTTGGCTAACCCTTTTAATCAAAAAATTCTCAGACCACTCTTTCAGGTGGTCTTTTTTTATTTTACCTTCCGACAAAAATCTCCAACAGTTGTTCTTTCTTAAAAAATCATGAAAAAAGCCAATCAACTCCTGCATGAAAGCAGTCCTTATCTTCTTCAGCATGCCTACAATCCTGTTGACTGGCACCCCTGGAATGCAGCATCATTGCAGCTGGCACAACAAACCAACCGGATGTTGCTGGTCAGTATTGGCTATTCTGCCTGTCACTGGTGTCATGTGATGGAACATGAATCATTTGAAAATGAATATGTTGCCGGGCTGATGAATCAAAACTTTGTGTGCATTAAAGTCGATCGGGAAGAACGCCCTGATGTTGATCATCTCTTTATGGACGCCGTTCAACTGCTTGGCATCCGCGGAGGCTGGCCCTTGAACTGTTTTGCCCTTCCCGGCGGGATGCCGGTTTGGGGTGGAACTTATTTTAGAACAGACCAATGGATCGATGTGCTGCAACAAATGGCTGATTATTGGCAAAACAAAGCGGGAGCATTGATCGAACAGGCAAATAAAATCAAGGAAGCCCTGCAAACCCAACAAAAAAAAATCCATCACTTTCACCCATTTGATGATGACCCCGGCTTGTTGCACGAGCTTATCGAACAGGGAAAACATGGGTTTGATGTCGTCCATGGAGGATTTGGCGGAGCACCAAAATTTCCGATGCCCGATGCTTTGATGTTTTATCTCGCTTCAGGGCAAATACTTGAAGATGAATTTCTTTTGAATCATGTTGATCGAAGCCTGATGAAAATGACATCGGGCGGAATCTACGATCAGATCGGTGGTGGGTTTGCCCGCTATGCTGTTGACAGTCGCTGGCACATTCCTCATTTCGAAAAAATGCTGTATGACAATGCTCAGCTCGTAAAGTTGTTTTCTGAAGCTTTCGGCTATTTCAGGAAGGATCATTTCCGAATGGTAGCCCTGGAGACGATCAACTTCGTTCTGAGGGAGCTTTATGGGGACGAAGGATTGTTTCTTTCAGCCCTTGATGCTGACAGCGAAGGTGTGGAGGGAAAATATTATGTTTGGACAGCATTGGAGGCGGAAGAAGTTTTGGGCGATAGGGCTCCGGTTTTCATGCAGTGGTTTGGAATTGGAAAAGAAGCTGCCTGGGAGCATGATTTCAATGTTTTGGTCACTCCCATACCAAAAGCTGATTTCTGTGAAAAACATGCCATACCACCTCCCGATTTTGACAACCTTTTGGCAGAGGCAAAACATAAGTTGTTCGTAAGAAGGACACAAAGAATCCGTCCTGGGTTGGATGATAAACGCATTCTTGGATGGAACGCATTGATGATCAGCGCGCTCTGCAGAGCCTATGATGTTTTTGGTGAAACCACACACCTTCATTTCGCTGAAAAGGCAATGCGTTTTATCCGGCAAAATATGTACAATCCGTCCGGTGGATACTTTAGAACCTGGAAAAACGGTATTGCCAAAATACCGGCGTTTCTTGATGATTACAGTCTGACAATTTCTGCACTGACCGACTTGTACCAAAGCAGCCTTGATGAGTCATTGGTGATGCATGCCCTTGAGCTGGCAGAATTTGCTAATACTCATTTCAGAGACGATGAAAGTGGTCTGTTTTTTCTGGCGGAGAGAGAAAATACCGAGCTGGCTGTTAATCCGTTAGAAACCTATGACCACGTGATCCCCTCTTCCAATGCCGTCATGGGCTTAGCCATGGCAAAGCTTGGGTTGCTTGCCGGAAGAAATGACTATCTTGAACATTCAAAGCGAATGCTTCAATCACAGAAAGAGCAGATGAATAACCATCCCGGAAGCCATACCCATTGGGGACAGCTGTATCTTTTTCTTGAGCAGCAGCCAATGCTTCTCATCAGCGGCCCTGGCGCAAAAATGGCCTGTCGGTCGATCAGAAAAAAACTTCCGGCACTTGTCGTTACTGCAGCCACCGAAACAGAAAGTGCACTGGCAGTGTTCGAGGGAAAAACCCTGAGCAATGAGCTTCATTACCTGTACTGCGACAGCAAAGGTTGCCGGATGGCAGTGTTTACCGAAGAACAGGCTCTTGAAACAATCGGTCTGAAGGAAAAAAAATAAGCTAGTTTTGCATCAAAATAATGATGATGGATACCGGACTTTCGGGATTTTTAAAAAAACTTGCACTGGTCAGTTTGCCGGTTCAGCAAATTTATAAAATAAGCAGCGACACCTATGTGCTTACAATTGAAAAGTTTAGCGGCTTTTTACCTGGTCAGGTTGTTGGGCTTACAATAGGCACTGACATTCCACCGAGGCTTTACAGCATTTGCAGCAGTCCGGATGAGGAGAATTTATCGATATTATTTAACGTCAAACCTGATGGAATGCTTAGTCCGAGATTAAGCCAAATCAATCCCGGAGATCCTGTCAGAGTCAGTGCTCCTTTTGGGGCATTTCTTGGCGATCATCAACCAGCATGGTGGATTGCCTCAGGCACTGGTGTCGCTCCTTTCAGGTCGATGGCAAGAACCGGGCTTTATACTGGAAAGAAGCTCATTCATGGTGGAAGATTTGCTGACAACTTTTACTTTCAGCATGAGTTTGTTTCACTTTTGGGTGATCAATACATCAGGTGTTGCTCGCAGGAAAAAGCCCCGGGTTGTTATGAAGGGAGACTTACCCAATGGTTGCGCGACCAGAGTCAAATACCACTAAATCAAATGTATTACCTATGTGGGAGTTCAGAAATGGTGGTTGAAGTCCGTGATATTCTCATCAGTAAAGGTGTTGGTATTGAAAAAATCATGTCGGAGATTTATTTCTGATGTTAATTTTCCCTGACGGACAGGTTTATAAACCCTTGTCGAAAAATGAAAAAAAAGCGTGAGAAGACTATCAAGCTTGCTATGAAAACCGAAACTTTTGCGGCTGTTGACTCTTATTATCTCAACAACCTAAAAAACCATTTCCGGAAGAAAAAATTATCCCACTTTTTTCATGAATTCATAAGTGTGTGAATTCATCACTTGTTATTCAAGGCACTTGACAAATGAAAAAAATTTTAAAAAAACCGGCTTTATACATACATTTGATTGATTTAAACCATGGATTCAATAACATGCATGATCACTAAAAATAATTATCCTTACTTCGTTATCTTTATCAATATGAGTGATTTATGATTTAGGAGAATGTAATTGAGGCGTTGTGACAACATGATAGTTTTGGTTGGATATACGATACCCCGGAGTGATACGATTTTTCTTAGTTACCAGATTAGCAATTGAAGGCCTGCAGCTCGGGAGATAAAAATTAGTAAAAATGGAAAAGACACCTTTATTTGGAAAACTACCCGATGAATTGAAAAGCATCGTGTCAGATCTTGGATTAAAACCATTCACAGCAGGACAAATCAGTGAATGGCTCTATAAAAAACAGGTCGGTTCATTTGACCTGATGACTAACCTAAGTCTAAAGAGCCGCCAATTGCTGCAAGACAGCTACAGCATTGGTGTAACTGAACATACAAAGGTTGAGACATCAGCAGATGGCACAAAGAAATACCTTTATCCCACCAGTCAGCATCGCTTTATTGAGGCCGCCTATATCCCTGATGATGAAAGGGCTACACTGTGTGTTTCGTCTCAGGTGGGCTGCAAAATGGGGTGTTTGTTTTGCATGACAGGTAAGCAGGGTTTCCAGTCGCAGCTCACTGCCGGCGAAATAGTAAATCAAATCCGGAGTCTGCCGGAGCGTGATAAGCTTACCAATATAGTCTATATGGGCATGGGTGAGCCATTCGATAACCTCGAGCAAGTTATGAAAAGTCTTCGGATTCTGACTGAAGACTGGGGTTACGCCATGAGTCCGCGACGTATCACCGTGTCAACCATCGGTATCATACCAGCCATGAAGCATTTTCTCGAACATTCTGAGTGCCATTTAGCTGTGAGTATGCATTCACCTTTTCATGAAGAAAGAAAAAAACTCATGCCCATCGAAAATGTCTACCCGATTGCCGAGGTTATCGAAACCCTACGCTCCTTCGATATGGGAAAGCAACGCCGAATTTCCTTTGAATATATTATGTTCAGGGGAATCAACGACAGTCCACGCCATGTAAAAGAAATCGCCAGACTGCTCAGCGGTTTGCGTAGTCGTATCAACCTGATTCGTTTTCACCCCATTCCTGACACACCACTCGAAAGTTCTGATGAAGAAGTGATTCAGGAATTCAGGGAATCACTGGTTAAAAAAGGTATCCGAACAACTGTGAGGGCTTCACGCGGTCAGGACATTTTTGCTGCCTGTGGTTTGCTCTCCACACGAGAACTGGTTAAAATGCAATCGCCGGACTTCTAAAATCAATTGCTGCAAGTTTTTATCAAAAATTATTCGGATAATTTTGTCCGAAATAAAAATGTTATACATTTGCAGTATTGAAGTGCTTAATTTCTTGAAATAAAATTCCGAATAAACAAGTTGGGGCAATTCCCTGTTTGTAAAAAAGATATTAAGGTGTTATTATCATTTATTATTGAACCATAAATCAATACATTATGTTATCAAAATCACAAGCGCGCACGTTTTTTCTGGGAGGCACAATCATCACATTTGCCATTTTCCTGGGATTGTCGTGGAACTCGCTCAGCAACGATGTTCCGAAACAAACTAATCCGCAAAACCTTAACGAACAAGTCGTTCGCGGGAAACACCTGTGGGAGTCGAACAACTGCATGGGGTGTCACACTATTTTTGGCGAAGGTGCCTATTATGCGCCTGAGCTCACCAAGGTGTTTGAACGCCGGGGCGAAGGTTACATCAAAGCCGCCCTCATGGCCAAAACGCCCTGGGCTCCGAGAGGACGTAAAATGGTTGCTTACGGTTTTTCAGATGCAGAAGCTGCCGATCTGGTTGAATTTTTCAAATGGGTGGGCGAAGTTGACCTCAATGGATTTCCCCCAAAACCTGATGTAAGTCGTTAACAAATTCAATTTAAAACTTTACAGAAATGAAATATCAATCACAAAAAGTTGCTTACTGGTTTTTTGCCGCAGCTATCCTGCTGCTGAGCCTCCAAATTGTTTACGGCTTCATCATGGGTTTTGCTCACATGGGTTACGACGGTTTGCACAGTGTTATCCCATTTAATACCGCCCGTGCCGTCCACACAAACCTATTGGTAGTATGGATTTTACTTGGCTTCATGGGGGCTGCCTATTACATTATACCCGAAGAGGCTCAACAAGAGCTTGTTAGCGTGAAACTCGCCTACATACAATTGATTTCTTTTTTACTCGTCGGTGTTGTGGCCATCATTGGCTACCACCTCAACTATTGGGAAGGAAGAAAGTTCCTCGAAATTCCAAGGCCACTCGACTGGCTTGTTGTGGTGAATGTGCTCACCTTTCTGGGTATTATACTGGCAACGCTTTACAAAGGTAAAAAACGCACTACGACCTCACTTGTCTTGGTGATGGGTCTTGTTTTTGCAGCCCTTCTTTACCTGCCGGGCATGATTTGGTTTGACAACCAAACGATGGATTCATTCTTTCGCTGGTGGGTCGTTCACCTCTGGGTTGAAGGTGTTTGGGAACTGATCATGGGTGGCATTCTGGCATTTCTGCTGATTAAACTCACCGGTGTTGACCGTGAAGTGATTGAAAAGTGGCTCTATGTCATCGTTGGCCTCACCTTTTTATCAGGAATTCTTGGTACAGGTCACCATTACTATTACATCGGGGTTGGCAAAATCTGGTTGATCGTGGGTGGTATCTTTTCGATGCTGGAGCCGCTGGCATTTTTGGCAATGGCCTTGTTTGCCGTTGGCATGTATCGCAAAGGCGAGAAAAAACACCCGAACAAATTGGCGTTGTACTGGACGTTGGGGACTGCGATACTTTCATTTACAGGCGCGGGTTTGCTTGGCATGGCTCATACCCTGCCCCAGGTGAATATGTACACTCACGGAACCCTGGTGACAGCCATGCATGGCCACCTTGCTTTTTGGGGAGCCTATGGCATGATTGTTTTTTCGTTCATCACCTATGCCCTGCCAAATCTTACCGGACGCAAACTTTATGATACAGTGAACGGACAGCTGGCCTACTGGCTTTCTAACATCGGCATGCTTGGCATGACAGCCGCTTTCGGTGTTGCAGGTGTTGCTCAGGTATATCTTGAGCGCAAAACCGGACTTGAATTTGGCGCGGTTCAGCAAGAGATTGAAGTGCATTTTTTTGTTCTGGTAATTAATGCTACCCTGTTTGCCACCGGGATTACCATGTTTATTGTTGAGTTTTTCCGTTTTGGAAAACCCAACGATGAAGCCCTTGGCTTTGAAGAAAGGATGCAAAAAGCATAAAAAACGATGGACAGGGCATGGAAAACCATGCCCTGTCTATGCTATAAAACCTTGAAGTAAAAATGACGGAGACATTAAACATAGAAAAGGCGCCGTTTTACCTGCCAACAGGTCAGGAGATTGAAGTTTTTCATCACGCCTGGAAAAACAAGCTGCCCGTTTTATTAAAAGGCCCGACAGGAACAGGCAAAACACGCTTTGTGGAATTTATGGCCCATACACTGGATAAGCCACACATCACGGTAAGTTGCCATGAGGAAACATCGGCCACCGACCTGATCGGACGCTATATTATCAAAGGAGCCGAAACTGTTTGGCTCGACGGGCCACTGACAACTGCAGTGAAAACCGGCGCTATACTTTATCTGGATGAAGTGGCTGAAGCACGGCCCGATGTCATCGTTTCGATTCACTCTTTGACTGATTTCCGCAGAACTTTGTACATCGATAAACTCACCGAACACATTGCAGCTCATCCTGATTTCATGCTTGTTGCCTCATTTAATCCGGGCTACCAGCGTGGCTTCAAAGAATTAAAACCATCCACGCGACAGCGTTTTGTGGCTCTTTCATTCGATTATCCCAAAAAAGAAACTGAAATACAAATCCTTGTCAACGAATGCGGTGTGTCGGCTGAAATAGCAGAAAAACTGGTCAAAATAGGACAAAAAATTCGAAATCTTCAGGAGGTTGGACTTGCAGAAACCGTTTCCACGCGTTTGCTTGTTGATGCAGCCAAGCTCATTCAATCAGGATTACCTAAACGGCTGGCAGTAAAAACTGCTGTCATTGAACCGCTGACAGATGATGCTCAGGTGCTTGAAGCTTTGAACGACCTGAGCAGCCTGATCATCTGACCCTAGTCTCATGAGTAACGCCTTTATCCAGCCAGCTCTATGTCATTAGATGAATATATTTACGGAAAGTTTGTCAAATTTCTCAATCATAAAAAACAAGATCAGGTGCTGCTTAGCCGGCAGGTGCTGCTCGACGACATTAAACCCCGTCTGACAGTAATGGCAAGAGCACTTACGGGCGAAGCCATCGAACTTGTTCCGGCCATGCAGGAAGGCGGCTACAAAGGTTTACATTTTTTCCTGCCCCCTTCATTTTCAGTCTTTCACGATAAATATGACAACCTCCGCTGGTACATTTTCAGGGTTTTATTCCTTTCAGTGCAGCGAAAACTAAATTATAACTGGTCATCAAAAACGAGTTACAAGCTCGAGACGTCCCGAAAAAAAGCCATCGAAACAGCCCCTGAGGTACTTTTTCACATGCAGCAAGACTTCCCATTTGCGCTTGAGCTCCACCAAAGTCTGCGTGAAAAGCTTCTCCTTCTTCAGGCAAACACGCAAAAAGATCTGCTCACCTGGCTTTATGGAAAGTGGATGACCGATGAAAATCAGCAGGTCATCGTGGAGGAAATGGTAAGCAAGGCCAATGCCGGGGCAAAAAAACCCTCAAGAGCAGCCACAACACTCAAGGCCAAGGCTGTGGAAGAAATTGTTAATGTCCGGATCGACAAAAAAAGTCAGGAAGATTATGTGATGACCCACAACTTTGAGAAAGTGGAAACAGCGGAAGAGTTTGACGGTGTCTGGCGCGATTTTGACGGAGAAGATGAACTTGAAGACCATAGTGATGCGCTCGATGAACTGCAGATGAAATACACAGTCAGAGCCGACGACACCAGCCATTCGGTTTACCAATCGGAGTTCTCCGAAAACACCTCCATTGCAGAAAGTGCTGACCATCAGCATCAAAAAACACATATCTGCTACGACGAATGGGATTATCGCAAATCAGCTTATAAGCTTGATTTCTGCAAGGTGTTTCCTGAATCACCCTCAATCAGTGATCCATCCTACTACCAAAAAGTCATGGATGAGAACAAAACAACCTTGACTGAATTGCGGAAAATGTTGGCACATGTAAACAACAAAAGACGTCAGATTCGTTATCAAACACAAGGTGAAGACTTTGATATTGATATGGTTACCGATATGTTTGCTGATCTTCACCACCGACAGACTCCTAACGAAAAACTCTATTGTTCCAGTCGTAAGGCGGAGAAAGATATTTCGATCATGCTGCTGCTCGACAATTCAATGTCGACCGACAGCTATGCAGCCGGCAACAGGGTGATTGACGTGGAAAAACAAGTTTCCATCCTTTTTGGAGAAATTTTGCATGAGTATGGCATCGATTTTTCCATTTGCAGTTTTTCATCTCATACGCGCAACCACAGCTCCTTTCTCACGCTCAAGGCTTTTGATGAGCAATGGCGCCAGGCCAGGTATAAAATTGGCGCAGTCGAACCACATGGTTATACCCGCATCGGAGTTTCAATTCGTCATGCAGGAGCCATACTCAGGCAGCGGCCAACCAAAAACAAATGGCTGCTTTTCGTTTCTGATGGAAAACCGAACGATTTCGACCGCTACGAAGGTCAGTATGGCATACAGGATGTGAAACAATCCCTGCGTGAACTCTCGGCTGCCGACATTCACACTTTTGCACTCGCCATCGAAGCACAGGCACGTTATTACCTGCCACAGATGTTTGGTCAAAACCACTACCAAATCCTTACAAGTCCGCAGGAACTCCTTCGGGCACTTGTGAAACTCTATACCCGTATTAAAACGCTTTGATCTCATGGATACTCAATCAGTAAAATACAAGAATTTTTTCTACCCTCCCGGCGGTATCCTCCTTTGGATGATCATTTTTGTCGAAATACTGTCGTTTGGTCTGGCCCTTGTTGCATTTTCACATTATTCCGGCCTCGAACCGGAGGTCTTCCGTCAATCAAGACAAAGCCTTCATGCGGGAATGGCAACAATAAATACCCTGATCCTGCTTAGCAGCGGATATTTTATGGCTGTGGCCGTCAATCATTTTAAAAATCAACTTTTCAAAAAGGCCAGAGCGAACCTGCTTTTTGCGGCTGGCGGAGGCCTGGTTTTTGTGGTCGTAAAATCCATTGAATATGCCGGAAAACTGGAGGCAGGATTAACATTATCGGGCAATATGTTCTTTACGTTTTATTGGTTACTTACGGGTTTTCATCTTATTCATGTAATCACAGGATTGGTCATTCTACTTGCGATTGGTCACAAGCTTCGCCATCAACCGGCAAGCGTCGATGCTGAAGATGTGGAGGCGGGGGGCGCCTTCTGGCATATGTGTGATCTGATCTGGCTGATGCTTTTTCCGGTTTTATATTTGTTTTGATCATTTACAAACACATGAAAAAACCACTGATTCCCGTTTTAGCCGCCTTAATGCTGCTCAGTGCCGCAACAACGCTTGCAGCCACCTTCGTCGGACAACCGAAACAAGCTGCATGGATACTGTTGCTCCTTGCACTGATGAAAATTATGTTGGTAGCGTTGTGTTTTATGAAGCTCAGACAGGCTCATCCTTTTTGGAAAACAGCCTTGTTTTTCATGTTGGTTGTGATTGGAGCTGCAATTCTGCTTGCAGACTGAGTCTGCTTTTTACCCCTGATTTTCATAATCGGATGTCATTCCGGTGTTTTATTCAATAAATTTGCCGGAAAACTGATTTTTCATTCAATTCAAACATTTATGCAGTTCAACGCAAGCTATAGAAAGGGCTTTGCCAGCGACAACTGGTCGGGCGTGTCGCCATCGGTGATGGAGGCTTTGGCAGAGGTCAACAAGGGTCACCATCCTTCCTATGGCGAAAAAGATCCATTGCTTGACCAAGCTCAGGAAGCCTTCAGAAAGCTTTTCGAGTCTGACTGTCAGACCTTTTTTGTTTACAACGGAACCGGTGCCAATGTATTGGCCGTTCAGCAATTGCTTCGTTCATGGGAGGCAGTTGTTGCCCCGCACTCAGCCCACCTGAACGAAGATGAAGGCGGTGCCCCCGAAAAGTTTACCGGTGGCAAAATTCTGACCATCGATAGCGATGATGGCAAAATTAAACCGGATCAGGTTGTCCCCTTTTTGAATAGCATTGGTTTTCAGCACCACGTACAACCACGTCTGATTACCATCTCGCAATCCACTGAGATGGGAACGGTATACAGCATTCAAGAGATTAAAGAACTGGCTGAATTTGCCCATCAAAACAAAATGTATCTGCATGTTGATGGGGCAAGAATAGCCAATGCAGCTGTAGCACTGGGTTGCAGCCTTGCCGAAATGATCACACAGACCGGCGTTGATGTTCTATCTTTTGGAGGCACAAAAAATGGACTGATGTTTGGCGAAGCGGTTGTTTTCTTTGATAAAAAACTCGCTGCAGGCTTTGAATACAGCCGCAAGCAGGGTATGCAACTGGCCAGCAAGATGCGCTTCATCATTGTACAATTTCTCGCTTACCTGGAGCAGGAATTATGGAAGAAAAATGCCGGGAACGCAAACCAGATGGCACAATTACTTGGAAGAAAACTTGCAGCTATCGATGGCATTAGCCTGAGCAGACCTGTGGAAGCAAATGGTGTTTTTGCGATTTTGCCTGCCGAAATTATTCCAAAACTTCAGGAAGCCTATTTTTTTCATGTTTGGAATGAATCCAAGTGTGAAGTAAGGTTGATGTGTTCGTTTGATACAAGCCTTGAAGATGTTGATGGATTGGTTGCCAAAGCAAAAAATCTCATGTTAAACGATCAAAACAAGCCTTCAACACCGTGATTTTCCTGACAGTGCCAGCATCGGACTGATCGTGTTTATTGTGTAAAAACACTTTTCAGGTTGCTGCCACCTTCCTGCAGCTCAATGGCTAACGATCTAATAGTTTTCTCTTTCAACAATTTGTTGAAGCCTTCTCTAATCAGGCTGAATTCAGCGTGAATCGGACAAGGGTGTGATTCGGAGCAGCTTTTTAGTCCTAAACCGCAGCCATGGAGCATCTGCAATCCGTCGATGGCTTTCACAATCTCTATCAGGGCAACCTCAGCTTGAGCAGCTTCCAAAAAGAAGCCACCGTTTGGACCTTTCAGCGAACTTACCAAACCCTGTTTACTCAGCGATTGCATGATTTTGGCAGTAAAAGGAAGCGGGGAGTCAACCTCAGCAGAAATTTCACGGATACTTACTTTTTGGTCTCCTTTGGATCGGGAAGCCAGATAAATGAGTGCCCGGATGGCATATTTGCAAGCGTTTGAAAGCATCGGAAGTTTATTAAAAGCTGCAAAATTAAGACAAAACTCTCCTTTTATTTTATGAGATTACGGCTTTTATAAAGATTTAATGCGGTTCGTCGCTCTTTTAAAAACATCTTACCCATTTAAATAACTTATAATGAATAATTTAAGTTAAATAACCTTCAGCAAAATTTTTGGCTCATTGATTCCAGTAAATTTTTCTTTTTTTGTTTAGTGCGCTAAATCAATTATATTTGTTGTTTAAATCACTGAAGTAGTTAATCATGATCAACATAAAATCTGATAAATGTATAAATTGTGAAATCTGCAATGAAAGGTCACCACTTTTTAGTTTGTTAACCAAAGACGAGCTATCTGTGATGAACAGCGGCCGTTTTGAAGTGCAATTTAAAGCCGGTGAAACCATTGTTAAGCAAGGTACCTCAGCCAATCACATGATGGTGATTACCAAAGGAATGGGTAAACTATTTTTGGAAGGCATTGATAAACGCAATTTAATCCTTGATCTTATTTTACCCTGGAAACTTTTTGGCGGTCCGGGCCTTTTCACCGATATGCGCTATCATTACAGTGTTACAGCCGTAAATGATACCCTGGCTTGCTTTATTGCGGCTGAAAACGTTCGGCAGGTAATCCGGTCGAATCCAGATTTTGCCGAACAAATTCTTCGGCATTGCAACCGAAACAGCGCAGCCAATTTTGACAGGCTTATCAGCCTCACCCAAAAGCAAATGCCGGGACGGCTTGCAGATACATTGCTGTATTTACAATCTGAAATTTTTCATTCCCATCAGTTTACCCTGCCGATCACCCGCATGGAATTGGGTGAAATGTCGAACATGACCAAAGAAAGTGTAACCCGGATTCTGAAAGATTTTGAATCGGAAGGTATTTTAATACTCGAAGGAAAAAGCATCGAAATTGCCCGCATGGATGTCCTTAAAGAAATCTCACTGCGTGGTTAAGATTGGTTGAAGCGTCTGTATACCGGTTCTTTCAACAATTTTTTAAGCAATGTTAATTGGTTGCCGGCCCTCACAAGATTGTGAGACGGATACTGGATTTTGTAGTAAACATCCTCCTGAAGGTAGTCGGCCAAAAACCTGATAGCCTGCATGTAAACGAGCATGATTCCTCCAAAAACGGCATAGTCCTTTTCGTGTTGGTTCAGATCCGGTATGTTTTCCAGGTAGCTGTTGATGATTCTGTTTAGAAAATCACTCCTTACCGTGATTTTCGAAAAATCAGTTTCGTTTTCACCAGCTTCGCATGACATGCTGCGTATCATATCACCCAAATCAGACAAAATAGTTGCCGGAGCCATGGTATCAAGGTCAATAACAGCTGCTACCTCACCGCTTTGCTCTTTGAAAAGAATGTTGCTGATTTTGGCATCCATGTGCACTATCCGCTGTGGCAACAACTGAATGATTTCGTTGTAGGAATCTGTTATCCACCTGTGGGTATTCAATTGATCAATCAGGCTTTCGGATTCCGCATGACGGCGAACTGAAGCGGATTCAACAGCAACATTGAATTGGTCCTGCCTTTTGGCGAGGTTGTGGAAGTCGGGCAAAATAGTTTTAAACCTTTCAACTTCAACCCCTTTCAACTTTTGGGTAAAATCTGCAAATGCCTTTGCCACCACAGCGGCCTGATCGGCGGAGATTGTTGTTTCGTGACAGATACTCTCAGAAATTAACGGCATCAATCGCCAGGGTTTGCGATTCATGTCGTAATAAATAAATGTTCCATCTGATGTTGGAAGGTATTGTAAAAAAGGATAGGCCGGATGATAGTGCCGGAAGTGTTCATTGGCCAGTTGCCAGTTATGAATGATATGTTCGGGATTTCTGAAAACCACAGTATTAAGCTCTTGCAGGATAAAGGAGGAACCATTTTGGATATCAAGCCGAAAGGTGCGGTTGATATTACCCGAACCATGAGGCTGAATATGGCACTTGCCTGGTTCAAAGCCCCAGGCACGGCATTGCTCGCTGAAAATGTTTAGTTCTTCCTGCATCAGGAAAATGAAAATTGGTTAATAATCATCGCTTAGCGCAAAAAACTGCTTTCCGGTTTTCCATTTTCCTTCGGTAAAATCGGGGAAAAGGATGCTGTTGCTGTTGTTGGCAACCGACCACTCCGAAAGGGGTGTGATTACACTCCAAGCAGCCGAATCATAGACACTGACGGGTGTAGGTTCACCACGACGGACAGACTCGATAAATGCATTTACCACAAAGAAATCCATCCCTCCATGACCAGCACCACTGGCGTCATTGCCATGTCTTTGCCACAAAGGATGGTCAAACTTTTCAATCCACTCTTTGGCTTCTTCCCAACGGTGAGGCTGGCTAATATCCTCGATGTGAATGGATTTATTGATGTCCATCCATAATCCTTTGGTTCCCTGCACCCTGAAACCCAGTGAATACGGACGGGGCAAACTGGTATCATGCTGCAGTAGAATAGTTTCGCCCTTTTCAGTTTCAATCATGGTAGTAACAACATCACCCAATTTAAACCGGACACCCGCATTGGGATGATCGGTACCGCCTTTCTTAACAATATAATCATGTAAGCCTCTGGCTTTCGAAGCCATTGAAACAAGCGATACAAACCGGTTTCCGGCGTGAATATCAAGCATTTTCGACAAAGGTCCGATTCCATGGGTTGGGTAAAGGTCTCCGTTGCGGTCAATGCTGTGTTGTGTCCTCCAATTGGCCTCCGAAAATCCCTTTTCGCCAAATTCCACCCCGCCGCCATAAGGTTGTTTTCCGTCGTTGAACTTCACTTCTCTCAGATCGTGCTGATAGCCCCCCTGCAAGTGAATAAGCTCACCAAAAATACCTTGTCTGACCATGTTGAGAACAGCCATTGCATCCCGACGGTAGCAAACATTTTCGAGCATCATATACTGCAAGCCGGATGATTCAGCTTTTTTTACAATGTTCCAGTGTTCTTCAACAGTGGAGCCCATCATCACCTCACAACCAACATGTTTGCCGGCATCCATGGCATCCATGGCCATCGGATAATGCCATTCCCAAGGTGTGGCAATGATAACTGCGTCAATATCTTCCCTCTGCAGCATTTCTTTGTATGCCAAAGGACTTCCTGAATAGACCACCGGCTTCGATTTACCGGCCTTGTCGTAAATGCGCAATGCATCTTCAATCATAACCTCCTGAATATCGCAAATGGCAGGTACTTCAGCACCGGTATGCTGCAAACTCAACCGAAGCAGCTCCTGTCCGCGTAGGCCAGTTCCAATGACACCCAGACGCAACCTGGATGAAGGATTTCCAAAAACTGTTTTTGCCGGCATTACCGAAAAGGCTGAACCAGCCAAAGCAGTCATGCGTAAAAAAGTACTTCTTTTCATAAACGATACTGTGTTTAGATATGATGTTCCTGGGTTTTTGCTAAAGTTTTATTCATCATTGAACCATCAGGTTACATCCTCTAACCTGACTGTGATCAAAACGACCCAGCACTTCAAAACTGCCATCTTCGTAACATTTACCAAGATCTTGAACCTGAATGAAGGCACAGCTGTTGAGGTTAGCCAGATCGATGATGTTGATGCCGCCGGTTTTACCATTCAAGACAAGTGAGAAGGGGTCGTTGGTGTCTCGGATAAGAATTTTCATCCAGGGCGGAGGCACAAAAATACCGTCACCTTTTGAGTAAGCCTGCGAAAGCAGCTCGGTCATGCCATACTCTGAATGAACACTGCCGACACCGAAACCATTTTTCAGGCAGATGTGAACCTCTTCGCGTATCATTTCGCGACGCTGCCCTTTCATTCCGCCTGTTTCCATCACAATAAGGTCAGGAAAATCATGTTGTTTCAGAGCGGCAAGGTCGAGTAAAGCATAGGTGACTCCGAGCAGGATGGTTTTTTGGTGGTTTCTTTTCAGCTCACTCAGCTGGTTGGTTAGCGCTTCGAGGTCGTGCAAATAAAACCCGCTTCCGGGATGTCGGCTCTTTTCAACCAAATGCTTTGCCATATAAACCAGCGAAGAGCCAGACCGTTCCAGGTATGAAGGCAGTAACGCGAGGATACAGTAGCCGGCAGGATCGCCGTAAAATATGTTGAAACTTTCCATGAAACTACGTTCATAGAGTTTAAGATCAGTCACATAATGCTTGCCTGGTAATTCGGAAGTGGTGCCGGAAGAAGTAAAAATCTGTTCCACTTGTTTCGATTCACAAACTACACAGTGGCTCCGAAAGAACTCAACAGGCAGAAAAGGAATCATCTCAATCGTTTTGACAGTTTCGGGATTCCTACCGATCAAGTCGCAGTAGGTTTTGTAAACCGCATTATGAAGATACTGATATTGAAATACTTCCAGTGCCAGATGCTTGAAATCCAATTCACCCCCAATGGAAAAAACCTGATTTGTCAACTGTTCAACCTTCGACATCATGCGTAGGACATATTGCTAAAACAATTAATTTTACGGCCAAAATCAGTCACAACAGCTGACAAATCCGAGTATGACAAAGGTAGGAATCTTTTTCTTTTCATTGATGCTGCTTGCTGCTTCTCTGGGCTCGTGCCGAAAATTTGAAGAGTATCCGCCTGAGCCCGAGATAGCTTTTAACGATCTTGTTTTTCTGGTAAACACAGAAACAGGCATTGGAGAAAAGGGAATTTTAAGCATTACTTACCGTGATGGCGATGGAGACATAGGCCTTGAGCAGGGCGACACCATCCCTCCATACAATCCCGGGGGTGATTTTTATTACAACCTCATTATCACCATGTCTGAATTGCAAAACGGGATTTTCGTTGAGATGCCTTATAATTTCAGCGCACGCATTCCTCCCCTTCTTCCCAAAGACCAAAAGAAAAGCATCAAAGGCATTATCGAAAACGAGATCCCCATCTATGATCCTGCCTCCACTTTCGATACCATCAGATTTAACATCCGGGTAGTTGACAGGCAGCTAAACATCAGCAACGAGGTGATAACACCAGCTTTTGTAAGGATTATTCCCCGACCCTGAGCCTCCGGCTTAACATTGGCTTAACGTAAAGCTAAAACAAACTTAAGTCAGAGTTAACAGGCTAAGGTGCTGATCTGTACTATTTTTGCTTCATCAAAAATTGAATCAAAAATGAAAAAAATTCTCATAGCATTTGCAATCCTCAGTGTATTCCTTGTTTCGGCCAACGCTTCCAACGAAAAGGCTGACAAACCTGAAGCTCCTGCTGCTAAAATTAACATGACAGGTAAAGTTGTTGATGCTCTCACCGGTGAAGCCCTCGCAGGTGCTGTAGTGGAAATTGAAGGCACTCAGATCAGTGTTTTTACCGACCTCGACGGCCAGTTCAATATCAGCGAACTGAATGCCGGAACCTATGCTTTGAAAGTGAAATACATCTCGTATGAGGACAAAAAAGTTGAGTCAGTAAAGGTTGATGTTCAAAACAATACGCTGGATATCAGTTTACAGTCAAAATAAGACCTCCTGATTTTGATGAAATAAAAAGGCAAACCACGGAAGTTTGTCTTTTTTAATGTCTGCACCTGATCAAAATCTGCCGCTGTAAATTGGCCGGTGACATTCATATTAATTTTTCACGGCGATTGAAAGGTTTTTAACAGTTTGTAGTATTTTTGAATTTTATTATTGAAACAGACAGCCTGAACGCCTGTTTGTGCTACTTAGATTATCTCAAGGAAGGAAAAAGTTCATGAAAATGATGACAGCGATTTGGAGAAGCACCCTTGTTATCTTGCTTTTATTTCTGCTGACCGGTGGGGTTAAAGGGCAGGAATTGGAACAAAAGCCTGATGGTTATTATAAAGATGGCAGTTTGTACACCGGGCTTTTGAGAACCTTTCATTCAAACGGTAAAGTATTGGCTGAGCGGAATTTCATCCGCGGACAAGAGGACGGCACCTCCATGTATTATGACAGCACAGGGGCTTTGCTCGAAAAGCGTGCCTGGAGCAATGGCAAGAAACACGGAACCTGGTATACTTTTCTTCCTTCCGGTTTAAAAACAGGAGAGGCCAATTACTACAATAACAACAAACATGGAAAGTGGTTTATTTGGGATGAAAAAGGTATTTTGCGTTATGAAATGAGTTATGATAACGGCAAAAAGTCGGGCAAATGGTATATGTGGGATGAAAATGGTAAACTGCTGAGCGAAAAATCATTGGATTAGGTCCTTCTTGTAAACCCAATTAACTTTCACCTTTTGATCAGGCGAATCACCTGAACCTCTCCTTGCCGAATAACCTTCAACAGATAAACCCCCGGTTTTTGAAATGAAGCCGGTAGTTTTAGTACGTTCGAGCCACTGACCAAAAGCAGTTTATCCCAATTGGAGACGATTTTTCCTTCCACATCAAACAAAATCAACCGAACCTCCGAATCGCTTTCGCTGTTAATTGTAACACTCAGCACATCGGCAACCGGATTTGGAAAAACAGTCAATTGAGTTTTTGGTTCAGGCCTGTTGGATTCGACCCCTACATAAAGATAATCGTTGCGAAAGTATCCAAACACGCCACTATACTCGCCTAAAACCAGGTCAGGATCCCCGTCGTTGTCAAGGTCTCCAAAACAAGGTGTTGCATTTTGGTTGCCATCAAGCCCTATGATGAAGAGGTTGTTCTGCACATAGTTTCCATTATTATTCTGGAGAAAAACGAGGTCGCCGAAGCCGCCACCGCAGAGCAGATCGGTATCGCCGTCGAAATCAAGGTCGACAGGAGCTGGCACACAATTGGAACCAATGTCGAAGTTGCCGAAAAAGTTTGGATAATGGAACCAAATGGCCTGTTGGGCATTACCTGCATTTTTGATCAGGCTGAGTTTGCCGTTTTCTTCGCCTGCGATCAAATCCAGATCACCATCCAGGTCGATGTCAAACAACCGTGGAGACGACCAGCCGCTGAGTTGGATATCCTGAAAAACATCTGTAATCCATTGTAATCCGTCAGGAGTGTTTTGATAGAAATACAATTTGCCCGACAAATCGCCGACAATCACATCGGGCAGACCATCGCCGTTGACATCACCTGCTGTTACGGCGCTGTAGATTGAGTGGTCGATAGTGGCAAAAAAAGCACTGTTTTCCTGCCATGCTGCACCGGCAGCATTACCTGTGTTTTCGAAATAATGAATCGTACCCATTTGACTTCCGCTTAACAGATCGAGGTCGCCATCGTTGTCAAAATCAATCAGAAAGGGATTGCTGGCTGCGCCCGGGTCGAGCACTCCTCCAAAGAGGCTTGTTTGAATTGTCCAGGCAGGAATATCGGGTGTCCCGCTGTTAAAATAGCAAACCAGCGGACCATCAGCTGTGCCGTAAACAAGGTCGGCTGTGCCATCGTTATTGAGATCGGCAAAACCGGGAGAGTTCCAATACGTGTCGTTTGCTATTTCACCAAAAAAAGAACTGTTCAATTCCCAGGAGGCCTGAATAGCTGAACCCGTGTTTTTCAGATACCAAAGGTTGTGGCCGTCGCGTCCGGCAATCAGGTCGTAATCACCATCATTGTCAAGGTCGTTGAAAACAGGATAAGCATAGAGTCCAACATCATAAACATCAACAGATTGAGACTCATTAAAAATGGCCGAACTGCTGCTTCCGAGATTGAAGTAAAGTCGGATCATGCCATTTTCACTCAACCCAACCACAAGATCTTTGTCACCATCATTGTCGATATCCGCCAAATCCGGAATAGGGAAATACCCGGTTATAAGTCCTCCGAAAAAGCCGGTGATGTGTTCGAAAACCGGGTTTTCGGGGTTTCCGGTATTGGAATAATAGTTGAGCCCGGTGAAGCCCCCGCTGATGAGGTCAAGGTCGCCGTCGGCATCCAGATCGTGAAACACGGCTACTTCAGCATCAAGTGGGTTGATGCCGGTGAGAATGTCGATGCCCGGACTAAAATGCGGAACCGTCGGTGTTCCAATGTTTTCGACAAAAAAAGGCTTTGAAGCAGTGGATCCGATTAGCATATCCATATCACCATCGGCATCAACATCAGCAAAACGAGGTTGGGAAAAGGGAAGGCTGGGAACACCGCTGGGGTTGAAAACACTGTTTTGCTGAACCCAGGGCTGAGACTGGAGGTAAAAAGAAATCGCCAGCAAGATGGAAAGCATAAAAGTTCTCATCAGAATAAGGTTATTGGGTTGAGCCAAAGATACAACAAAGCAAGGTGAAAGTTATGAATGGCAGCCTGCAAATACATCCGCTGATTGATTTTTATCCAAAGAAGCAGTAAATCCGGGAACTTAGGATGATGAAACGAAACTTCTGACAACATTAACGCAGAAAAGTTTAATATTGTCGGCTGATTAAGCCATAATCAAGAAGACTTTTAGTTATTTCAACCGGCAAATTTGCCGAAACATTCAAAAGGAAAATGAAGAACCAGACTACGATGATCAGATCACTTGGCTTCGGTTATGTGGTTATTTTCGTGATTGCAAACATCATTGGATCAGGTGTTTTCAAAAAGATTGCACCCATGACAGCAGAGTTGAATTCTTCGGCCTGGGTGCTGCTTGCCTGGTTGGCAGCCGGCATTATCACACTTTTTGGTGCACTGAGCAATGCAGAGATTGCAGGAATGCTTGCCGACACGGGAGGTGAATTTGTTTATTTTAAGAAGATCTATAACCGGTTTTTTGCTTTTATCTACGGCTGGTCGCTCTTTGCGGTGATTCAAACAGCCACCATTTCTTCGCTGGCTTATGTTTTTGCCCAATCGCTCAACAGCATCCTTCCCATTCCCACAGTCTTTGAATCACTGCAGGATTACTCGATAGGCGGTGTGTTTTTTCCTTTTCAGGATTTTCAGGTTAAGCTGGCTGCCATACTGCTGATCTTTTTGCTTACAATGCTTAATATCAGTGGTTTAAAAGGAAGTGCCTCCACAGGAAAATGGCTTTTTTGGCTGACAATGGCCGGACTGATATTTATTGTTGTTTTTGGACTCATGCATGTGAAATCCTTGCCTGAGAATTTCATGAATCCTACTGATTTTACAAGGGTTAAAGTTTCACCAACCTCTTTTTTCACGGCCATGCTGGGTGCATTTTGGGCTTATCAGGGCTGGATTTCTGTCGGCTACATCGGCGGAGAAATACAAAACCCAAATAAAAATCTTCCCAGGGGAATCATCGTTGGTGTCTTTGTGGTGATCGGCATTTATATGCTTGTAAACCTGACTTACCTCGCGCTTTTATCCGTTCCGGAGCTGAGCAGCATACATGGTTCGGAAAACAAGATAGCAGCTATTGAAGCTGTACGGAGCTTCTGGGGACAAACCGGTGTGCTGTTTATTTCGATACTGATTTTGTTTTCAACACTGGGCTGCACCCACGCCAGCATCCTTACCGGTGCAAGACCACAGTATGCCATGGCTGGAGACGGCTTGTTTTTTAAGTCATTTGCGCGGCTCAACAAAGCCGGAGTGCCTGGCATGTCATTGCTGTGGCAGGGAATATGGGCTGCCGTATTGGTACTAAGCGGCACTTTTGATCAGTTGACAGATATGACCGTATTTGCAGTATTTATCTTTTATGGCGCATCAGCCCTGGGTGTTTTCATCCTGAGATACCGCATTCCGGATGCAATCAGGCCATACAAAGCATGGGGTTATCCCTATATTCCAGCATTTTATGTTCTTTTTTGTGTTGTACTGATTGCAAGCACGCTTTACTCACAGCCCAGAGAAGCTATTATCGGCCTTGTATTGATTTTTCTGGGTATTCCGGTCTATTTTCTCAAACATTTGATCTTTAAACACAAATAGTTATCCAGGTCTGTTCAAACAAGCTTTTGTGTTTAAAAATTTCAGCGTAAGAAAACAAAGCCTTACTTTTGTTGGTCTTAACATTTATTGCAATGAAAAGCGCTGTGAAACCAATTGTTTTGGTGATTCTTAGCTTGTTTATTTTCGATTTTGCGCAGGCTCAGATCGTTTCTTATGAGGCCTTGAACAAAGAGATCGGGACTCTGAAAACAAAGCTTGTACCCGACAAAAGAGTGGCCATTTTCACCGCAGAGCTTATTGACACCTTGCAAAAAATGCCTGTGTTGAAAGGAAAAACCGATTTGCCTGAAGCCAAACAACAACTGATTCAATTACTTACTGACAAGGGTATTCCTTTCGTTGACTCACTTGTACTGCTACCTGATGCCTCGATCGGCGAAAAAAGCTGGGCACTTGCTTCACTTTCTGTTTCCACCATGCGCGCAGAACCCGACGATGCCTCTGAACTTGTGACCCAGATTATGATGGGAACGCCTTTAAAAATTCTCGAACAACACAATAGCTGGTTTAAGGTTCAGGCGCCCGAAGGCTACCTGGGCTGGCTTGATGGAACAGGACTTCAGCGGCTCAGCGCCGGAGAAATGAAGCTATGGAAGCAATCCAGGAGATTTATTTACAACGAAATCAATGGCTTTGCGTATGATGCACCAAACAAAGATGCAGCTGTTGTGAGCGATCTTGTGCTTGGCGATTTGTTTGAATCTACCGGGAGCCGGCGCGGCTATTTACAAATTAAACTACCGGATGGGCGACAAGGTTTTGTGTCGAAATCGTCATGCCGCTCGTATTCCGACTGGGTTGAATCAGCCCCTGATGTAGAAAACATGCTTGCCTTTGCTTTCCAAATGATGGGCTCGCCCTATCTTTGGGGTGGTTCTTCGGTGAAAGCACTTGATTGTTCGGGCTTTACAAAAGTGTTGTATTACAGCCAGGCCGTGATTATTGCCCGCGACGCATCACAGCAGGCGCGCTACGGACAAGTGCTGGACCACCAGAAAACTGCTGATCTGCAACGTGGCGATTTGCTTTTTTTTGGTAAATCAGCAAGCCGTATCACCCATACCGGCGTTTATCTTGGCAAGGGCGACTTCATTCACGCTTCAGGAAGAGTGCTCATCAGCAGCATTGATCCCAACAATGATAAATATTTACCTTCAAGAAATTATGTTGCTGCCCGCCGCATCGTCACAGCATTAGGCAATGAAGGAATTATGCAGGTGAAACAACATCCCTGGTACAACAATATCAGGTAGTGCAGTACATTCATCGCGAACAGATTTATTAAAATCATGAAATACCGTAAGTCGCTATATAACAAATTGTTAAATTCAGCAGCAATGCTTCTTGCTGTTGTTTTAACTGTTTCCTGCGAAGGCAGGCAAACGTTTTATAACGGAAGTTCTGATTCGAATGACAAAGTTTTGGATGAATCATGGACTGAAGCCTGGAATGTGCAAACAACAATGCTTGTTGTTCCGGCCCAGCCTGTTGCCGGCGAAACGTTTCGGCTGGTTATAGCCGGCCGGCACAGTATTTTGCAAAACACTGTTCTTATCGAAGGACCATCGGGCAACATCAAAGCCAAAATGAGTCGTATTGGCAACGAGATGCCTTTTTGGCGCGTCGAGATTTTTGGCGGACTGCCCGAAGGAGCCTATAAAGCACTTCTTTTGGATGGAGAAACCACCCAATTAAGCCTTGATTTTAGAATCGGCAAGCAAGCTGCAATTCTGCCAAAAAGTGGTTTTTGGAAGACGCTTCGCGGGTGGGACAGTCCGACAGAAACACTTTACGCTGCCTGGATCAACGCTTTGTTTTCGGGAAGTGATGAGCAAACCAGTTGGACGTCGCTCCATGAAGTGACCCAAAACAAGGAAAGAAATTTTTTATTCAACGCCCTTTCGCTTTCCGAGGATGATTCATCCTCAAAGACAAAAGTTATTATGGAGCCCGATTGTGCTGATAATCCCTACTTTTTAAGGGCATATTTTGCATGGAAACTGGGTTTGCCTTTTGGATATCACATCTCCGACCGCGGATATCTGGGAAAAAATCCTTCCACAGGAAAGTGGGTTACCAACGAGTCGCCAACATCAAAAAACAACCCGGTGCTGGCTTTTAACACCTTCATGCGACTGGTCATGGACGGTGTACACTCAGGCACCGCAAGAACGGGTTTTGACAATGAGAATGCAGATTATTATCCTGTGGAGCTGAGTCGTCACGGCCTGCAGCCGGGAACGGTGTTTGCCGACCCCTACGGACACACCTTTACATTGGTGAGCTGGATACCTCAAACCAAGGCCAAAGCCGGGAAGCTGCTGGCCACCGATGCGCAACCCGACGGAACAATCGCCATCAAACGTTTCTGGAAAGGAAATTTTCTCTTTACAACACAAGAGGTTATTGGAGAGCCGGGCTTCAAAGCCTTCAGACCCATCGTTTTTGAAGATGGAAAACCCAGGCTGCTAAAAAACGCTGAACTCACAGAGGAAGCAGGATTTGCACCATTCTCGCTGATGCAGAAAAAGATGGAGCAAGAAGTTTTTTACAACAGTATCGAACGGTTGATTAATCCAAAACCACTGGATGCTGAGATGCAGCTCAATGAGCTGATCAGCTCATTGCATGAGCAACTTTTGGTAAGGGTGAAATCTGTTGCCAATGGCGAAACATACCTTCAAAACCATCCTGGATCGGTAATTCCGATGCCATCCAGTGCGAAAGGCGTGTTTCAAACCCTTGGATTGTGGGAAGATTATTCTACTCCCAACCGCGACCTGCGTTTGCTGATTGCAATGGATGCCGTGCTCGAGTTTCCAGCAAAAGTTGCCCGGAATCCATCAGCTTACAAACTATCGTTTTCGGGCTCAGACTCAGCAATCGAAAGGAAGCTGCAAGAGCTGCTCGACCAAAAAGCAACGGCTCTTTCCATTACCTATACGCGTTCCGACGGAAACCAGCAACAGCTCAGTCTTGCTGAATTGCTCAGCCGTCGCGATGCTTTTGAAGTGGCATATAACCCTAATGATTGTCCCGAGATTCGCTGGGGAGCCCCTGAAAACAGCGGTGAAAGAGCGGCTTGCAAGCGCATAGCTCCACCATATCAGCAAAAAACCATGGAAAAAGTGAGAGTATGGTTCGACAAGCGGTTGCATCCACCAACCTGAGGTAAATCAGTTTCAAAAGCATCAGTTTGATGCTGCGGGAAGTTCGAGCCGAACCTCGGCACCTCCGTCGGCTATATTTTCAACCGAAATCGTCCCGTGATGGGCATCCATGATGCTTTTGACGGCTCTCAGGCTCAGACCCAGGTTTTGGTCGTAGTGTTTTTCGCCTAAGCCAAACGAGCTGAAGAGATGGTCGAGGGCTTCCTTTGAAAAACCTTTGCCTTTGTCGCGGAACACGGCCGTTACTTTACTTTCGGTTTTTTCCACCTTGACACAGATGCAATGATCTGCTTCGGAATATTTCACCGCATTGTCGATGATGTTTCTAACGGCCATTTCAAGCAACTCTTTCTGACCCTGCACGATGCACATTTCCTTCGGGAAGGAGGTGTGAAGCTCCAGGTTTTTGCTGCTGATTTTATCTTTCATCCCTTCAACCACATTTTTCACCAGCGAAGCAAAATCCACCTGAGCTTTGGAAATGTGGTGATTGGTACTGAGTTGAGTGATCAGCAAGGCTGTTGTTGAAAATCTTTCCAGACGATCAACAGAACTTTTCAACATTTCAACAAACTCAGCCAATTCGTGATCATCAGCAAGGCTGTCATTCAGAAAATAGGTAGCACCCACAATGCCATTAAGAGGTGTACGCAACTCATGGCTGATCATCATCAGGAAGTTGTTTTTGGCTGTGTCGAGTCCTTTTAGTTCTTCATTGGCTTTGGCCAGTTGGGCGGTTCGTTCGCGGACTTTTTCTTCGAGGATGCGGTTCATATCGCTCAAAACCTCCCTCTGGGTTTTAAGCTCAAGTTGGGTTTTCACACGTTCGGTGAGCTCGCGGGCGTCGAAGGGTTTAGTCACGTAGTCCTGACCTCCGGCCTCAAAGGCTTTGTAAACATCCTCTTTGTGGGTTTTGGCAGTAAGAAATATCACCGGCACATCCTTTGTGCGCTCATCGGCTCTCAAATGGCGGCAAGCTTCATAGCCATCCATTTCGGGCATCATGATATCAAGCAGGATGAGGTCAGGTGCAACGTCTTCCCAAGCTGTCTCGAGCGCTTCCTTCCCGTTGATGGCAACTTTCAGGTCGAAGCCATCGAGCAGTTCTACGAGGATTTCGATGTTTTCGGGGGTGTCGTCCACCAGCAGGATGGTGTTTTCGTGTAAGGTTTTCATATCGATAGGTTCTTCTTCTTTATTTCAACTAATTGGATTTCAGCTTCTTTAAAATTATAAGTCGCTATTGCGCGTTTTAGTTTCTGGAATGCAGGATCGTTCAGACCGGCTTGTTCCAGCTCGGGTAATAGTTTTTTGGCCTGAGGGCTTTTCTTTTTAATCAGTTCCTCCAGTTCATGAATGAGTGGCTCGAGCTGTGCAGATGCTAGGTTGTCAGGAGATTGTTTCCGGGCGATGATTTTTGCTTGAATTTCTTCCAGCAATGCCTTCATTTTTTCGTCAAGTAACTGCAGGCCGGATTGGAGGTTTTCCGGTTGATCTCTTTCCACTAACTGTTCCAACTCTTGTGTAAGTTGTTGGATATCAGAAGCGCCAATACTGCCACTCAACCCTTTGAGTGTATGAAATTGTCGTTTCAGTGTTTCAGCATCGCCGGTCGAAATCAAAACGCTGACATCCTGAATGAAATGGAGGTTGTTTTGATAGAACTTCTCCAATATGCTCAGGTACAGCATTTTATTACCGTTCAGTCGTTGAATGGCAACGTCAGTTTCCAAACCCTCGATCTCAGGAACGAGCTGATCATGTTGTTCAGTCTCCTGTTTCAAAATCTCCTTGTTCGGAAGCTTCATTCCGCCTGCCCTTACCATCCATTTGAGGATTTTTCTGAACACTTCATTGGGATCGATGGGCTTGGTGAGCATATCCATCATACCGGCTTCGAGCACTTTTTCTTTCACTCCGACCATGGCATCAGCTGTCATGGCCAGGATGGGAAGGGTGATATATTCACGCAATTTTCTTATTTTCCTGGTAGCGGTAATACCATCCATGACAGGCATTTGAAGATCCATGAGTACAAGTTTGTACTTTGAGGGATTTCCGGAGTTGCGTATCATTTCCACGGCTATTTCGCCATTAGAGGCAATTTCGACGATAAGCCCGGTTTCCTCAATAATTTCTTTGGCCACCTGTTGGTTGATTTCGTTGTCTTCGACGAGTAAAATGACGTTGCCGCTCTGTTCTTTCAGCTTCTGAATGAGCTCATCATTGGATTCTTCCAGTTTGGAAACACGTCGTGCATGCTGTCCGAAAACATTCATGATGCTATTGAAAAGGGTGGAATAGTTGAGCGGTTTATCAATAAAACCCTCAATCAGCGGTTGGTCGTTTTTCCCCTCGAGCATTTCTTTTCCATAAGCTGAGACCATAATGACCTTTGGTTTATGAGCAATAAGTGGATCGTTACTGATTAACGAAAGCGCCTCCAGTCCATTGATTTCCGGCATTTTAAAATCAAGCAAAAGGAGCTCATAGGCTTTATCGGATGCTTGCTGAAGTAGTTTGATAGCTTCTTTGGCACCGGATGTCACCGTAACTTCAAAGGTAAAGACCCGCAATGCCTCAGCGAGAATCTCCCGTGCTGTTTCATTGTCGTCGCAAACCATCACTTTCATGCCTCTTATTTCAATGGGAGCTTGATAAACGTCACGTTTTTCTTTTTTGGAGATGCCGCATGCGATGGTGAAATGAAAGTTACTACCTTTACCCGGTTCGCTGTCAACAGCGATGTAGCCTTTCATCAATTTGACCAGGTTTTGCGAAATGGTGAGCCCGAGACCTGTTCCGCCATATTTTCGGGTGGTGGATGTATCAGCCTGAGAGAAGGCCTGAAACAGTTTTTGCTGCTGTTCGGCTGTGAGTCCGATGCCACTGTCTTTGACTTCCACTTTGAGGTTGATGGATGTGTCTGTTGTGCTATCTACCGATACATCCACAACTATTTCGCCCTCCTCGGTAAACTTCACTGCATTGGAACACAGGTTAGTGATCACCTGCCCGAGGCGAAGCGGATCACCAACAAGGAAGGAAGGTACAGCAGGATCGATCCTGATCAGAAATTCAAGGTTTTTCTGATGCGCCTTTTGCAGCACCAGATCAGTCACGCCATCAAGAACTTCCTGCAATTCGAAATCAATGTTTTCGATGTTCAGCTTGCCGGCTTCAATTTTAGAGAAATCGAGAATATCGTTGATGATTCCAAGCAAAGCATTGGCCGAGCGGCTGATTTTGCTCACATAATCCAGTTGTTTGTCATCGAGTTGTGTTTTTTGCACCAGGTGTGTCATGCCGATGATGGCGTTCATAGGTGTGCGAATTTCGTGGCTCATATTGGCGAGGAAATCGCTTTTGGCTTTGGTGGCAGCTTCGGCAGCTTCGCGGGCGGTTTCGAGGTCTTTTTGAAGCCTTTTGGTGATGGTAATATCTTGTGATACACCATATAAGCTCACCGGATTTCCGTTTTCATCTTTGTCGACATATGCTTTTGACTTGATCCACAGTTCTTCCCCACTCTGCGGATGCAGGTATTCGTGTTCCACTTCAAAATGCCCGAGTTCACCCTTTAATATTCTTTCCAGTTTAAATGCAATCAAATCAGCCATTTCCGGGTTCAGCACTTTGATTTGCATTAATACTTCGGCTAATTCAGGTACATCGTTTTCCGACTTTCTGACAAGGCCAAAAATATCCCGAACCCTGTCGGAGGCGACAAAATGCCTGAAGTCGTTCATTTTTATCTGCCAGAAGCCTGATTTGGTAAGGTCGAGAGCACGGTCGGAGTTGATGTAAATTTCTTTGAACTGTTTTTCGGCTTCAATTTTCTTCGTTATATCCGCCGCCATGGAAAGCACGCTGACCGGCTGTCCGTTTTTGTCGTAGATGATGGCGTTGTTCCATTCGCAGAAGAT
>JANJXG010000076.1 GCA_024709145.1 Bacteroidales bacterium | reverse complement strand
CAGCGATTCTGAATTCGGTATTAAACAAGCCGTATTGATCATATATTTTCTTTTTTACGTAGAAAGTTGGATGTGGAGGCATCCAACCCAATTTCAATTTGGTTCGGCTGAACTTTCCGGATTTCCAATACCTTAGCACTTTAGTGGTATCATTTTTATACACATACTGCAGATCTCCGTAGATTGAATCGACCTCCTGTTGCTGAAAGATCCCGGCAACTTTTGCGATGATTTCATTGGATGCAAACAAATCGTCGGAGTGCATAAATCCAACTACATCACCTGTTGCCATGCGGATTCCCTTGTTCAAGGCATCGTATATTCCCTTATCAGGTTCACTCACAAACTTTGCAATACGGTCGCCATAGGATTTGACAATTTCTACCGTTTGGTCTTTTGATTTTCCATCTACAATAATGTATTCAATATCAGGATAGGTTTGAGCCAAAACCGAATTGATGGCATCTGCGATCGAATGTCCGCTGTTGTAGGCGATGGTGATGATTGAGATTTTCATGATTGATAAATTATTGAATGATTCGGTCTTTTACTTTGACAGCAGGATTCCCCTGGTAAATGCTGAAAGGTTCAAGGCTGCGCGTGGCTACTGAGTTCACCGCCAATACGCTGTGAGTACCGCAAATCACACCGGGGCAAACAACGCTTTGTGCACCAATCCAGGCGCCATCGTGCAGAATAATCTGAAGTGTGATCAAATCGAATGTTGATTTTCGGAAATTATGATTTCCACACAACAACATAGCGCCCTGTGAGATACAACAATGGTTTCCTATTTCAACATTTGCAAGGTTGTCGATCCAGGCTTTCTCGCCAATCCAGCAATGATCGCCAACTTTCAGTTTCCAGGGATATTTTATGTTCACTCCGGGCTTGATCACAACACCCTTCCCTACCCTGGCGCCAAATAGCCGAAGTAAGGCCACCTTCAGTCTGCCGACAGGGTTCAGCGGATTGAGGAAAAAGATGACATTCACAAAATACCAGGTAATGCGTTTCAATGAACCTGCGCCTGTGTCATAATCACCTGTAGTATAGCTGGCTAGGTTAGTTTGATTCATCATCGAAAAGTTTAATATTTTGTTCTAAAATGCTGTTATCCTTCATAAAGGCAGCTGCATAACTCAAGGCTGATTTTGACCATTCATCATATTGATCCTGATTCAGACCACCTATAAAATTAAATACACGGCTAAACCGGGCAGGTTCATGGAGTGGAAGATCCCAACCAACCTGCTGGTTTTCAAGGTTTCGCCAAGGTGTGTTTTGACTGATGATTACAGGGGTGGCAGCCATGAAACTCTCCAGAATGGTGTGACCAAAATTTTCGCCTGTTGTTGGCAAGTACATTGCATGATAATGACTTAGCGTGCTTAAAACCTGATCGCCCGGAATACTACCCATGTATTGAACCCGGACATTCGCCGGTAAAAGTTCGATGGCTTTCTGACACAAACCCCAGTAATCGCTATCGTATACAGGTCCGTAGATATCATAATCGATTTTTATACCCTCGCAGTTCACCAGTTGCTCGATTGCAAAAAGCGTGTTTTTTTCCGGAGAGATGCGTGCGATGGAACAGACTTTTAACACTCCGATTTCTTTGATACGTTGATTTTGTAAAGGCAATTCAATTTTCATCGGTAACTCTTCAGCCACCATAATTGTCACCTTTTTCCCCAACGCTTCCCTGATATCCTGGGCCTCGGCCTCATTGGCAGCATGAAAAATGATGTTGTTATAAAAACCCATTTTCCAGGCAATAGTTAAAAATAAACTCTTTTTGCGACTCTTGACCTTCAAGGAATGTTTCCCAAGCATACCATGCGAACCAATGATTGTTCTTATTTGCTTTGCCTTTACAAGCCAAACGGGCAAAATGGAAAAATAAAACGAATAAATTCCATGAATGTAGACAATGTCAAATTGGGTTTGACGGACTAATTCCCTGATATAATTAATGTTGAGATTTTCAGCCGAGATATAAAAAGCCTCAGCATTAGCAGCAATCCTGTTCCATTGATTGGATTGTATCTGGTCGTAAGGCGTTGTTTCACAATAATCTGTATCCCTGGTAATGATTTTAAATTGGAAATTCCCCTCGAGGTGTGCCACCTGATTGGAAAAAGCCTTTAAGATTCCTCCGGCACGGTAACCCGGAAGATACCAATCAATAAATGAAAGTATAGTTTTCATATCAGGGAATTATTGAATTTATATCATTGGTTTTCAATTATTTTATTATAAAGTGCTACATATTGTGCAGCAATTGACTGTGGACTGAATCGTTGTACATTTCGCAGTCCTTTTGCTATCAATTCACTTCTCAGCCCGTCATCCCGGATAAGTTTTAAAAGTGCTTCACGAATTTCATTCACGTTTTCAGGATCAATAATTAAAGCAGCATCCCCGGCCACTTCAGGCATTGAGGTACGGTTTGATGTAATAACAGGCCTCCCGACAGCGTTGGCTTCAATAATCGGCATACCAAAACCTTCATAGAGTGAAGCAAACGAAACAATATCTGCTTCCTTGTAACGCAAGATTACATGCTCGTAAGGCAGGTTGAAATAGTTCTCAAAGTCTATCTTGTGAAGCTTCAGCAGATGCTTGTGATGGTCGCGTAGATGACCCAAAATTGTAAGCTTAACTGAAAGACCTGAGACAGCTTCAATGAGTCGTTCAAGATTCTTGTTGTGGGCTGTTCCAATATGCAAAATATTGGGCTTCTGATGGTTAAAAGTAGGCTCATAAAATTTGATGGCAGGAGAAATACAATTATGCACCACCACAACTTTATCAGGATTTATGTGAATCAATTTGAGCAATTCCTGTTTTGTAAATTCAGAAATTACGGTAATGTATTTCACTCTTCGGGCAGGTATAGTGAACCAAAAAAGCTTCACAATTCTCCGGGAAAACCCATGAAGCCTTTTCAGGACTTCAAGATCGTGAATAGTAAGGATTGTTTTCTTTTTTGACAAGAGTAAGGCAATGAAATGCACATCACCTGTAATATGATTTACATTGCCTTGTTGCGGCACCACTTCAAAGCAGCTCATCATCCTATCAATCAATCCTTTACTTGGTCTACTAAGGTAATAATTGCTGTAATGAATGTTTTCCGGGAGACCCGAGTGTATAAATCCAAACAATTCTTCAATGCTGAAATAATCAGTAAATGGCTTCCTGAAGAAATATACCACATTGATATTCATAGAGATGTGTATTACATTTTGAGCTTTAGAATTTTCGTCATGCCAAAAAAGACAGCAAAGGCTACCAAGGCAGCTTTCGTAAAATGGTTGAAAACGGTGGCAAAATCGGTTTCGGCTTTGATGACCTGAAAAAATAAAATCGGTAGCCAGAGGATCAATGTCGGATATAATTTTGACAATGATATCACTTTGATAATGATTACATTATAAAATATTCCAATAAAAAAAAGGAAGATAATTCCACCAGTTACACCGTAATTTGCATAGCCCTCACCCACGAGGGAGATGTCCATACTGGTGGTTTCAGGCAGTTCGGTTCCTGTAAACCTTTCAAAATTGGCTCTACCTCCGGCTTTGGCTTTAGTTGGTGCAAGGACCCTCGGTAAAAGTCCGGCATAAATCGCTGTTTCGATGGTTTCACCTTTCACAAAAGGATACTTTTCGGGCATATGTCCCAATATCCGGGCAATGATCCAGCCTTGATTCAGCCGTGCACCAACGTTCTGCATGGCAGAGGTTTCGAATAAAACCGAAGGATTCTGAAGCCGGCTGCTAATCACTTCCTTGTAAATTTCGCTGTTACTTTTATCGCTTTCGCTGTACCATGTGGCCATTCTATATTCTTCCTTTGTTGATTGAATCAACATGACCATAAAAAATCCTGCACCTAAAATTGCAATTTTCCCGGGCATAGGAATCTTCAAAACAAATGCTACGATGAGCAGCGAAAACATCATCCACAAAACCAGCTCACCAAACATACCCATCAGCACTGCCTGAAAAATTACCAAACCCATTACGGCAGCAAAAGCGATCCATTTAAAGCCGGAACGCGTAAAAAGGATGATGTAGACACCAACAAACTGCATTCCCGACAAAAGGAAAAAAAGGAAAGAAAGGCTTTTAGGAAGAAACTTACCTGCAAAGCCAGCACCCAATCCGATGATGGCTATCAGATAGCCAAGCCATTGCTTGTCCTGTATGAATTCACGAAGTTTTTCAATATCTTCTTCGTCAATAATTCGCTCATCGGTAATCGGAAAATACAGACCGATGATAAGAGCAGTGCAGGCCGGAACAACATAATGCATATAAGTTGCCTCATCCACAGCCATATAGTACAATTCATCATATGGCAGGATGTTATAAGCCATAACCGGACCAACAATCCATTGCATGAGCGCCAGGAAAGCAATCAGGTCGCGAACCTCGATGCGTTTGCCAAGGTCCTGTACGAATTTAATGACTACACCAAACGACAAAACGAGGCCAAGTGTTGAAACATAATAAAGGCCGGTAAAAAGCTCAAACCAGGCAAAAACCAAGATGCCAATCGCAATTAAACCCAGACTTCTTCTTGTTAAATACACTTTCAGATATTTTTTTCAAAACTTTCAACAATTTTTTCAAACGACCAGGACTCAATTAATGTGCGGGAATTCAAACCCATTTCGGTTAGTCTTTCCTTGCTACTGAGTAAAGACTGCATACTCCTGACACAATCATCCAAATCTCCTGAATGGAACACCTTACCATTCCATTCATCTTTGATCAGGTCGGGAGCGCAACCTACTTTGTCACTCACTAAAACGGCTTTACCACAAGCCATCGCTTCATTAACCACCAATCCCCAGGTTTCGCCGGGTCCCTGTGACGGAAGTGCCAATAAATCAGCAAGATGATAAATGACGGGCATCATTTGCTGATTCTGAAATGGTATGAAATGAATGTTGTGCTGCCCTTCAGATAGCTTTTTCATCTCATGCTCCATAAATCCATTTCCTGCAAAGATAAGTTGAGCATCGGACCGGTTCAGGTGCTGAAATGACTTCATCAGCAAAAGCGGGTCTTTTTTAGGCTCAAACTTTCCAACAAAAAGGATGACTATGTCTTGTTGATCAATCCCTAGACGTTGTCTGAAATCCAATGCTTTGGTTTTCAGTTCTTCATCTTTGTGGTTAAACCTTTCATTGTCAATGGCATGAGGTGCAAAAAAAAGTTGATGCTCTTTGAAACCATGTTGCAAAAAATAAGCCTTGTTGTGTCGGCCAACATAAAAAGCTTTATCGCAATATCGATAGACAAATGTCAGCACCAGCCTTCTGATCCACTTTTTGATACCGGTAGATTCATCGATCAAGGTTGAATCACCTCTGAAAACAACCGGGATTTTGCCATGAAAATGCCTCATTGCTGCCAGGTGTGCTTTATAATTCCATCCGAAAACGAGCACTGCATCTGCCTGCCAGTTTCGGATTGCCGGAATCAGATCAGGACAATCAATGCCTCTGAAACTTCCAGGGCCGGGCTGTTTGGAAATATTTTGAACAAATTGAAAATCATATCCATTCAACAAGGGAATATCCCATTTTATCTCTTTTCCGAAGTCTCTGTCATACACTTTTTCCTGAGTTTGACTCCAGGTATAAAACACCTTGAGTTCAAAGAATGCCGATTTTGCCAACATGGCAAACATAGGTGCGTTGTACTGAATCGGGTGCGAGGAGATAATGGCAAGGCGCTTTTTTTTCATGGCTTCAGCATTTTTTCGAAAAAGACTGTTTGTTTCCGACAGGCCTCCCTGGCCGAAAATGGTTCAAAAGCTACCCAATCAGTATCAGGTGTGTAAGGCAATTTACCCAAAATCTGGTGAAATTCCAACAACACTCGACTGGCAACAAGTTCAACTGCTTCTTCATTATCAAAACTCACACAAACGCCTGCCCGGGTATTATTTAAAATTTCAACAACACTGCTGCTTCGGTTGAAAACAGCAAGCAATGGTCGTTTCGACAAAATGTACGGATAAAGCTTGGATGCAGTATAATTGGTATCAGTAGATCCCGGAACAATCATCAAATCAGCCTCACTAAGCACATGCATGGCTTCAAAATAGGGTAATCGGTCAGTGATTTCAACTACATAGTCTTCAACACCAAACCGTGATGCAACGGGAAAAATGGTCTTTTGTCCCAAACCGTCGGCTGCATAACTGGTGCCAATAAAATAAAATCTGACTCGCTCAAAAAGTGTCGGGTTTGACATAAGGCCCTCTTTAAAGGCTTTAAAAATAGCGCTCAGAGCCAACTGCATGTCATGGCCACCACGACCGATATACACAAGGTGAATGTAGCCATCATCCCGTTGGAAAACCTTATTGGAAAGTCCGGCGTCCCTGAGAATTTCAAAATCAATTCCTGCACCTCCGAAAGGAATGACGGTACACATTTCCTGATTGATATTACCATAGCGTTCTATGAGTGTCTTTGGGTAACCTGCTGAAACAGAGATAATGCCATCAACCTTTTTCATTGTAAACGCTTCGAGGTATTTATCAAGGCGATACGCCAACCAGAATTTTGGTGGTTGTTCGTGGCGGGGTTTATCCAGGTAGAAATCGTTGCGCCATGGATCTTGCATGTCGATCACGAATGGAACCCCGAATTTGTGTTTCCAGATTCGCCCAAGAACCATCACCGGAAAAGCAGTCGTAGTAAAGTAAACAAGGTCAAATTTTTCAGTTGAGAGCAGCCTGTTTCCCTCACGGTAATATTGATACAGCGAACGGTATCCAAGGTTACCAAGTCCGAATTTCCGGGTTGCAGCAGTCCGAAAAGCCTTGATTCGAATCACCCTGGCATCAGCAGGTATTGTTTTCAGCAAGAGGCTGTCCTCACTCATTTCAATAAATTCAGGTTCCACGGCGACAACTGTAGCTTCCCAGCCCAATTCTTTCAAATAGGGTAAACTTTGCCTGATCCGATGCATATCTGCTGCATTGATGGGAGGAAAATTGGGAGAAATAACCAATAGTTTTTTCATAATCTTCAATTAAGGACGTTATTAACCCATTGAACGAGCATAGGAGCCTGCTTCTCCCAGCAATACTTCTCATTGGCAATTTCAAGCGCTTTCTTTTTGGCAAATTGAAGTTTCTGTTTGTCGCTTAACAGCTGATGAAGACTCTGCACAAAGTCAACTTTTTGTTGGTTCCGGAACAAAATAACAGCATCCGGTGCTGCACATCCTACCTCCTTTTGTCCATCCGTGTCGGTTGCCAGCACTGCAATTCCGGCCAGCAAATACTGCAAAATCTTATTTGTGATTGTCAGATTGCGACTATCAGGCACATACTCTTCCATTGCCAGTCCGATGTCGTGCTCTGCAATTCTTGAAAGCAGTTCAAGATGAGGAACGAGCGGGTGGAAGAAGATTCTGTGACCTTTTTCAACAGGAAAAGAATCCGACAAAACCTGATCATAAGAACCAAAAATATTTCCCCGCAGATGAAGATCAAGCGGAATTTCTATTTCATGCAGGGATTCAATTAAAAACTCAAGGCCACGGCCGGGTCCAATTGTTTGTGAATACCAATGCAGTGAAGGCTTATCAAGATCATGCCTGTCTTTTAGCCGACCATCCATCAAATCACGTTCTCTCAGCGGAAAAACATTGTGAAGAACTTTGGGCCTCGATACCCCTGCAAAAGCAGCCAGCGCTGAGGCAAGGCTTTCGGATGTAGTGTAAGTTAAAACACCGTTTTTGAGAGCAAATTTTTCGCTCCGTTCAAGTAAACTGATTGGTCTGCTGCGATTTGCCTCGGGCAGAAGATCATGTGAATACCAATCTTCAAAATCAAAGGCAACCTTAAAACCCCTCTCAATTAATTTACACCCGATGACAGTGCTTACCTCCTGGTGGCAAATATAAAGGTCAGCCTTTTCCTTCAAGGCAGCACGGAAGTTTCTATGGTAATCATAACCCAGTGCGCCGGCTTGTTCCCAACCGAAACGGCTAATCAGTTCACCTGCAAAACGACGTTTAATTCGTTCTTTGAGCCGATAGAATGAACTCTCTTCACCAGTTATCATATTGACAACACCACGATAAGTTATATGCTTTGAATCAATCAGTTTAAGATCTTCTTCCAAAAGATTGGCATATGTAAAAGTTGTTAGGATGCTTACATCATAACCGGCTGCTGCCAATGCATTGGCTTCTTTCACCACTCTTGGGTTGCGGCAAAGATGGCTTTGAGTGAGAATACAAATTTTCTTTGACATAACTATCGCTTTTGGGTGATGGAATGTACAAGTTGTCTGACTCGTTTAGCTGATTTCCAACCAAACAATTTCTTTGTCATTTCGATAAGACTTCCTCCCAAAACAGGCAAAGCCGGACTTTCACCGGTTTTGGCAACTTTTTCCTCACAAAATGAAACAACATCAGGAAAGTTTGGGTAGGCATTGATGGCAATTTCCTGATACAAAGTACTCATGGCCTGCCGGTAAGCCTGTGAGTTTGTTCGGGCACCAAGATACGAAGCTTTGCTGTTCAGAGCGTGTAGGGCACTTTCGAGATTGGCCTTTTTGTTGTAACGGGATGAAATGTTGCTTCCTCCAACAAATCTGCGGTAAAAATTGACACCTCCTGTTGTTCTGATTCCTTTGGAAGCAAGCACCACCCTGGCAAAATATGGCAGTGGCGAACTTCACGAACATGAACTTGCGCGCGAAGAAGTGCTGGAAGGTCTGCGAGATGTCCTGGTAGGGGTTGGCGCTCTGCTCCAGCGGCAGCTGGATGTTGAGGCCCACCGAGGGGCTCTTGCCGAAGTAGG
>JANJXG010000069.1 GCA_024709145.1 Bacteroidales bacterium | reverse complement strand
AGGAGAATTAATGTGCGGGTTTTCATGTGTATTCGTATTACACTTATTCTTCTGACGAATTTCATGCCAAAAAACATATTAAACTTAATATTCAATAAATCAGTCTGTTGGATTAAATTTCTAGTGGAAAAATTTCCTTTTAATTGGAAGAATTTCCATAATTCGGAATTGTATAAGTAATAATACTCATAAAATGCATGGATTGAATGCAGTTTAGCTTCCATGATAATGAATACCTTTAAACAGAAAAGGCCGCGATTGCCCAGCCTTTAAGGTTTCTTTTATCAATCAGTTCTGTGGCACCTGATAAATCAGCGATTCATTTCGGTATCCGCTCAGGTTTTTATACCAGTCGGGGAACCGAAAACCACCGCTCATGGCCCATTCAGCAAATTTGAGGTGAACACCCAGGATATCCTGTTTTTCGATGGGATAATCAAAACGCTCGTAAATGTTAATCGCCCAGGGGTGGTTGAGCACTGTCACAAAATATTTCCCTGTTGCAGGATCGCTTTTGTCCTCGTACTGACCAAAAAGGCTTGTGTCAAAGAGATCGGTCGGGGCGTAACCGGGAAGGTGAACTTCGTGACTCCGAACCTTATTGACAATCAAGAAAGGATTAAAGTTACTGATATCAAGCGTGTTATAGCTATATGTATTTGGGTTGAAGACCATTCTAACCGTAAAAGTGACAGGAGCAACATAAGGAGCTCCGGGAGTAGTATTTACACCAATACCGGTCCCGGGATGGGGCATATGCGCAAAAGCGTTGTCGAAAACAACAATTGTTGGCCTGGATTGTCCTGCTTCAGTGCCACCCGGGTTGAGGGTGATAATGTTTTCTGTCAACGCCGTTCCGGTCACTACCACATCTTGCGGGTTAATCCCTGACGCCAGCTGAAATCCAAAACCATTTTCAAAAGAGGCACCAAATGCCTTTACAACAAAGGTTGCTGTAACTTCGTCAACCATATTTGCTGTGTTTGTTGTGATCTCAAACTGATAATCGATCACCAGATCGTTAAAATCATAATCACCTTTGCCCGGCCAAAGATCTTCGAAAGCGAGTGTCCCGGGTCCGAGGGCGGGATAAAAGTTGTCGATTACAGTAATTGTTCCTTCAAAAATCAGCGTAACATTACCAGGCGCTAAACTCTTTAAACCGGCATCATCCAGAGTGTGATAGGGAATGACAATGGTAAGGTCGCCATCAGCAGGGTCAATTTCAATCAGTTCGGTCAGTTGACCACTGTTATTTGTGGGCAACAATAATCCTTCGGGAGGAAAGTTGAGTGAGGTATAGGTTGTTCCGCCAATGCGAATGGCATCTGCGCCAGATGGAAAGACAGGAAGCTTAATGGCAGTAATGATACCCCCGTCAGCATCGGTGCCGCTGAATTTGTCGGATGGTATTGTTACAAAATTGGCTGCACCCGGATTGCCCTGGGTAGGAAAGGTATAGGTTCCGGCCATCGGTAACTGTTCGATGCCGAAATTGATTTCATCAATATTGGCATTGCCAATCGTGATGGCATTGATACCAGTGGAGGCAATAACGGATGCTCCACTTCCAGCCATGCTGCTGGCATGAGCCCAATTGGCAGGCAGCGATGCAGCTGGTGCCGGATTTCCCACAACACCCTGATTCACTGATAAGCTGAGAGTGACCTGGCCAAGCGGAACGCCAGTGAAACTATAAGTGCCATCGGATTGAACTTCGGCTGTCGCACGAACTGTATTTGATGCATCAACAAGGTTTACGTACAGCTGATCTCCTGATGGGCTTGAGAGCCCCGGGCCATTCACAAGGTTATCGGTAATGCCGTTGATATCATTCATCACCTGTCCACTGATCGAAATAATTTTGACGATACCGGTCAGCGCAATCATATCGATGCCGCCTGCACTACTGCCGCCTGTATTCAGTGGAAAATAGGTGCTGTTGGTATAGTCAACAAAGTCTGATGCTCCTCCCGATGATGGAAAGTCGGAAGCTGCCACAGAGTAACCATACACAGTTTGACCGTCCGTAATGCCAAAATCAGCAAAGCTGAAAAATACTCCTCCCATCCCTTGGCCGCTGATTCCTGTACTTGCCTTCAGTTCTCCTGAACCGTTATCACGTCTGACAACAACGGAGTTTTGATTTGGAATCACATTCGTTGAACCGTAATGAGTTGAATTCACCCGTAAAAGATTTGAAAATGACGTTGGATTTCCTGAACCGTCGATGGCGGTGATAACACCCACAACAAAAGCGTCATGCTGGTTAATAGCACCACGTTCCATCAGAGCAAACCCTTGAGCATCAGCGCTAACAAGACTTATGCCGGCATCGATTACCACATCGAGTCTTTCAATGTTGTTCACATTCCCGTTGCCGTCGCCGGTGTTGGCAAAGAGGTTATCCGAACCACGTTGCAAATTGGTATTACCCGTAAATGCAGTGGTCATATCATCCACATAAGGCGCCTTCAGCTTGATGTTGCTTCCTGAGAGGGTGCCAAAATAAAACATCAGGTCGCGGGTGCCGGTTATGGCAGCATTGTTTACTCTTCTGAAAGTTACGTTCACCGGTATGGACTCGTAGCGATAGCCGATACCTTGTGATTCAATGGAGAGCAGTGTTATCACATGATCGCTGTAACCGGAGTTGGCACCGTAAGCATAAGTATATGTGTTACCCGAAAGAGGTGAAGAAGCTGCCCCGGAGGTTGTATAGCTGCTTCCTGAAACGCTGCTCGTAGTATTTTGATAAATGCCTGTGACAGGCGATTGTGCCATTGTACTCATCATCAGACTGAGAGCTGAAATAAGTATAATGGAATGATAGTTTTTGACTGATTTCATGATACCTGGTTAGTTGAATAGGTACTGAAGATTCTCTCCATTCAGTTCGATCAGTCCTTCCTGTCCGGCAAACTTAACTTTAACCTGCTTTTCATAGGCAGGTAAACTGAGTTTCATCACATAGGGTTGAGAAGGACTTAAATAAGCCTTTTGATAAGGAACATTCTGCTGATTGCTTACGACAACAATGCCATTTCCGGTTGCAGTCAGAGTGAGTGTGATATCTTTGGTTGTTTTCCAGTTAAAACCCGCCGGTACCTGAAGTTCTTCCATCGTTTCAGGGGTACTGTCTTTTGGTTCGTTGATATCTTTTTTGCAGGAAGTGAACAGAATCCCGAAACTGATACTAAGTAAAATGGCTAGCTTTTTCATGTGCGCAAGTTTAAGTAAAACTACTGAGCTAATCTTGTGCCAAATTAAACAACTTTATCAAGGGATTGTTTTTAAGTACTTTATAAAGACTGACAGTTTTTAAGTTTTATTAAAATTAGAATCATTTCCTAATTTTGGAATGGATAGAACCATACAAATTCCTTGCGGTTTCAAAAAATAAACTCCGGCAACGAGTCGGTGCCAGAGTTTATAATTTTAGAAGTTGAAACTTTTATGGGTTTGTCGGAATCTCATAAATCAGCGATTGATTTCGGTATCCACTCAGGTTTTTATACCAATCGGGGAACTGAACACCGCCACTCATTGCCCATTCGGCAAATTTGAGGTGAACACCCAGGATATCCTGTTTTTCGATGGGGTAATCGAAACTTTCATAGATATTGATTGCCCAAGGGTGATTAAGAGCAGTAACAAAATACTTACCAGTTGCAGGATCGCTTTTATCTTCCCATTGACCAAAGAGATTAACATCAAAAAGATCTGTTGGAGCATAACCCGGAAGGTGAACTTCATGGCTTCTGACTTTGTTTACAATCAAAAAAGGATTGAAATTACTGATGTCAAGATCGTTGTAGCTGTATGTATCAGGCTTGAAGACCATTCTAACCGTAAAAGTAACAGGATCGACATATGGAGCGCCAGGTGTGGTATTTACACCGATGCCTGTTCCGGGGTGGGGCATGTGAGCAAAAGCATTGTCGAAAACTATTATTGTAGGTCTAGTTTGTCCGGCTTCTGTGCCGCTTGTATTCAATGTAATGATGTTTTCGGTGAGGCCGGTTCCGGTCACTGTCACATCTTCGGGTTGAATGCCAGAAGCCAGTTGAAAACCAAAACCGTTCTCAAATGATGCGCCAAACGCTTTAACGACAAAGGTTCCGGTAACTTCTTCAACATTGTTGAAGATGTCTGTGATCACTTCGAATTGATAATCAATCACCAGATCATTAAAATCATAATCACCTTTTCCCGGCCACAAATCTTCAAAAGCAAGTGTTCCCGGTCCTAGTGCCGGGTAAAGATTGTTTAACCCAACGATAACATTAACAGTGATCGTTGCTACATCACAAAGGCCGTTGAAATCGCAAACCTGGTAATCAATTGTAACTACACCAAGGAATCCGGTAACGGGCGTAAAGGTCACAAGTCCTGTAACCGGATCAACGGTGAAAATGCCTTCGGTGGAAGGGTTTGGGGCAGTAGCCGAAAGGAAACTAATCGTAGCAGGATTCAGCGCTGCAACACCGGGTGTGTCGTTGGTAAGAATGTTGACATCCACCGGCGTATTAATGGTAGTAAGTGCGCTGTCGTCGCTGGCAGTTGGGCCTGCAACTGTATTTACATTTACAACGATCGTAGCAATGTCGCAAAGTGCCAGGATGTCGCATACCTGATAATCCACCGTAACCTGCCCTGTGAATCCAAATACTGGTGTAAAGGTTACGAGGCCGGTTACCGGGTCGGTTGAAAAAACTCCTTCGGTAACAGGATCAGGTGTTGTGCCCGAAACAAAGGTAATTGTTAGCGGGTCGAGTGCCGAATCTCCCTGAGTATCATTGATAAGCACATCGATATCAACAGGGGTATTGAGGTTTGTGCTGCTACTGTCATCATTGGCTGTCGGGCCAACAGGGTAGGTGACAGTTACCGTAGCCAGATTTGACCCGATGTTGTTCAGGTCACGCACAAAATACTGAATCGGTCCCGGACTTCCGGTAAATCCTGATTGAGGGGTAAAAGTGATGGCGCCGGTGATGGCATTCACACTCCAGGTGCCTTCGCCTACCACAACGAGTGATGCTCCGGCTGCTGAAGTACCATCAATTTGAACTGTTCCGGGTACAAGTGCAGCATCACCAGGTGTGTCGTTGCCGAGCACATCAATTGTGACAGGGTTGCCAGGCAAACCATTGCCGGTATCGTCATTAGCTGTGGGCGCCACAAGTGAAATAAGTTCTACCCAGTCGCCCTGAAGGACCGGGGCACCGGTTTCGAGAATGGTATGATTGTCGTTTTCAAATTCACCGCCGGCACCCATCGAAAACTCAATGGCGTCGAAAGCCAAACCTGCTGAGGCAACAAAGTGAAGGTAAGCATATGGCTCTCCAGAATTTTGTCCTGTTCCTGGTTTGCCATAGTAAAGATTGGTCGAATAATTTGAACCGTTGATGGCGGTAACGAAATTAGAAGCGCTATTGGGTAATTGGGCAATAACATTGGAAGTTGCAAAAGTGCCGATCACCTGTCCGTTACGGATTATTTTGATGGTATTTTGTCCGTCACCGGCAGGCCATGCAAAACCAAAATAGAGTTTTGGATCGTTAAAGTCCAGTCTCACTTTACCACCTACCTTGATCGACATGTATTTGCCAGTTCCTGAACCATACTGATCATCGTTTTTAACATAAGACTGACCAAGGGTTTGATAATATTTTCCCAGGGTGGAGGTGTAGCCTCCGGGCAGGGGAGCCCAATTGGTATTGGGAACGCTGAAACTTGAGAAATTTTCCGTAATCAGTGTACTTCCTGTCACGTTTGAAACCATGGTGCCGGGAGCGCTGCTGTAAACACGCAGGTATTCCTGTGCGTTTGTGACCATGCTGCCGGTGATCAGGATCAATAAAACAAATGCCAGACTGATATTACTTTTTATTGGGTTGTGATTCATTTCGATTTTTGGGTTTTATTGAAAGGAATAAGTAAGGTTGGTATTGCCATCAAGTTGCAACAATACTTCCTGTCCTGCAAAACGCAGTTTGACATTTTTTTCATAGGCTGGAACAGTAAGTTGCATCACATAGGCCTGACCGGGTTGCAGGTAAGCTTTTTGAAAGGATGGTCCAGCCACAGAATTCACTTCCACAATACCTTGAGAGGCAGCCTGAATGGTTAATTGAAAATTCCTTGTGGTTTTCCAATTGAAACTATCTGGCACTATCAATTGATCCATGGATTCCGGTTTCTGATCTGATGGACCATTTTGGTCTTTTTTACATGAGGCCAAAGTTAAAAGAGTAGCAACTGAAGCGAGGATAGTGATTTTCTTCATATCAAATTATAAGTTTAAACACTTATATCAATAATTGAGCCAATCTGGTTTTTGATAATGTAATTATATAATATACAAGTTGTTATAGTTGGTTAAACTTATTGTTAATCCTACAATGAATAATAGTTTTCCAAAACTTGGAAAATGGATCTTAAATAGGATCAAAATGGAAATTAATTCCAATTTCCCCCAAAAAAAAAGCCACCTGAAAAAGGTGGCTTTTGACAATTAGGTTTTTCTAGTTTTCCGGAACCTGGTAGATGAGACTTTGGTTTCGGTATCCACTCAGGTTTTTATACCAATCGGGGAACTGAACACCGCCACTCATAGCCCATTCGGCAAATTTGAGGTGAGCCCAGAGAATTTCCTGTTTTTCGATGGGATAATCAAAGCTTTCAATAATATTGATCGCCCAGGGTAGGTTTTTATCATTCACATACCATCTGCCTGTTCCCGGATTGCTGTTATCTTCCCAGGTTCCAAACTTACTCATGTCAGCCAAGGCTGTGGGGGCATAGCCGGGTAAATGAACTTCTACTCCACGTTCCTGATTCACGATAATAAAGGGATTGAAGCTTGCGATATCAACCTGAGCAAAGGTGTAGGTGTTTTCAGGAAAATAAATCCGGATTTCAATCGTAACAGGTTGAACAAAAGGTGCATCCGGATCTGTATTCACACCGATACCCATGCCTGGATGTTCCATTTCATTGTAAGCGTTGTCATAAACGATAATTGTAGGAACTGTTTGAGCTGATTCAACACCATTTGACTCCAGGCTGAGGTAATTTTCAGTGATGTGCTGGCCTTCGACATAAAGATCAGCTGGGTCGATATTGCTACTTAACTGGAAACCAAATCCATTTTCATAAGAAGCGCCAAACGCCCTTATCGTAAACGTTCCTTTGATTTGGTCAACATAATTCCCAGTGTTTGAGATGAGTTCAAATTGGTAATCAAGTACAAGATCATTAAAGTCATAATCACCTTTGCCTGGCCACAAATCCTCGAAGGCAAGTGTACCTGGTCCTGTAGCGGGATACAAGTTATCAATTGGAATGTATTCACTTGTGAAAGGCACATAGGCATTTCCATTGGTCAGTGATTCAAAGCCGGCGTCGTCGATGGATTTAAATGGAAATGGCACTGTTACCGCTCCATCAACAGGATCGAGGGTAACAATCTGTGTTAATTCTCCGCTTTCATTGACAGGAATGGTAATTCCTGCAGTGGGGAAATTTGTTGATGTGTAGGTAACACCATTGACAGTGATTGCAGTAGCGTTGACAGGGAAGCTGGTGAGCTTAATGGCTTTCACTTCTCCGTCGGGGTCGCTGTAGACAAAGGTTGCAGCAGGGACTGTTACAAATATTTCACCGCCTGGATTTTGCTGGGTGGGAGCCGTGGCTGTTCCGGCGACCGGCCGTTTCTCGACACCAAAGTTAACGTTAACAGTAATTTGATTGTTTGCGACGATGGCCTGAAGCTTCCCATCGGCCAAGCCGTCGTTACCGGCTGTAATGCCAACAAACTCGCCTGTGTAAACCCAGGAAGCAGGTAAGGTTAATGATGGAGCACTGCTTCCAACGCTACCCTGAACTGTGGATACCCATACTTCATAAGTTGCATTGGCAAGGTCGGAAAATGCATAGCTGCCATCTGATGATACGGCAATGACCGCAACAACATTGCCTCCGCTAACCAAGTTAGCATAAAGCTGAGTTGATTCGGGATTATAAATTCCATCCCCGTTTACGGTCAGATCGGACAGTCCGTTGATATCATGAAATACATTACCTGACAAGCCACCCGGAACGTTTGTTACGGTAAAAGGAAGGTTGGCGCTTCCGGCAGTCAGGCTTTCAAATCCGGCATTGTCGATGGCAAAAAATGGAATCGATACTGTTACCACGCCATTTTCCGGATCAACACTAATATTCTGAGTTGGGTTACCAGCGGAGTTGGCAGGTACAACAATACCCTGTGAAGGAAAGTTTGCTGAGGTGTACAAGGTACCATTAATAGTAATTGAGTTGGCAAATGCCGGGAATGCACTGATACGAATGCTTACGACCTGTCCGTCAGGATCGGCAGCGACAAAAATATTTGACGGCACTGCCACGCTGACTGATCCACCGGGATTTTCCTGAGATGCAGCAGTGTTTGTTTCGGGAACCGGACGTTGCTGCAATCCAAAATTTACATTTTCTGTGTAGGCGTTGTTTGCAACAGTAACATTAATCAATCCATTGATGTTTCCATCATTTCCTGAAGCCGTACCAATATTTTCACCTGTATTTACCCATCCTTCAGCCAAAACCACAGCTGGAGCTGCGTTGCCAACAGTTCCTTCAATCGTTGAAACTTGGGCTTTATAGCTTCCTGCTCCAATATCGAATTCCCAGCTGCCGTTGCCGTTCACTTCAGTGGTAGCAATCACAACCCCGGCTGTTGTAAGAAGATTCACATATAAATCCTCCCCATTTGTATCGTTAATGCCTGTACCGTTCACGGTGTTATCAGTTAAACCATTTACATCGTGAAAAACATTGCCGCGCAAACCTGAATCGTCATCACAATTTGTTCCATAACAATTCATTACATATTCAAAATCTTCTACATCAAAGGAAGCGATCTGACTATTTTGTCCTGCTTTGGCGGAGGTGCGCTGATCCTGAAGTCCGCCGCTGAGGGTATAGGTAATGGCAAAAATACCCGCTTTCCCGCCGCCAATTTTCGATACACCATCGATCTTAAATCCCTGAAAAGGATCGCTGCCAAGGTTAGGTCCCAGTTCTAATTCAGTGTAGGTCATTTGCCCTTCCCGGATATCAATGCTGACATCACTGTAAGTCCCGGGATCAGCCTCAACAGAATAATGAGATAATGTCTTACAACTTGGACCACCACAACCGTTGTGTTCTATCCTCAGAACGATGGTATAAGATCCATCACAATTATCTACTACAGATTCAATGGTAGTAGTAAAACCACCACCATTGGTCTTGGTGATTTCACAGCTTACGACAGCTGCTGCCTGGCTATAAAGCCCGACTAACAGTAGCAGGGATACAATGAAGAATAATTTCAATTTCATCGCAGTAGGTGTTAAGGATTTGTAAACTGATGATTCAAAGTATTCCCAGTCAGGTTGACCTGTGTGGATTGGCCCATAAATTTCAAAGTTAATTTTGTTTCATAGGCCGGAAGACTGAACTTTACCGTATACGGCTGATCAGCTGTTAGATAGGCTTTTAAATATGGAATGCCTTTGTCGTTTGTTACAGCTGCAATTCCGCTAGTAAAGCCGGTGAGCGTTATGGTAATATCTTTGGTGGTCTTCCAGTTGAAACTCGCTGGTACCGAAAGTTCCTCCATCGTTTTAGGTGTCTCAGGCTCATAATCTCTGTCTTTTTTGCAGGAAGTAAATATGAAGCCTAGCGTTGCAAGTCCGAATAAGAGTAATTTTTTCATGGTCATAAAGTATTGATAAAAAACCATATGCTAATAGAGTGCCAAATATACAAAAGATTTTAAAAATTTCAAAATCAATTGATTAAAAAAAACTTCAAAATATTATTATTTCCACAAATGGGAATATTTTCCTGTAATAATTCAGACTTGAAACCTCTCTTGAAAATTGATCGATTGGAATCCAATCCGACCCGAGAGGATGAGCCGAGGAGAAAGTCCAGCGCGAAAATTTTTTTAAAGGATCAGGATTCAAAATTTCAATTCATTTTTTAGACTTATCTTTGTGGCCTGAAAAACCTCAAATATTTAGCTTATGGCAATAAATGTTACTGACGCTACTTTCCAGGAAGTGGTGCTCGAATCAGAAGTCCCGGTAATTGTTGATTTTTGGGCAGTATGGTGCGGCCCCTGCCGAATGGTTGGTCCCATCGTGGAAGAAATTGGCAAAGAGTATGAAGGAAAGGCCAAGGTTGTTAAACTGGATGTTGACAACAACCCGGCCTCGGCCAATCAGTTTGGTATCCGGAATATCCCAACAATCCTTTACTTCAAAGGTGGCCAGGTGGTTGACAAACAAGTTGGGGCGGTTCCAAAAGCTGTTCTTGTTAAAAAGCTTGAAGCCATACTCTGATTCTTTGTTTTAGAATTCAGAACTACCAGCATCTGTTAAGTCTGACGTCAGGCAGAGGTGATGGTAGTTTTTTTTATCACTTACAGCCGGCATCATCACGCAGATTTCTAACCCTTCTAAAATCTTGTATTGAATCCATGTCCAATCACATAGATCACAATTATTTAAGCCGTTTTGGGAGCCTTGAGTTTTTGGCGCATCAGGTTGTCGAAGGGTTTATTACAGGATTGCATAAAAGTCCTTTTCATGGCTTTTCAGTTGAGTTTGCTGAGCACCGACTATACAACAGTGGCGAATCGACGCGGCACATCGACTGGAAGTTGTTTGCCCGTTCGGAGAAAATGTTTGTTAAACGCTACGAAGAAGAAACGAATCTTCGGTGCCAGTTGGTGATTGACCATTCATCCTCAATGTATTTTCCTTACAGTGATAAGTTTGACCTGTTTCATCCAAATAAAATCCTGTTTTCGGTCTATGCCGCTGCAAGTCTGATGGAGTTGATGTTGCATCAGCGCGATGCTGTAGGATTAAGCCTTTTTGACGAAAAGCTGAATTTGCATTCTGCAGTCAGGTCAAACAAAATGCATCACCGACACCTGCTTCATTTACTCGAAAACCTTCTTGAGAACGGAAAGGGACTTGAAGCAAAAACAACAGCTGCCGCTGCAGCATTACACCAGGTGGCCGAACGCACTCACAAAAGATCTCTGGTGCTTATTTTTAGCGATATGATGGATAATCCGGCCCAAGCCGAAGAGCTCTTTCCTGCGCTGAGGCATCTGAAATATAATAAGCACGAAGTTGTGCTGTTTCATGTTGTTGACAGAAAAATTGAAGAAGATCTCGAACTTGAAAACAGGCCATACCGGTTTATTGACATGGAGAACAAATCTGTTATCAAGCTGAATCCTGTCGAAGTGCAGGCTGCTTACCGGAAAGCCGTTGCCGCACGCAAAGCTGAGCTCAAAATGCGCTGTGGACAATATAAAATCGATTATGTAGAAGCTGATATTCACAAAGGCTTCAATCAGGTACTTACCGAATACCTGATTAAAAGAAGTAAGTTGTATTAAAATCTGTCTGATCGAATCTTGCGAATGAAATAAATTTTTAAGATCAGGATTGATGCTTTTAATGCTCTGAACCTGACTTGTTTCAGAGGAATGCCAACATTCCGCTTTCCCCGATTAAACATACCTCTACCGTCTGTTTCGGATGAAACAGCTGACGAGGTGTTATTATTCTTTCAAAACTTTTTTTTTGAGTCATAAGTCTTCATAAAGTGAAAATAATCACATCCAACTAATTGTAACGATTCAACTTTTTTAACAATTATTTAAATGTTGGCTCCTTAAAAACACAATCATTTAATGTTGTAAATATTTAGTATTAATGTCTGAATCAGAATTTTGCATGTATTTCAAATCACAGAATTATGTCAAAAATCAAGATTTACTTTGCAATTCTTTTTTCAGCGATCGCTGTTCTTGGCCATGCCCAGCAAACAGGTATCATCAAAGGACGTGTGATAGATTCCGACAAGCTTTCGATGCCTGGTGCAGCGGTATTGGTTGAATCACTTCAGAAAGGCACGATTACCGACCATTACGGTTATTACACCTTGTCAGGTATTCCTTCTGGCACCTATGATCTGACTGTCTCTTACATTGGCTTTCAGACATCAAAACAACAGCTTGTTGTTGAGGCAGGGAAGATTACTCTTGCTGATTTCAGCATGAAAGCCGGCATCGAACTTTCGGAGATTGTTGTCAGCGGACAGTTACAGGGACAATCCAAAGCGCTGAACAGTCAGATGAACAAAGGGAATATCACCAATATTATTTCCTCCGACCAGATCGGACGATTCCCGGATGCAAACATTGGCGATGCGTTAAAAAGAATTCCCGGTATCAATGTGCAGTATGATCAGGGTGAGGCCAGGTTTGGAAACATCAGAGGCACCGCACCTCAGTACAATTCGGTCATGTTGAACGGAGAAAGAATCCCCTCAGCTGAAGCTGAAAACCGTACTGTACAGCTCGACCTAGTTCCGGCCGACATGATCCAGTCAATAGAAGTGAATAAAGCTGTGACACCCGACATGGATGCGGATGCTATCGGGGGATCGGTGAATTTGGTAACACGGTCGGCACCTTACGATCGTCGCATAAGTCTTACCCTGGGTACAGGCTACAACGCCTTGTCGGGCAAGCCCATTTATAATGGAGCATTGATTCTTGGTGGACGCATTTTAAACAACAAACTTGGTGTTATCGCCAGCGCATCTTATCACAACCACCAGCTGGGAAGCGACAATTTTGAAGCAGAATGGGATTACAGCGATGATGATGACAAAAATGGCTCCGCTTTTGCTGAAGAATTACAACTTCGTCAATATTATTTACAACGTATTCGTCAGAGCTATTCGTTGAACCTGGATTATAAAATCAATAACAATCATACACTTTTTTTAAACGGCATGTACAACCACCGAAATGATTGGGAGAATCGTTACAGGACTGTTTACAAGGACATTGAATATGATGAAGAAAGCAGTTCATGGCTCGGTGAGATAGAGAAGGAAACCAAAGGCGGTAATGAGGATATCAAAAATGCAAGGTTAGAAGACCAGCAGATGATGAACTTTACCTTTGGTGGCGACCATCAGCTTGGAAACATCAAAGCAGATTGGACGGCCT
>JANJXG010000061.1 GCA_024709145.1 Bacteroidales bacterium | reverse complement strand
CATATTCTTTCACAAGCAATAAACCCAATCCACTACTACTTTCATTTTCAGTACCTATACGGTTGGATTTTTCGGTCAGGGAAAACAAGTTTTGAACCATTGTTTCATCCATTCCTATACCACTGTCTTTTACCATGATAGTGATCTCCTGATTTGTAACTTCTGCCAACACGGTGATTTCGCCACCCCTCGGAGTGAATTTGATGGCATTTGAGAGAAGGTTTCGAAAGATGGCATGAAACATATTTTTATCAGCATTAACAAAAATGTTTTCAGGTAAGCTTCGAACGAGCTTAAGATTTTTTTGCAATAAATTGGCCTGCAGTAGGTCAAGAATAATTAGCAGTTCTCTCCCGGCATTGATTCGCTCAGGTTTCAAAGCCACAAGGCCCTGTTGCATTCTTGCCCACTCGAGTAAGTTTTCGAGCAAAGAAAAAAGTTGATTGGCTGATTTGTTAAGCTGATGAGCAAACTCTTGTATTTCAGTTTTTTCAAACAACTCAAGCGACTCATTCATTAATGATGTCATACCAAGGAACCCACTAAACGGACTGCGTAAATCATGCGCAATAACAGAGAAAAACTTATCTTTTTGGGCAATTGATTCCTTTAATCTTGCCTCGCTCACCCTAAGTGCTTCCTCGGCTTCTACGCGTTTTGTTACATTACTCACTAGTACGGTTCTGGCCTTTACACCCTGATATTCAATATCCCAGGCTGACAATTCCACATGAATAATCTGACCTGTAAAGGTGCGGTGTTGAAAAACCTCCTTAATTTTACTGAAGTCTGTTTCTACCTGATGGATGTGGCTGCCTATCTTAGATTCCACTGTTTCAGAGCGCAATTGTTGAATCGTCATCGTCAGGAACGCTTCTCTGGTATATCCATACTGTTCAATGGCAGCGTTGTTAACTTCCAGAAACCGACAGGTTTCAACAGCATATATCCACATTGGATGTGGATTATCGTAAAAAATATGTTGAAATGTTTGATTTTTAGGGTTCATAGTAGGGACGACCGTACAAATAATACCTGCGTTTTGGACCTGGTTGAACAGGTGTAAATCGTATGAACCTCCGCCAATCATTTCGACCTGATTAAGATGCTGATCTGATCCTTCATTAACACATTTCAGGGCCATTGAAATACGCGACTTTTCAAAACTACTTATCAAATCGTATAGATGAAGTGATGTATCTTCATTGAATTCAGGGATAAAGCGATGCTTGAATGCCGGATTGACTGCAAGTATTTCACCATCTTGCTTACATTGCAGAAGCGGGAAAGTCACTTTTTGCCAAATATCATCATTTGTGAAAGATCCAAGGCCCTTACTTGCGGTCTCACCATGTCGGGATTCGATTGTATCCATAGGGATTGAATTATGTTTCACACTTATAATCAATTTGTTGCAAAACATCATAAAGATATTTGCCTCTATGCAATGATAAGAAAAACAAACCAATTAAGCCAGCTTTGCTATAAGCGAAAGCCTTCCTTTGGGGTACAATCTTTTCAATCCGTTCTTTTAGCCTTTAAATGACAGATCTGACCAGGTTTCTGAGGTTGTAACGGGAAGCCATCACTTCTCCATAGGCACCTGCCGACCGGATTGCTATGATATCACCCCGCTTAGTTTCAGGAAGGAAAACAGCTTTTCCAAAACAGTCGGATGACTCACAAATGGGACCTACCACATCATAGGGAATTAAATTTGCCCCGTTACTACTGATATTTTCAATCTTGTGAAACGACTGGTACAGAGCAGGCCTGATCAATTCGGTCATTCCCGCGTCCAAAATAACAAAATTAGTATGTAGACCTTTTTTTACATATAAAACTTTCGAAATCAGTGATCCGCATTGCCCAATCAAAGATCTTCCCAGCTCGAAATGTAATTTTTGGCCGGAACGAAGCCGAAGAAAACGATGGAAAAGGCTAAAAAAGGTATTGAAATCGGGGATCGGCTCCTCATCCGGATGTTGGTAATTGATACCCAAACCTCCTCCTGCATTCAGATGTTCGAGCCTGATGTTTCTGTTTTCAAACCACGTTGTTACCTCATTTATTCGAAGGCATAAACTTTTATAAGGTTGTAAACTCGTAATCTGAGATCCAATGTGAAAATGTAATCCCTTAAGTTCAATATGATCACAACTGTTAACCAGATCAAGGATGCTTTCCAACTCCCACAAGTTAATTCCAAATTTATTTTCCTCGAGTCCGGTTGTAATGTAGTGATGTGTTTTAGCATCAACACCAGGGTTGATGCGCAATGCAATCCTTGCTTTTCTACCCAGTCTGGCAGCACGTTGCTGTATTACTTCGATTTCTTCAGCCGATTCACAATTAAAACAAGCGATATCAAGATTGAGTGCCAGGTCAATTTCATCGTCCTGTTTTCCAACGCCGGCAAAAACTATCCCTTCAGATGGGAACCCATTGTTAAAGGCAAATTGTACTTCATTGCCACTTACACAATCAGCCCCACTTATCCATTGGCGTATCAATGGAAGCAATGATTCGTTGCTGTTGGCTTTCAATGCGTAATGAAGGACGAAACCATATTGATCGCTTGAGGCACGGGCAGCATGGAGGGTCCTTTCGAGCAATGAGGTGTCGTAATAATAAAATGGCGTTTTCACACCCGAATGCACGATTTCATGCAACTTTAAAGCAAGATCATTTTTCATGCATTCCGGGTATTGAACAAAACATGATTCAAGGCCAGCATGGCTGCTTTTTTATGAGAACAATGAATAAGTATGCTGATATTGTGTTCGCTTCCACCATAACTGATCATGCGGATGGGAATCTCTTTCAGTGCATTCAACACCATAAAAGCCTGGTCCTGCCTATCGCGGGAAAAGTCGCCAACGATGCAAAGTATTGTCTGTTCTTTTTCGGTTTGTACTTCGCCAAAAGTTTCGAGCTCGTTGGTGATCTCATTTAAAAAAGCGGGATTATCAATGGTAAGTGATACGGCCACTTCAGAAGTAGTGATCATGTCGATCGGAGTTTTATAACGCTCGAAGACCTCGAAAACATTTCTCAAAAAACCATATGCCTGCAGCATTCTGCCAGATTTAATATTGATCACTGTAATGTCGTCTTTAGCAGCAATTGCAGTGACAGGACGCGTAACAGGAAAGTTGCTGATGATTGTTCCCTCGGCATCAGGTTTCATGGTATTGAGAAGGCGAATTGGAACCTTGGCTTTCTGAGCTGGTAGTACACAGGTTGGATGTAAAATCCGTGCTCCAAAATAGGCGAGTTCAGCTGCTTCCTCATAAGAAAGTTCGGTGATGGGGAATGTTTTTTCAACCACCCTTGGGTCGTTGTTGTGCATACCGTCAATATCAGTCCAAATTTGTATCTCCTTAGCATTCAATAGTGAACCGAGAATTGTGGCGGTGAAGTCACTCCCTCCACGCTTAAGGTTGTCGATTTGCCCAAAAGCGTTTCGGCAGATAAAGCCTTGGGTAATGATCAGTTTTTGATCATACAGACTTTCCAGTTTCTTAGCAATCAAATCTCCGATTATTGGATAATCAGGTTCTTCCTCCTCATTGATCCGCATGAAGTCGAGGGCAGGAAGCAAAGCAGAACTGATGTCGTTTTCCTCCAGAAGCAGATGGAATAAAGCGGTTGAAATTAACTCTCCTTGCGCAAGAATTGATTTCTCCTCGTGTATAGTGAATGAATCCTGCGTAAAATTTCTGATAAACTGAAAATGACTTTGGATCAAATCTATCCCCTTATCAATAAAAAAATTAGTATTAAATAATTCATTTACAACTGTTTCATATGAATTAGCGAGCTGATCGATTTTTAGTAAGGCTTCCACATGCTTATCAAGATACAGTGATTGTGTAATAGACAATAGGGCATTCGTTGTGCCAGCCATCGCTGATAGTACCACAATTTTTGTTTCTCCATTCTGAATAAGTGGAATGAGTTGCTTCATTCTGAATGCGCTACCAACCGAGGTTCCCCCAAATTTCATGATTAACATAGGCTGAACTTTTTTTGCAAATCTAGCAAATACTAAAAAAACGGCAGGCTTTTGAGGTCTATAATGGGTTTAAAGATAAGGACGCGATAGATCTGTAATTTCATCTACTTGATAATCAATTTATTATAATTTTATATAGCCCAGCTCCCACAATCGTTTGAAATTTCATTCAAGAACGATTTTGGGTTGATTTCTAAATTAAGGATACTTGGTTTAAAAAACCGGACATAGTAAAAAAATCGTATATTGCCGCCCTAAAACCTCTGATATGTACGAAATTCTATCACAGATCGATAATGTCCGACTGAATTTTAGTGAGGGCGGGTTGTTGTATATGAATATAACCCTGGCAATCATTATGTTTGGCGTAGCGCTTGACATTAAGTACGAGCATTTTAAAAACATTGTTATGTATCCAAAATCTGCCATACTCGGTGTTTTCGCTCAAATTGTTGTTTTACCAGCACTCACCTATATGTTGGTAATGATTTTGAATCCCCCGCCATCCATCGCTATGGGTATGATTTTAATTGCGGCTTGTCCGGGAGGGAATATTTCCAATTTCATTTCAGCACTTGCCAAAGCCAATGTTGCACTGTCAGTCAGTCTGACTGCAATTTCCACCCTCACGGCCACTTTTGTCACGCCAATCAATTTCGCATTTTGGGGGGGCATGTATGTAAGGTATTTTGAAAAAGCACGTCATCTAAACATTCCGATCGAGATCGATTTTTTACAAATGGCTCAAACAGTTTTCATTCTTTTGGGAGTACCATTGATTGCAGGAATGTGGTTTGGACATAAGTTCCCTGAATTCACCAAAAAGTATCATAGTAAAATCCGTATTATTTCGATCGCCTTGTACATGACTTTTATCATCGGAGCATTGGCAGCCAATGCAAAGTACATTCCGGGAGTGATTCTGCCTCTTGGTTTTGTTGTGATGCTGTTAAATGCCCAGACATTGTTTACCGGTTATTTTGTTGGGACCATATTTCGGGTTCCAAGGGCAGACCGGCGCACAATTTCAATTGAAACAGGTATTCAGAACTCAGGCCTCGCCCTGGTACTGATTTTCAATCCAAAGCTTTTTGATGCGAATGGAGGCATGGCATTTATGGCCGCCTGGTGGGGTATCTGGCAGATGATAACCGGAATTGGCCTTGCCTACCTGCTTTCAAAAATAAGACTCAGAGACTATAGCTTTTCGAAAGTCCCTTCAAAAGAGTAGCATAAAAAAAGGGTAAGCTACTTACATCGCACCGCTCAACCATTTACCCTTGCTTTCTTCCGAACCTGGGGGATTCAACAGGAGCTGGTCGTATAAGACTTACCCGCTGCAAAAGTACAATAAAAACCGCTTGCAACAAGAACTTCTGTATTTTTTTGCCTGTAATGAAATGATTTGGTAAGTTTGCAGTTGACTTTCAAAGGATTTATCTTTTTTATGCATGCAAAAAAACATTTCTGGCTCGTTGGCATACTGACAGGTATCTTTTCCGGCATGATTGTTTTTTTAGCACAGCTTTTTCTTTTTTATCTTTCGCTTGATTCATTTTCAATCACCTACATACTTATCTACCTGCTACCTTTGATTCCAATGTTTTATGCAGCCGGGAGGCTTAGGGAAAGATATGGTTCGGGGGTTTTGTATTTCAATCAGGCATACGGACTGGCATTGCTTACTGGATTTATTTCAGCCCTTGTTATGTCGGTAATGGTTTATTATGTTTATACCTATCTTTTTGTTCCTGCTTTACAACAACGGGCAGCGCAGCTTCAGGCTTCGCTGATCAGTAACGGGCAAGGGCTTGCTTTTCAGATGATGAAAGAAAGAAAACAACTCATTACCAAACTTTTAAGTCCATTCTCTTTATCAGTATACTACTTTATTGCTCAACTGGTTCTTTTACCGCTTTACGCCTTTATTATTGCTATCTTTGCACGACGTCGACTTCGGGACATTACTGACATTTAATTTTAAATCTACATAACAATGGTACCTTTTAATCAAGCAGTGAAATTTGGTCTGATTACAGGCATGGCACTCATCGCCTATGTTGTTGTATTGTATGTAACGAACATGGATCTTTTCAGTCCAGTTTTTTCCATCCTGAACGGATTAATTACTTTTGGCATCATGATTTTCATGGCCGTTTTTACCATCAACAAAACCAGAGATTTACATCTCGAAGGAAAAATTACCTTCCTGCAAGCCTGGCTTGCCGGTGCAGTTATGCTTGTTATCACGATGATTTTGCAAAATCTGTTCAATTACCTGCTCAATGCAGTGATCGACCCATCATATATGGCAGCTCAATTGGATGGTATGATTGCGAATATGGAAGGTAAAGTTCCTGAAGAAACGCTTGAAGGTATCATCGAATCAGTTGAAGAAAACCTTGATCCCTTGAAAAACCTTGTTAAAAGTACTTGGTTGTCACCGCTTGTTGCCGTGGTTTTGAGCGCCATCATTTCCATTTTCATCAAAAAAGACACCACTATCCAGGCCTGAAAAGCAGTTTCATGAATCTTTCGATTGTTATTCCATTACTCAATGAGGAAGCCTCATTGCCTGAACTGTCCAGTTGGATCGTGAGGGTTTGCCGGAAAGAAGGTTTAAAATTTGAAATTATTTTTATCGACGATGGATCCAAAGACCATTCCTGGGATGTCATTCAAGCTTTGACGGAAGATTATCCGGAAATCAAAGCTATCAGATTCAGACGCAATTATGGTAAATCCGCTGCCTTAAACATGGGATTCGCTGCCAGTACGGGTAAAGTCGTTATCACGATGGATGCTGATTTGCAAGATAGCCCCGATGAAATCCCTGCATTGTATGAAATGATTCAAAATCAAAACTATGACATGGTATCAGGGTGGAAAAAACGCCGCCACGATCCGATTTCCAAAACCATGCCTTCCCGCATCTTCAACAGAACAACCCGAATGATCAGTGGCATTCACCTGCATGATTTTAATTGCGGTCTGAAAGCCTACAAGTTGGAGCTTGTAAAAAATATTGAGGTTCATGGCGAGATGCACCGCTATATCCCGGTAATTGCCAAATGGGCAGGATTTGGAAATATTGGTGAAAAGGTAGTGCAACATTACGAGCGTAAATACGGAAGCTCTAAATACGGAATGAGTCGGTTGGTTAAAGGATACCTGGATCTGTTGTCCATAACCTTTACTTCGAAATTTGGAAAAAGGCCCATGCATTTTTTTGGCAGTATTGGCTCATTGATGTTCCTTACCGGATTTGGTATTGCAGGTTACCTGGCATACGAAAAATTCGTGCATGAAGTTTATAAAATGACCGAGCGGCCTCTTTTCTATTTTGGGCTTCTGGCTATGATCCTTGGAACACAGTTGTTTATGACCGGCTTTCTTGCTGAACTGATCAGCCAGAACCAAACAAAAAATGATCCCGGTTATATAATCAAAGAAAAAATAAATCTCAAATAAAATCCTTATGAAGATTCATCTTGTATCGGGTGGTTGTGGTTTTGTTGGCCGCAACATGGTGAAACGTTTGTTGCAAACCACTGAAGATAAAATATTTATGGTCGATGATTTATCAATTGGCCGTCACCCTTCCGAATGGCTCGACGATTTTAGTTCACGTCAGTTGGAAGATGTTGAAGTGATTGGAGATGACGGCAGGTTGTTTTTTTGGAAAGGTGATTTTCGCAACTTACTTTTCTACATGCGTCAGAACCCCCGTTATATTCAGGAAAGATACGGACTGGATTTTGATCAATTCAGTGATGTATTTCATTTTGCTGCGATCGTAGGTGGACGAATGAAAATTGAAGGCGACCCTATGATCGTAGCTTTGGACCTGAGCATTGACGCAGAGTTTTTCTATTGGGTGACTCAGCATAAACCTGCAAGGGTGTTGTATCCCAGTTCCAGCGCAGCTTATCCTGTAAGCCTGCAAACTACTGATGGCGCTATTGCTTTAAGCGAGGGTGACATCGACTTCAACAAAAACCTAGGAACACCTGATATGACTTATGGTTGGTCTAAACTGACCGGTGAGTTTCTGGCACAGATTGCAGCGCGACATTATGGAGTACGTGTAGCCTGCATCAGACCTTTTTCCGGCTATGGTGAAGATCAGGAACAAAGTTATCCTGTACCAGCTATTGCGGCTAGGGCAGCCCGCCGCGAAGACCCATTCGAGGTTTGGGGCACAGGAAAACAAGGCCGTGATTTTGTCCACATCGACGATGTTCTTGATTTCATCTTTATGCTTCTCGACCATGTTTCTGATGGGTCGGCCTACAACATAGGTTCAGGCAGACTGACTTCATTTCTCGAACTGATTGATCTCTTTGGTGAAATTGCCGGTTATAAACCAACCGTAAAACCATTGATAGATAAGCCTGTCGGAGTTCACTCCAGGTATGCAAACATGGATGTTGTAAACAATCTATTCGGTTGGAAACCGAAAATTTCGCTGCGTGAAGGCATGGAACGGGTGTATAACCGACAAAAAGCCTTGCTGTAAAAGTTTTGGTTACAAAGATTCTTCAAACAAGCAGGCCGGCATCAGCCGGCCTGCTTGCGTTTTAACCCATGATATTATACCCGCCGTCAACGTGACGTATTTCGCCAGTGATGCGGCTGCCAGGTCTGAAAAGATGAACCACTTCATGTGCTAGATCCTCCGGACTTGCGTTTCCAAGTGGGCTTACTTCACCAGAAATTTCCAGATCGCTTTCTCGCAGGGTTGCTGTACCAGCCTTGCTTCCCATATAAGGTGAGAATCGAATGGCGTTGACACGTGTACCATTTTTTCGGCCCAACTCATCAGCAAGTTCAATGGTGATGCGCTCGAGGGCGGCTTTGGCAATGCTGATGTTGCGGTAAGGATGAAAAGTTACCTTAGCCGCTGCAATGTAACTAAGCGAACAGATGGATGACCCAGGTTGCAGGACATCGTATTTCATCAGATAGTGGGCTATTCTGATGAGTGAGTAAGCCGAAACACCCATTGTGTCGCAAAATTCATCAGGACTTACGTCAAGCAAGGGCTTCACCTCTTTTTGCCTGATCGTTTTGTCCATGGCAATCGCATGTAAAAATCCGTGGAGTTTAATGCCCTGATCGGCCATCGATCGGGCAAAAGCCTCTATGCTTTCATCCAGACTGGCATCCAGCACTGCAGTGGGTACCTCACCCAAACCGACAGATACAGCTTCCTGAAAATCCTGATAGTTTTTCTGCAAAAAAGCTGTTGCTTTTTCAGAAAGCTGCCGGTGAAAAGGACTTACCCCAAGTCCGGTGCATACCACTTTTCCGCCTTGTGCAACGATTTCTCGTGCCACATACATCGCCAGCGACTGTGTGTCGGCTATACCTGTGATCAGGTATGTTTCTCCATTAAAAATCTGATTTTTCATTTGTAATTTTTTACCATTTATAAAGTGCTGATCCCCAAGTCCAACCGTCACCTACGGCTGCAAAAAGCAATAAGTTGCCTGGTTTAAATGTGCCTTGTCTGTGAACTTCATCCAACAAAATCGGAATAGTCCCGCCGGAAGTATTCGCATAACGGTCCATATTAGTTTTAACTTTCTCGAAAGGCATGTTGATCTTTCTGGCAATTTCCTGCAAAATGCGGATACTTGGCTGATGAGGGATTAAAAAATCAACTTCCTCCACCGAAACATTATTTTTCGAGAGAATTTCTTCGATACATGCAGGCACAACGGTTACTGCAGTGTTAAAAACCTCTTTCCCATTCATGCGGAAGGTGTGCCCGTTGTCCTCAAGACTTTCGGCTGAAGCCGGTCGTTCAGAGCCACCCGCAGGAATGGTGAAATGTTCTTTTCCTCGTCCATCTGCATGAAGAACGAAATCCAGAAAGCCTTTCTTTTCATTCGTTGCAGATAAAACAACCGCGCCGGCGCCATCTCCGAAAAAAACAGCATCGCGCCGGTTCCAGTCTGTAATGTTCGAAAAGGTATCAGCTCCAATAACGAGCACATTTTTATACATGCCACTCCGGATAAACTGCACACCCGTTGCTATTGTAAATAAGGCTCCGGAACAAACGGCTGCCACATCAAAAGCCACTGAATTAAAGGCTTTCAATTTTTCCTGAACAAAACAGGCACACGAAGGTGCAGGTCGGTCAGGGGTAGCTGTTGCAACCAGAATTAAATTAATGTCGTTCATCGTTAAGCCAGCATTGTCAACGGCTTGTTGTGCAGCTTTGGCAGCCAGATCGCTCGTAGTTTCATTAGTGACAACCCTTCTCTCCCTGATTCCAAGTTTTTCGTATATCCAGGCATCTGAAGTGCCAAGATGCTCGAACCAGGTGTTTGGAATTACTTTTTCTGGTACGTATGAGCCTGTACCACTAATAATTACATTTATTTCCGCCATGCAAAGATCGTTTTTTCGTTTTCAAATTGATTTGAAGTATGACTTCAAACCGAGATAAAGTGTCATTATAATGGCTCTATAAAGCCTTATAACCGGGTAAAAATAGAGTAAGAAGTATCGCAGCGGAAAGATTTTTCCAGCATCCAATCAAGTTTTTTGAATCATTTTCATGACTTCGATTGAATCAATCTATCAAATGTATAATTGCTTTTAAACATGAGTAATGTCGGCGTTACTGCATTAAGATCATGTAATTCAATAAGATAGGATATGAAATAGAATAAATCAGGACTGTAATTCCAGGACTTCTGAAAAACTCAATAAGCCAAATGCCGTCAGAAATACACGATTTACAAGGTATAATTTCTAGGGTGGTTGATTTTCCGCAATCCGTTGCGTAAATACTCAAATAGATGTAAATTGGAAAGGTGGAGAATAAGTAGCAGGATGAAGGAAGACATAATCCGGCATAAAATGCTAAATTTGCCAAAAAATCTTCTATGAAGCGTATTGTTTGTTTTGGCCCTGGTCCGCGATTCAAAGGAGGCATCGCCAATTACAACACCTCATTGGCCAAAGCGTTTGACCGACTGGCTGATCACGAAGTTCATATTGTTTCCTGGACTCAACAATACCCTGCCATAATCCCCAGAGATTTTATTGATCGCAAAAGCCGCAAAGATCAATTGGAGGGAACGCGTATACAGGTGCACTACCTGACCAATTACAACAATCCCATGAGCTGGAGAAAAACAGTTCAGGCGATCAAATTTTTGCATCCCGATCTTGTCATTTTTCAATGGGCAATTGCCGTGCAAGGACTGCCGCTTGGCTACATCGCAAGGCAATTGCGAAAAAGTGGCATTAAGGTTGTTTTCGATTTGCATTTTGTAATACAGAAGGAGGGTAGCGGGCTGGATCAGCGTTTCACAAAATATGGGATTGGCCGGTCTGATGGGTTTGTTGTTCATGCCGGACAAACTGCTGATCAGCTCAGGCAGTTGTTTCCGGAGAAAAAGTTTGCAGTTGTCAATGATCATCAGATGGTGACGAATCACTCAATACCTGTTGTCAGACTGTTTCATCCTGTTTACGACATGTTTAAGCCTGACCCTGATTTTGATGTTGAACGCTGGAAGAAAGAAATGAATCTGCAACAGCATGTCTTTTTATTTTTTGGTTTCATCAGGAGGTACAAAGGATTACACCAGGCCATTGAATCTTTTGCCAGGCTCTATGCCCAACGTAAAGATGTGAGCTTATTGATTGTAGGAGAATCCTTTTGGAATACACTGGACAATAGCAAGTTAAGCACAAAATTAAAAAATGCGGTGTTTGGTATAGCCAAAACACTTTTCCTGAAAAAACAGGATGATGAAGGTAATTACCGGCCACTCGACCTCATTGGCGCCTATGGACTGCAGGATGCCTGCAAAGTCGTCAATGAATTTGTGCCAAACGAAGAGGTACACCGATACTTTCAGGTAAGTGACAATTTGTTGCTATTCTATCTGACTGCAACCCCTTCAGGTGTTGAGTCGATTGGTTATAACTTCAGAATACCGATGTTGGCTACAAAAGTGGGACACTTTCCTGAAACAATACAAGATGGATTTAATGGCTACCTGGCAGATGACAGGGATATTTCATCGATGGTATCAGCAATGAAAAAGGCTTTAGATCAGCCAATAAACAGAATTAATGTGGCAAAAACCTCTGAAAATATGAGTTGGGAATCTTATGCTTCATCGATCATTCAATATTTTACTGAGACGGTAAAATAAAAAAAAGCTGCCCGAAAACGGCAGCTTTTTTTTCTATCAACCCTAATTAATAATCATCATCTTCATCGTAAGTATCATAATTGTCGTAATCATCGTCATCGAGGCCAAGATCATCATCATCCCAATTTAGTTCGTCCTCCTGATCCTGAAAGGGATCATCAATTTCTTCGATCAGATCTGTTTCCTCCAGATAAGAATCAAACATATCATCATCAAACTCATCCGTAGAGGCCTCAGTATTAGTCGCTGCAAACCTCGGATCGAGTGAGCGTAGTTCTTTCATCACATCCGGAGAAACATAAAACTCGTCGATATTGTTAAAGCAAAAATCAATGTACTTCGGGTCAGATTCAAATACTTCCTTGATTGTTTTGCCTTCATATTTTCCGAAGGTGAATTCGGAATCAATGTCATAAAACTTCATATGATTGTAAATTAATGTTGTTGATCCTAATCAATTTATTTGCCAAAATTAAACGGTGGCAGTTGAATAAACAAGTTTTTTGCCTTTTTTACTAACGTTATTTCTTAAAAATAAAGTATACAGCCAGGATTAAAAAAATGAAGCCGATTAAATGATTGATTCTGAATGTTTCATTTTTGAAAACCAACAGAGAAAAAACCACGAAAACTGTGAGGGTAATTACTTCCTGCAGCACTTTTAGCTCCATCAAACTAAACGGCCCACCATTACCATGATAACCTATTCTGTTGGCAGGCACCTGAAACATATATTCAAAAAGTGCAATTGACCAGCTGATAATTACAATCCACATCAAAGGTAATGCATCAAAGCCTTTCATTTCTTTGAACTTAAGGTGTCCATACCAGGCGAAAGTCATAAATATGTTGGAAAGAACCAATAATACAACAGTTGTGACAGCTTTCACTTTCAGTTTTTTTTGCAAATATCTGCAATTTCGGGTGAATGAATGACAGCCCAAAAGTTCATTATTCAGGATAATACCTAACTTTGCCGCATAAACGTAAAACATGATTATTCGAAATACCATCAGCGCGTCTATTGCTGTTAAGCAGCAAATGCTTGCTGACGAACAACTTATAAAACGAATTGAAGAAATGGCATCACTGTGCATTTCTACATTCAGGACGGGTGGAAAAGTGCTGTTTTGTGGCAACGGAGGCAGTGCTGCCGATGCACAACATCTCTCGGCTGAGCTCAGTGGTCGATTCAGGTATGACAGACCGCCACTTTTTTCGGAAGCTCTTCATGTCAATTCTTCTTTTGTGACAGCTGTTGCCAACGATTACAGTTTCGAAAAGGTGTATGCCCGTATGCTTACGGCAATGGGTAAGGAAGGTGACGTTTTGGTTGCTTTGAGCACTTCAGGAAATTCAGCCAATATATTACACGCAATAAGCCAAGCTAGACTACTGAAGATAAATGTAATAGGATTTACAGGTAAAACCGGTGGGTCGATGGCAGATCAATGTGATCTTATCCTGAATGTTCCATCTGATGACACGGCACGCATTCAGGAAGCCCACATCATGGTAGGTCATATATTGTGTGACTTAATTGAACGGTCACTATTTCCGCAAGAATCAGACCTTTTATGAAGATCTTTTTTAACAAACAATGGACGCTGTTTCTCGACCGCGATGGTGTGATTAACCGCCGGCCAATCAATGATTATGTGAAAAGACCGGCTGATTTTGAATTGTTACCTGCCGTCACTGAAGCTATTCGGCTTTTATCAGGAATTTTCGGCAGAATCATCGTTGTAACCAATCAGCAGGGCGTTGGCCTTGGTTTGATGACAGCACAATCACTTGACGAAATTCATAGGTTAATGTTGGAAAAGATCGAAGAAAGCGGAGGCAAAATTGATGCTGTTTTTTCTTGCACAGATCTTAAAACTATTCCTGATAACTGCAGGAAACCTTCCAGATTTATGGGTGAGAAGGCCCTCGAGGCTTTTCCTGAGATAAGATTTGAACAAAGTGTCATGCTTGGCGACACCCAAAGTGACATCCTCTTTGGTAAAAGCTTTGGAATGAAAACAATTCAAATCGGTAGTGAAAAACTGGAGCAAGCTGCTGATTTAAAATTTAATTCGCTGTATCAGTTTGCCAGATATTGTCAACTTTAAAAACAGTACCATTGTTGCACAACCTCATTTTCATTGTTTTTCTCTTTTACACTGCAATGCTTTTTGTCATTGCCTGGTTTACCTCCCGCAAGTCTGATACCGAAAGCTACTTCACCGGAAACCGTAAATCGCCCTGGCCCGTAGTGGCTTATGGTATGATAGGCGCCTCACTTTCGGGTGTCACCTTTATCAGCATACCAGGTTGGGTTGGAAGTACAAACTTTACCTATCTGATGGTCGTATTTGGCTACTTTTTTGGATATGTCGCCATCACCTATCTGCTGCTGCCGTTGTATTACCGCCTGAACCTGGTTTCGATCTATTCTTATCTTGGCGAACGGTTTGGCAGATTTTCTTATAAAACAGGTGCCTCTTTCTTTCTTATTTCCAGAACAATAGGCGCATCATTCCGAATGTTCCTGGTGATAAATGTACTTCAGTTGTTCATTTTTGACAGATGGGGGATACCATTTTGGATCACTACTTTGTTGTTTACAGTACTGATAACCTTGTACACCTTTAAAGCAGGTATTAAAACCATTGTCTGGACCGATCTGCTCCAAACAACTTTTATGCTCGCTTCACTTGTGATCACCATTCTTGTTGTTTCGGATGACCTAAAATTAAGCCTATCGCAATTAGTTCACAGAGTGCAAGAGGCTGGTTATACCCAAATTATTGATAATGAGTGGCGTAGCGACCGGTTCTATCTGAAACAGTTTTTCAGTGGAATGTTTATTACAATCGTAATGACTGGTTTGGATCAGGATATGATGCAAAAAAACCTAAGCTGCCGAAATCTGAAAGATGCACAAAAAAACATGCTTTCACTTGGTGCGCTTCTAATTCCGGTTAATTTATTGTTTCTATTTTTAGGGGCCTCTCTTTATGTTTATGCAACCGATTTCGGAATTGAACTACCAAAATTATCCGACGATCTTTTTCCTGTACTCGCCTTTGGGCATTTGGGAGCTGTTTTGGCAGTTGTTTTTCTTATAGGCCTTATTGCTGCTGCTTATTCAAGCGCAGATGGTGCCATCACTGCCCTCACTACCTCTTTTATGATCGACATTTTAGGCCACCGGACTGATGAAAAGTTACCCGATAAAAAGAAGAAAAATATCCGCTACAAAACACATTTTTTTATTTCTTCGCTGATAATTTTAACCATCGTTCTTTTCAGGGAAATCAATGATCAGGCTGTCATTTCAAGGCTGTTTACCATTGCCGGTTATACCTACGGGCCACTTCTGGGGCTTTTTGCTTTCGGAATGTTCACCCGCCTGAAGGTGCACGATCAGCTGGTTCCCATTGTTGCAATTGTTGCCCCAGTGATAAGCATACTTATCAGTAATTATTCAACTTATTTGTTTAATGGCTATAAGTTTGGATTTGAAATATTGATTGTAAATGGAATTTTAACTTTTATTGGATTACTTTTTATAAAAAAAAATAACAAATAAACACTTTCCGATGCAAAATTTTCGATTTACCGCACTTTCTGAAACGCTTGACAGACAAGTGGTTCAGGTTGATTATCCCTCAGAAAAAATATCAGATTTCTACGGCTCTATGGTTTTTAACCATGATGTCATGCGCGAATACCTTACCAAGGAGGCATACAAAAGCCTTCAAAGTGCCATTGAATCAGGCACCAAGATTGATCGCCGTGTTGCTGATCAGGTAGCCTCATCCATGAAGGCCTGGGCCATGAAGCACGGAGCAACTCATTATACACATTGGTTTCATCCTTTGACAGGTACAACGGCTGAAAAACACGATTCATTCGTTAGCCCGACGCCAAACGGAAAAGGTATTGAAGAGTTTTCAGGCAGTTCATTGATCCAACAGGAACCCGATGCATCAAGCTTCCCTAGTGGTGGTATCAGAAATACCTTTGAGGCAAGAGGATATACAGCCTGGGATCCAACAAGTCCCGCCTTTATCATGGAGCACACCCTGTGTATTCCAACGATCTTTGTTTCTTATACCGGTGAATCTCTCGATTACAAAACACCACTTCTTAAATCAATCGAAGCCATTGATAAAGCTGCAGTGAAGGTGTGTCAGTTGTTTGATAAAAACATCACCAAAGTTTATCCTACCCTTGGTTGGGAACAAGAATATTTTTTGGTTGACTCAGCACTTTTTGCTGCCCGTCCTGACCTTGTTTTGTCGGGTCGCACTGTGTTCGGCCATTCATCAGCCAAAGATCAGCAGTTGCATGACCACTATTTTGGAACAATTCACAGCAGGGCAAGAGCTTTTATGCGCGACCTTGAAATTGAAGCACATAAACTGGGTATTCCACTCAAAACCAGACACAATGAGGTGGCTCCAAGTCAATTCGAGTGTGCACCAGTATATGAAGAAGTAAATGTTGCCGTTGATCACAATCAATTGTTAATGCACCTTCTCGACAAGGTATCACGTAAACACCACTTCAAAATACTTCTGCACGAAAAGCCTTACGAAGGCGTTAATGGCAGCGGAAAACACAATAACTGGTCACTTGCTACCAATACAGATGAGAACCTATTGGCTCCTGGCAAAACACCTGCTGAAAATCTGCGATTCGCGACCATTCTTGTTAATATCCTTAAGGCACTTCACACTTACGAAGAATTGGTGAGGGGCAGCATTGCCTCAGCCAGCAACGATCTTCGACTTGGAGGGAACGAGGCGCCACCTGCCATCATTTCTGCTTTTATCGGTGAACAGCTTACAAAAACTCTCGACGAAATTGAAAGCCTCCCAAGTCCCGATGGACTTGGTCACGGAAGTGGAAAAGGCGCTCACATCAACATTCCGAAAATTCCGGAAATTTTACTGGACAACACTGACAGGAACCGAACTTCACCATTTGCTTTCACTGGAAACAAGTTTGAGTTCAGGGCAGTTGGCTCTACAGCAAATTCAGCTAAGCCGATGACTGTACTAAATACCATTGTTGCTGAGCAGCTTACACTTTTTTATGAAGAAGTTAAAATGCTACTGGAAGCAAAAATGAGAAAAGAGGACGCCATTTTTAAAGTTGTGAAGCAATACATTCTCGATAGCAAAGCCATCCGTTTCGAAGGCAATAGCTACAGTGATGAATGGAAAGCTGAAGCTGCCCGCAGAGGTCTTTCAAATCATGCCAACACACCTGATGCAATCAAAGCATATATCTCTGAAAAGGCAGTGGCACTGTTTGAAAAACAAAATGTGCTGAGCAAACGTGAACTTCATGCAAGATATGAAATCAAGCTTGATAAATATGTTCGTAAAATTCAAATTGAGTCAAGGTTGATTGGCGATCTTTCGGTGAATCACATAATTCCAACAGCCATTAAATATCAAAACACATTGATCGAAAACGCACGCGGATTGAAAGATGTGCTTGATTCAAAAACGTATGTAAAGTTAAGTCGCAATCAGATACAAACCATTAAGGAAATTTCTGAACATGTGAGTGAAATTCGGCAGTTTGTTGAGGAAATGACCGAAGAGCGTAAAATTGCCAACAAAATTGAAAATGAAGCTGATAAAGCGAATGCTTATTGCTACAGCGTGAAACCATATTTCGATAAGATCAGATACCATGTTGATAAATTGGAACTACTGGTTGATGACCAGCTATGGCCTTTGGTAAAATACAGAGAACTGCTGTTTATCAAATAGTTGTTTAATTCCTTTTTATTATTTCTGACTACTATCAGATTCATATAAAACCGTAAATGATAACTGACATTTACGGTTTTTTCTATTTAGACTTGTTACAGAGCGCTGGTAATCCTTTTTTGAGAAGATTTTATTTACTTTTGGGAAAATTCTCGCGCTATGAAGAAACAATCAATGATATTGACGTTTTCAAATGTATTGCTCCTTGCTTTTATTTTTTGTGGACTGAATGCAAAAGCACAGTTTTTTGTAACTCCATCAAAACAGGGTAGTGTAACTGAAACACCGGGATTTTACTATGCCTTACCCAGAAATGTGCTTAAGGTAGATGTCGTCATAGAAAAAACAGAGAAATTCAAAGGCCCTTACAGTGACTTCTCGGAGAAAGTGCTGGGAGTATCTGATTTTATCAAGCTTGATGAGACACATTACGCCATCAAAGACATGATTCTTGAAGTTGAAACGGAGGCCGATCCACAGACATGGTTTTTTGTTGAATTTGATGAAAGAGGATCAAAAGATGCCAGAAGTCTTGTATTCGATCTCCACAGCAACGGAGTAATACTGGCAGCTGATGAGGCAGCCCAGCCCAGGGTTCAAAGAGGTGGCAACATTACAGAAAAAACGATTATCAATGGCCCTGATGAGCAACGCTTTCAGTACTTTGCTGAAAGAAACCTTTACCAGCGAATCGACACCATTGTAAGGAAAATAACGATTGATACCACAGTGATACGACGGAATATCCTTCAAACAGCCTGGGTTGACCGTAACCCCGAACAAAAAGCACGTTCTGCAGCCGATATGATCCACAAAATCAGGGAGAGTCGTTTTAACCTGATTTCCGGCTTTCAGGAGATAGATTATGGACAAAGCATCGTTTACATGGATCAGCAGCTTCAATCATTAGAGGAGGAATACCTGAGTCTCTTTCTGGGCAAAGAGGTTAAACAACTCTATGTCAAGACTTTGTATTATATTCCTGATCCAGCTAACCCTGAGAGAGTTACAATAGCCGGTTTCTCCGAAACCATAGGTTTGACTGATGCAACCTCCAAGGCAACAGCTATCGAGTTGGAGTTCACTACGAGCGATATAGGAAAAAACACAGAGAAACCGAATTCCAGACTTAACAATAGCCTTTATTACCGTTTACCTGCTTCAACCGGCGTTAAGCTGATTTATGCAGGCAAAACCTTCGTAAACGAACGTGTTAACATTAGCCAGTTTGGTTCGGTTGGGGTTGCACCTGTAAACAAAACCCGCCTTCAGTTTGATGCTGAAAGCGGGATGATTACTACGATTAAAAGAGAATAAAAACCTATTCTTCCTTATTTCACAATCTTTTGTTGGGCAAAATTCCCGGCTTCATCGGTATATGTCAGAATGTAAACACCAGAACTGAACTCGTTGGTATTCAATTTGAGCTTTTGCATGCTGCCGGTTTTTCGTTCCCAAACGATGGTTCCCATACTGTTTCTTAAAGTGAGCAAGCCTTCTTTGACAGGTTTGGCAACGGCAATGTTTACAACTGCTGCATCAACCACAGGATTAGGTGTGACGCGAAGCACAGCCTGCTGCTCTTGCCATTGGGGCAAGCCCACCCATTGGCTGTTTTTTGCGCCTGGAGTTCCATGTTCCGGAGAAGCCATCCAACTTGCTGCCAGGCTGTTATCAAGTGATGGGTGAATCAATTCAAGGGTAGCACCATTGCCATCAGGTTCTGTTGGCCAGGGATCGTTGTCATCGTAAGTAACCTGATCGATCAGTGTACCATCGGGATTGTAGATCCGGATTAGCTCTCCACTGCCTGAAAGCCCGAAGCCGGTATCACCGATATAATTGTCCACCTCAGGAAATAAATCGGAAAAAGCATCACTGTCAGTACAAATCACCAGGTATCCGTATGCAGGAATGATGGTGCCCTCCGGAAATTCATAAATGTGCGTATCATCTTCATCTTTGAATACCCAATCCGTCACATCAAGACTATAAGGATGTGGATTGTAAACCTCAACCCAGTCACCCGGATCAAAGCTATCACTTGAATTGTAGTTTATCTCATTGATAACCAAACTATCAGCATAAATCTTGTTTCTGAAATGAGCAATGACCTGAGCATTCGCCACGGGACTGAATATGGCTTCACTGGCATTAATAGCCGGGAGCACAGTGTGGCCGGGGATTTCCCAAAAATCGAATTCAATGTTTGAATTGGCAGGTACGGCTTTTAATTGCACATCCAGACCACCAAAATAAGTTCCGTTCCAGGGAAAGGATTCGAGATTCAACGAGTTAAAGGCAATTGTTCCTGCATTCGGGGGATCTACAGAAACGGTATATGTGAATGGACCTGTCAGGTTGTTGCAGCTCATCAAACCCTGGGGCAGGTATGCATATCGTGCATTGATGAAGTTTCTGATCTTTTGTACATTACTTAACCATCGGTTAACAGTTCCACCCCAACGCTGAACGTGTCGTGCCATTTCAGGCTCCATTTTACCGGCAATTTCATCCAGATAGGCAATCATGTTTTCCGGTTTGAACGCAGTATTGTAGAGGTCAACGTATCTTGAAACATAGTATCGGTTAAATTCTGGATTGCTTCTTAATCTGTTTAACATATAAATATGCTGTTCGGGGTCGCTCGATAAATTATGGGGAAAGCAAGGTGAAACTGTCGGATGTGTACCAGGAACTCCGGTATAATTGATGTAATGATTGAATGTTGCATCCTCATCCCACAAAATATAACCCCATTTCGTGTGACCTCCTTCCGGGTTGGTGCCTCTCCACCAGCCAACATTCCAGTTAATCCAATCGGAGCATACGACAAATGAGTTAATGATGATGTAATCAGCCAGGCTCTTGTAGTCAAGTCTTGTCTTTACATACTCAAAGTTTTCCTGGTTACTCATGTCATTGAACTTAATGAAATCATGCAATTCATTCCAGTCGTCCCATGCATCCTGACCTCCATATTCAGCCCAACTGCCACCCCATAATTGAAGGAAATACAGATTGTATTTATCCTGGCCGTAATAATATTCGGTAAAATCGTGATCACTTACTTTTTCCCTGATACCATAAACACCCCAAAACTGACCATTTACATACATAACACATTTTTCACCTTTGCGAACATCGAGGTGCATGCCATTTCGTTGTGCAGTGTTTTGAACAAACAAATCTCTCAGCAAGGCACTTGAATCGATGCCCGGATAATTATCATCGCCGGCAGCCCGAAGGATAATTCGCTGGAATTCATCTCTGTCTGTAATCGGAATAATGGTATCTCTGATGGCGTAGTTATAGCCACATTCATCACGGGTGATGTAATCAATACTTCTTTGGGGATGTACCCACGAATCCTGTCCATGTTCGTTGAACTCGCCATACCCAAAAGTTGTCCTGACTCCGTTTTTATTGAAGTACTCAAAGGTTCCGAAAGGAGTCAAGGATTGATTTCCATTCAACAAATCGTCGAGCGTGGCAGCCGAAACTGAAATCACAGCCATTGTATGAGGCGAATTGATGAAGTAGGTATTAAAACTAATCCAGCCGGCATGGATTGTTGGATCAGAACTGAAACAGCGGGCATTCACAATTTTTGTTTGAGAGATGTTTATTGGAATCGTGTAAATTGGAGAGCTGGATGTTGGCTCGCTACCATCAAGGGTGTACCGAATTACCAGATCTGGTGCTGGTGCTGTCATTTCAAGTGTAATGGCTCCGTCGTAAAAACCGGCTTGCTGGCTCATCAGGGGAGGTGCGGCGTATTCAACCCATGTGGTTCCGCTGTTTGCCTGACCGGGAGTTGGATTGGCATAAATAACCCATTGATCATTGCCGAACAAACTCCTTCCTCTGGAGTGTCCATTCATTGTTTTTTGCAGTTGATGCTGGTCAAGAACATCACCATCAGGTGAAGAAAAAACAACAAACTCCTGATCATCTTTTGTTTGTGAAAGTTTAAAGTTCGTGTGAAGATGCCCAACCTGATAATTGTCGCGCCCGCTCGCCCACACTCGAAGATAACCGCCTGCTGCAATGGAGACCCCGGCAGGAATGGCAAATTTTGTAGGATTATTGGGGTTATCGCTCAGAAAGTAACCCTCAAGGTTAATACTCGTTGGACCAGTATTCCGGAGTTCAAACCAATCTTCATACTTCTGGTAGTTATCCTGAAATCCTGAAAGATTTGATACCGAGTATTCATTAAACACAACCTGTGCTTGCATCTGCGCACCAAGGACAAAAAACAGAAACACTACAACAGGTATAGACTGCATCTTCTTGATAAAAAGTGACATGTGATTGTTATTAATTGTTTAACAATTTCATAAACTTCAAAAATCGTGGTTTTTATGGTACGGGCAGCGTTTCGGCTAAAAAAAAAACAGCTGGATAAATAAAATAGAATCATCTCATTCCCGAAAATCAATCAATGGCAATTGAGCAGAATGATTAATTTTGTTTCAAACTGTCGGGAAAATGGATTTTCAGGTAAAAGATCAATTGTTTGTTGTCACCGGTGCAGGAAGTGGTTTTGGACGAGCTATTGCTGAACTCTTGCTGCACGAGGGGGCATTTGTAATTGCTGTAGCAAGAAGCAGCGAGGTATTGGCACAATTTAAAATGCTTCATCCAGAGCGACTTGAAATACTAGCCGCTGACATCACGCTGGATGAAAGCCAGGAGAAATTATTGCATTTATGCAAAGAAAAACAACTTGCCGGCATCGTTGTGAATGCAGGCGGTCCTCCAGCAAAGGCATTTCTCGAAACCGTAATATCCGAATGGGATGAAGCATACAGGAATGTGCTCAGATGGAAAGTGGCTTTCGTTCAAAAGTTTATGCCACTATTGCTGGCACAGGGTTATGGTCGCGTGTTGTTTATAGAGAGCATTTCGGTGAAGCAGCCGGTCGAAAATCTTGTGTTAAGCAATTCATTGCGCGCAGCCGTTGTTGGTTTTGTTAAAAGTCTATCGGCTGATGTGGCAGATAAAAACATCACACTCAATGTATTGGCTCCGGGTTATCACAATACCGCAGCCATGCAGAGATTGTTCGACAAAAAGGCATTGAACGAAAAAATCAGTCCGGAGCAGGCACGTGCGAATTTTGAAAAGCAAATCCCAGTAAAGAAAATGGGGGAAGCCTGGGAAATGGCAATTCCTGCTTTGTGGCTTTTGTCAGCCTCATCGCGCTATGTTACCGGCCAAACAATCAGTCATGACGGTGGTCTCATCAAAGGAATTTTTGGATAAAAAAAAAGACCTGATCATCAACCAAGTCTTTCATAATCTAATCATTAGAAAATTCTTAACCTTTAATCCAGGCGATTATTTCGTCGTCAAACGGATCAGTTCTCGGACTTACAACTTTCACAAGTTTACCCTGCTCATCAATCAGGTATTTCTGAAAATTCCAGCTTACGCTTGAATCTTCAACACCATTGAGATTTTTTTCTGTTAACCAGCGGTAAAGTGGGTGAATATCATCTCCTTTCACAGAAATTTTCGACATCATCGGAAAAGACACGCCGTATTCGTTTGAGCAAAAATTCTTGATTTGCTCATTGCTTCCCGGCTCCTGACTGAGGAAATTGTTTGCAGGAAACCCGATAATAATAAAGTTGTTACCGCCATAAGTTTTATAAAGTTTTTCAAGCTTTGCATATTGCGGGGTTAATCCGCATTTTGAAGCAGTGTTTACGACCATAACTTTCTTTCCCTTCAAAGCTGACAGCGGATATTCTTTTCCATCGATATCTTTGACAACAAAATCATGAAAGGCTTTTTGAGCCTTAAGTTGCGGGATTGTTAACATTATTGACATAATCAGGAGGAGTGTTTTCATTGTAATTTTATTTTGTGTACACCCTTTAAACAACAAACAATCAAAAATGTTGGTGGTAATTCACTTCAAAATGAATTATAATTACCACATTGAATAAGAGAGTATTCATCACCGGCTAACTTTTTTGAGGTCAAGCTCTGTGAAATCAAAGTCTGGATTATCGATAAAAATTTCCATGCCTGAAACTTTTCCGTTACGATCGATCTGAAACGTTACAAAACCAGTTGGTAAGGAGGGCGATGCCGGGAACTCAACTTTAAAGGTGTTGTATTGCCAATGCGACATAGGACCTTGGAAATCAGCAGTTTTTGACATTTGAAAATACAATTGTCCATTTTCGGAAAGCACTTCCACCTGGTCATAAATATCACAGCTGTAGGTACCTTCGTAAGCATCAAGAGACAAAGAGGGGAGGCTTTGTTGATTTCTGTTGGCAAGGGCTTTCTGTTCGTCTATTTTTGTCAAACTGTCACCCTTTTTTATCAAAGGCAGGATTTCGGAGCTCCAGTCTTTGGGATTGGAATTGCCAAGTAAAACATCCAGGGTTTTGTACATCAAAGGATAATAAACGGAGCTGAGACTATTGGTAAGTATGACAAAACCAATATTTTCCTCAGGAATAAAAAAAGTTTGAGAAATCATACCATCATAGCCTCCATTGTGTGAGATAATTTTTCTGCCCAAATAATCCATCAAACTCCAACCTAAACCATAGGCTTTGAAATGCGTGGATGGAAACCGTTGAAGGGAACTTTGGTTTATTGAATTGATTGTATACGCATGTTGAATTTCGTTAAACCTCCTGGCCGAAAGCAGGGTATCATTGCCGACAACACCGTTATTCAGATTCCATTGAAGCCACCGACCCATATCGCTTGCACTACTGATTAGTGAACCAGCCGGACCAATATTATCCCAATCCAGCCAGGGTATTACTCTCAATTGTTGATCTACATAAGTGTGCGGCTGGGCGATATTGTCCAACGAATGAAGGTCTTTCACGTGAAGGACAGAACGATCCATTCTTAAAGGTCTCAGGATTCTGTTTCGTACAAAATCATCCCAGGACTGCCCGGTAATTACCGGAATAATTTCCCCGGCAGTTAAATACATTACATTGGAATACCCAAACTGCTCGCGAAATCCGTAAGCCGGCTTCAGATAGCGGGCTTTTCGAATAATTTCTTCGCGGTCGTAATCACTTCCATACCAAATTAAGTCGCCGGAAAAAGTTTTTAACCCGCTACGATGGGTTAATAGATCTGTAATGGTCATTTCGCTGCTAACCCATGGATCGTATAATTGAAACCAGGGCAGGTATTGCTGAACTTTATCATGCCATGAAAGCCTGCCCTCATCCACCAGCATAGCAAGCGCAGTGGCTGTAAAGGCCTTGGTGTTACTGGCAACAGCAAAAAGTGTATTTTCGTCAACTTGATTCCTGGTATGCATATCGGTAACACCATAGCCTTTTGACAAATAAACCTGATCGCTGCTTACAATTGCGATGGCCATTCCCGGCACATTCCAATCTTTCAAGGCTTTTAAGTAATAATTGTCCAGCTCTTGAATTTTTTCCGCACTAAGTTGGGCGATCAATGAAAGGCCAAAGAACAAAGAAAAAGCAGTCAGAATGATTCTTTTCATGATTGAATGGTTAAGTTTGAATGAGAAAGGAGTCGAGCAACGGTAAAAGAAAAGCAGATTTACCTTGCAGAAAATAATCAGTTATATTATTGGTATATAATGACTTATCTAGATTAATCTCAATGATTACAGCTCCATTTCTTTTGGCTGTCTGGGGCAATTGATTGGCAGGGCCTACCTCACCGGAAGTTCCAATAACGAAAAAAACATCTGCTTTTGCTGCTTCCTCAAAAGCGCTGTTCAAGACAGAAGCAGGTATTTCTTCGCCAAAAAAAACAAAATCAGGTTTTAGGAGTCCACCACATTTCTGGCAAACCGGTATCTGGTTTTTATTCAAATATTTTAAATCTGTCAGCAAATTATTGCATTTTGTGCACAAAAGTTGCCGGGCATTTCCATGAAAAGGTATCACGGAAGATGAGCCTGCCAACTGATGAAGATTATCTATGTTTTGCGTAATGATGGTTTTCAAAAACTTATTTTTCTCCCACCTGGCCAATATGGTATGCCCCTGATTTGGAAGGGTATCTGTGAAATGGTGATAAAAAATATCATAAATAACAGGCCATGCTTTTCTTGGATTTGAAAGGTAATAATTCAGGTTCAGATTAACTGGATCATATTTATTCCACAAACCGTCCTGACCTCTGAAAGGAGGAATACCGCTTTCGGCTGAAATGCCTGCTCCCGTGAAAGCCACGATGTATTTACCTGCATTTAAAATACTTGAAACTTTTTTAATGATATCTTCATGGAACGAATTCATCTCAATAGGGGGTTTTGGCTTCAAGACCGATCCATTCGGTGAAAACAGCAATGGCTTCTGCAGGGTTTAATTTGACAGTAGATAGATCCCTTTCATGAGGTGGCAAAGACACCTGATTATAGATGTAGGAGTCATCGAATCCGGCTTTTGCTGCATCCTCGCGGCTTGCTGCAAAAAAGAGCTTTGAAGGTCTTGCCCAATAAATAGCCCCCAAACACATCGGACAAGGTTCGCAGGAGGAATAAATCTCGCAACCTTCCAGCTGAAAACTGTTTAAATTCTTGCAGGCATCACGTATGGCCATTATTTCAGCATGCGCAGTTGGATCATTCAAGGAGGTAACACTGTTTGCACCTCTTCCTACAATTACACCGTCCTTTACAATCACAGCACCAAACGGGCCTCCTTCAAAAGTTGATAAATTATTTCGGGCTAATTTTACAGCCTCTTTCATAAACAATTCAGCATTGTCATCCTGCAGTTCCATCATAACCAACCTTATTTAAACCAGCAAAGATAAGTCTTACTTCGACCATTTGCCAGTTAAGGATGGCAAATTCACCCATTTTTCAAGATAATCAAGAAACATTTCCCTTCTAATTGTCTGGGCTCCAAAACTTCGAAGGTGAGACGTATCTTGTTGGGCATCAATTAACTGAAAGTCATTTTCTAAAAGAAAACGACAAAGTTCGATAAAAGCAACTTTCGAGGCATTCGAGCGATGATGAAACATTGACTCACCAAAAAAGACCTTTCCGATTGCGATGCCATAAAGTCCACCCACCAGTTTTGCTCCTTCGTATGCCTCTACTGAATGGGCGTAACCCAATGCATGCAGGGAGGTGTAGGCCTCGATCATCTCATTTGTTATCCAGGTACCATCCTGCTCTTTACGGCCTGTTACTGCACAATTTTGAATGACTTTTTTAAAATCATGATCGAATTTTATGTCAAACTTTTGATCACGAATGACCTTTCTCATTGACTTTGAAATACGAACATTGTTTGGAAAGAGCACCAGCCTTGGATCAGGCGACCACCAAAGGTAAGGCTGTCCTTCCTCAAACCAGGGGAAAATTCCCTCACGGTAAGCCCGAAGCAATCTCTCTGGTTTTAAATCGCCACCAAAAGCAAGCAGACCTTCTTCAGATGCCTGGGATGCCGGTGGAAAATCATTGGTATTGCCAAGTTTGAAAATGTAACTCAATGAAAAGTAGAAATTTATTGGTCAAAACTCTATCTGACAATCATCCGGCCAGTATTAACTTTATCGCCTGATTGGGCCTTCAACAGATAAAAACCAGGTGGAAGATTTAATGTCAGTCGATCTCCACTTTGGTGTTGACCAATGTATACAATTCTTCCGCTCCCATCACTAATACGCAGTTGAAACCCAAATTCACAACTACCATTTATAATCGTGAAACTTCCATCATTTGGCTGTGGGAAAATGGATAGTTTTGAAGAAATGGCTTCATTTTGATCAATGTCGGTCAAGGTGTCAAACCAAAAAGTAAAACCCGCGGCGGGCGCTCCGGCAGGGTAGGTAGCAGTTCCATTAACTGACACACCTTCAAGATAATACAGCACCTTATCACCTGGTTTCAATCCTTCGATGATGCCAATATTTTGCGGACATGCCATGTAAACAGGTACTTTATTGTATTGTTCCTGGTCATTCACTTTGTAATAAAGCCACATTCCCTGTAAAGCGTCGTTGGATTCGCAATTACTGTAAATATACATTTCAGGGCTGTATTCCTGTCTGCCAGTAACTTTTCGATGAACAATCCTGATGAGGTGTTCAGCAGGGACTTCTTTTGTAACACAATGGATAGCGCCTCCAAGTATGGTGAGTGCTCTGGCATCAACAGAGATTATTTTATAACCTGGTAAAGCTTCAGAATAGATTGCTCTGGCTTGTTCGTCATACTCAGTTAAGCCGTAAGTCGGCATGATAACCGTGTTGTTGATGATGAGGGAATTGGTGTAGGTGCGCATTTCATCATCCTGAGTAGTCGCCCAGGTACCGTCAGCCTTAGGAGGCGCCGGAATTCTGATAATGGTGTATGGCTTGTTGAAATGATTGCTTAAGCTTTCCAGGATCTGTACATTTTGTTCGATTACCGGATAATCAGGCAAATGATTGGGGTAGGATGACACAATAATTGTTTCATAATCAAGCACTTTCATAAACATATCAACATGCTTCCAAATGCCACCACCACTGTTGTTCAGGCTTTGCAGGAAAGTAAAATCCATGAGATTGAACTTATCAATCAACATATTTCGAATGAATGCAGGGCTGTATTCCGGATTTTGTTCATGAACCCTCGTTGAGGCAAACCCGCGGGTCAATCCATCGAAAATTAGGTTACCACCTTCTATTTGAAGCCCAAGGTCCAGTTTTTCCCAGCTCCATAAGTTTGCCAATTGAGCAGGAAGCGAGTCATCTTTAGGCCTGTTGTAGGCGCTATAACCCATATCCATGATAAACCGTTCGCTACCCTGTCCGAAATTGCCATACATGACCATGGGACCAAAATCACGAACCCACAATGTTTCGGTTAAACCGGGAATAAAATACAAACTGTCGGGTGTTACACCTCTGCTATACAGATAATTACGGATATCAGTCGTGTCTACAGGCGCCTGGCCTGGATAATAAACAATCCAAACTTTACCTGCCTGCTGTGCTGCTTTGGTAATGTTGGCAATAACCGAGTCACGAGAAGGGCTATAATCCCAAACCATCATTACACCTTCGTTTTTTTCGAACTCAGCCGGGTTGAAAACGGCTACCTGTGCTGAAACATTTCCAAGAAACAAAATCAACAATGCAGATAGGAAGTTTATTTTTTTCATGTAATTTTCACTTTATTAGGGAATTCAAGTCTAGCAGCTGCTAAAATATTATTTTTCATCAAACAAAGGTTGAAGGATTCAGGATATCATCGTCTTTGTCATTCTTTATAAATCCATGCTTCAGGATAGAGCGACTGATATTTCTCTTTGCTTTTCATTGCATCTTTCAAATTGTCGCACGCATCGATGGCGACTCTGAAACGTCCGTCTTTCCTAAGGATACTTACATTTTCAAGTCCGCTGTTTTTGTATCTTTTCACAGCCTCGTTTGCGTCGGCCTGAGTCTGAAAACTTCCATAAATCAGATAATACCTTGCCGCCTTACCGCTTGCAGTGATGGATACAGCAGCTGCCTGAGCGTTCTGTTGATTTTGTATCTCGCTACACAACAATGGTTTACCAGCTATATCGTTGCGCTGGCCCAACCAAATGGAAATGTAATTCTCACTTACACCCACACCTAGGGCCAACCATTTTTTATCGCTGTGCGAATCTATACCCAATAAAAGACTGGAGGCTTCCGGACTGGTTTTAATTAACCGGAAAACACTATCAACCAAAACGATACCTTCTTCGCTAAAAACTATCTCATAACCTCTGAAAGTGTATGCAGTAAGCTCTTTGGGCTTGTCCCACATGCAATTGCTGCTATTGATATAATTATTATAACAACAAGCCTTCCATTTACCTTTGTTTGACCAGCTATGAGCATTGCAAATGCTCGTATCCTGTTTATTTAGCTGAAGGTCATAGGCATGTGTTTTGGCAACAAAACTGAGTGATTTTGAAAGTGGAATGGCCGGCAAATCATTTTGCAATCTGAAATTATTGATCAGATTGGCAAGCCTAAGTTCCTGCTCATCCAGGCAAATACTTTCAACAGTTGTTAGCTGGGCATTAAGTACAGTAACCTGACTAAAAAAACTTGTTAAGATGATGAGCAAAAGAAGCGCGTGTTTCATTGCCGAAAATGCTTTTTGCAAAAGTATCAAAAAAACCTTCAGTCCTTTGATTCACTGATTGTTTGTTGAATCATCAAATTATATTGCCCGGTAATTCTTTTAATGATTTCGTGCTTTGGGTTAAAATGACTAAATTCATCAATTCGATTTATTGCCAGGACTTTAGGAGAAGTACCACTCAAAAATGCTGCTTCCATTTCAGTTAGTTCGGTTGGGCTGATAGCTCTTAAAACGAGAGGAATCCCTAACATCCTGCAGCAATCAATTACCTTCATTCGTGTGATGCCTGAAAGAACCTTTGTTTCAGGAGCGGTAAAAACTGTATTTCGATTTATAAAAAACACATTGGATCTGCTGCCTTCCAATATCAAGTTGTCATGCACGAGTAATAACTCATACACATTCCTTTCATTCATGATTTTACTAATAAGTAACTTGTAATCAGGTCGATGAAGTTTCATTTGAGGTGATTGCCGCTGATAATCGATCAAGGCTAAGGGAACACCATTCAAATATTGGGAATTTGCAGGATAACTTGCCGGGATGAACCACATGGCAGAAACATATTTTAGATTAAAGTCAGCGGATGACATCATAATCTTAACATTTCCTTCACTAACCTGATTCATTTCAATCAATACATTCAACTGCCTTCGAAGGGCTGACTCGCTTAGCGCCTTTGAAATTGATGCCATCTCGCAACTTTTGCCAAGCCGCTGAATGTGATCTTCCAGAAACAAAGGGCAACCTTCAATCACACGGATTACTTCATAAACATAATGCTCCGATTCAAAATGAGAGGGGATAAAATCACAACAACTTCTTACCTCTTTATCGGCAATAAAATAAGCGTGAAGGCATTGCTCCATAGATTATCGTGATGCCATGTATTCGTTGATAATGGTGATCGCCTTCATTGCCAGGTCCTGCTCAACATAGAGAAGGGCAGCGTCTTCTGGTGAACCAGATCCCCATCCTGCAATCACACTTTCATTCAATGTGTCTCGCAAGATAGAGCCAATCTGATTTTCCTCCAAGAGTTCTTTGAGAAAAGTGGCCTCAACGATTGAACCTGTATAAACCCTTACCAAATCTTCTTGCATTTCAAACCTCCTTGTTAAGTTATTCTGCTAAGATACGTCGAATTAGAAGAAAAGACAAGTGATTCTTTGATCGAAATTGACCAACACAACCAAACTCAGCTGATTTTCTTTGGTTCAGCTCTTGCGTTCAGGCGAATAATTGCCAGTACCATAAGGGCCGCGGCCAGCCATTGAACGGCTGATAATACGCTTCCATTAATCAGGTAGTCAAATAGTACTGCAGAAATAGGGAAGAGTAATTCGCTTATAGTGGCCATAATCGCTTTTACTTTTTTTAAGCCGTAGTAAAACAAAAAAATTGCACCTGAACCTGTTGTTGATCCAATCAAAAAGATGAAAAACCATTCTCTGCCTGATGTTTCTGTTAAGCTGTTGAAATCACCAACAGCAAGCATGAAGCCAAGCATGATAAGGGTTGTGATTCCGTATCGAAAAAAAGTGGAGGTTACAAAATCATAATTGGTAAGTATTTTTTTCGAAAACACTGTTGAACTCCCGAAGGAAAAAGCTGCCAGCAAAGCCAACAAAGCTGCCTGAATTGTTTTGCTACCGGTAGAAAAATCGGGCCATTGAAGTCCGAATGTTAAAAAATATCCACTGATGACAGCAATGCTTGCCCAAAATACAAAATATTGCCTTATTCTTTCTTTCAACAAAATGGCTGCCAACGAGATAGCAAAAACAGGCTGAAGTTTTTGTAATAAAACTACTATGGATAAATGATTGAATTCAAGCAAGAAAAGGGCTTTCACGATGGCAAGTGTGCCGATTGCTCCGCCGAAAAGACTTACCAGCATGAAATAAATCAAATCTGATTTTTTCATCGAACCTAACAGACGGTATTCCTTAAAAAGAAAGAAATTCATGAAAAAAAACGGCACTAAGTGCAAGATAAATACCACATACACCACCGGAAGACGAAAGAGCTGAGGCGTTAATACTACACCATCAAATCCCCATAAAATAGCGGATATTCCAACCGCGATAGAGCCTTTAACAACTGTGGATTTTTGAAGGTCTGTCATGAAAATGAATTTTGGCAAAGTTACTTTAAAAATGGCCACCTTTCAGATTTAGGGGTGCTGCAACTCATCCAATCGCGCAATTTCATTCATTCGCGGGCATTTACTTTAGTTTACCAGCCACAAATGAAGCCATTTCAATCGCCCATAGCTGATAACCAAATTTTGAAGGATGAATCCCGTCAGCAAAAAAATCCTGATTACCTTCAGTAACAGATTTATCTGATAACCATTTATTTATACTGATAATTTCATTTAAATACCAAACCGAAGCACAACCTTCGATGGCAATCACCAGTACTTTGCCAAGCAATTCGGCCAATGAACCGATACGATTCCTGATCAGGGGCGTGAAAGCTGGGAAATCTCTGATTGGTGGAATTTGCGTAAAAAATATTTTTGACCCGGGAAATCGATGACGCAAATCGATTATCAGGAGTCTGATATCCTGCAGCCAAACAAAAGGACTGATTAGATGAAAAGCATCATTGCCTCCCACACCAATGATTATGATATCAATTTCTTTTTCAATTACTTGTGGCAATAATTTCTGTCGGATTCTGCTAACTGTATAGCCACTTTTAGCATAAACTGTCCAGTGGTAATTTTCACCAGTAATGCTGCTCAGCGCTGTTGCAAAAGCACCTGGAAAACCCTCCTGATGGGTTTCAACACCAACACCAGCAAAGGTACTTTCACCCAGAAAGAGCATTTGTTGCGTGTGTTTTTGATCAAGACAGGATATCCCTTGAGGATTTTTTGCTTCCGGAAGTCTGACAGCAGTTTTTCGAATCTTTTTCCCCTGTAAAAATAACATGGGTAAAATTGGAATTGTAACCAGTAACCACGAAATATAATGCAGAAAAAGTAAGGGTTGGCGAACAATAAATTGGACGAATCTTTTCATAAGCCTTTCAAAAACCCTGACTAATTGGGGATCGTAATGGTGAAAATGCTCCCAATACCAGGTTTGCTGCTAACCGATATTTTACCGTTATTCCTCTCAACAAATTCTTTGCAAAGAATAAGTCCAAGTCCTGTACCTGTTTCATTTTCAGTACCTTTAGTTGAAAAACTTTTATCGATCCTGAATAGTTGTGACAAATCTTTTTCTTTCATGCCAACACCCTCATCCCGTATTGTAAAAATCCAATCCGTTTTACTTTGAATACTTTTTATTTCAATTATGCCTCCTCTTCTTGAAAACTTGACAGCATTACTGATCAGGTTTCTGACCACGGTGCTGATCATCGCTTTATCGGCAAAAATGATGCTGTTTTTTGCCAGATCAATATCAAGTCGGATGTCTTTATGTTCGAAAGATGCCTGAAACAAACCAACAATTTCTCTGATCAAAAGGTCAGCATGCAAATATTCAGGAGTGTATTCGATGCGTCCGGTCTGACTTCTTGACCACTCCAACAAATTAACTACCAGCTCCATTGCTTTTGAAGCGGCATGATGAATAACCTTGCTGATTTTTTCAGCTTCACCATAATCTTTTTCCTTTATCTGATCGGACAAAATTTCACTCAATCCCAGAATACTGTTAAACGGACTTTTAAGATCGTGGGCTATAATGCTGAAAAACTTATCTTTTGTGGCATTCATTTCGATGAGCTTTTCTTCGATTACTTTGCGGTCGGTGATATCGACAATCATTGACAAAATAACTTGCTTGTTACTGACATCAATATTCACAGAGGAAATAAGCCCGGTAAGGAGTTCACCACTTTTCTTCCTAAACAGAAATTCCTTGCTTGTCACTGCTTCATTTTTGCTCAGAGTAGAGACAATTTTTTCCCGGTCAGTTTCATTGGCCCAGACTTTCAGGCCCAGAGTCGTCTCACCTATAACTTCTTCAGGCTGATACCCGGTTAATCTAAAAAAGCTGTCGTTTACTTCAAAGATTTTACCATCTTCTTTCCGGGTAAGCAAAATGGCATAAGGTGCCATTCTAAATGCCTTATTGAATTTTTCTTCCTCGCTTTCGAGATCGTAAATTAGCCTTTCATTTACCATCAACACAACTACATAGGTAAGATAAACATAGAGCATTTGATAGGATAGCGTGATAAAAATTTCAAATGCTCCTGAAGCAAAATAATCATTACCTTCGGTTGGAGCGAAGAGGTAAACAACTATTCTTAAGGCATTTATGGCAGCATAAAGCAAATAGGTTATGCCAACATTTAAAGTTATTCTTCTGCGATTTGAATCAACCCTGACCAACAATAACCAGACAATTTGTAAACACGCAAAAGTAAAGAATGATGATACCAGCAGATTGCGCGCATACAACGAAGGCATAAAGAAAGTAAAATAAACTTCCATAACGAAAAAAACTGCCAAAAGCCAGGTTGTAACCTTAGTGAGTCGCTGTCGGATTCCGACAAATTGCTCCAGACCAATGAGTTGTAATACAGTACCACCAACAGCCAACGTATTTGATATATTAATAGAAACAAAGTCAGGGATTGCATTTCTTAAGAAAATCAACAATAAACTTACCACTTGTGCGGCGATGCCTGCCATGAAAAAACCTATTCCTTGAAATCGTCTGTGTGATTGATACCAGAGAAATACGATAACAACCAGGCTCATCAGGCTGATTAGGGCGTAATTGATGTATACAGTTCTTAAATCGATATGAATCATAAAGGTAGTTCAAGGTTTGTTGATTTGACCTTACCTCCAGCCTTCTTTGGCAGGAAGATGCTAAATGTACTTCCTTTTCCAGCAACGCTTCGTACTTCGATGATACCCCCATGTCTTTCAATAAATTCTTTACAAAGAATGAGTCCTAAACCTGTGCCTTTTTCATTGTTTGTTCCTGGTTTTGAGACAGCCATGTCAATTCGGAAAAGGTTTTGAAGGGATTTGGCGTCTATGCCGGTTCCTTCATCTCTTACCTGAATGATGGTTTGAATGTCATCGTGTGAAGCTGTAATGAAAACTTTACCTCCCTTGAAGGAAAACTTGATGGCATTCGAGAGTAAATTTCGTAAAACAGTCGTTATCATTGC
>JANJXG010000045.1 GCA_024709145.1 Bacteroidales bacterium | reverse complement strand
GGGCGGGATTCGAACCCACGACCCGCAGCTTAGAAGGCTGCTGCTCTATCCAGCTGAGCTACCGGACCGGTTTCAAATTGATTTTTGAGGGCGCAAAGATAACAATTCTCAACAATCTTTCAAATCTGTTATCGGAAAATAAAAAAAGGCGGTGTTATCCGCCTTTGATTATGTCTGAGATGTTCTCTTAGTAGCGATTTCTATAACCACCGCTATCGCCGCTGCGGAATCCGCCTTCTTTGCGATAGCCGCCTTCGTTGCGGAATCCACCTTCACGACGTTTGAATCCGCCGCCGCCTTCACCTTCTTCTTTCGGACGAGCCTTCTTTACAATAATTGTGCTTCCGTCTAACTGAGATTCGTTGAGGTCGTTGATGGCTGCATAGCCTTCTGTGTCATTGGGCATTTCAACAAAACCATAACCTTTTGAACGGTTGGTCAGTTTGTCAATGATCACTTTGGCGCTTGTAACTTCACCAAATTGTTTGAAAGTTTCTTCCAGCTGTTCGCTGGTTGTTTTGAAATTGAGTTTTGCAACAAAAATGTTCATGATAAAAATGAAAAAAAATTGATAAATAGTTTTCAAAAAGAAAAGTGAAACGACATCAGACAGAATGGTGAATTCTGAAATTGCAATTAACCCTGCTTTTTAAAAGAACGTTTAAATTAAACCGCAGCAAAAATACAACTTTATCTATATGAATGTCAAATATTTAATTTTTTTTATTTTTTTTGTCCGAATAATTGGCTTTCCCTTCAATATTTTAAAAAATCTTGTCCAGCCTTTGAGAAAGTTGCGGTGATTTTTTGCTAAATCATTCATTAGCAATGAAATAAAAAGCAGGAGACTTGCCCCCTGCTTTTTAGATTTTGCGGTATATGTGTTTATTGATGAATCAGTTTGGCTGTTGACCTGTGTCCGCCCTCAAATAAGCTTGCTTCAATCAGGAGAATTCCTTTTGGCATCTCTTCAAGTGGAATTGTTATACTAGTTTCAAAAATCTGATTTTCAAAAACAATTTTTCCGGTTAAATCGTAGATTTTTATCCATGTACCTGGTTTCAGATCCGATATTAGACATTGATTTTTTGCCGGGTTTGGCATGATTTTCATCATCGTTACATATTCGATGTCTTTCACCGATGTGAGGTTAATTACTACATATCCGGTTTTAATAACAGTATTGTCGCCGTAAAGATTCATGGCTGTAAGGCTTACATCAAATGTTCCGTCTGTTGTGTAAGTGACCATCGGATTTTGTATCCCGGATATTTCAGGCACGCCTCCTTCAAAATTCCAATACCATAGATTTGGGTTGTGGGTAGAGGCATCCGAAAACTGATATTCCACACGGTCGACAAACGCTTCAAAAGTAGCTGTAAAGTCAGCATCAGGAACATAACCTACATCCACATAATTCTGGTTCAGTTTTGTGCTGGATCCGAATGCATTTGAAACGGTGAGGCTCACGTCAAACAAGCCCGGATTGTTGTAGAAAATAGGAGCTGGATTTTGAGCTACTGAGGTTGCCGGAAAACCTCCTTCAAAGGCCCAGTTCCAGCTGTCGATCTGCCCGGTTGAAAGATCTGCAAACGACATGGTCGAGCCGACGGCTACATAGGTTTGATCGAAGCTCCAGAAGTTGGCAACCGGTGGAAATCCGGCAGTGATGTAATTGGGCATATTTCTGGTGTTGCTACCGTTGGCATTGGTAACCGTTAGTGAAACGTCAAATGATCCTGCAGCATTATAGGCAATTACCGGTGGATTTTGCCCATTAAAGGTGGAAGGTGTGCCACCTTCGAAAGTCCATGCCCAGCTTGTAATTGCACCTGTAGAGGTATTAGTAAAGTTCACGCTGCTTCCAACGGCCGGGGTTGTGTCATCGGCTGTGAAGTTGGCTGTTGGTAGTGAAGTTACAGTGATGTACTCTGTCTTGGTAATGGTCTGAGTGCCAAATTCAGTAGTTACCGTTAGAGTAACATCAAATTCACCTGCGTTATTGTAGTTCACTGTCGGGTTTTGCAAAGATGAGGCTGAAGGTGTTGCCCCCTGGAAAACCCAATTCCAGGATGTTGGCGTGCCGGGAGTCAGATCGGTGAATGCTACCTGTGAGCCGGGAATTACATTTGTCGCATTAGCCATAAAATCAGGGCTTTTGGTGATGAGCAATGCTTCAGCTCCAACAGCAGGATTGACGGTGTTCACTCCATAAGGCCAGCTACCGTTAGCAGAGATTATTGTCTCAGATGGGATTACTGCGCCATTCGAGAGCTGTCTGATTTCAACTCTTCTCAGTCCATTGGGTAGGTTGTTCGGGATGATACCACCCCATGAAGCAGCCTGACCGTCTACAAGATTTTGGTAGAAAGGAGGATAAGCCGTTGTTCCACTTGTGCCGTCATCTTCAATGAAAGTGGCAGCCAATGGCCTTCCGGTTCCATTGACATTGTCATACAGAATGGCAAAGTTTTTTGCCTGCGAAAACAACTTGCCATACACACCGCTGCCACTCAGGTTATCAGCGTTTGTAGTCATTCCGATCGCCAGGGTAGAATCACTGGAGGTCAGGTAATTGACAGCTGATGTTCCTCCCTGTCCATTATTAATCCGGATGCGGACAAAAACGTAATTACCGGGTGTAAAACGGGCATTACCTGTAGGTTCTGTAATAAACCAGCCAGTATAGGTGCCGTTGCCGTCAGTAGTAAATTCACCATGATTTTCGGGTGTACTAAAACTTGGTGAGCTACTTCGGTAGAAATTTCCTGCCGGATTGATAAAAATGACATTACCTGCACCATTTACATTGGCTGCATCAGCAGATGTAATTACCTGGTTTATATATTTATAGGTTGCGTTTGGAATTAAATTCGTCAGTGTTGCCCTGTAAGCATACGGAACCCGATGGTTTGTCGGGTTGTTACCAACAATATAAGAGGGCAGGATTGATGTGGTCAAGCCTGGCGGAACCATAATGAGTATTGTTGTACTTGTTGCACTGCTTAATCCGCTGGCGGTTGCCTGCAAAGTGTAGCTACCTGTTGCACTAAAGAGAATATCATCGAAAGTGGCGACACCAGCGACAGCTTGTTTTGTGAGCGTTCCGCTGATTGAACCATTGCCGGTGGCTTTAGTGATCGTGATTAGGCCTGTGAAATTACCATCGATTGTTTGGTCGGGTCTGCGGGCTTCCACTGTAAAAGCTGAGACAGGTATGCCGGTTTGTCCATAATTTGGGAAGGAACTGAATGCTAAATTAGTAGCAACAGACATAACTTCAAAAGCTGCACTGGTGGTTGGTTGAAGGCTCATTCCGCTGGTGGTTTGCGCCAGGATTTGTACACCAGACTGGGCAGTGTTGTATATAAGATTGTTGAATGTTACGCTGTTTTCACCTGCCTGAATAACACCTGTTACGGTACCACTCAGCTGTCCTGAGCCGCTGGCCAGACTCAAGCTTACGGCAGTGTTTTCATAGGCTACAGCAGGAACGTCATTTGCGGTAAGGCATTGAACTGTCGCACTGAATGGCATATTCACGTTTGGTGCAATTCCATTGTTGATGTTATCAAAAGCCAGTTTCACGGGAGGTTCTCCTGAAATCATCTCCCCAAATATTGTCACATCCTGAAATCTCCAGTTGCCGTCGCCGCTATATGGATCGCCTCCTGAAACTCTTGCTCTGTGATAAGCAGTATTGGCAGAGAAATTGTTTCCAAGTCCATCGTCAAATGCCACAGGTGAAAAGATTGAAACGATTCTCAATCCAAATTGAGGGTTGTTTGAAATACCTGAGATGAAAGAAAGGTCGAATTCAAATTCATAATAAGTGTCGTGGGGAGAGAGTCCTCCTGAATTGTTACCGGCGGCCACCCAGCTTGCACCTCCATTGGTTGTGTATTGAATTTCGGCCCAGCGCGACATCGTTCCCGACGAACGCTGGCGAAATGTCAGTTGCGATGGTTGATAACCCTCTGTGCTGAGCATCAATTGAAGCCCTGCAGTGCCGGAAGCAGTGGATTGAGCGGGAAATCCGGTAATGCGAAGAGCGTCATCCTGAGTCACCTGAGAAACGCCACCGATCAAACTGGCAGTTCCGCTGCCAACAGTTGGGTTCAGGTCACCGGCATTGGTAAAGGCCCACTGAGTGATAATTCCAGATTGCGATCCGGTGATTTGAATATTATCAACCTGCCAGAGACGATAGAAATTTACATCGTAATGGTAGCGCAGGGCGAGATAGATATTCTCTCCTGTCAAGGCATTGAGGTCGACAGGTCCGGAGCTGATCCACACTTGTTCCTCGGCTGGCTGAGTAAAAGGAAGTTCAGTCCAGTTGGCTGTGGTTGGGTCGCCAAATCCAACATAATTAGTTGAATAATAAAGTTTTAAATAATTATTGTCGTCTTCTGAACCATATCTTTTCCAGGTGTCGAAAGTAAGCACGACATTTTCATATAAATCCTTGTTGAATGCGGGTAGAATCAGCCAGTCATCTTCCAGTACACCAGTATTAAACCCGTTCATATAAACGTAACCACTGCTACTGTGCAACCAAAATTTATCGTTACCTGTAGCACTATATGCATACACATCTCCAAAACCAGTATCAAAAGACTCCGACCAGGGCAGGGTGGTTGTTGCGGGATCTCGGACAACATAGGATTGCTGCGCTGAAAGTCGTGTGCCACCTGCATTGTCCTGGGCGAAAACAACGAAATAGACGGTTGTACCATCAGCCTGTGCGGGGATGCTGGAAGTGGTTGAATAACTACCTCCTCCTGTATGCGTCATTCCAATGGTATTGTTATATATGCCTGTAGTTGTACCCCACCTCAATTCGGCAAAACTTACCGTTCCATCGCTATCGGTGATTGTGGCAGATACGCTTACACTGGTGATTGAATTGATTTCACCGGCCGGATTTCGTGTGATGCCGGAAATGACAGGCGGAATGTTGCCACCGCCCGTATAATTGGTGAGTTCAATGTCATCGATGTTGAGCCTTCGATTAACAGTTCCATCCTCAGTCGCTCTTTTAATTCTTATTCTGATGTTTCCGGCTACATTAACTGTTTCTGAAAAGAATTGCACGTCATTGGAAGCTGGTGCCGTAAAGTTTGCACCAATTTGTGTCCACGAAGATCCTCCGTTGGTACTGTATTCCACTTTCCAGTCAACCTGAGCGTCTGTACCATAACGTCTGTAATAGAACGACAAGGTGCCAATTCCATTTTCCTTGTCGGTAAGCATGGTCATTGCAGTGGCAGCATAACCTCTTAACCTGGCTGATTTTAGCCCATTTTTCCAGTCAGAATCAGAGTTTCCAATCAACGACTCAGTCATATCCCAGTCCAAGCCGGAAAGATTAACAGTGCCGGAAGCATACGAAGGTTTAATCTCGGTTTCGCCTTCAAAATTCACGAGGTATTGTGCTTCAGAAATAATACCTTTGAGAAGGAAGAGGAACAATACCAAGAAGGATTTGTAGTTTTTTTTCATGAAAATAATGTTGTAAAATAATGGATATAAATATGTTGTGATAATTATTAAAGCTTTATTTACTGTTTGAAAACCAGGGATGTAACTGTTAGCTACCAACCTTGATTGGATCTGATTTCAGAGCCCGGCAGACAAAAAAAGAATTTCATTCGAGCCTGAATAGATTTTCATAACCTCTACAGGAAAGAAATGAACGGTTCAGGTTCACTGAAATTACTTGGCAAATTTTTACCATTAACAGAAGTTGCACGTTAAACCAGGATTAACTTTTCTTTAAGTTCTGGATATAAACAACTTATGAAGGAATTTCAATTATAACAATCAAATTTAAATGGGTCTGCAAGGTAGGAAAAATTTGAAATCGGGAGCTTATCAGTAGTTAAAAATAGCTAACATCCCGAGATTAACCTTCATTCTTTAGAGTGGAATAATTTCAAGATCGCTGATACCATTGCGGCTTAAGACAACCCTGAAGCGTTGGTAAGCAAGTTGGTTTTCGGATTTAAATTGCATTATCAGGTTGAGGTAATAAATCTTTTCTCCTGTAACTAATCCAAAAGATTGATGTTTTTCTATTGTAAATAATTGAAATTCAGGATCATCCATCTTAAAGAGTAAACTGGTAAGATTCAGACGAATGATATCGTTAATGCCTGCAAAATAGTAATCACCGCATTTGTCAAGACTTTCGCGGTTGAGCCTGATCAATTTTCGATACAAAATAATTTTTTCGTTGTTATTACGATTATCGGCTTCCAGTATCGCTGATCGATTTCTGAATCGAACAACTTCATCAGGTACTTTGGTTTCTGAAATGAAATCCATCGCTTCCTTGCTCCAGCCGATGTGGTTGTTTTTTAAACTGATGCTCGTTTTATGATCAAAATATTTTCTGCCAAGTTTGTAGGCGAAATAATACCGGCCCAATTCTTTGATCCGGTCCTTTAGCATATAACTCACAACAAGCGCAACAAAAAATGGCATAGTTAAGTTACCATATTTCTGTTGGAACGAAAAGGCTATCGCAGTTGCAAAGATCATGCTGATTCCAGCGGCGATGCTGTAATAAATTTGTTCTTTAATGATGCCGTCTTTTTTCTTTTCAGTGGATAGGAACAAGACATCCTCTGCATATTTTTTTAACAAGCCAAGCCTGTGAATCAGCTCTCTGTTAAGGTTTTTGCTTTGTTTGTCAACTGTCAGGAACTTGTGTTGTTTACGGTACTTGATTTCATCTTTAATCAGTTGACGCAAATTTTGCGATAACTCGATGGCGGTTGGTTCAGCTTGCGTATCAAATGCCTGCAAAAGCCTGAAACAATGTTGTTCGATGGTATTACTTAGAAACTCATCTCCAAATCGAAAGTAGTTCAACAGATTTTGCCCCACTGTAGGAGCATTGATAATTTGAAGTAGATTGCGGTAAGAAGTTCCGATCAGCTGAATATTGGTAACAAAAGACGCGATTAAGTAAGTAAGTTCCTCTGCTTTATTTGTTTGCAGAATGTGTTGCGTTTCGCTGCGCAAGGCACTTTTACAAATTGAAAGGAATAATTTGATTTGATGTTCATATTCGCTGATGTTGGTACGCGTGGGCTGTGATGCCATTTCCCGGAACGATGTTTCGAGTTTGGCAATCGGAGAATTTTTGCCATGGGCAATATCTCTGAGCAAAAAGACAGGAGTAATTAACCTTAAGTTGGATTTCAGATCGCGATAAAAATCCTTTTTATCATATGTTGAAGGATTAATATCCAAGCTATTAGGGATAAAAATCCAGGTGTTGACTGCAAATTCGCTGACCTTTTTTTTCTTTCTGGCCAGGAAACTCAGTTTAAATTCAACAGAAAAACGGTTATGTATTTTAACATTTGATTCGATCACGATCTCCCGGGTATTATTTTAAAAAAGGCCATTTGGTGTAATTCCTAAAAACTGAAACCAGGTTTGGCCGGCAAGGATGATGATTAGCCATGAAATCAGCATCATGCTGAATCCAAATTTAAATGTGTCGGCATAGGTATATTGGTCGGTCTCATAGAGTAAAGCGGCTGGTTTGCTGTTATAAGGCAACACATAAACATGTTCAATCATAAACGCGACGGGTAAAGCCAAACTGAGCACATCGTAACCAAAGCGGCCTGCCACTCCAATGGCAATTGGTATGAAAATCATCGTTCGCATCGTCTTTGACTGAAAAAGCAAGGCGCTAAACGTCATCACACCGGTAAGCAATACATAAAGTCTCCAAAAAGGTGTGTTTTCAGATATGCCCAGGTTATCAAAAAAAGCATTTACGCTAATCGAAGGTAAATCAGTGGCTTCAAGTCCAGAGCCGAGGGCGTAAGCGCCAGCCGAAAAAAGCATCAGGTGCCAGGGCACGTCCACATCGTTCCATTTTACAACACCAACTCCGGGGAGCAACGCCACAATGGCACCGACAAATGCTACAGCAGTTGCACTGATGCCATGTAATTTGTCAGTTGCCCAGAAACCAAGGATCAATAAAAAGATTATCACGGATTTTATCTCGGAAAGACTGATTTTCCCTAATTCGCGGTATGCTGAACGCAGGCGTTCCATTCCACCTTCTATTTGTGGAAGTCTTTCCTCGGGTCGCAAAGGAAAAAAAACACGCATTGCGAGCAAATATCCAGTAAACATCAAACCGAGCATAATGGGAAACATGGCTGTCATCCAGTCGGCAAAATATATTGTCTGACCTGTAGCGCCACCGATTAAAGCAGCAGCCAGCAAATTGGCTCCTGAGCCTGTAACAAAAGCACCGGCACCTACATTAATGTTGAGCAGGTTTTGAAGTACGATACTTCTCCCGAAATTATTTTTACCGTCGCCACCTTTTGCGCCATAAATGGCAGCAATGACCATGAAAATCGGTAAAAGAATGGCGGCCTTGGCTGTAGTTGCCGAAATGAAAGCCGACAGGATTAGGTTGATGACAATGAAACTTATAAAGATCGTACTGGCATTTTTGCCAAATTTGAGGATAAACCACAAAGCAAAACGCTTGGCTACACCTGTTGTAACAAGCATACTTGCTAAGATAAACGACATGATATTCAGCCACATAACAGGATGACCCAGTTGGGCATACGCTGTTTTCTCAGGAAGAACACCAGTTAATACAAGGCTGATTATCAAAATGAGTGATGTCAGGTAATTGGGAATTGCTTCGGTAATCCAAAGGATTATTGCGGCCATGAAAATACCCAGCATCAGGTGATTATTGCGGATAAAACCTTCTTTGCCAATTTTTTCAAACACTTTTTTCGCAGCAGCAGTAAGGCTGTCTGCATCGAAATCGGTAAGAAAACCAAGTGAACTCAAGTATCCGAAGTAGATAAAAGCAACGATAGCCAAAGGTATCCCGGCCAAAGCAAGCCAGTGTTCTAATTTAGATTTACGACGTTTGGGTAGTTTTTCGATCCGGTAGTGGCTCATATCGAGCGGGTCGAAAGTCTTTGTCCCGCTGGTTTTGTCAATTTCCATGGAATGAATGTGTTACAGTTCTACTTCAATGCGATTGAATTCAAAGGTAAGTAAAGAAATGTGAATGTCAGCCCTGAAATACCTCCAGGACTGACATTGATTTCACCAATTTTTGTAAGGATTCTTCATAAGCATGGAGTTGTAGAACCTTGGATCGCCTGTAACTTCCTCTCCCAGCCACGCCGGTTTCAAAAAACTTTCGTCTTCAGAGGTAAGCTCAATTTCGGCTACAATAAGTCCTTCATTTTCTCCATAAAACTCATCCACTTCAAAGGTGTGGCTACCGGCCTGAACCAAAAATCTGGTCTTGTCGATTACTCCCGGTTCACAGATTTTCAGTAATTCGTCGATTTCAGCCACGGGAATTTCTTTTTCCCATTCATAACGACTTGCTCCTGAGTTACTTCCGATTCCTTTAATCGTTAAATAGCCTTTATCTCCTTTGATTCTGACCCTTACAGTTCGCTCCGGTACTGAAGACAAATAGCCTTGCGTGATGCGCGTTGCTTTTACGATTTCTGGTTTGAAATCACCTTTTACTAGAAACTTCCGTTCGATTTCCTGTGCCATTGTTTAATTTGCTAAAGGTTTGTCAATCATGCCAATAACTCGTTTGATAGCCTGAAGGTAATTGATGTTTTCAACACCTTCGAGGCCTACATCTTTCACCGTTTTGAGAATATCGTCGAGCTCTGTTGACTCGGAATTAATGGTTACAACGCGGGCCCCGTTGATTAGAACAGCTCCGTATTCACAAATGGTGTTGTTGACCATATAACCTAAACGCTGCTTATGAACTTTCACAGCTGCCAGGTCGGGGTGCTTTTGTATGATCGAAAGAAACTCCTCATAGGTTACGGTTTCCGATTCAATCACAGGCATGTCGACCATAAAAGCCGTAAAGACTTCATTTTGAAGCACCTCCTTGCTAATTGGAAATTCACCTTTCATCAATGGGTTCCATTGTTCAAGGCCGTTCACGGTTTGAACATAGGTTTTGATATCCATTTTACCATCTCTGATTTTGGTGTTGTTGATGTCATTTTTATTTGAAATAATATAAATCTCATCTGAATGACGTTCCCAGACTTTTTCAGGAATGGGGACCGACAGTCTTGCCATTCTGAAATGAGCCTGATCGAAGTTTTGGCCAAATGACCGAAACTCGAATCGTGGTTTGGATATTTCACCAATTTGCATTTTTTCCTGACTCATAATTCATGATTTAAGGTAGCTGCATCAGCCATAGACTGACCGATGCAGCTTTTATTAATTTTGTTATTTTGCGCCGTTGTTAGACGTGCCGCGGGTGATTGTTTCGAGTAATTGCCAGTTTTCTGTTCCATCAGGCTTGCGGCCATAGGATTGAGTTTCGGTCATTGCCGGAATTACAACGTGGTCAATTACAGTGCCATCGGCTTTTTCGAACCACACTTCATCACCACCGCTTGACAGACCAAAACCGGATGGATCGTCATCATCTACCACTATTACATAGAAGCCTTTCGCAGTGATTACGGTGCCGGCAGGAAATTCTTTCTTTGGCTTTGTACCTGACTGACCGCCGGCGTCATAAATTTTATAACCAGTGAGGTCAACTTCGACATCAGAATCATTGTAGATTTCGATCCAGTCGGGGTCAGTGGCTATTCCGCGGGAATAAGCTTCATTCATCAAAACAATGATACCGGCGGGGGTGTCGTTGGAGTTGGCGCTTCCTTTGGTTACGGTTGTCATCACCTGAAGATTGTCTGTGCCATCGGGGTAGCGGCCAAAAGAAGTTGCTTCTTCAAGAGCCGGGAATTCGATGCTGTCGGCTACGGCCCCATCCGGATTTTCCAACCAAACTTTTTCGCCGTTGGAAGAAAGTCCAAAGCCGCTTGCGCTGCCGTCATCAACAGTTATCACAACAAAACCTTTGCTTTCGATGGTAGTGCCGGCCGGAAATTCGAGTTTGGGCTTTGTCCCGGCTTGTCCGCCACTGTCATAAATTTTCCATCCGGAAAGATCGATGGTCGCATCTCCATTGTTGTAAACTTCTACCCAGTCGGGTTCTTCTGTCGTTCCACGCGAATAGATTTCGTTCAGGAGGATTGAAACTTGCTGCGGAACCTGGTTCGAATTTGGCGCACCTTTGGTAACAGTCTCCATGATCTGCATGTTTTCGCTGCCATCTGGATAACGGCCATAAGACTGCGTTTCGGCCAGGGCCGGAAATTCGATACTGTCAGCAGCTGCCGTGGTATTGTCGAGCCAAACTTTTTCGCCGTTGCTGGATAATCCGAAACCACTGGCACTGCCGTCGTCAACAGTAACCACAATAAAACCTTTTGCCGGCAAACTTGTTCCTGCGGGAATTTCAAATTTGGGCTTTGTTCCTGTTTGACCTCCGCTGTCATATAACTTCCATCCTGTGAGGTCAACAGCCACATCACCATCATTGTAAAGTTCAATCCAGTCGGGTTCTTCAGTAGTTCCTCGAGAGAAAATCTCATTGATAAGAACTCTTGCCAAAACCGGAATCAGGTCACTGTTGGCAGTACCATGTGTAACTGTTTCAAAGATTTGCAGGTTATCTGTTCCATCTGGGAAACATCCAAAAGATTGGGTGGCCGTTAATGCCGGGAAAGTAACATCCTTTGCAACGCTGCCAGCAGGATTTTCCAGCCAAATTTGTTCGCCGTTCGATGACAAGCCAAATCCGCTTTCTGTTCCATCATCCACCACCAGGACAAAGAAACCTTTGGAAGGAAGAATAGTTCCTGCAGGAAATTCTTTTTTCGGTTTGGTGCCTGCTTGTCCGCCATTGTCATAAATTTTCCAACCAGTAAGATCGGCATCAAAGGCAGAAGCATTGTAAATTTCAACCCAGTCGGGAGCCTCTGTTGTACCCTGTGAGAAAACCTCATTGATAAATAATTGAGGAAGAGGTATTTCGGTTGAATTGGGACCGCCTTTACTGATTGTATTCATGATTTCCCAGTTTGGGCCGGCGTCAGGAATGCGGCCGTACGATTGTGTTGGTTCGAATGCAGGGAAAGTAACATTATCAATTTGATTACCTGTGGCATTTTCAAACCAGATTTGTTCACCTGCGCTCGAAAGTCCGAAACCTGAATCGGTGCCATCGTCTACAACCAAAACATAAAAACCTTTAGCCGGGATTATTGTACCTGCTGGCACTTCTTTTTTGGGTTTTGCACCCGACTGTCCGCCACTGTCATAAACCTTGAAGCCACTGATATCAGCTGCTGCGTTGGAAGCATTGTGAATTTCAACCCAGTCAGGATCTTCAACTACCCCGCGTGAATATACCTCATTCAACAGAATGAGCGGAGCTCCAATGGTATAAGCTGCGGTGTTTGCCGGAGCTTCGGCAGGAGCAACAGCCGTGAGACCTGATTTGTTGGTTGCCTCAACATAATAATTCACAGTGACACCACCTGCCTGTCCTGGAATCTGACCCTCGTAAATTTGAGTTGAGCCGTTTTGCAACGACATGCTAACAGAAGTGAAAGAGCCTGTTTCACCAACTTTATAATATAGTTTAACAGATGTAACCCCATCAAGATCAGTAACTTTTGCAGTTACCGTAACTGCTTCATCCGTGATAGGTGCCGCCGGATTGATGGCAAGTTCCGATACAGAAGGCGCACCTTTATAGATTTCATCCTTCACACAAGCTGTCAAAAAGCTTAAGAGGATAAGCGAAATCAAAATTAATCTTGTTTTCATATTAAATGACTTTGTTTGCTATGTTATTAAAAATCAACTTCCAGTCGAATTGCAATCATGTGAAAATCTTCCCCTGCTGTGCCATTGGCATCAACCACAACTTTTGGGTCGGTAGTTAAATTACCATCGGCATCATAACCAATAAACAATTTGCCTTTTCCATTGGCATATCTGTCATGATTTAGGTAGGCATAGTTGAGCATGATTTTGATGTTGTTATTTGCATAATAATTCAAACCGAGTGTATATCCTTCGCCTGCGCCGCCGGTAATTGTGCCCTCATCCCGGCTGTTGAGACTCAAATAGTCATACCTTAAGGCCAGCTCCAGTTCACCCCATTTTTTACCACGGGCAACCTGGGTAAATTCGCCTTCAGATACATTGTAATTGTATTTTCCGCCAAAAATCAACCAGCTACCCATTGCATAAAATCCATCAAATTTTTCGGTTGGCAAATCATTGGTGCGATGCACGTTGTTCATCACATATTCACCTTGGAGACGGAGGTTTTTATGGTAACCTGCCAGCTCAAATCCTGCAAGAGTTGCATGGTCAATGTTGCCAATAAGGTCAGTATCAATGTACTTTTTTCGATTGATCGAGGTGAGCGAGCGTGTCGAGTACCTGAGTGTATTTCTGACTTCTGCATCAGTTTTTGGTGTGCGGTAAGACCCGGCTACACCAATATGGAGGCCTTTGTTCACATCCTGATAATAGGGCATGGCAACCAGTTTGCCGGTGAAAGAAACACCCTCATCAACGCCAAAATCTTTGTTGTTGTCTTCTGAAAACATCCTTTCTTCAACACCCCCGATATCCTGGAAATGAATGCCGCCAATACCCAACAGCCAGTTATGCCTGTAGTTGGCTGCAATACCAATGTGTCTGGAAGGGCCAAAGGTGGCTATCACATTGGGTCTTTCGATAAACGTGAGATACCTCGAAGTTGTTGTTGATTCCATTGAAAAACCTTCTTTGAAATTACCTGCTTTCAACTCTAGGCCATTGTTAAAGGTATATTGCAAATAGGCATCCTTTAACTCAAGCTCGGAGTTTGAAAAATCCAGATCGATTTCGCCGTACCAGTTTTTAGCAAATTCAACTTTTGCAGCAAACCTTGCACGACGAATTGAGGTGCCGTTACCGATTGGATTGAGGGTTTCTTTTGAAAACATCGCTCCGTCAACCTGTACCCTGAAATCGAACCAAATGCGGTAATTATCTTTCTGGCTTTCCAAAACAAGAATGCCATTACGCTCTTCTGCGAATAATGGGTTCCTGTTCACTCTTACACCGTATTGGTTGAACCTGACATTGTTTGTTAAGGTTACATCCAAGGCTGTTTTTCCTTCTGCGCTCACTTCCAGATCGTCGTGATCGGGATGAGAAAACACAAGAATCCGACTTGAGTTTGGGTCAAATGTAATCAGATATTGGCCTTCAGCATTAGTTTTAACAACAGTGGGCGCACCTTTCACGCGCACCACTACATCTGCCAGAGGCATGGCCTGTTTACTCGAAGTGACCTTCCCACCTAAGCTCAGCGGTTGGCTCAGGATCACGGTCGACATGCTGAACCAAATGGCGAGCAAAAAAACGATTTTCTTCATAAAAATGGTTTTAGTTAAATATTATTGATAAAGTGAAATAAATTGTCATCTTTTTCCAGACCCAGCCTTCGTTTAAGCCTGTATCGCGACACCTCAACGCTTTTTGGAGAGATCGAAAGCAAGGTTGCAATTTCTTTGTTCGATAGGTTAAGACGGATAAGTGAGGCAAGTTTTTTTTCCTGATCAGTGAGATCTGGAAATGAAGCCTCGAGCTTCATCTTGAAGTCTTTGTGAACCTGCTCCACCTCACCGTAAAAGTTTTCCTTTTCACGGGCAAAGGACATTTTCTGACGAATTAGAGCAATAACTGACTTGAGATTGTTTTTGGTAGCAGGTTGTGGCTCTTCCTGCAAAATTTCGTCCAGACGGCTTGTAAGTTCTTCCAGAAAAATACGTTGCTCGGTGAGATTAAAGGCCATGTCAATAAATTCTTTGCGTCGTTTTTCAAGGTGGGTATTCAAGGTTTCATTTTTTGATTGAATCGCTTTCATTTCCATCTCTGATAAGCTGCGTTGAACCTGAAACAATTGATTTTGCTGTGCAAGAAGCTCATTTTCAGCTTTTAATCTAAGTTTTTGCTGCCTTAGGACGAGGTAAATAAGCAAGGTGATGAACCCTACAAAAAGGATACCGATCCCTGGTAAAATAAGGTCGAAATGTATGATCCGATCCAGATCCTCGGTGAACATTTTTTCAACCGTAACAGCTGATGATGGCTTTAAGGTGATGGGTAGATTAAAAACATTTTGAACAAAAAAGAGTGCCACAAAAGTCAATAAACCTGCTAAAACCGGGGTTGTTATCCAGCCTGCTGCAATGCCGACCAATGTTCTTGAATTGATATCCTGTGAACCTTTTATCAGCCCAATTCCCAAAACAGACCCGATAACCACTTGCGTACTCGACACCGGAACCAATGGCAAAGCTGGTAGATTAAATTGGTGCAGTAAGTTTGCAAAACTGCTTGATGAAAAAAGAAATAAAACCAGGGCCTGTGAAAAAACAACCACAATAGCCGCTTCAGGTGAAAGCGACAAAATTCCGTTGCCAACCGTGTGCATCACCTTTTCGCTGTAAGTATAGATGCCGGTAGCAATCGACAACCCTCCCAGCAACAACAAAAGTTGAACCCCGTCCAGTGAAAACAGTCCAAAATTTAATTCTATTCGCGGAGCTGAGGTTAGAAATACACCCATTACGTTTGCTATGTTATTGGCTCCCAAGCTGTATGCACCAAAGGCCCCGGTTATAATCAGACTAATCCTGATATAGGTGTCCAGCTTAATAACATGTATTTGCGCTTTTTTGAGAAAGAAGCGCAGAAGCCAGAATAAAAGCGCTGAAAAAATCATTCCGAGTACAGGTCCGCTGATCCAGGTGCTGACAATTTTTGTCAAAACACCTAAATCAGCCTTGTTACCAGTGAAATAGATCCAACCCATAATGGCCCCTACTATAGCCTGACTTGATGAAACAGGTAAGGCTTTACGGGTCATAACGAATACAGTTATTGCTGCGGAAAGTGAAACTGTAAATCCACCTGCCAGTGCATCAACTGCTCCCAGGGCGTTGAGCGTTTCAGCTCCGCCTTTCCCTTGAAAAACAGACCCCAGAATGACAAAAATGCTTCCAATGAGAGCGGCTTGTTTAAAACGTAACATCTTTGAGCCTACCGCGCTTCCAAATATGTTGGCAGCATCATTGGAACCCAGTGACCAACCAAGAAACAAACCGCTTGATATATATATCAAAAAAAGCATTGTGTTTTATTGCGTAATAACGATTTTTAAATCAATGTGATACGATTATTTTGTTTAGCGTTTTGCAAGCCTGCTAAGCTGTCGGTTAATATTCATCATGGATAGTGAAAACCTCATCATCCCTGATTCCTTTGCATCCAAAAGCTGGAGTATGAGTTTAAAATCTTCTGAAGCAATACCCGTTAAACTTTCAAAAAATGCATACTTACGCCCGTTTGTTAAACGAATGCTGATCTTTCTGCGCTGATGCTTGTCAATGTCAATAATTGCCTCAAAACTCCCTTTGCTAAAGGATACCATCTGATTGTCTCCAAAGCTTAGCGTAAATGTATCATTCACGAGTTCAAAACGAAGCAGTTGCCATCTTTTAGGATACAGGAAAGTAAGTGATAGAAACTTCTCCCACCAGCTGAGGGGTTCGCCGACAATCACAAAATGATTTTTTGCTTTCATTTCGGAATAGATTGCGCTTTTCCATTCCTGTATTGAAATCCAGTTCTCATTTTCTGAAACAGGTTTTACAATAGCATCCATATATCCATCAGTCGTTGCAAGCTCCATCATTTCTCTTCTGCTGAAATCTTTGATAATTTCACCTGAATTTAATTTGATATCGTACCTTATTTCCTTTTGCATTTCTAAATCCCTATTCATAAGATTTTGGCAATTAACATGTTATAAGCTAAATCGTCCGTTTTATTGCCATAATCGAAATCAGGTCGGCAGCCTTTTCGGCTGCATCGGATATTGTTTCAATATGTAATGTGAAATATCGTAAATGAAATTTTTCACTCAACTTAAGGCTGGGCATGTCGTGAAATACCTTCCGTTTAATGCCATCTGCCAGTTTATCAGCCTCCTTTTCATACAAATAGGTGCGGTGTATTTTTTCTTTGACAGCTTCGGGTTCTCTGAAATAGGCCCTGGCAGCCGGAAGAACTGATTCGCAGGCAGCAACTGCCAATTCTGTCAGTTTCTTCAATTCCTGATGTAATTCATTGGGTATGAATGGTATTTCAACATCAAATTGATAGAGATTTTTTTTCGCCAAATCGATGATGTTATCAAGTTCCTCCATTAAGCGCATGATGTCTCCACGCAATTGTGGCATTAGGGATTGGGTATATAAAATGTTTTCAACTTTTCGACGCATGATATCGGCTTCCGTTTCAAGAACGGAAAGTGTTTTGAGGTTGTCGAGAAAACTTGCATTGTTCCCGTCGAGGTAATTAAAAACGCCTTCTTTGAAAATCAGGATGCCTTTGTCGATATGATCGATAAATGTCTCAATCAATTGGATTGATTTGTTGGCATGTCGAAGCGTGAACATAGAATTTGAGTTTAATACGGTCAAAGGTAAAACTTTAATTTTGTTAAATTCCAATAGCGTTAAGTGTGTCTGAATGGGAAACTTTTAACCTGTAGTGGAATATGATTTCATAACAAATTGATATAATGTATAATACATTTATATTGTAAGGTGAGTAAATGGAATATTGTAGCATTTACAGCTTACATGTTAAGCACAGGTAAGGTGTAATCCGAGCCGTTGTTTGGTAGATGGTGCTATGTTTTGTAGTTTAATTCGACGACCGTTGCAGGAATTCGAGTGGCATATGTACCCTGTTTTTCCAGGCTTCCTCGCTGTGTGTAGCTCCCTGATCTTTTATCGTAATCCAATTTTTTCCTTCCTGGTAACCCGCTTTTCGTAGTATTTTGTCCACCTCAACCTGATGCATCTCATAGTAAGTGTCAATGGTCTCTGTTCCAAAATCAAAGTATAAACGATGGTCTGCCGGATTGGGAAGATTTTCTTCCAGCCAATGTATAAAGGGTAGGGAAAAGTGTAAGTCGTTCAGGTGCAAACTAAGTGGCCAATGGGTACTTACGCATCCTGCATTACCAAAAATTTCGGGATAAAGGGTAATGGCATAGATTGATATCAAGCCTCCCATACTGGAGCCCATGATTGTGGTGTTAACTGCCTCAGGTAAGGTAGGATACGATTCATCAATATACGGTTTTAATTCTTTGACGATAAAGGATAGGTAACCATCGCTCATTGGTTTCAATTCAGGATTGTTGTGCTCGTCACGAATGTGTTCCCTTAAGTCACCTGGCAGGAGCTCAAAGGCTGGAACAGGTAGATATTCCTGATACCTTTTCATAGTATTCCAGATCGCAACTACGATGGTTGGCTTCACCCTTGATTGATAGATAAGAGGCTGCAAAGCCGCATCAACTGCCCAAATCTGACCATGAAATCCCATTGCCGGATTAAAAAGATTTTGGCCGTCATGCATATATAAAACAGCATGCTTTACACTGGGGTCAAATCCTTCAGGGAGCCAAATGTCAATTCTTCTATCATCAGTGTATACAGATGGGAACGAGTGTATTGAATGGATACTTCCGTATTTTGGGAAGCTTTGTTTGTTACTGATAATTACTTTCATTTTCTAATGAATGAATTTTGGTTCAATAATGGATTGGTTTTCAAATCTTTTAATAAAATGAACAAAGCGTCAACATTCCATATCGCTAGGTTTAACCTCCAATATTACTAAACTGATTTTTTTGATTGATAGAGCCACAAGAAGGTTTATTCTGGATAGCCGCCAGGTAAGCTTCTTCAATACCCATCTTTCTGATATTGTAGGCGAGATCGGTAAACAAGCATGGCTTTAGGTCACCATTGGCTGTGATTCTCATTCTGTTACAACTGGCACAATGACCACCATCTCCGCCTTCGACTACTGAAAACTGACCAGTTTCTAGGTTCATTTCTTTTATAAAACGTACCTGTAAGTTATTTTCCTCACAAAAAGTGCGAACTAGTCTGGCATCAGGTTCTTGTGAATGCTGCTTAATCACACAGTTTATTTTTATGGGAAATAGTCCGGCATTCTTTGCTGCATCGATCCCTCTGAGGACATCTTCCAGTTTTCCGGTTCTGGTAATTATATTAAACCTTTCAGGGTCAGTGGTGTCCAGGCTGATATTAACTCTTTGTAAACCAGCATTTTTTAAATCTACTGCAAATTTGTCAAGTATTGTGCCATTGGTTGTCATGCCAAAATCCGTAATTCCTTTTATGGAGGCAATACTTTCAACAAGCGATACGATTCCTTTTCTCACGAGGGGTTCCCCCCCTGTAATCCGAACCTTATTCACGCCATGTTCAGCGGCAAATTTCACCAGATCGAAAATTTCCTCAAAGGTGAGTATGTCTTCGTGAGGCATTGTCTTGATCCCGCAAGCCGGCATACAATAGGCGCACCGTAAATTGCAGCGATCAGTGACCGAAATCCTCAGATAGGATATTTTGCGATTATATGAATCGTACATCTACCAATTCTCCTGCATGAAGTTCGCTGATCCCTAATGGAACGCTGAAAAGTATATCGGCATTTACCAATGCATTGATGTGTGCCGATCCATGATAATGTATGGGAACAACCATGCCGTTTGTGAGTAATGCAGGTACAAATCCAAGCCTGCCCGATCCTTTGCGTGAATAGTTCTCGGCTAAGGGTAGGCGGAGGTTTAGGTCTTTTTGCTGATGACCCATTAACCTGTAAAGGAAAGGTTTACCTAAAAGCTCGAAGATGTTAAAGCTCGAGACCGGATTTCCGGGCAGGCCAAGAATAAATTTGTTTTCCGACCTGGCGAAGACAGTAGGTTTGCCTGGTTGCACGGCAAGTGACTGAAAAAGGATTTGAAACCTGAGTTCCTTCAGAATCCCAGGGATATAATCAAAATCACCCATTGAAATTCCGCCAGAAAGAATGACGACATCACTGTTTTTTAATGCATTACTTATCATTTGTCGGGTGATTTCGGCATCATCGGGAACGATGCCCCCATAAATTACCTCTGCACCAGTTGTTCGAAGCTGTTCAACCAACTGACTGCCGTTGCTGTTTCTTATTTTACCTGCAACAGGGTTATGATCCGGTTCAACCAATTCATCACCTGTTGACATGATTGTTGTGATTACCTTTTTGTAAACCAAAGGATTAATTGCGCCTGCAGATGCCAATACGGCAATGTGTTGTGCTTTGATTAATGAACCTTCTGCCAGCACTTTTTCCCCTTCCCGAATGTCTTCGCCCAGGTAGGCAATGTTGTTTTTGGTATTTTTATCAAGGATAATTACCTTTCCTTCTGCATCAATTATGCTGTGTTCAACCATCACAACGCAGTCCGCATTTTTAGGCATCATAGCACCAGTCATAATTTTGGAACAACTGCCTGGTAAAATTTCTTTTTTAGGCTGACTTCCTGCTGCTATGACTTCCATTAGTTGCATTGGCTGATGAAGGTCGGCTCTTCGGCATGCATAACCATCAACTGCAGCTTTATCAAAAGGTGGCATGTTGAGATCACTGTGAATGTCTTCTGCCAGGACTCTTCCAGCTGATAATTGAAAATGAATTCGTTCGGTTTCCTTTACAGGAAGGTTACTTGTGATGATCCTGAAAGCTTCCTCAAAAGTGATCATTGACTTTTTTCAGCAAAAGTAGTCTTTTTGCGCAAATTCGGATTTTGACCTTCATCTTCCGGGGTCAAATCTGTATATTTGTTGCCCTGAATGAAGAAAAGTACTGAAATAAATCCATTGGTTATCAAAACGATAAGTGGTGAAGAATTGCTTCTTGCCGCTGTTGTGAAATCAAACCGGTACATTGGTGAAGTTGTATTACCCTATGCTTGCCGCCGCACTGAAATTGGCCGATTAAAAGCTGAATGGCTTTTATCTGCCATAACCCTGAATGAAAATTATGGCATTGATCAGCGGTTGATATTGTTGCATGAGCTCACACATTCACTTGATGTTCATCAGCTGATCGGCAGGTTTTCAAAAAAGAAAGTGATGCCTCAGGAATTCTTTGGCGATGGCAATCGGATAATTCTCGATCAGGTTGTGTTTCCTTTTATTTGGAGGCAAATTTCTGAAATTGTCAGAGTTCTGCAATTGTTGGAGATTCCTGTTTTTGAACCACGCTTTTTTCCTCATTTGTATCCCGAAAACCAAATCACCATTGAAAGTGAGATTGCTCAGACCAAACTATTTTTCCATAAAGGAGATCAGGCAACCCGTTACAGACTCGAAGCTGTTATTGCTGATAAACCGCTGAGACTTTTGGATGAGAAAGCAGTTGTTCTATCCAACGAACCTTGTTTTGTGCTGGTAAATAAAAGGTTGATCAAGTTTGATAAAAATGTTACCGGATTGCAGATCAAACCCTTTCTTTCAAAAGAAGAAATCATCATTCCTGCGAGGATTGAGAAAGAATATTTCGAAAAATTTATTAAAAAGATCGCCGGACATTCGAATATTGAAGCCAGTGGTTTTATGTTGGAGGATATTGATAAAGAGCCTGTTGCGCATCTTAAACCTGTGATGGGATGGCAAGGTTATTATGGATTTGTTTTGATGTTCGACTATGTTGTGAAAACCATTCCCTGCGATTTTCCACAGCAGGTGATGATTAGTTTGCAAAATACCGAATCCGGCTTTGAGTTTCGGCGATCAAAGCGGAATCCAGAATGGGAAGCGGGCTTGATGGCTGTCCTGGAATCATTGAATTTACAAAGAACAGCTTCTTTTTTTTATCGTCAGGTACCTGATCTTCAGATATATGGGCTTATTGAGTTTCTTCAGGATAATAAATCCCGACTCACTGATGCTGGTTTTGTGATCGATCAGCCTGACGATTTGATGTATATCATCGACCCGCCTGAACTCAAGATCGTTGTTCGTCAGGAGAATGATTGGTTCGACCTTAAAATTATTATTCAAGCCGGAGCCTTTAGTTTCCCTTTTGTGACACTGCGTCAGCACATTCTCGATGAAAACAGGGAGTTCGTTTTGCCTGATGGAAGCCGGTTTGTAATTCCTGTTTCCTGGTTTGAGAAATACAGCGGGTTATTCATACATGGTGTAGTCCAACAGCAAACACTTCGCCTGAAAAAGCATCACAAGGTGCTTTTTGATTTCTCTGAATTCAAGCTTGAAAATCAACTCAATGTTTCGACGCAGGCACCAGATTTTGATTTGAAACCTGTGCTTCATTCAGCCAATTTGCGACCCTACCAGGAAATTGGGTTTTATTGGCTGACCAATCATCTCAAAAATCAAACAGGTGGTATCCTCGCCGATGATATGGGGTTAGGAAAAACAGTGCAGGTAATTGCCTTGCTTGCTGCATGGGTCAGGTATCAACACGAAAAGTCAGGTCGTGCGACAAGTTCTCAAGACGATCAACTGGCTAGGGAAAAGGGTCAGCTTGATTTGTTTTCTGCCGCAACCGTGCCAGCCACAACTACAAACGAGGCAGACCCATTCATTGCTCCTTCACTAATTGTAATGCCTACCTCGTTGATTTATAATTGGAAGGAAGAAATCAGGCGCTTTGCTCCATCACTTCGGGTTATTGACTATTCCGGTCCGAACCGAAAATTAAGTGTGCGGATGTTACAGCAGACCGACATCGTACTTACTACATATGGCGTCATGAGGAATGATATCGAAGTGCTTGAGAAATATCCGTTTAGCATCATTGTATTGGATGAAAGTCAGCAAATCAAAAATGCCAGTTCCAAGACTGCGGTTTCGGCTTATGCGCTGAATGGAAAGTATAAATTTGTGCTTACAGGTACGCCGGTCGAAAATCATCTTGCCGATTTATGGTCGCAAATGCACTTTGTCAATCCGGGATTGCTCGGAAGTCTTGCGGTATTTAACAGGCATTACGGCAATCCTGTTTCAAAGAATCCCGATTCGCCGCAGCGCGAAAAGCTCCTGCTATTAACGAATTCTTTCATTTTACGGAGGACAAAATCACAGGTTGCTCCTGAACTTCCTGGTCTGACTGAAACCATTGTTTACTGCGAAATGACTGAGGAACAGCGTCATTTGTATGATAGTGAAAAATCTAAGATGCGCAATGCGTTAATCGGGCAGGTGAATGATGCAGCAGGGGCAAAGGACACGGCGGTGCTCTACCTGACAGCTTTAATGAAGTTGCGCCAAGTGGCCAATCATCCAAAGTTGCTTTTTGAAAATCATGAGGCTGAAAGTGGTAAATATGAGGAAGTTATCAACCATCTGGAAACGATTCTTGAAGAAGATCACAAGGTTTTAATTTTTTCATCTTTTGTTACTCAGCTTGAGTTGCTAGAAAGCATGTTGCAGGAGCGAGCTATTGGTTATCAAAAACTTACAGGTTCAACCTCAAACCGTTCGGAAGTGATTAAGCGATTTAAAACCGAAAGCAAAGAAAAAGTCTTTCTAATATCACTCAAAGCGGGAGGCGTTGGACTTAACCTGGCAGAAGCTGATTATGTGTTTATTCTCGATCCCTGGTGGAATCCTGCTGCGGAGTCTCAGGCCATCAGCAGGTCGCATCGGATCGGTCAAAAGAGTTGCGTATTTGTTTACCGGTTCATAACCAAAGGCACTATCGAAGAAAAAATCATGGTCTTGCAGGAATCTAAGCGTATTCTTGCCAAATCTGCCATCGTTGAAGAATCTTTCTATGCTGCGCTGACAAGGGATGAGATGTTGGAATTGGTAAAATGATTTAGTTGTTTTCCTTTAGATGTAAATTATCAATTTGATAATGAGTGATTTGACTAAAATTGAAATCGTTATCGAACAAACTGTTAACGGGGAAACAACCCACTTGCAGATGTTTGACTTATTTTTGTAAAAAATACAATTTATGCTGAAAGCCTTGGTTTTTGATTGGGGTGATACCGTTATGCGGGATTTTGATCTCCCTGGCCCAATGTCTGGCTGGGAAAAAGTTGCCTGGGTTCCGGGGGCCCAGGCCCTGCTTGAGGCAGTATGCAAACAATATTGCTGCATTATTGCAACGAGTGCTTCTCACAGTGACGTACCGGAGATGAAGAAGGCGCTCGCCAGGGTGAATGCCGAAAGATATTTCAGCCGTTTCTATTCAAAACATGAGCTTGGCTTTAGCAAACCCGATCCCGCTTTTTTTGCGGCAGTTCTTAACCTTTCCGGCTTTAAACCCAGCGAAGCTATGATGATTGGCAATCTTTACGACAAAGATATTGTAGGTGCCAAAGCGGGTGGGATGCGAACTGCACTTTTGAATGAAGCAGGCATTGAGGGGGATTACCCCATGGCCGATTATGTGGTAAAAAATTTGGACGAACTCATTCTAATCTTATTGCCATGAAGTTGAGTATACTAACACTGGCATTTGTGTTGTCTGGTTACCTGCTTTATTCTCAGTCCGATGTCAGAAAGAGTGTTTACCGACCACCCCTCGACATTCCTATTTTTCTTTCCGGTACGTTTGGCGAGTTAAGATCCGATCATTTTCACTCAGGCATGGATATTCGTGTTGGTGGAAAAGAAGGCCTGCCCATTTATGCCATAGCCGATGGCTATGTGAGTAGGGTAGGCGTTTCACCGGTTGGTTTTGGTAAAGTATTGTATATCAATCATCAAGCAACTGATCATACTTCTGTTTATGCTCATTTGCAAAATTTTGCTCCAAGGATCGCTCAATGGGTAAAACAGCAACAGTACGATCAGAAAAAATTCTCAATTAATATCTATACAGCTGCTGAACTTTTTCCGGTCAAAAAAGGTGAATTGATCGGTTATGCCGGAAATTCGGGCTCTTCAGGAGGGGCTCATCTGCATTTTGAACTCAGGGATGTTGCCTCGCAGGAAGTAATCAACCCCTTGTTGTGGGGCTTTCAGACAAAAGACTTCATCAGGCCTTCAATCAGCCGATTGGCTGTATATCCGGAAAATAATTCTGCTCAAATCAACGGTAACTCAAAACCTCTTTTTATTGAAGTTCAGGGTTGGGGGGAACAACACCGGCTGAAAGATCAGAAAACAATCAAAGCATCAGGGCAAATCTCATTTGGTATCACAACGGCCGATATGCACAACGATACGCCGAATACCAATGGCGTATATGCCATTGAGTTATGGGCCGATTCCACATTGTTGTTTCACTTCAAAGCAGATCGCTTTTCGTTTGATGAAACCAGGTATATCAACAGTATGATTGACTATAGGTTTTACAAAAAGCATGAGAGCCGTATCGTGAGAACCAAACGTGACCCGCTAAACAATCTTCGATTGATTGAGAAGTTGGATCAAAGAGGTATTTTTACTGTGAATGAGGGTGATACCATTAACTTTGTTTATATCGTGAAAGACTTTCATGGCAATCTATCCAAATTACCTTTCAAAGTTGTTGGAGTGAAAAATACCGCAGATGCAAAAGCTGCAGCAGATTCGGCAGCTGGTGATTTGGTTGTTGCAGGCAAACCATATCAGATCAGTGAAATGGTCTATGAGGCAAAGTTTCCGGCAGAAGCTTTTTACAGGGATGAATTCATTCAGCATGCCGGGGAAGGCAATTTTTCAGCATACTCACCAAGAATTACCCTTGGTACAGTTACGATTCCTGTGCACAAGAGTTATGAACTGAAAGTCAAGACCAATCCCCAAAAAACAGCCAGTTCGAAATTGACAGTAGTTCATCTGCACAAAGAGAAGAAAACCCCACTCGGGGGTAAATGGGAAAATGGCTGGATGAAAGTGACAACCCGTGTTTTGGGTGATTTTGTGGTAATGGCCGACACTATTCCGCCAACACTCAAGGCAGTAAACTTTCAGTTGAATGGTTCGATTGATACAATCAATCAGCTCAAAATCAATGTCAAAGATGACTTTTCAGGAATACGGGATGTTGAACCTTCGCTTAACGGATCATGGCTGTTAATGGATTATGACCCAAAGAATAATCTACTTGTCTATGAGATAGATGAGCGAATGCTGAAAGGGAAAAATAGGCTGAAAGTGGTTGTGACAGATCAATGCGGGAATCAAAGTGTTTTAGAGGCTAATCTTTATCGATAAAATAGTTGCCCTAAACATATTATTCAAACACTTAACTAATTTTTTCCAAAGTCATTTGTTTATGGAACATGAATCAAAAAGACTTTTCAGCTAACACTTACCAATCAGACCTGATTCAAAGTGGCTCAATAACACATTCATAAGCTCTTCTTGAATGATTCGCTTAGTCTCACAGGATTGCAATATGACTGGTGAATAATTGTTTCGATCTTATAATCAACACATTTATAGGGTCTTCACTTGTCAATCTGGAATTTTGACCAGGAAAAAACATTGGCCGCACTCGAAAATCATGTAATTTTGGCGATTATAATACAATCTTTATGATTCATTTATCTGTGGTAAGTCCGGTGTACCGCGCCGAAAAAATTCTGCCTGTCTTAGTACAAAGGATTTCAGACGCTGCGCTTACAATTACCCGGGATTTTGAAATCGTGCTGGTTGATGATTTTAGCCCCGATAACTCATGGGCCGTGATTGAGCAATTAGCTCAGGAGAACAAAGCTGTAAAAGGAATCAAATTAAGCAGGAATTTTGGACAGCATTATGCAATCACAGCCGGTCTTGACAATGCAAAAGGTGAATGGATCGTGGTGATGGATTGCGATTTACAAGACAGGCCCGAAGAAATTCCGGTCTTGTACCAAAAGGCTCAGGAGGGTTTCGATATTGTGTTAGCAAAAAGATCAAATCGAAAAGACAAGTTTTTTAAACGATTATTTTCCAGATATTTTTACAAGGTTTTGAGCTATCTAACAGGATCTGAACAAGATGCAACTGTTGCAAATTTTGGAATTTATCACCGTCGGGTGAACGATGCCATCAAGCAAATGCGCGAGTCAATCCGTTATTTTCCTACAATGGTTCAATGGGTTGGGTTTCGTTTAACAAAGATTGAAGTACAGCACGACGAACGCTTTGAAGGGAAAACCTCCTACAACTTTAAAAAATTATTGCGCCTTGCAACGGATATTATCCTGGCTTTTTCAGACAAACCACTTCGGATATTGGTCAAGGGCGGGCTTTTGTTGGCAACAATTTTCTTCTTTGTAGCCATCATTTACCTGATAAAATGGTTCAGGGGCGAAATCAGTGTGCTTGGCTACACAAGTCTGATCATTTCAGTATGGATGCTTTCCGGTATAATCATTGCAACTCTTGGAGTGGTGGGTCTTTATATCGGAAAGATATTTGAAGGGGTTAAAAATAGACCTATCTACTTGATTGAAAAGAAATTAAATGATTGAAAAGGTAAACTGGGATTCTGCTTTTTTTGCTTTTTCCGTTGGAAAAACCTTCGTCAACGATCCCTCTGTATTTGATCTGGATACTTTCCTCCAGTTAGCCGAAAATTACCGCCTGGTTTATATTTTTTCTGCTAGTCCTTTGGCAGATACCCAAACGCTAAAGCTTGTTGATGTCAAACTTACATTTCAGAAGAAAATCAATCTTTCTTTCCCATCGAATTGGACTTTCTTTCAAGAAGTTGAACATAACAGGAACAAACTTCAGCAGCTTGCATTTGAAAGCGGAATCTATAGCAGATTTCGAACAGATTTGAATTTTGATGAACGGTGCTTTTATTCAATGTATGAAATTTGGATTCAAAAAAGTATTAAGTCAAAACTATCAGCTGTTTTGATAGAACAATTTAATAATGAGCTTGTTGGATTTGTAACAGTTGACTTTGCCGAAGGAAGTAATATTGCATCGATAGGTTTGATTGCGGTTTCACAGGAATGTCGCGGACAGGGTGTCGGTGGCAAACTACTGCGGCAAGCCGAAAGCCTGGCTGCATCTCACCATTGTAACATACTGCGGGTTGCAACTCAAAAACAGAACGAAAAGGCCTCAGCATTCTATCTCCGGAATGGGTTTGAATTGGCCGAACAGTTATACATTTACCATTACTGGAACCTATGATCCCTTTCAACAAACCACATATTACTGGAAAAGAGCTTGAATTTATCAGCGATGCCGTTGCTTGCGGCCATATTTCGGGTAATGGTAAATACACCAAATTGTGCCAGAATCTGATCGAAGAGAAATGGGGTTTTCAGAAATGCCTGCTCACAACTTCATGCACAGATGCACTTGAGATGGCAGCTATCTTATTGGATATCAAACCTGGAGATGAAGTCATTGTCCCTTCCTTTACTTTTGTCAGCACAGCCCTGGCCTTTGTCCGACAAGGAGCAAACATTGTTTTTGCTGACAGCCGGCCCGATCACCCGGGAATTGACGAGTATCAGTTGGAGCAATTAATCACACCAAAAACCCGTGCCATTATTGTCGTGCACTACGCCGGTGTTGCAGTTGATATGACTCCGTTGATGGATGTGGCCCGCCGGTATAAGATACCCGTTGTTGAGGATGCAGCCCAGGCAATTGACGGTTATTATTTAACTAACGGTCAAAGCAGGGTTCTAGGGAGTTTTGGTGTGTTGTCGGCTTTTTCATTTCACGAAACAAAAAATATCCAAAGCGGCGAGGGCGGAATGCTTGTTATCAACGACCCCTCTCTGGCCAAAAGGGCTGAGATTATCTGGGAAAAAGGAACCAACAGAGCAGAGTTTTTTAGAGGTGAAGTGAATAAATACGGCTGGGTTGATGTGGGAAGTTCTTTTTTGCCTGCAGATACTATTGCTGCTTTTCTTTATGCCCAATTAATTGATTTAAAAGAAATTCAGGCAAGGAGAGTTCAATTGTGGAATCATTATCACCAGCTTTTTACTGACTGGAGTTGTGAGCAAATACAATTGCCTGTTATTCCTCAATTTTCGACCAACAACGGTCATATGTTTTACTTGTTATTTGAGAATGTTCATGTAAGACAGAAGCTGATCGCCCATTTAAAAGCAAATGGTGTGATGGCTGTATTCCATTATCTTCCGCTTCATTTGTCAACCTATTACACTGACAAACATGATGGCAGGTCGCTTCCTAACTCCGAAAAGTTTGCCGACAGATTGCTTCGGCTTCCACTGTATTACGACCTTACTTTCGGGCAGCAGGAATTCATCGTTTCGCTGATTCGTGCTTTTTTTAGTAGAAATTAGCCAATGAAACAAGAGCAAATGAATCGGTTTAATATACGCTGGCGGGCTGGTGCAACATTGCTTAGCATTGTCATGCTTGCATTTTTCACCGTTTCACTTTTTCTTCGCAGAATAAACGGTGATGAAGGAATTATTGGAGAGTGGGCTTATTGGCTTGCAAATTATGGTCAGGCACGTTCCATGCTTTACTACAGCTATTTTGGTGAGAAGGCATTATCCCTTCCAATTTACCACAAATTTTATACGCTTTTATTGGTAGGTTTTGTCAAAGTGTTTGATTTTGAGCCCTTTTATTTGCGAATTCCTTCGTTGATTTCTTATGCCGGGCTTATTTCTCTGATTGGCTTCTACCTGCGTATAAAGGGGGTGAAACTGTTTTCATGGTACATCCTGGCCGGCTTTTTTTTATCCCAGTCCCTGCTGTTTAATTTTGCCTTCCTCGCGCGGCCTGAGCTGCTGATGGCTTTGTTTTCATTCGCTACCTTTTTCATACTCAGGCAGTACACCCAATCTGGGGATTGGCGCTGGGCTTTGCTGGCAGGGCTGATCAGTGGATTGTCATTTTATACACATCTCAATGGGTTGGCCATCGTGGTTGCTGCCGGTATTTTTCTACTGTTTCATTTTCAATGGAAAGCACTTATCTCATTTGGAATGAGTGCTTTTGCTATGGCTAGTTTGTTTGTTATAGACATTCCCGGCACTTATCTTGGACTGCTCAATGAGCTTTCTCAAGCACCTGATGTGAAAAACAGCAGCTTCTCCTTAGGTCGTATCCTGATGAAATTGTTGACCGAACATGAAAGATTTTTCCACAATGCAGGACTGGCAGTTTTCTCTTCGGCAACCATTCTCAGTTTGATTTTTTCATGGAAACAACTTCGCAGAAATGATGCTGATTTATTGCTCTTTTTGCTTTTTATGATATTGAGCCTGAGTTTGCTGACGCATGGCAAAACAGCAAAATACCTGCTTTTTTACATGCCGTTTATGGGTTTGATAATTCTTCAGTCCGTAAATTACCTTTTTCTATCCGGGCACCTGAGGAAAGTAATACTCATTTCGGTGTTAATCATTGCCGGAGCCGGGATTACAATCGGAGATTACCTCAAGGATTTCAGCTATTTTGTTCCTGTCAAGGATAGAAATCAAGCCATGGCTCAGCTCATGGAAAAAGGAACGACGGTAATGGCGCACGATGGCTTCGTATTTGGTCAGCTTGAACAATTTGAAATTCGAAGTCCTATCATTTTCTTTTTTAAAAATGAGGGATTTAGGCAGAACGAAATGGATGATAGTGCTGAATTCCTGACCTTCGCCGCAGAAAATGATTACGACTATGTAGCTGTCGACCTCCTTTTGGAAAGAGATGACCTAAGAGAGATTTTCAGTGACGCAAAATTTGAGACGGGTTATCGCAGTGCCGGTTATCAAATCACCTATAAAGATGCTGATTTTATGATCTTTAAACGTCTAAAATAAGACGGTCTTTTCGGATCAAATCCTTTTTTTTAAAATAATGAATAGTTCGGGAATATTTATTCGGTAAGAATTCAGCATTTTGAAAAACCAAATCTTTCTGACCTTTGCCGTTTGGTGACTGAAAGTTAAGCAGAACTGGTTTAACATATAGGCTAGGACAATGATCATACACACATTGATTTCATCGAATAACTGATTTGGTTTTTTTGTATATGGTAAACGGGTCAAAAAGTAAAAAGGGTTGAAGCTGATAACTTTTGGTAATTTGATACAGATAGGAAGGATTATAAAGATCTTGCCTTCATTAAAAAAAGTGATTGTATCCGGAACGATGAAGCAGAGCTTTCAAAGAAATACACCTTGTTTTTAACTACTTTTGTAAAAAAATCCGGATTGAAAACATTAAATGAAACCTACCGGCTGATTGCCAAAACATCTGCCGGGCTTGAGCAGGTGCTTGCCGATGAAATTGTGTATCTTGGTGGTGAGGAGATTGAACTGATGACCCGTGCAGTGGCATTCAACGGCAACAAAGCTTTGATGTACAAGGCCAACTACCAATTGCGCACTGCATTAAGGATTCTGGTTCCGCTTACATCATTCAAAGCAGCGGATGAAAGCAAACTTTATGATGGTATTTACGACATTCAATGGCATGAGCTGATCGATGTTCACCAAACTTTTGCCATTGATGCAGTTGTGAGTGGGGGACGCTTCACCCACTCCCAGTTCGTGGCTTACAAAGCCAAAGATGCGATTGCAGATCAATTCCGGAACCGTTTCGGCGAAAGACCCTCGGTTGATACCGACACGCCCGACTTGCGTATCAACCTTCATATATACGACGATCAGGTGAATGTTTCCCTCGACAGCTCAGGCGATTCACTTCATAAAAGAGGTTACCGATTTGTGGTTGACAAAGCTCCGATGAATGAAGTACTGGCAGCCGGGCTGATTCGGTTAAGCGGTTGGAGAGGTGAAAGAAATTTTATGGACTGCATGTGTGGATCTGCCACCATCCCCATAGAAGCTGCCATGCTTGCTATGAAAATTCCTGCCGGTTATTTCCGCAACGATTATGGATTTATGCATTGGAATGACTTTGATAAAGCGCTGTGGCAGCAAATTAAAGAACAAGCTGATTCAGAAATGTGCGAGAGCGAAATAGAGATTATTGGCTCCGACAGATCGGCAAAAGCCATTGGAATTGCTGAGCAAAATGTTCGTTTTGCCCATCTCCACAAGGATATCCGGCTGCATCGGCTCCCGATGGATGCCATGAATCCTCCTGAGGGGGGTGGGCTTATGCTTATCAATCCCCCTTACGGTGAACGCCTGGAAGAGGAAGATTTACGTGCTCTTTACAGTAACATTGGTGATAACCTGAAGCAGCGCTTCAAAGGTTGGGAGGCCTGGGTTATCAGCAGTGATTTTCAGGCCTTAAAACACATTGGTCTTAAACCTTCAAAGAAAATTACTGTTTACAACGGCCCGCTTGAATGCCGGTTTGCCTGTTTCAACATCTTTGAAGGCAGACACAAAGACATGAAAAAAGCTGCCGGCGAGGGCTCCGGCCATTCGGTTTTAAGTGATAATTAATGGCAGAGTAACACAACTTTTTAATAATAGATGAGCGTGACCGATCCGTTCAGCTGATAAGGCAGATTGTTTTGATCTTTGTATGACAATTGATAAACATAAACACCTTTTTGACAGAGCTTACCCTTTGCATCGCGGCCATTCCATCCTTCTGAAGGATTGGATGTACTCCAGACGAGGCCACCCCACCGGTCGTAAACCAGCAATTGATAACCATTGGTGTTGTAGAAGTCAGAGATGGGTTTGAAGACAGTGTTTTCCGTTACGTCACTTAAAGGGTTAAAAGCAGATGGAAAATAAGGGGTATAATCTGGTTGGAGATTCACAATATTTGATTGTGATTCAAAGTTATCTCCAATGGCAACAACCTTGTAACTCAGGGCACTTTCATTGTCAGGCAGCAAAAGCAGGTCATCAGTAAATGAAGTTGAACTTCCGGAAAGTGTTGCAATCGGAACCCAGGCTGATTCACCTTGTTTTCGATTAATTTTATAAGTGTCAACATCCCATCCTTCGTAGTGGTTCCAATTTAGGTTCACAATGATATTGTCCTCAATATTACCTTGAAGTAAGATTGAACGGTGAATCCCAGTTCCGGAAATTTCAAAATCGCATTGGTTTTTTGAGACAACTTCATAGTAGTATGCGTTTAGGTAACTATTGACTAAATCATCAACAGCTAATGGATTCTCATTTGGAAAAGGCAGTTCAACCAATTCTGGGGTATCTAGCATATCAACCCATCGTTTTAAATATGCATCACTACAAAGTTCAACATCACGTATCAATGCTTCAATGCTGATGGAGCCATCATCATTTACTGAAATT
>JANJXG010000044.1 GCA_024709145.1 Bacteroidales bacterium | reverse complement strand
CAGTTCTATGTTCCACCATCAATAAAACTCTCTGATGTTAACTCTGTCGTAACTTATAGTTTAACCTGGAATGAAGATAGTCTAAATCCGTATTTTAAAAATCAAGAAGATATGATTTTGCTCATTGGAGATGAAATGAGTTTGTTTACCGGGAAGAATTTCTTTGATTACAGAAACGATGGGGAAAAATACCGGAAGGAGGGGCGATCACAAGAGTTCAGACAGATACCAATGAGTAATTACAGAACAAGGTTTACTTATGATATTTTTAAGAATTACCCAAAAGGAAAGCTAACGTATGTTGATAAGGTACAACCTAATTTTCTATTATATGAAGAAAAACTGTATGATTTCTCATGGGAAATAAAAGACGAAAAGATGGAACTTCATGGGTACTTTTGTCAGGAAGCAAGATGTACGTATGGGGGTAGAAATTGGATTGCCTGGTTTACAATGGACATACCCTATAGTAATGGGCCCTATAAATTCGGAGGACTACCCGGTTTGATAGTAAAAATGTATGATGATAAAACGAATTATACATTCGAGCTCATATCAATAATGCGACCTTATGATAGTCTGTCAATAGCGTTTGTCGAACGTGATTACGTAAAGACAAATCGTGAAGACCTGTTAAAAGCAGCTGAAAATTTTAGAGTTGATATAATAAGTCGTGCCAAAGCAGCTGGTTTAGATGATAGTGATTTACAACAAAAGATTGCAAACCGGATGAAAAAACGTAACAATCCTATTGAGTTTTAAAACCAGAATTGTATGGCAAAATGGATGGTGTTTTATTTATCGGTTCTTTTGTTTATAGTGCAATTGCCCTCGTTTTCGCAAACCACCATCTCTGGCAGGATCACCGACTCCGTCCAGCAGCCTTTGCAGGACATTAACGTTTTGATTTACCAAAAACACAGTGGAATTGTAAAAGCTTTTTCTATTTCGGACGCCACCGGCAGCTATTCCGTTTCGGTCGAACTAAGCAGCGACAGCCTTGACATCCTGCTGAGTTCGATTCATTACAGACGCATTAAGTTGACTATCCCTAACCAGAGCCAGCAACGTGATTTTGTTTTAAAACAAGATACCAAATTATTGGAAACGATCACTGTAAAAGCAAAACCTATTGATCAAAGAGGCGATACCTTAAGCTATCTGGTTGAACAGTTCAAAGGGCGCGAAGACCAAACAATAGAAGACGTTTTGAAGAAGCTGCCCGGTATCGAGGTTGAGGAAAGCGGAAAAATACTGTATCAAGGCTTACCCATCAACAAATTTTATGTTGAAGGACTCGATCTTACGGACGGTCGCTATGCTGTGATAAGCAGCAATTTGCCACACGAAGCCATTTCCACGGTGGAGGTTTTCGAAAAGCATCAGCCGGTGCGCATACTCGAAGATATCGTATATCCTCCCCAAGCAGCTCTTAACCTCAAATTGAAAAAGAAAGCAGCTTATACAGGAAGCGGCAAGATTGGTTCCGGAATTGATCCCTTGTTGTGGGATGTCAAATTCACACCCATGCTGCTCTCAACCGGTTTGCAGCTTTTGGCTTCGTATCAGTCGAACAACACAGGTGATGATGTTTCGCAACAGCTTCAGCAACTGACGGAGGGTAATTTGGCCGTGTTTCCATTCCGGCCTTCTGAAAGTATGGAGATGTTCAATGTGTCTGCTGCTGATCATTATGGTACAATAGACCCTAAAAGATACCTCGATAACCGGATTCATCTGGCGAATGTGAATGTGCTGCTTCCTTTGAAAAAAGACCTGCAACTGCGTGCAAATGTGTATTTTGTGGATGACATCCGTAAAAAGCAAAGCTTTGAAGATCATGTTTTTTACCTGCCCGATGACACCATTCGCTTTGAAAAGGAATCCCACAACGAACAAAACAACCGCTATTGGCAGGGCAGTTTTGACTTAAATCGAAATACAAAACAGAATTATCTGAGAAACAAAACGCAGTTCAGGCTGCAACAAGCAGATCATCGCGAAAGGATTCTTAATAATAACGACACTGTTTATCAATCTGTGGCATCACCTTTCAACAGTTTTTCAAACATCTTGAACTCTATTTTTAAATCAGGCAAGGCACTTATCGAGTTTCAGTCGCAGCTGCAATACGACAAAGGTCCACAGGAATTGTCCGTGAGGCCGGGATCTTTTGAAGCCATTGTTAATAATGGCATTCCGTATGATTTAGCTCTTCAGTCGGTTACACTCGAACGCTTTTTTGCTGACCATTATTTAGGTACCACTTTTCGCCGGAAACGCTGGGATTTTTCTTTGCGGGCAGGCATTTCGCTGCGTATGCAGTCGTTGCACACCTATTTAAAAATAGGTGATGGTCAGTCATTTACTGAGGCTGGAGCTGCTTTCACAAACAATATGGAGGCACAGCAATATCAAATATATATCATTCCGGCTCTTCAATACAAGCATAAAGGATTACGCCTATCGCTCGATTGGCCGCTAAACCAACAACAGCTACAATTGAAAGATGTTGAATTGAATGAATCAAAAACAAACCGAAAGTTGCTCCAGGCCCCGAAGTTTGGTCTTAACTATACTTTTGGTGGTTTCTGGGAACTGAGAAGCTCCTGGTATTATCTGGAGCGAATGAGCGACCCCGACAATTTTCACTATTCCTATATCTTGAAAAACTACCGGGAATTCATCAAAACAGATGCTTTTGTTCAGCAATCCAACCAACATCTGGCATCTGTTTCCATCTCTTACCGCAATGCCATCACTGCCTTTTTCAACACCTTTTCCTATTTATTTACAACACGAAACATGAATCTCACCTATGAAACACAACTTCAGCAGGATGGATCATTCGTTGTTACAGCCCGGCAAATCCCCAACACGGCTTATACCCACCACTTGCAGTTCAGGTCAAGCAAATATGTTCATGCGCTGAAATCGTCGCTCAGCCTTAACACCTCCTTTATGATGAATCAGGGCAAAACATTCGCCAATGACGAGCTGTTTGATGCCGCCACCATGCAATATAGCATAACGCCTGAAATTTATTATCAGACAACAACATGGCTCAATTTCAATTATAAAATGCAGCTGAATGTGATGCAGTCAGCCATTAATGGTGATCTGCGGGACCAAACCCGGATAAACAAGCATTTTTTTTCAACAAACGTGTTCCCGAAAGACAACCATATGCTGAATCTGAACCTGGAGTATTTCAGGTATCGGCAGCGCAGTTATAATTTTGTGGACCTGATGTATCGGTATAAAGTTCCGAAATCCCGTCTAAATATCGAAGCTCGCTGGAATAATATCCTGAACAGCGATGTATTTATTGAAAATTATAGTTATCAGTTTACTGTTGTATCACATTCACAAGACTTAAGGCCATCACAGTTTCTTCTGAGTTTGAAATTTTCTTTTTAATGACTTGTTCAAAAATGACATTAATGTGAACGCCTTTTCGTTCTTAATCTCTGTAACTTAATGAAAATATATACTTTACAATCATTATAGACAAATCTCTAATTTTCATTTTTTAACAACAAAAAAATCATCCTCATGAAAAAACAAATTTTGGTAAGTCTGGCAGCGGTTTTATTCGCTGTCTTGAGTGTTCGTGCACAAGAAACGAACGAAGAAGTGGTGGGCAGGTTTGAAAACGAACAGATCGTCCTCACAAAGGTGGTGGCTTTGGCGGATCATTTCAGAAGCCAGCTCGACAACGACGGAAAGTTGAGCGAACTCACCGCCACCCTGCTTCCCGATCAGAAGCAAGTGTATATCGGCACCACGTGAAAGGAAATTCGGAGAAAATCTCCGGCATCGGCATCATCGCCCTGCTTCACAAAGGCAAGGTGTATGTGCTGAGCGGAAAAAGCACTTTGGCCAAATCAATGGATATGAATGGCCTGGGCAGCCCGACCATCAGCTGCAAAGGCGAAGCCTGCACAGCCTGTGCAGTCAGTTTCACCGACACCTACCCCTTTGTGAAATGCGACTGCACCACACCCGATTGCCCGGATTGCAATTGCAATATGAACATGATGGTGACGATGGATATGGGGGAGTTTGAATAAGGAGCATTTGCACCAAACGAAAAACCCATTTTATTTTTGATCACAGACCGTAAATTTATTTACCTCCATAAGTTTCGTATGGAGGTTGGCGTTTATATTTGTCGCAAATTATCATTGAAAATACCAAACATGACCCAACACATTCAACATACCCAAAGGCCAGCCACCTTTCATAAAAAAAGCCTCTGTATGGGGGCAATCTCTCAACATCTGAAGTAAAAAGTATTAACCAAAACCACAAAGAGGCGCTGCAAAGATACAACAACGCTTATTGAAACCAACCCATAACAGCGTTTTATTGGATGTTTTCACACATCACAGGGGTGGCGGCACACGCCTTTACAGGTTTTAGCGTGTGTGGCTGTGGCTTGGGGCCATCAATGAACCTGCGCTTTTATACCTGCGTGAAGGGAATAAGGCCGGAATGTACGCCGAAACAGCGGCCAAAGCACAAGATACTGAAAGTAGGCGAAAAATTAATATAAAGTTATGAA
>JANJXG010000129.1 GCA_024709145.1 Bacteroidales bacterium | reverse complement strand
TGTGACTTGTCGATCTCAGCGCTCTTCAAAGAATTTCTTCTTCAACCAAAAAGCCACATTCACCAGCGCAATCATCACGGGCACTTCTACCAGCGGTCCGATCACTGCGGCAAAGGCTTCGCCCGAATTCATGCCGAAGATGGCGATGGCAACAGCGATGGCCAGCTCAAAATTGTTGCTTGCTGCCGTGAATGAAAGTGTGACGGTTTGCGGATAATTGGCTCCAACTTTCCTGCTCATGAAAAACGAAAGCAAAAACATCACCAGAAAATAAATCAACAAAGGCACCGCAATCAGCACCACATCCAACGGAATCCTGACAATGTATTCGCCTTTGAGCGAGAACATTACGACGATGGTAAACAGCAAGGCGATGAGCGTCAACGGACTGATTTTGGGAATGAAACGGCTGTGGTACCACTCCTTGCTTTTAACCCTGATAAGTACAAAACGCGTCAGAAAACCTGCAATGAAAGGGATGCCCAGATAGATAAACACACTTTCGGCAATCTGACCGATGGTTATTTTACTCACTGCATCGCTGGTGGGAATTCCAAACCAGGCGGGCATCACAGCAATGAAGAACCAGGCATAAACCGAGAAAAACAGCACCTGAAAAATGCTGTTGAAAGCCACAAGTCCGGCTGCATATTGGGTATCGCCTTTAGCGAGGTCGTTCCATACGATCACCATCGCGATGCAGCGTGCCAGACCAATCATGATGATGCCATAAACATATGGCAGGTTGGCATTATTTTCGCCAGGGAAAAACTTGAACAGCAGAATTGCCAACCCAAACATCAGCAAGGGCCCGATGATCCAGTTTTGTATGAGTGAAAGTGTCAGCACCTTCACATTACGAAATACATCGCCCAATTCTTCATATTTCACCTTAGCCAGAGGCGGGTACATCATGAGGATCAAGCCGATAGCAATAGGAATATTCGTCGTACTATCGGGACTCGATTTCAGTGATTCCCAGAAAACAGCAAGCTCCGGGAATAGATAGCCTGAGAATACACCCACAAACATGGCCATGAAAATCCACAATGTGAGATACCGGTCCAGAAATTTTAAGCGTGCTTTTGATGGCATAATCTTGGTTTTAAATTATTTATAGGCTGAAATAGTGATGCTGAAAATTCCCTTTTCCGAATTATCACTGTCTATGCCGTTGAGCAGATGTTGCGGCACTTCGATGCGTTTCATCTTGTGAATGCTTGTGTTTTTAAAACCGGTCTGACTAATCATGTTCAGATATTCATCATGGCTGATGGCACCCGAAACACAACCTGCATAGAGTTCCATGTCTTTTTGAACGGCCTCGGGTAAGGTGCCGATTGTCACCACATCCGACACACAGAAATGTCCGCCGGGCTTCATTACACGCCACATTTCGGCAAAGGCTTTTTCTTTATCCGGAACCAGATTGAGTACACAGTTGGAAACAACCACATCGAAACTATTGTCGGGCAAAGGCATATTTTCAATGTCCCCCTTAACGAAATGAACGTTGGTAAACCCAAGTTTTTGATTGTTTTCCTGCGCTTTGGCAATCATCGCTTCTGTGAAATCGAGTCCGGTTACATTGCCATTTTCACCTACAATGGTTCGTGCAATGAAACAGTCGTTGCCGGCACCACTTCCAAGGTCGAGCACCGAGTCGCCTGCATTTATTTCAGCATATTGGGTGGGAAGTCCGCAACCCAAGCCAAGGTCAGCTTCGGCCACATGACCTTCAACTCCTTCGTATTCATCACCTATCATATTGATTTCCAGTTCACCACAGCATGAGCTACCTGCACAACATGAGGTTTCCTGGTTGAGTAGACTTTGGTTGGCTATCTGGCTGTATTTCTCTTTCACAGCAAGTTTCAATGAATCTGCATTCATAAGGCAGGTTTTAATTGTTCGTTATAAAATGTAAGGAAAGCTTCTCTGATTTCATCTCGGATGCGGCGGTACTCGCTCATGATAAATTCCTCGCTGCCTTTGGCGTGCCAGGGATCATAAAAGCCCATGTGCAATCTGTTTTTAACAATACCCGGAAAAACAGGACATTTTTCATTGGCACCATCGCAGACAGTTATCACGTAATCCCAGCCTTGATCAAGATACAAATCAATGGAATCGGAAGTGTGGTGACTGATGTCGAGGCCGGCTTCTTTCATCACAGCCACAGCCCGTTGATTGAGTTGGCCTGCTGCTTCCGTGCCGGCAGAAAAGACTTCCAGTCGCTCATCGAACGACTGCAAAAAACCATGTGCCATCTGGCTTCGGCAACTGTTGCCGGTACAAAGTATTAAAACATTCATATGATTGATTTATTTGGTATTACAATGGATTTCGGAAGACAGGAGTAGTTGAAAAAAATCGTGATGCAGCTTCGTAAAGCGAGCTAACTCATCATGACAAATGCAATAATTCACCTTCAGGCCATCAATTTCACCATGTATGAAACCCGCTTTTTTAAGCTCTTTCAGGTGCTGCGAAACGGTTGTACGACTCAATGGAAGGAAGTCGGAAATGTCGCCGGTGATGCAGCTTTTTGTTTCTGCAAGAAACTGAAGAATGGATAGCCGCGCAGGATGCGACACCACTTTGGAAAGGCGCGAAAGCTCCTTTAATTTTGAATCAAAAATGTCTGATTTGTTCATAAACACTGTCTTTGTCTAATGACGCAAAAATACGTCATAAATATAAATGAATTGTTATGTAAAAGTTAATTGTTTAAAATAAACTGATTTGGTAAATGGTTTCGAAAATTGTCAGAGCCATGATGCTTATTTTAAATATTTGACAGAAGGATGTCATGACTGGCAGCGCTCAATGGCTAAAAACGGATGTTTTTTCTGCTCACAAGGCAGCTGAAGCTGTATTTATTTCCGAGTTGTATGCTGTTATAATTTCGGTACAAAGGGGCAGAAAAGGCCAACTGAAAATTCCAGTTATTAAAGGGTGTGACACTGATTTGTGGTACGAGCAACACAATTGTTCCTCCCGATGCTTCAACGATTTGATTGTCTTCCCGTTGAGATTTTTCTCTTATCTCGGCTCTTGATTGCAAGCTGACCGAGAGTTTTGGATGTAATTTCACCGCCGCACCCAGCTGCATCGTATAAACTGTCCCATAGGTGTAGTCGAAATTTTTCGATTTGATGCGTTGTGAAATCTCTACCCCACCGCCGCCAAAAGCATTCCAATTAGCCCGCATCAGCCCTTTTGCAGCCAGAATAGCGGCATGGTATCTGAAAGCTCCCGATGAAGGTTGTAGTTGTATTGGCAGTTTCACCTGATCGACAACCACATCGAATGCGCCGACAGGCAGTTTAACACCAGCTGTTGCATTGATTTTGAACTGGGCCGAAGGTTTGTTCCAAAGCGGAAAACGGGCTGCAAGGTTGAGGTCGGCAAGTCCGGTAGCATTTTTACGTTCAAAATCCGGGTTTACATAACGCTCATATTTCGAAAGGAAATAACCGCTTTCGAGCACCAGACTTAGTTTATCTGTGAGCCCGTAAGCAACAGCCAGTTCCATATATTGAAAGCCGCTTTGACTCACATAATCAATGTCAATCACTTCATTGCCGTTATAATAAGTATCTGAAAGACTGCTTCTGAAAAGCACTGACAGCTGAAGCTGTTGTTTGCCGTTTTGCTCCATATCAAGAGTTAGGTTGAGTGGGTTTCCGGCAGCACAGCATTGGGCAATAAGGGTTTCTTGTTGCAGAAACATCACACATCCGAGAATAAAAAGCAGTGGTAATTTTTTCATTGCTGACCTCCGTCGAGATAGTGACGCACCCTGATCTGAATTGTATCTTCCGCAAAGCCGGTTTCGTTAAATACTTTGCAGGTGATGGTGTTGAGGCCGATGCAGCAGTTACCGGCTGCGTATTTCACCGTCACCCCCTGACCTTTGATATCGCCGTGGTTTGCTTCCCAGAAATATTCCAGATTCTGTCCTTCCGCAACCACAGTGATGGTAGTGGTGTCCCATGCCTTGATGTTGCGGTGTGTGGCTTCAAAACTTAAGATGACAATTTGATCAGAAGGCCTATCAGGCACTTCATCATTTTTGCTGCAAGAGAAAAGCAAAAGGGACATGCAAAAAGCAATCAGGATTTTCATGGTATTTTCTTTTTGCGCTCACGCTGCCTGAGTTGACACATGCATCCGCCGCTCCAGCGTTGGCTGATATCTTGACATATAGGGAAACCATCGCGTTCCCAATCTACAAAGCCTCCTGCGAGGGAAACGACATTTGTGAAACCTTTCTCAATTAAAAGTTTCAATACCTCTTTACTGTGTATACCAACAGCATCAGCAAGTATCACTGCTTCGTCACGGGGAATTTTTTCGATGTAGTCATTGATTTCGGGGTATGGAATTAACATCAGATCAGGCACATCAGGTCGTTTACCATCGCCTTCAAAGTCGGGCCGAAGATCGACCAAAACGACTCCGTTTATAAGTAATGGAAAAGCTTTTCGAGGGGTGATAAAATACAAACCCTGACTTTCAAAGCTGTTTGACTTCAGAATTTCTATCATAACACATCGGTTT
>JANJXG010000109.1 GCA_024709145.1 Bacteroidales bacterium | reverse complement strand
TACGGTCTTTGTATTCCTGTGTTTTATCAGCCGAAACGGTGGCTGTTGTAACCGGCAATATTTCAATATCAAAGCTTTCACTAACAGCACCGCAGGGTGATGCCGCCGGAATGGTATAAGTGATGGTATATGAGCCTGCATCACTATCAGAAGGATCAATGGCACCTGTTGAAGTGTTGAGGTCAAGTGTTCCAGTACCGGTATAGCTATAAGGTGTTGCTCCCGGTGTATAATCATTAACAACGGTCAGTGTGGGTATCTGAGCTTCAGAAAGCACACCACAAATAGGCGTGTTATAAGTGAAGGTGCTGATTTCAGGTAGTCTTATAATACTCACATTAGTTGTGGCAGAAACCGGTGAACAACCACCACCTCCGGGAACCAGGTAAGTAACAGTATAATCTCCTGTCTGGCTTGTGGATGGCGTAATGAGCCCACTCAAACTATTGATGGTCAATCCACTCGGACTGGCTGTAAAACTTCCGCCACTTGCTCCTGTACGGTTAACCGAAACCGGGGCGCTACTGCTGCAGTAAGATACAGAGGCATAACTGATGACTGGCTGCACAGGCGCATTGCTCACGGTAAGAGATGCCGTGACCGGACTGCTGTTGCAGCCGATCACCTCCTCAGGTGTGAAAGTGACAACATAGGTGCCGGCTGATAGTCCACTGGGATTAAAAGCACCGGTAGCCACGTTAAATGAGCTCCCACCAACCGACGGACTAATAGAAAAAGTGCCGTCGTTGGCACCAACTACAGTTGGAACAAAACTCTGGTTGGCAGAATTACAAAACACCAGACTCGGATAAATGACCTGTGGTGTGATTACCTGATCTGCAATCACTGCCCTGATAAGCAATCTGTTGCATTGCGAACATCCACCGTCACCAATGTAATCCACATAGTACGCCTGCGTATATTCCAGATACGGAGTTGTGTAAGTCATACCTGTTGCAATGGGTGTTCCGTAAAACGGTTGGGTGTACCATTTCACATTGGCGGGTGTGAGAGCCGATCCTGACCATGTTACCGTGAGCGTGAGTTCACCGGCACCACAACGAACAGCATCGTTGCCTTCGATTGGCAAAACATAAGTCTGCGCGTTGAGGCCCTGAATCAACAGCAGCAAAAAGAACAGGATAGCTGATATCCCGTAACTTCTGTGCGCCTGAATTGGGTAAAACTTTTTCATATTCATAAAGTTATTGTTGTGTTTTAGGACATTGTTTATTCGTCGAAAATCGTTGCTTCTATTTTTATTGTCATCGAAATCTTCTTTGGATTCTCCCCTTTTCGTTTCCTCGACAGAAGCGAAAGCAGCTCATCATGACCCACCGGCTTAGCCAAATACTCATTAAAACCAGCTGTTACTGCTGCCTTGAAAGCGTCAACGCTAAACTCATGCATGAAAACCATCAAGGTTTCCTTGCCAAATTGCCGCCTCAAATCCTTCAGCATTTGACTCGTTTCACCTGCGTCGCCCTGATGGTCAAACAGAACGGCCAAAATCTGCTTGGAATCAATGTGGTTCTCAAAGAAAATACCCGGGCTCTCAGCAGATTTAACCTTGTAACCTTCCTGCTGAAGAAAACCTTTCAATTCTCCGGCATGCTCAACATCATGATCAATGACAACTACCACTTTTGCGTTTGAAACTTCCATACGATTTCTTATCAAAGTCAACTTCTTTTAATTCAATCCAAAAAAATCGGCTGTTTAATGATGAAACGAAGGTAGGGCGGCCTCCATATTTAATACAAGAAAGCACAACCTTAAAAATCAATGGATTTTCTTTTGAAAAATATGTAATGATTTAATATTGTGATTGTTATATCCATTTTTGAAAATGGTATATCTAAATCAAATCATAATTACCAAATCGTATTAGTTTGTTTTTGAATGGATTACAAAATCTCAAAAGAAAGACTATAACAGCTTTTACTTGCCGGATCCGATGGTTTTGAAATGATTGGAAGCTGATATTTCAGCTGCTTTTTTAAAGCATCCTGACGTGTTTTATACAACCTAAAAAGCTCAAAATAAATCCCTTAGAATAAAAAAAAAGAAGATCAAAAGATTCAAATCAATCAAAAAATCACTGGTCAATATCAAACTGTCTCGGAAAAATAATTGGAAAAAAATTAATTTTCGATTTTTTTGACCAAATATTGAAAATTTGGATGTTTTATACCTCTAAAAATTCTCAGACATCCTGTTGATCTTTCACAGTAAATCAAGTGGGAATTTTGTCCTTTTGCATTGGGTTATCCTTGCTTTGAACAACAGCTGATGTTCAGGAGGTAATACTGCAATCTCAAAATCGATAGAAGTCTGCAAATTAGTGGCTTAAACCTTAGCCAATGATTCAGCAGGAAAATGCTTTTTTTTATCGATAAATGACAATTATCGCTGTACGCAGGAACTTGCAGGCCGATTGGCAGATTCTTAGCAAGGCCGGATAATCTCTTCTGCTTCAGTCCAATAAGTTGGGAAGGGGAAAAACAAAATAAAAGGAGAATGACAAACAATGAGTATGCAGACCTTAACTCAGGATGAGGAAGGATGTTAGGCTCCGATTGCCATCCAGTTCAAGTTTTTTTCTGATTTGATGTCTGATTTGATCCACCCTAGAAATGGAAAGGTTAAGCAGGTTGGCAATCTCTTTCGAGGGTAAATTCATCCGCAACAAGGCACACATCTGAAGTTCACTGCGCGTGAATTCGGGGTTAATGGCAATCAGTTTTTCATAAAAACCACTGTGAAGCTGGGTAAACATACTTTCAAATTCCGACAAGGGATCACGAGCCGATTCTCTGCAAATTGAATCAAGCTCCTCTATATATGCTTCCTGATCGCGCTTTTTCATCATTTTGAATTGATAAGGCCCCAACCGCTCCCTGATGGATTTATTCAACAAAAGTAAATTAGCTTGCTGCAAGGACTTGAAAACCAGCTCCTGTTCCCGCATCTCCGACTCAATCCGAAAATGATCAACCTCCTCTTCCTTCAATTTTCTTTCGAGCTCGGCTTTCTCCAACTGACTTTTCTTTAACTCATTCTCTTTTTCCAGGTTAACGGCTTTGATTTCGAGCAGTTCCTGTCTGATTCGCGCTTGCTTGCCATACCAAAAGGCAAAGAAAGCCAAGGCAATAAACAAGAGTACAAAAAACGCAACCAGCATATTTCGGTAACCCAATGCCGTCTGCGCTTTATCAATTTCGGCTTCCGCAAGCTTCACCTTGGCATTTAAGAGCTTGTTTTCAAACTTCATCGATACTTCGTCATAGTTTTCACTTGTAGCTATTACGATCAATGAGTCTCTCATAACCAGTGCAGTTTGATTGCAGACATAAGCCTTTTCATAATCGCCGCTTTGCGCATACCATTTTGCCCTCTCCATTATAATAGGGTAGCCAAATGCATATTGCTTTTTATCTTTAAACCACTTTACCACTGTATCCGCTATCAGGTGTGCTTCTTTGATATGACCCTGCTGATGGAGTATTTTCGCCTTCAGATACTTTCCTCTATAAGCAATATGAGGTATCACAAGATGGCGTTTTTCCAGACTTGAAGCTTGATCCAACGTTTTCATTGCAGCATCCGGCTTGTTACTTAAAGCAAGAATCTCAGCATGATTTACCAAAAAAGTGGTCACAATGCGGGTGTCAGCAGTTGTTAGACATTCCTCGCTGTTTGCAAATACAGACTCTGCTTTTTCATATTCCTCCATGGCGATGTAATATGACATCTGACTCATTTTGCAGTAACAGATTCCGGTCGTATGGCCAATGGATTCGAAAAGCTCCTTGCTCGTATTCAGATAGTTAATACTTGTGTTGTAATATTGCTCCGAGGTTTTTTGATCAATGAAGCTAAATAGCCGGCCCAAACCCATGTACACAACCCCTATACCCATCTTCGACAGAGCAATGGCAGAGGTATCGTTAAGCAGACTATCATAAGTAGCTGCTTCCTGATAAACATCCAATGCTTTGTTAAAACGGTTTTGATCGTAGTATAAACTTCCTTTATTAATCAGTATATTGTTGATGTCGGCCAGCCTTTTCTCCGACCTGTAATAATCTTCCGCCTGATTGAGTTTCTCTTCTGCCTCTTCAAACCATCCCATCTCCCGGTAAAAGTTACCCAATTGCTCCGAAGTCCGGTTCAACATCAAATCCATCTTTTCTGAAAGAAACACCCGCTCTGCCTTGTTCAAATAATAAATCACCGAGTCAGAATACCCATGCATCGTATGGGTGAACCCATGTACAAAATAAAGCTTCCCTTGATTGGCAGCTGTGATTTGTGACTTTGTCAGCTCGAGCCCTTTGCGGGAATAAAACAAAGCGCTGTCAATATCGCGGTGCCAGTATGTCATTGTTAAGGTGTAAAAGGATTTGGCTTTGGCATCAGGCGAAACTGATGCTTCACTCAACCTTTTTAATTCAACCAACGATTCCGGGTTTTGACCAATGAGGGTATTGGTTAAAAACAGTAGAAACAGCCATGAAAAAACTCCTTGGAAAGACAGCCATTCCAAACTGGAAAGCGCAATCTGTTTAGCCGGCAGCCAAGATAAACTTACAAAAACACTCTTTTTCACCTTTCTTATGTTTCAAAAAATCAATTCAGGCATCATAAGGATTACCTTTTCAATCAAAGTACTAAAGTATTCAACAATCCATTCGTTTGCTCTACCCTTGGATGTCAACGTTTCAGTTATTCTTCAAATACAACCTACACAACGTTTTCCCATCGCTTAATCAAGAAATTTGTTCGCTTCAGTTGGGTGTCCAGCCTCTTAGGTTGCTGTAAATCAATCTGCTACAAAATCTACGAAGAATAATTCAGACTGAACCTTTTTTCAAATCAATAAAAAAAATCATCATAAATTCAGTTATCTTTCTCCTCATAGAATTCGTAAGTTCAACAATCGGTTATTACTTAAAAAATGACTAACAAACTTGTTATCATTGCTTTGATGTCAGCCAAGGTGTAAAAATAAAGAACCTCATCCAACAAACCAAGTTATTTTTTTACCAATACTTCAAAAAATGAAATAAAAAATACACTTTTCACAGAAACTGTGATGAATATCACAAAAATCTAATACGTTACATGCTTTTCATGATGTCGCAACAAGGCATTCTCTTAAGGTGCTAATGAAAAGGACGGTTAATAAGATTCTGACATCATTTCAATCCTGCCCTGTTTTTCGGAAAAACTTACCACACTCAGGCTATTTTGGCCCTACGCAGATGTTGGTAAGTACACTTAAATAAATTACAGTAAAAAGGTTCATTCTTTCCTCCCTCCTCCACCGTTGGTACAAAACTGAGTATCAAACTGCTTATTAAAACCGATGAAATCCAAAAGTTTTGTTAATTGCACACCAACTCCACCAGTGAATGTTTTGACCTCAGATACACACATCAAAAAAAAATTGATAATTGGTACGATTCCGGTACTTTTGCAAGTGTATCAACAGATGAAGGTCAGTTTTCAAGCCTGAACAGCATCGCTTGACCCATCTAATAATTGTTTCACTGTGTATGCAATAAAAATACAGGATAAAAACCGCCTTTCCCTCTTTACCATTGCGGCTTTGGTTGTCATATTAGGCAGCCTCAAGTTTATCTTTCAACAAACCAACATCTTAAGCTACGACTTTTTTGGTCTGTATCTCTACCTGCCTGCCACCTTTATTTATCACGACCCCGGTATCAGCGACCTGAGCTGGCTCAACGCCATCAACGCGCAGTATGCCAACACACCTATGTTTTACCAGCTGCATCCCATCAACGGTTATAACATCATCCGGTTTTTTTGCGGGATGTCTATGTTGCTAAGTCCGTTTTTCTTTTTGGGACATCTGATGGCCATCTCCGGGCCCTGGCCCGCTGACGGTTTTTCATACCCTTATCAGTTGGCCATGATGATGGGCGCCTTTTTTTATGTGGTGACCGGCTTGTATTTCACCCGAAAGGTATTGCTGCATTTCTTCAGCGATTTGACCACAGCGATTACCCTCGTGGCTCTTTTTCTTGGTTCCAACCTTTTTTTCTACAGTACCTTCGATGCCGGTCCGCCCCATGCGGTGCTTTTCAGCCTGTATGCCATGCTCATTTGGTTCACCATCCGCTGGCACCAGGAACCCCGCAAGCGATTGGCAGTGGCCATTGGGTTGATCCTCGGATTTATCATTGTTTCGCGCCCTGCAGAAATCATCGCTGCATTCATTCCGCTATTTTGGGGCATCACCGGACGAGAAAGTTTTGTCGTTAAAGCAAAATTAGTGTGGCGACATTTTCATCATTTGGTGCTGCTGGGGCTGGCAACATTCATCATCGGCATTCCACAATTTGCTTATTATGAATACTATACAGGTTATATCTATTACAACACCTATACCGATCCGCAATCCGGCCTCGATTTTCAGAACCCGCGTTTTGCCTGGGTCTTATTCAGCTACCGCAAAGGCTGGCTCCTCTATGCACCCATCATGGCTATTGCCATCACCGGCTTGCTGCGAATGATTCTGAAGAAAAGTGTGGCGACCCTTCCGGTGGTGCTTCACTTCGCTGTCAATCTTTTGTTGATCGCTTCCTTTACAAGCCTCGTCAGCTATGGCTGGAGGGCCTTCATCCAATCCTATGCCCTCATGGTCATTCCACTGGGCTATGTGATCGAATGGGTGATAACGAATAAAAACAGAATGCTTCACCTGGCTGCATCATTGCTTTTGCTGTTTTTTGTATGGCTATCGGTTTTGCAATCGTGGCAGGTCATGATGGGCATCATCAATGGCAGCCGCATGACCAGGGATTACTATTGGCATGTTTTTGGAAAAACAATACCGGATAAAAACGCAGAAAAATTGCTGCTCATGGATCACTATCTGGATGAGAAAAACGGGCAGGAGCTACCTGATTATATCCCTTATCAAT